>NZ_CP104965.1:3570138-4182684 GCF_025452235.1 Devosia neptuniae
AATGCTGGGCGCCGGCGAACACTACGCGCTGGAAGTGCGCGGCGATTCCATGATCGAGGCCGGCATCTTTGATGGCGACACGGTCCTGATCAAAAAGCAGGAATCGGCCAGCACCGGCGAGATCATTGTCGCTTTAGTCGATGATGAAGAAGCCACCCTCAAGCGCCTGCGCCGCAAGGGCAATACCGTCGCCCTCGAAGCTGCTAACCCAGCCTATGAAACCCGGATTTTCCCGCCTGACCGGGTCAAGGTCCAGGGACGCTTGGTGGGGCTGCTGCGGAAGTACTGATAGTGGATCGCGCCACGCCTGAAGCGGTGATGGCAGCTTATGCCGAGCTCATCAACCAGCATGATTTTGAGCTGCTGACATCGTTGATCGATGACGACGCGACCTTTTGGTTCAGCTCTGGCTCCTACCATGGCATGGAGTCAGTGCGAGCCGCCTTCGAGCGGACCTGGCAGCGCTTATCAGACGAAAGATATTGGCTGGAAGACGTCCGCTGGATCGCCAAGGCCGATGCGGCGGCAAGCTGCATCTATAGTTTTCATTGGCAAGCGGTCATCGAAGGGCAACTGGCGCAAGGCAGCGGCAGAGGAACGACCGTTCTCGGCAAGCGAAGAGGCGTCTGGCGCATAGCACATGAGCATTTAAGCGCCTTTCCCGAATAAAAAGGCCCGCTGGTTTAGCGGGCCTTCCTGTTTCTGAGACTTAACGTGCCTAGTGATTATCCCGCGGAATCCCATTGGTCTGGGCAATCCGCTGGTACTTTTCAGCTGGCTTCAAAATAGCGCCGTCGCCGAGCTGGCCGACGATGCCGCGCTGGATTTCCTGCCATGGGGTCTGATGCTTGGGATATTTGTACCCGCCCATCGATTCCAGATCTGCCCGGCGCGTGGCGATTTCCTCGTCGGAAATCAGGATATTGGCCGTGCCGGTATTGAGATCGATGCGTACCCGGTCGCCGGTCCGCAGGATGGCGAGATTGCCACCGGCGGCCGCTTCGGGCGATGCATTGAGGATCGAGGGCGAACCCGAAGTGCCCGACTGGCGGCCGTCGCCGATACAAGCCAGCGCATGGATGCCCTTCTTGATCAGATAATCAGGCGGCCGCATGTTGACGACTTCCGCCGCGCCCGGATAGCCGATCGGGCCGGCGCCGCGCATGAACAGCAGGGTATGTTCGTCGATTTCGAGGGAAGGATCGTCGATCCGGTGGTGGTAATCCTCCGGCCCGTCGAACACCACGGCCTTGCCCTCGAACGCGCCGGGGCTGGCCGGATTGTTGAGATAGCGGTCGCGGAATTCCGAGGAAATCACGCTGGTCTTCATGATGGCGTTGTCGAACAGATTGCCACGCAGCACCAGGAACCCGGCTTCAGCCTTGAGCGGATTGTCGAAGGAGCGGATGACCTTGTCGTCCTGGATCGTGCTGTTGCGGCAGTTCTCGCCGATCGTCTTGCCATTGACGGTCGGCGCGTTCTCACGGATCAGCCCCTGGCCCATCAACTCGTTGACCACTGCCGGCACGCCGCCGGCATGGTAGAAGTCCTCGCCCAGATATTCGCCAGCCGGCTGCATGTTGACCAGCAACGGCACCTTGTGGCCATAGGTCTGGAAATCCTGCAGTTCCAGCTCGACGCCGATATGCTTGGCGATGGCCTGGATATGGATCGGGGCATTGGTCGAACCGCCGATGGCCGAATTGACCACGATCGTATTGATGAAATTGTCTTTGGTCAGGATGTCGGAGGGTTTGAGATCCTCATGCACCATGTCCACGATGCGCTTGCCGGTGCGATAGGCCATTTCCTGGCGATCGCGATACGGCGCGGGAATCGCGGCCGAACCCGGCAATTGCATGCCCAGCGATTCCGCCAAAGAATTCATCGTGCTCGCGGTGCCCATCGTGTTGCAGAAGCCCGTCGACGGCGCCGAAGACGCAACCAGTTCGATGAACTGGGCATAATCGATCTCGCCAGCCGCCATCATCTGGCGGGCCTTCCACACAATAGTGCCCGAGCCGGTGCGCTCGCCCTTGTGCCAGCCATTGAGCATCGGCCCAACCGACAGCGCAATCGCGGGAATATTGACCGTCGCCGCGCCCATCAGCATGGCCGGAGTGGTCTTGTCGCACCCAATGGTCAGCACGACGCCATCCAGCGGATAGCCGTAAAGCACTTCGACCAGGCCCAGATAGGCCAGGTTGCGGTCGAGCCCGGCGGTCGGCCGCTTGCCGGTTTCCTGGATCGGATGCACTGGGAATTCAATGGCAATGCCGCCAGCTTCCCGAATACCTTCGCGCACGCGTTCGGCCAGCACAATGTGGTGGCGGTTGCAAGGCGAAAGATCGGACCCCGTCTGTGCGATACCAATGATCGGCTTGTCCGACTGAAGCTCTTCGCGCGACACGCCAAAGTTCATGTAACGCTCGAGATAGAGCGCTGTCATGTCTGGATTGTCAGGATTATCGAACCAAGCGCGCGAACGCAGCTTCTGGGGCTTGCTGGCAGTCATTTCCTCATACCTCACTGTCCGCGCTGGCGGATCGTGCCTCAACGATTGCAGCTTTCTAGCATGCCCACAGCGGGAGTGAACGGAATTCTGCCGAAAAATCATACTTTTTAGAGGCGCACGAAAAAGCGCTATGCAATGTTCCAAAACGCGTCTGCTCGCTTACCAAATGAGGAGACGAAAACCTGCGACTGGCCTTTGTTCTGTCGCGCCGGCAGCCGCAGATTCTGGCTGGCTCCACCGGCGCTCTACGATTAGGGTCGCGCCGCTGGGATAAGGCATGCGGCTCAGGGGGAGTAATTTTGACTGATATCGTGGATTGGGTCGCCGTTGATTGGGGCACCTCGAACTTGCGCGCCTGGGGCATTGCTACCGATGGCGCGGTGGCGTTCTCGCGCAATTCCCCCAAGGGCATGGGCAAGCTCACGCGCGAGGACTATTCCGCCGCGCTGAGCGAATTGCTCGACGGGGTCGCCAGTACACGCGCCGGCGCCATCGACGTGCTGGTCTGCGGCATGGCCGGCGCCCGCCAGGGGTGGCTCGAAGCCCCCTATCTCGAAGCCCCCACCGATCTGCGCCATCTGCTCGCGGGTGCTGTCCAGCCGGCCATGCCCAACACTCGTTTCGCGGTCTCGATTCTCCCTGGCGTCTGCCAGAAGAACGGCGCGGACAATGTGATGCGCGGCGAAGAAACCCAGTTGCTCGGGCTCGCCTCCCTGCGGCCCGGCTATACCGGCGTGGTCTGCATGCCCGGCACCCATTCCAAATGGGCGCAGCTCAACGGCACCCGCATCGATCATTTCGCTACCGCAATGACCGGCGAATTGTTCGAAATCCTCAGCACCCATTCGGTGCTGCGCCATTCCCTCAATGGCAATCTCGATGGCCCCGGGCGCGCCGAAGGCTTTGCCGCCGGTGCCGAGGCCGGTCTCGAGCGCCCGCAGGAATTGCTCGGCCAATTGTTCCAAGTCCGCGCCGGCTCGCTCCTGTCCGGCCGCGCGCCCGATTGGTGCGCCGGCTTCCTGTCCGGCCTGTTGATCGGCACCGAGATCGGCAGCAATCGTCATCTGATCGGTGCCGAACCTGTGCCATTGATCGGCTCGGCCGCACTTTGCGCGCTTTATGCCGATGTGCTCGCCAAAACCGGCGCAACAGGCATCCCCGTCGACGCAACAGATGTGGTGCTGGCCGGCCTCAAAGCCGCCCGCAGTGCCATCGTCTGATCGGAGTTACCCCAATGAATCACCGTCATATCATCGCCATCCTGCGGGGCATCACCCCGCCCGAAACCGTCGCCGTCTGCGAGGCGCTGGTCGCCGCCGGTATCACCATGATCGAAGTGCCGCTCAATTCCCCCGACGCGCTGACCAGTATTGCACTGGCCTCCAACGCCCTGGGCGACAAAGCCGCCATCGGCGCAGGCACCGTGCTCACCAAAAAGCAGGTCTGGGCCGTGGCCGATGCGGGGGGCACATTCATTGTTTCGCCCGACACCAATAAAGCGGTGATCGAGGAGACGGTGCGCATCCAGATGCTCTCCTATCCCGGCGTCTTCACCCCCACCGAGGCATTCCGCGCCATCAAGGCGGGCGCCACGGGGCTCAAGTTTTTTCCCGCCGAAGTGCTGGGTGCCAAGGGCATCAAGGCGATCAAGGCCGTGCTACCGCCGGAAATGCCGATCTATGCGGTGGGTGGCGCCAACCCCGACAATTTCGACGAGTTCTTCGCCGTGGGCTGTACTGGCTTTGGCCTGGGCACCTATATCTACAAGCCCGGCATGGACGTGGCCCAGGTCGCCGAGCGCGCCGCTATTGCTGTCGCCGCCTATGACAAGGGCCTGGCGCAATGACCCAGACAGCAAAACTCCTGCTCGATAGCCAATGTGCCCTGGGCGAAGGCCCGATCTGGCATGCAGGCCGCCAGCAGTTGTTCTTCTTCGATATCAACGAGCAGACACTGTTCGCCGTGACCGCTGCGGGCGAGATCGCCGACAGCTGGTTGTTCAACGAGATCGTGGCTGCGGCAGCCATTGTGGATGACCACACGCTGGTGTTGGCCACCGAAACGGGTCTCAAGCAGTTTGATCTCGCCACTGGCGGCATGAACCGCATCAACGAGATCGAGGCCGACAACGCGCTGACCCGCACCAATGACAGCCGCGTGCATCCCTCGGGCGCGTTCTGGATCGGCACCATGACCAAGAGCGAAACGGAAGCGCCAATCGGTTCGGTCTATCACTATCGCAACGGCACGCTGACCACGCTCAAATCCGGAATCAAGATCCCCAACGCGACATGCTTTTCGCCGGACGGCAGCATCGCCTATTGGAGCGACACGCCGACCAAAAAAATTATGCAATGCCCCACCGATCCGGCCACCGGCTTGCCGACCGGCGATTGGACCCTCTTTGCCGACGTCTCGGATCATCGCGGCTATCCTGATGGCGCCGTGGTCGATAGCGAGGGCTATCTCTGGAACGCCCGCTGGGGTGGTTCCTGCGTCGTCCGCCATGCGCCCGATGGCTCTATCGACCGCGTCATCGAAGTTCCCGTCAGCCAGGTCACCTGCCCCGCTTTCGGCGGTCCTGATCTAAAAACGCTGTTCATCACCACTGCCAACAAGAATCTCAGCGCCGAACAACTCGCCGCCGAGAAAGTCGCCGGTGGCCTGTTTGCCATTGCCGTCGATGTCGCCGGCCTTCCTGAAACTCCGATTGCCCTTTAGAGCCACAAAATGACCCCTGCCCTTGGCGTTTGCTATTACCCCGAACACTGGCCCGAAGACTGGTGGGACCGCGACGCCGCCCGCATGGCTGAGGTCGGCATCAAATTCGTCCGCATCGGCGAATTCGCCTGGTCCAGGTTCGAACCCAGTCCCGGCGACCTGCATTTCGATTGGGTCATCCGAGCCATGGATGTGCTCGGTCGTCACGGCCTCAAGGTCGTCTTCGGCACGCCCACCGCCACGCCCCCGCGCTGGATGGTCGACAAGCACCCCGATATGCTCGCCGTCGATGCCAATGGCCGCAAAAAGGGGTTTGGCTCACGCCGCCACTACGATTTCTCCCATCTCGGCTATCGCGAGGAAGCCGCCCGCATCACCCAGCTGCTGGCCGATGCCGTCGGCAATCATCCCGCGCTTGGCGGCTGGCAAACCGACAATGAATATGGCTGCCACGGCACCACCTATTCCTATTCCCCCGCCGCCGAAGCCGGGTTCCGCACCTGGCTCGAAGCCCGCTACGGCACGATCGAAGCCTTGAACGAGGCCTGGGGCAATGTCTTCTGGTCGATGGAATATAATCGTTTCGACCAAATCGAATTGCCCAACCTGTTGGTCGCCGAAGCAGCGCCCGCCCACGATCTGGATTTCCGCCGCTACGCCTCCGACCAGGTCGCCGCCTTCAACAAGGTGCAGTACGACATCCTCAAGACCAAGCGGCCGGACCTGCCGGTCATCCATAATTTCATGGGTCGCTATACCGAGTTCGACCATTACGACGTGGCCGAAACGCTCGATGTCGCCAGTTGGGATGCCTACCCGCTCGGCCACCTTGCCCAGAGCGACGAGCCCGAGGACGTCAAGCGCCACTATATGCGCCAGGGCGAGCCCGACTATCAGGCCTTCCACCACGATCTCTATCGTTCCGTCGGCCATGGCCGCATGTGGATCATGGAGCAGCAGCCTGGCCCGGTGAACTGGGCCAATTTCAATCCCGATCCACTCCCCGGCATGGCCCGTCTCTGGGCCTGGGAAGCCTTTGCCCACGGCGCCGAAGTCGTCTCCTATTTCCGCTGGCGGCAGGCCCCGTTTGCGCAGGAGCAGATGCATGCCGGCCTGTTGCGGCCAGATAGCGAACCGGCGCCAGCCTATCATGAAGCCAGCCAGGTCGCCGCAGAACTGCGCCAGACCGCCATCGCCGGCACAGCCGCCAAGGGCCGCGTTGCTATCGTTTTCGACTATCAGAGCGAGTGGGCCTGGCAGATCCAGCCTCAGGCCAAGGGTTTTAGCCACAGCGCCCATGTCCGCGCCGTCTATGCCGCCTTCCGCAAGCATGGCGTCGATATCGATATCCTGTCGCCCAGCACCAAGAGCTTTGCGGGCTACGACATCGTCGCCATTCCCGCGCTCTTTGCCTGGAATGACGCGCTGCGCGAGGCCATTGCCGACTTTGAAGGCCACCTCCTGCTTGGCCCCCGCTCCGGCTCCAAGACGCAGAACTTCGCCATTCCCGCCGCCCTGGCGCCAGACCTGCCGAGCAATCTGCTCGACGCCAAGGTGCTGCGCATCGATAGCGTCGATCCGACCCTTGAGGTGGAAGTTCGTGGCGGCGGCGGCGCCGTGCGGCATTGGCGCGAGCGCATCGAAACCCGCGCCGAGGTCGAAATCGAGGATGCCGACGGCTGGCCCGTGCTGATCGCGCAGGGCAAGCTGCATTACCTGGCCGCCAGCGGCAACAAGGCACTGGTTCAGCGCATCGTCGATTACCTGATCGCCGAGGCCGACGTTCCCACGCTATTGCTGCCCGCCGGCGTTCGCTCCCGGGTTCGCGACGGCTTCCGCATCTATGTGAACTACGGCTCCGGCGCTGCTGTGCTGAACCCGGCCGCCGACGAATCCGGCTATGTGCTGGGCACAGCTGAAATGCCGGCCGCTGGCGTCACCGTGGCAAAACTCGCCAAGGCCTCGTAGTATTGGGAACGGCGGTGCGGATCTCGAACCGCCCCGCCGTTTCATCCCAACGCAGCCAATGCACCCCGCCCGTCCGCAGCGCCGCCGCGTCGATATATTGTGCCACAGTACACGTCGCCGGCACCCTGATGCGGCTGATCACCAGATCATGCGTTGGGCAATCCTCGGCGAAGGCCGCCGCGCTCTTGATGACGGCGATTGAAAATTCCGGCGTTGTCGCCACACAGGCAATGCTGTCGCAGCGCGCCTCCGCCAGCCCTTCGCCAATCGCTTCCTGATAATGCTGGCTCCACACTTCCACGGCAAAGCTGCCCGCGCGCCCGGTCACCAGCCCGACGCCTTCGGCGCCGCGTAATGCGACGGCCTGCGTCGTGTCGGCCACCAGGATATCAGGCCGCTGATCGAGCCCCAGCAGCAGGATCAGGGGCAGCGCCACCACCGGCCCCAACATCCGCCACCAATTGCCGACAAAGGCAAACCAGGCCAGCGCAGCAACGCCGATCAGGATGGCGACAGGCGTAAGCAGCGGGTTACCAGTCAGCCCTTCGCTCCAGCCGGCCACCAGCACGCCGCCACCCACCATGCGGTCGATTCCCCACCCCATGATGGATACAGCGGCCCCTTCGATGCCGAAGGGCATCAGCAGGACCGAGATTACGGCAAATGGCATGATGACGAGGCTGACCACCGGCAGCACCAGCACATTGCCGATGACGCCGAGCGGCGCCGTCTGCTGGAAGTGATAGGCGGAGAAGAGCAGCGTCGCCAGACCGGCAATGAAGCTGGTCATCGCGGTCACCCAGACCGTGCTGCCCATGCGCAGCAGCCAGCCGCTCTGCCCCTTTACCGGCCGGCGCGGCAGCTCAAAATACCCGATCAACCCAACCACGGCAGCAAAAGACAGCTGGAAACTGGGCCGGAATACGCTGGCCGGATCGATCAGAATGATCGCCAGTGCGGCGAACGCCACGTTGCGCATGGTCAGCGCCCGCCGCCCCGCCAACACTGCGCCAAAAATCAGCGCCAGCATGATGGTGGAGCGCAAAGCCGGCACATTGGCCGGTCCGCCCGCCAGCATGAGATAGCCGGCCGCAGCAACGAGCCCGCCAATGGCAGCCAGTTTCTTGACCGGCAGCCGCGTGCCTAAAGCCGGCACCGAGGCCAGTCCCAATCGCAACAGCCAGAACACCCCGCCCGCCACGATCGACAGGTGCAGGCCGGAAATCGAATAGATATGCGCCAGCCCCGACTCGGCCAGTATATCCCGCGTCTCGTCGCTCAGCGCACTTTGGTCGCCCATCACCATGGCCCGGCCGATCGCTGCCGTGTCGCCATCGAGCACCGCATCGATCCGCGCACCGATGCTGAAGCGCAGGCTCTCAATCATGCGGCTTGCATCAAATCCGCTGGCTGGCGTCACCAGTGTAAAATCGCCAATCACCGAGCCATAGGCGCCAATGCCGGAGAAATACGAATGAAACTGCCCGTCATAGCCGCCGGGCAGAACCGGCCCCGGTACGGGCGCCAGCCGGAACCGGCCGGATATGGTGTCGCCCAGTTCCAGCGCCGGCTCGGCAGGCACCAGCAACCGCGCTTTGGTGATTGCCACCGGCCGCGTCGCTCCTATCGGCACTAGGTTCGACACAACAATCCGGCGCTCCTCCGCATTGGCCGAGATGATCTCGTCGACCCGTGCCTCAAACTCGCCATAGGCAGGAAATGCGAGCATTTGCGTGCCGAACAATGCGCTGTGAATCGGCAGCAGACAGAACCCGGCCCAGAATGCGCCGAGCAATGCGACTACGGGTAAGGCCCGGAACCGCCAAGCCATGGCCACTGCCACGCCGAGCACCAAAGCGACGCCGATCAAAGCCTGCGGCAGCGGTTCAAACGGCAATTGGGCATAAGCCGCCAGTCCGAAAATCATGGCGAAGGGCAGCAGTACAAACAGCCGCCGCGTTGCGATGGCAGTAGATAGTCCATCGTGGAGCGAGGCCAAAACGCTGCCGCGGCCTTTAGTTAGCGGCCATACTTGCCGTTTTACCGGAACTGGATTCGGCCGGAGGCGCGCCCGCTCCGGCGCGGTTCTCGGCTCAAGTGTTTCTGCCCCCAGCACCCGCCTAGCCCCCGCCCTTGCGCTCGTGCCCCTCTATGGTACACACGGCTCGCAAATTCGTCCAAACTTTCCGGTCGCCATGTCTCAGGTTGTCACCCGCTTCGCTCCTTCGCCCACCGGCTATCTACACATTGGCGGTGCCCGTACGGCGCTGTTCAATTGGGCCTATGCCCGCAAGACCGGCGGCAAGATGCTCCTGCGCATCGAAGACACCGATCGGGAACGCTCCACCGAAGCCGCCGTCGTGGCGCTGATCGACGGCCTGACCTGGCTCGGCCTCACCTGGGAAGGCGAGCCGATCAGCCAGTTCGGCCGGGCCGCGCGCCACGCCGAAGTGGCGCATGAGCTGGTGAAAATGGGCCATGCCTATTATTGCTATTGCTCGCCCGCCGAACTCGACCAGATGCGCGAGGAAGCCCGCTCTGCCGGCAAGCCGCCGCGCTACAATGGCTATTGGCGTGATCGCGATCCCAAGGAGGCCCCGGCCGGCGTCGAGCCCGTCATCCGCATCAAGGCCCCGCTCACCGGCGAGATCGTCGTCGATGATCACGTGCAGGGCAAGGTCGTGTTCAAGACCGAGAACCTGGATGATTTCATCATCCTGCGTTCCGATGGCACGCCCACCTATATGCATGCCGTAGTGGTGGACGATCACGATATGGGCGTCACCCATATTATCCGTGGCGACGACCACCTGACCAATGCCGCCCGCCAGATCGTCATCTACAACGCCATGGGCTGGTCCATTCCGGAGATGTCCCACATCCCCCTGATCCATGGCCCTGATGGTGCCAAGCTCTCCAAGCGCCACGGCGCGCTGGGTGTCGAGGCCTATCGTCAAATGGGTTATCTGCCCGAGGCCTTGCGCAATTATCTCGCTCGCCTGGGCTGGAGCCATGACGACGACGAGATTTTCTCCACCGAGCAGATGGTGGAATGGTTCAGCCTCGAAGGCCTCAACAAGGGCGCCGCGCGCTTTGACTTCGTCAAGCTCGAGAGCATTAACGGCCATTATATCCGCGAGGCCAAGCCGGAATACCTCTACGACATCATGATCGCGACGGCCGAGGAAGTCGGTCGCCTGACGGATCTCGAAGGCCTGGTCGCCAATAAGGCCACGGCCCTCGCCGCCCTGCCCGAGCTGCAGCCGCGCGCCAAGACCATTCTTGAGCTGATCGATCTGGCGCAGTTCATCTATGCGTCACGTCCGCTTGCTATCGACACAGCGGCATCGGCTCTGTTGACCCCCGATGCCCGCGGCGTTCTGGCCGATATGGAAGAAACCCTGCGCGGCCTCAACGAGTGGAGCGTGCCAGCCATCGACGCCGCCATGCGGGCGCTCGCCGAAGCCAAGGGCCTCAAGCTGGGCAAACTCGCCCAGCCCCTGCGCGCCGCCCTCACCGGCCGCACCGTTTCGCCGGGCATTTTCGAGGTCATGGTATTGATCGGGCGCGATGAAAGCATGGCCCGCCTGACCGACCAGACCGCTGCTCACTAGAGCGCGAGGAGGGTAAGCGCTGCTTACCTATCGATTGCATCGCGGGGGCGAAAACTGATACCTCTCCCGCATGCTGCTACGCAGATTTGCCGGCCCAGCCCAACCGAAATTCCTTCCCTTCGGGCGCGCGGCCAACGAGGAGAGCTGAATGACCGATAAAGTCGCCAAACTCGTCATCGGGGACCAGACTTACGAATTTCCGGTACTGGCCGGATCCGTTGGGCCTGAAGTAATCGACATCCGATCTTTGTACGCCAAAACCGGGCTGTTCACCTACGATCCCGGCTTCACCTCGACCGCAGCCTGTGACAGCGCGATTACCTATATCGACGGCGACAAGGGTGAATTGCTCTATCGCGGCTACCCAATCGACCAGCTCGCCGCCAAGAGCAACTACCTCGAAGTCTGCTATCTGCTGCTCTATGGCGAGCTGCCCAGCAAGGCTCAGATGGCCGAATTTGAAGAGCTGGTAACCCGCCACACCATGGTGCATGAACAGATGCACTATTTCTACCGTGGCTTCCGTCGCGACGCTCACCCAATGGCTGTCATGACCGGCGTGGTCGGCGCCATGGCTGCGTTCTATCACGACTCCACCGACATCAATGATCCGCAGCAGCGCGAGATCGCCTCGATCCGCATGATCGCCAAGATGCCGACGATCGCTGCCATGGCCTACAAATATTCGATCGGCCAACCCTTCGTCTATCCGCGCAACGATCTCGATTACGCGGCCAATTTCCTGCATATGTGCTTTGCCGTGCCGGCCGAGGAATACAAGGTCGATCCCCGCATCGCCCGCGCCATGGACCTGATTTTCACGCTCCATGCCGACCACGAGCAGAATGCCTCGACCTCGACCGTGCGCCTCTCCGGCTCGTCCGATGCCAATCCCTTTGCCTGTATCGCCGCCGGCGTTGCCTGCCTGTGGGGCCCGGCGCATGGCGGTGCCAATGAAGCCGCGCTCAACATGCTCAAGGAAATCGGCACCGTCGACCGCATCCCCGAATTCATCGCTCGGGCCAAGGACAAGAACGATCCGTTCCGCCTGATGGGTTTTGGTCACCGCGTCTACAAAAACTTCGATCCGCGTGCCACGGTGATGCAGGCAACAGCCAAGGAAGTGCTCGACATTCTGGGCGTGCACAATAACCCAACGCTGCAGGTCGCCCAGGAGCTCGAAAAGATCGCGCTCGAGGATCCCTATTTCATCGATCGCAAGCTCTATCCGAACGTCGATTTCTATTCCGGCGTCATCCTGGAGGCCATCGGCTTCCCCACCTCGATGTTCACCGTGCTGTTCGCCGTCGCGCGCACCGTCGGCTGGATTTCGCAGTGGAAGGAAATGATCGCCGACCCGCAGAAGAAAATCGGCCGCCCGCGCCAGCTCTACAATGGCTCGCCAGCTCGCGACTTCACGCCCGTCGCATCGCGCTAGGCGTCTGCCTCTACAAGTCTGCGGCCCCATCCTTGTTCGAGGATGGGGCCGTTTTCATGAGCACTATTCGGAGTTGAGCGCTTAGCCTCGCCACCAGGCAAGGACCCGATCGGCAGGGTCCTGGCGCGGGGATTCAGGTTCGCCATGTTCCATCAGGTCTGACAACTCGCCAAAAGCGGCAATCTGTGCCTGGCGGGCTGCCTTGTCGTCGAGCAGGTTGCGCACCGCTCCGGTCAGCTCCGTGGCGTCCGGTTGCGACAGGACCAGTTCTGGCGCCGCCGCTCGCTTGAGCACGATATTGGGCAGGCCGACCATGGGCCTATTGATCTTCTCGTAGACCCGAGCCTGATGTCCGTCCATGACATAGCTGATGACCATCGGCACACCCGCCAAGGCCAGTTCCAGCGTCGCCGTGCCGGAAACGGCTAGCGCCAGCACCGCCCGCTGATACAGCGCGGCTCGCTCCGAGCGCTCGGCAATCACCGTGACCGGCACGGGCCAATCCGCCACTTCGCGGCGCAGCCGCTCGGCCAGGATCGGCAGGGTTGGGATAACAAAGCCGGTCACCGCGGGGTGATTTGCCACTTCTGCGGCGACCTGCCGGAATAGCGGCAAATGTCGCCGCAACTCGCCATCCCGGCTGCCCGGCAGCAAGACCAATGGTCCTGCTTCCACCGCGTCCCGCTGCTGCAAGCGCTCGCGCAAAGCCGGATGGCCGACATAGGCCGTTGGCGGCCCGCCCAGCTGGGCCATCACTTCGGGCTCGAAGGGCAAGACAGCCAGCACCTCATTGAACAGCGGCGTGAGCTTGGCCGCGCGCCCGGGCGAACGCGCCCAGACCGAGGGCGCTACATAGAGCAGGATCGGCTCAGCATATTTCATAGCGCGCAGCCGCCGCGCCAGCAGCGCGGAAAAATCCTGGGCGTCGAACAGCACCACAATATCGGGCTGGCTCGAGCGGATCACCCGCGCCGTCTGCTCGATCCGCCACAACAACAACGGCAGGCGCAATAATACATCGGTAACGCCCATGACGGATAGATTGCTCATCGGAAACAGCGAGCGCAGCCCCTGCCCGATCAGCTCATCGCCGCCGACCCCGCTCAGGTCCAGTGCCACCCGCTCGCACAGGCGGCGGACCAGGTCGGCGGCAATCCTGTCGCCGGAGGGTTCGCCGGCCAGCACGAACAGCTTGAGCGGCCTGGCCATGGGCAATGTCATGCGGCGCTCCGCTGCTGGCGCCTAATCGAGCGTGGGACCGTTGCGCGGCAACAGGATCGGGCGATCCGACGCAGCGGCGATGAAGGCCACGACGTCCTGCACCAGGGCATTGCCCTTGAACAATTCGGCCGCATCCTCGACGCGCTCGCGCAACGTGCCTTCGCTGGCAAAGATCATGCGATAAGCCGCACGCAGCTTGTGGATTTCTTCGCGATCGAACTTACGGCGCTTGAGGCCAACGAGATTGAGCCCCGTCAGCACCGCACGGTTGCCAACCGCCATGCCGTAGGGGATCACATCGCCATCCACCATGGAATGGGCGCCGATAAAGGCGTGCGCGCCAACGCGGGTGAATTGATGCACCACGCAATTGCCGCCGAAGATGACATTGTCACCAACCTGGCAGTGCCCGGCAATGCCCACATAATTGGCCATAATGACATTGTTGCCGATGATGGCGTCGTGCGCGACATGGGCGCTGGCCATGATCAGGCAGTCATTGCCGATCTTGGTCAGCATGCCGCCGCCTTCGGTGCCCGGATTGAGGGTCGCACCCTCGCGGATCGTGCAGCGCTCGCCGATCACCAGGCGCGAATTCTCGCCGTGATATTTGAGATCCTGCGGCTGCAGGCCGACCGAGGCAAACGGAAATATGCGCGAGCCCGCGCCGACCTCGGTATTGCCATCGATGACGACGTGGGACACCAGTTCCACATTGTCGTGCAGGATGACCTTGTCCCCCACGATGCAATAAGGGCCGATTTTGACGCCTTTGCCGATGCGCGCGTGCTGCCCGACAATTGCCGTCGGGTGAATTGCGGCATCGCTCACGGTGTTGCCTCGATGATCATGGCAGTGATCTCCGCCTCCGCGATAACGGTGCCTTCGACGATGGCCTTGGCTTGGTAGCGCCCGACATTACGTCGGCGCTGGATCTTGGCGATATGGAATTCGATGACGTCGCCGGGGCCTGCCGGTTTACGGAACTTGGCCTTGTCGACGCCCAGCATCAAGACGATGTTCTTCTTGCCGCCGCCAGCATCGTGCTTGATCACGATCGCGCCCGCAGTCTGCGCCATGCCCTCGATGATCAGCACACCGGGGAAAATCGGATTTTCGGGAAAATGGCCTTGGAAGATGGGTTCGTTGAACGTGACGTTCTTGATGCCCACGGCCGTCTCATCGCCGTCGATCTTGATAATCTTGTCGATCATCAGGAACGGATAGCGGTGAGGCAGGCTCCTGAGGATTTCGGCAATGTCCATCGCCGCCAGCTCAGTACCCTCTATCGCGCTGTCGGTCATCCCCGCTTGTCCCCTTTTGTCAGTTTGCGCATTGTGGCGATCTCGCGCCAGAAATCTCTTATATCCTGCGCCGGAGCTCCGGCAAGTTTGGATCCGGCAGGCCAGTCCTTGGTGACGGCTGCCCGGCCGTGGATCACCGAGCCCGACCCGATCGTCAGATGGCCGGAGGTGCCGGCGCCGCCGCCCATCAGGACGCTGTCGCCAATCACGGTCGAACCCGCCAGCCCGCTCATCGCCGCGATGATGCAATTGCGGCCAATCCGACAGTTATGACCGATCTGGACCAGATTATCGATCTTGGTGCCTTCACCGACCATGGTGTCGCCCAGCGCCCCCCGATCGATGGTAGAATTAGCGCCCACTTCAACGCGGTCCTGAAGCAGGACCCGGCCCAATTGCGGCAGCTTGCGGTTGCTGATGCCGAAATCCAGCCAGCCGAACCCTTCGGTACCGATGCGCACGCCGGACTGGATGACGACATCATTGCCGATATGGGCACAATCGATGGTGCAATTGGCCGCGATAATGCAATTGCGGCCGATGGTGACGCCGGCACCGATGACCGTATTAGCGCCGATGATCGTGCCGCGACCGATTTCGACCCCGGCGCCAATCACCACATTGGAGCCCAGCGTCACATCGCGCTCAAAGATCGGTGCGCCAAGATCGTCCCGGCCGGCCGAAATGATGGAGCGCGTGTTGGACGGATAGAGCTGATCGAGAATATCGGCAAACAGGTGATGGGGCTTGTCGGTGACAATCGCCACGCTGCCGGCCGGAACGGCATCGCGCAATGCCGGCAAGACGATGACGGCGCCTGCCGAGGTCTTGCGGAGAGCCTCGGTGTAACTGGCGTGGGCAGCTAGGGCGAGATCGCCCGGAGCGGCAAGATCCAGCTCGGCGACACCCGATATTGCCGGGTTGGCCTGCTGGGAGGGCAGCAATTCACTGCGGCCCACCGCAGTCAGGATCGCGCCAAGCGTGGCCGTTCCGGCAAAACGATGAAATCGGGTATCGACCATGATGTCACTTAAAAAGATTGAGCCGCGGCGCTACCGCCCCGCGGCTCAATAACTGAGTCACTGCACTTTAGCCTACAGCAGAGTCTGCAGGGTCAGCTGGAACAGCTGGGTGCGGTCGTCGGTCGACTTGTTCAGCACGTGGGCGAAGTCGCCACGCAGCGGGCCGAACGGCGAGTCCCAGATCAGCGAGGCGCCGATCGAAGTCCGCCACGGCGAGTCAATGCTCTCCGGATCAACCGCATTGCCATTCGTATTCGGCAGGCTGCCATCATCGATCCAGGCAGCATCAGCCCAGATTGCACCCGACAGACCATAGGTCTCCGGCAGAACCGGGATCGGGAACTGGATTTCAGCAGACAGGCCAGCATACATGGTGGCGCCCAGATACTGGTCACCCACAATACGCGGACCCAGGCCACGGCTTTCAAAGCCACGGATCAGTTGCGAACCAGGCAGGAAAGCTTCGACGACATTGACGCCATTGTCGCTGAAGTCGTTGATCACGCCAGCCTGGCCCCTGACGCTGGCAACGATGCCGCTGTCGTCAAGCAGAGGCACGAAGTAGCGGGCACGAGCTTCGCTCTTCAGCAGGTTGTGATCCCAGCCGATATATTGCTGAGTAAAGGTCGCATAGAGACCGCTCGTCGGCTTCTTGGTGTCGTCCAGGCCATTCCAGGTCAGCGTGTAGCCAACGAATGCCTTGTAGAACTCATCGCCATCATTGAGCAGCAGCGACTTATAGGTACCGTCCGTATCGGAGATCAGCTTGCGCTCGGCACCAGCGAACACCGTCGCCGACAGGTCGCCCATGATCGGCATGCTGGCACGCAGCTGGCCGCCGGTCGCCTGGACGCCATAATAGTTCCGCGAGGATTCGTCGGTGATGCGGTGATACGCATCCACGCCGGCAGCAACCTTGAGGCCCATGAAGCGAGGTTCGGTGAACGAGAAGTCGAAGGTACGACCCGATTCCGACGCGCCGATTGCAGCGCGCAGATACTGGCCACGACCCAGGAAGTTGCGTTCTGTCAGCGAGATTTCGCCCAGAATGCCTTCCGAAGTCGAGTAACCGGCCGTCGCGCCATACTCACCCGTCGACTGTTCGGTCACGGCAATGTTCAGCACGACCTTGTCGGCGGCAGAGCCAGGAGCGGTCGAGAGCTGCACGGCGGAGAAGAAGCCGAGCGCTTCGATATTCTTGCGGCCACGGATCACCATGGAACGGTTGAAGGGGTCGCCTTCACCGAATTCCAGTTCGCGACGGATCACGAAGTCGCGGGTCTTGGTGTTGCCGGTGATGTTGATGCGCTCGACATAGATGCGAGCACCCTCATCCACCAGATAGGTGACATTGAAGCGGCCATTAGTGACATCACGATCGAGACGAGCACGGACGTCGGCAAAGGCATAGCCCTGCGAGGTGGCCTCGTAGGACATGTCCTCGATGGTCTTCTGCAGATCGGTAACCGAGTAGCCGCCACCCTCACGGGTATCGACCGAACCGGTCAGCGCATTGGTGTTGAGGCCATCGATGCTGGTCTCGATGCCGACATTGCCGAAGGTGTACTTCTGGCCTTCATTGATGGTGAAGTTGATGAAGTAGGCATTGCGCGAGGCATCGAACTCACCGACCGAAGTCACCTGCGTGTCGGGATAGCCGCGATTAGCGTAATAGAGGCGGATGCGCTCACGGTCGACGGCGAGCTTCTGCTCGTCATAGCTGTCATCCTTGAAAAGCCAGCTCAGGAAGCCGGTTTCCTTGGTGAGCATCGCGCCCTTGAGATTGCCGGAATTGAACGCATTGTTCCCGGTGAAATTGATTGCAGCGATGCCGGCGCGATCGCCCTCATTGACCACGAAGGTCACGCGGACGCGGCCATCCGGAATAACTTCGGTGCGCGCCGTAACCGACACGCCGCGGAAGCCATCGCGATCATAGGCCTGACGGATGCTTTCAGTATCGGCTGCGAGGCGCTGCTGGGAGAAGATGCCCGAAGTGGACATGTCCACCATGGTGAGCAGCTGCTTGTCGGAGAAACGACGGTTTCCCTCGAACAATACCGAGCCAACAAGCTGTTGTTGCTGGGCGTGAGCAGAGACAACGCCAAGAAGCGGAACACCAGAACCTGCCAGCGGGGCAGCGCCCAGGATTGCCAGCGCCAAGAAAGCGCCGCGCATCAGCTTGGTGGGGTGGATCATATTTTTATTGCCTTCTGCGACCAGGCCCAAGGGCTCGCCATGCACAGCGCTCCCCCAAGCAAACTCCATTACACCGTTTTACCGTCTTTTTAACCAACGGCAAGGCGGAAGCCTCGACGCGGTTAGCAAATGATTGGTGCACTTGTATTCCTGCAACACCTTGCGAACCAAGGTTAACCAAAGGCTAACCCAGAGTTCTCAGATAGGCAAACAGGGTGTCGTTAAAGAGCGTGAACACCATGAGAGCCAGGACCAGGGCAAACCCGAAACGGAACCCTATTTCCTGAACTTTCATGCTGAGCGGACGCCCTCGCACGGCTTCGACGAGATAGTACAATAAGTGCCCGCCGTCGAGCATAGGTACGGGTAAAAGGTTGAAGATTCCGATATTAAGCGACAACAAGGCTGTCAGATTGATCAGCGCGATGATGCCGAGCGTCGCCACTTCCCCGGAAACCTTGGCGACTTTGACCGGGCCACCCAATTGTTCGACATCGCCGCGGCCGACGAAAAAATCGCCTAGGAAGGCGCCGGTGCGCTGCACGATGAAGCGAATTTCTTCCACCGTCATGCCAATCGCCTCGATTGGACCGGGCCGATAGAGGCTCACATCGGCCTGATCGACATTCCGACTCACCCCGATGCGGCCGATCCGCTGGTTGTTCCCGAAGCGATCCTGCACCTCGACGGCTTCGGGCGTCAGCTCAATGGTCTGGTCCGCACCACCACGCTCGACGACGATGCTGACTGGCCGCTGCGGTGCGGTGGCGATAAAGCGCTGGAAATCATCGAAGCCATGCACGGCATAGCCGTCGACCGACACGACAGTGTCACCCGCTTCCAGCCCCGCCGCCTCGGCAACCGAGGCCGCCACTACTTCCCCGATCACCGGGGGAATGGTGTAGCGGCCATAGCCGAGCAGCAGGACGTAGAGAATGACAAAGGTGAGGATGACGTTGGCGATGGGGCCGGCAGCCACTACGGCGATGCGCTGCCACACATTCTTGTTGGCGAACAGCCGCGGCGCGAGTTCGGGATCAACGTTGGCCAGCGCCTCATTGTCCGGCACGCTGGCAGCATTCATATCCCCGACGAACCGCACGTAACCGCCGAGCGGAATTGCGGAAATCCGCCAGCGCGTGCCGTGCTTGTCGTCCCAGCCGATCAGTTCCGGGCCGAAGCCGACGGAAAAGGTCTGGATCGCCACCCCATTCCAGCGCGCCACCAGGTAATGCCCCATCTCGTGCACGAACACGATGACGGTGAGCACCGCCAGGAACGGAATGACGTAGGAAAGCAACCAGAAGGCGAAGTCGAACATGTCGTTCCTTATCGATCCGGCCACCTTGGCGGCCGGGTCATCACCAGTAGAGCAGGCCCTGGGCCACGGCGTCAAAGCCGCCATGCAGGCCGCCCACGATCAAAACCAGCAAGACGCCAAATGTGAGGCTATCGAGCCGGTCCATCAGGCCGCCATGACCCGGAATAATATCGCCGCTGTCCTTGATGCGGAAATGACGTTTGATTGCGCTTTCGCCCAGATCGCCCAACTGCCCAAGAACGCTGATCGAGGCCGACAGCACGAGGCCGATCCACCATGGGGAATCCGTGATGATAATCCATAGCAACAGCCCTGCCCCGGTTCCGAGCGCTAATCCACCGAGTGCGCCCGACCAGGTCTTGGACGGCGAGATATCGGGCGCGAGCTTTTCCCCACCGATCTGCCGGCCAGTAAAAAAGGCTGCAGAATCAGTCATCCACACCACCGTGCCGAGGTAAAGCCCGGCCCAGACGCCGTGGATCGTGGTGCCCCGCATCATCAGGGCGGCAATGATGATGGCGCCGAAAATCACCAGCCCAAGTACACGCCACCAGATCCCTTCGCCGCGCATTGCCAACGCGACGACACAGGCCACGGCGATGACGGACATGCTGCCCAGCGGCCCGAATAGCGGGAAAACCACCCCGGACAGCGCCACCAGCCCGATCAGCGCCATGCCGCCGGGCGTCAGTGGCGCCCGCGACACCATGGTTTCCCATTCGCGATAGACGCCGCCAAATACCCCGCCGACCACGGCCGAAAACACATAGCCGCCCAGATAAAGCGCGGTGGCGGTCAAGGCAATCAGAACGGCAGCGGAGGCGAGACGCGGCCCGAGATCGGACCACAAGCGGCGGCGATTGGCAGAAGGTTCTGACGAGGAATCGCCTGGATTGGTCAAGGTGATGCCGCCTCGATACCGCCGAACCGCCTGACGCGCTGGGAGAAAATCTCCAGCACACGAAGGAATGTGGCCTCGTCGAAATCGGGCCAATACTCATCCACGAAGACGAATTCCGAATAGGCTGCCTGCCAGAGCAGGAAATTGGAAATGCGCTGCTCGCCGCTGGTGCGGACGATCACGTCGGGATGCGGAATGCCGGTTGTATAGAGCGCCGCTTCGATTGTGGCCTCGGTAATGTCCGATGGCGCCAGCCGGCCGGCTGCGACTTCGGCAGCAATCCGCCGTGTCGCGTCGACGATTTCGGCCTTGCCGCCATAGTTGAAGGCGACGATCAACACGAGGCCGGTATTGGCCGCCGTCTTGGCCTCGACATCGTCGATCAGCCGGATCAGGGAGGGCTCGAGCCCGTCGCGCGAGCCGATGATGCGTACCTGCACATTGTTGCGGATCAGCCGCTGCAAATCCGATGCAACAAAGCGGCGCAACAGATTGAAGATGAAAACAATCTCATCCTTGGGTCGCGTCCAGTTTTCCGACGAGAAACTGAACACGGTGAGGTTTGCCACGCCGTAATTGATGCACAGCTCGACGAGATTGCGCAGCGCCTTGACGCCCTCGATATGCCCCTCGGTGCGGCGCTTGCCGCGCGCTTTCGCCCAGCGGCCATTGCCGTCCATGATCACGCCGATATGCGCCGGAATGCGCAGCGACGCAGGCGGAGCGAGTTCGGCAATGCTGGCGGGGTCGATGGACATCCACGCTCTCCTGGCGCAGTGGGCGCAAGCTTAGACCTGCATGATTTCCTGTTCCTTGGCAGCGACGACACTATCGATTTCGGCCACGGCCGCATCGGTCGCCTTCTGCACCAGGTCGGACTGCACACGGGCATCGTCCTGGCTCATATCGCCGTCTTTTTCGGCCTTTTTGAGAATGTCCATGCCATCGCGGCGGATATGGCGCACTGCAACGCGGGCCTGTTCGGCATAATTGTGGGCAACCTTGGTCAGGTCGCGCCGGCGCTCTTCATTGAGTTCGGGCAGCGGCACGCGGATAATCTGCCCCTCCCCCATCGGGTTGAGCCCCAGGCCGCTATCGCGGATCGCTTTTTCGACGGCGTTGGCCATGGAGCGATCCCACACCTGCACGCTGAGCATGCGCGGCTCCGGCACCGTCACGGTAGCCACCTGGTTGAGCGGCATGCGCGAACCATAGGCTTCCACCGTTACCGGCTCCAGCAGGCCTCGCGCTGGCGCGGCCCGTGCGCAGTCCGGCCAATTCCTCGCGCAGCGAGGTAATGGATTTCTGCATGCGATTTTTGAGTTCGCTCAGGTCGTAGCTGACGGCCATGGCTAAAGTCCTTCTCGTCTAGTTCGATGCGCTGACCAGGGTGCTGCGGGTCTTGCCGGCAAGCACACCGGTCAGCCCGCCCGGATCGTCGAGCGCATATACGATTATCGGCATGGAATTGTCGCGGGCAAGCGCGAAAGCCGCCGTATCCATAACCTTGAGGTTTTTCCCGATGACTTCGTCATAGCTGACGGTGTCATAGCGGCGCGCGTCGGGGTTCTTCATCGGGTCTTCGGTATAGACCCCGTCGACCTTGGTGCCCTTGAGCACGACATCGCATTCGAGTTCGATGGCGCGCAACGTCGACGCGGTGTCAGTCGTAAAGAATGGGTTGCCGATACCGCCACCCAGCACCACCACAAAACCATCTTCGAGCGCCGATTTGGCGGCGCGAGCGGTAAAGGTGTCGGCCACATTGGGCATCGTCACGGCGCTGAACGCCTTGGATTTAATGCCCTGGCGGGAAATCGCATTGGACAGCGCCAGCGCGTTGATCATGGTGCCGAGCATACCCATAAGGTCGGCGGTAACGCGATCGGTGCCATCAGCAGCGCCCGCCATGCCGCGGAAGATATTGCCGCCGCCCACCACGACACCGATCTGCACGCCTGTATTGGCGACATCGGCGATCTGCTTGGCGATGGCCTGCAAAAAGGGTGGTTCGATACCGAAGGAATTATCCCCCGCCAGCGCTTCGCCCGAGACCTTGAGCAGAATGCGTTTGTAGGCAGGCGCCATCGGCGAACCCCTTCAAGAAAAATTGTTTTGGGGCACCGAATCCGGCGGCACCCGCGCGACACTAGGCAATCGTGCTGCCAAGGGGAAGCACTGAACCTGTGCAAATTGTAGCTAGGCGAGGTTTCTGCGCTCAATCCCCGGCCAAATCATGGCCAGACGGAGAGCAGCGGACGGGCCCGAAGGCCCATCCGCAAGTGGCTTACTTGACGCCGGCAGTAGCGGCGACTTCGGCGGCAAAGTCGGTCTCGACCTTCTCGATGCCTTCGCCCAGTGCGAAACGCACGAACTTGGTCAGCTTGATCGGAGCGCCGACATCCTTCTCGGCGTTCTTGAGCACGTCGGCGACCTTGGTTTCGCCATCGACGACGAACACCTGCGACAGCAAGGTGACTTCCTCGAAATACTTGCGCATGCGGCCTTCGACCATCTTTTCAGCGATCTCGGCGGACTTGCCCGATTCCTTGACCTGCTCAAGAATGATGGCGCGCTCGCGAGCGACCACATCCTGGTCCAGTTCTTCGGGGGCAATGGCCTGCGGCTGGGCGGCAGCAATGTGCATGGCGAGCTGCTTGCCGAGAGCCGACAGGGCAGCCTTGTCACCGGTCGACTCGAGAGCCACCAGGATGGCGATCTTGCCGAGACCCGGCTTGACCGCGTTATGCACATAGCTTTCCACCACGCCGTCCGTGACCGAAACGGTCTGGGTACGGCGCAGGTTCATGTTCTCGCCGATCTTGGCGATGGCTTCGGTCAATTCGGCCGAAACCGAATGGCCCGAACCGGGGAACGGCATTTCGCCGAGCTTGACCACGTCGCCATCGGCGTCGAGCGCCAGCTTGGCAACATTGCTCACGATCGACTGGAACTGCTGGTTGAGCGCAACGAAGTCGGTCTCGGAATTGACTTCGACGGCAGCCGCGGTGGTGCCATTGGTGGCGACGCCAACCAGACCTTCGGCGGCAACGCGGTCAGCCTTCTTGGCAGCCTTGGCCAGGCCGCGCGTGCGCAGCCAATCGACTGCTGCTTCCATGTCGCCATTGGTTTCGGCCAGGGCCTTCTTGCAGTCCATCATGCCGACGCCGGTCGCGTCACGGAGCTGCTTAACCAGTGCTGCTGTGATTTCCATGGGTACACCTCTTGGCGGCCCCTCGCGGGGCCGCATATTTCAGATCAAAACGAAATCGGATTTAGCCGACTTAGTTGACACTTGCTTCGTCGGCCGGCAGGTCTTCAGCCGGAGCGCGCTCGGAAGCACCCAGATCCGCGCCGAGAGCCGAGGACGAACGGCCGATGCCGTCGATCGCAGCCTTGGAGACCAGCGACACATAGAGCTCGAGAGCGCGCGACGCGTCATCATTGCCCGGGATCGGGTAATCGACGGTGTCGGGATCGCAATTGGTGTCGACGATAGCCACGACCGGGATACCCAGACGACGGGCTTCCTTGATCGCGTTGGATTCCTTGTTGGTGTCGATGACGAACAGCAAGGACGGCAGGTTGCCCATGTCCTTGATACCGCCCAGGTCGCGCTCAAGGCGTTCCTGCTCGCGGCTCATCATCAGGCGTTCCTTCTTGGTGCGCAGCGCGAGTTCGTCTTCGCTCAGCGACTCGAGTTCGCGCAGACGCGAGATCGAGTTCGAGATGGTCTGCCAGTTGGTCAGCGTGCCGCCGAGCCAGCGCGAGTTGACATAATACTGAGCCGACTGCTTGGCGGCATCGGCCACCAGGGGAGCGGCCTGGCGCTTGGTGCCAACGAACAGCACGCGGCCGCCGTCAGCAACGGTGTCCGAGATCAGTTGCAGCGCGCGGCTCAGGGCCGGCACGGTCTGGCTCAGGTCGAGAATGTGGATGTCATTGCGAACGCCGAAAATATAGCGCTCCATCTTCGGGTTCCAGCGATGCTTCTGGTGACCAAAGTGAACGCCTGCTTCGAGCAATTGACGCATAGAAAAATCGGGCAGTGCCATGATGGCTGCTCCTTGTTTACCGGTTGATGCCTCCACGAAACATTGCGACGGTCTCCCGCCACCGGATGGTTCTTCAGTTTCCCGAAAAGCCTGTCTCGTGTGTGAAATCGCGCTGACACGCAGTCAAACGCAGGGGCGATATAGGGGAAGCGGCCTCAGAAGGCAAGCGCTACCGCGATCAGGACTTACCCGGTTTGGCCGGCTCGATGGCGGTGAAGGCCAGGCCAACCTCGTCTTCACTGCGCCAGACCACGCGATAGGGTTCGATCTGGTGGCGATCAGGGATCAGGATATAGGCCGCGTCGGGAATATCCTCGGTTGAGGCGAAGGACAGCTTAGCGCCCTCCGGCGAGATATTCCGGATCGTGCCGGTTTTGCGGACAATGCCGTCCTCATGCACCAGGGTGGTTTCGACCTTGGCGGCCTGACGCGGCACTTTGCGACGCTCGATCTTGGGAGTGGGTGTCATGACCTTTGCCCGGTTGCACCTATGTTCTAGCGGTTTTGAGTCACTATCGGATTACACAATTCGATGCGTTTTTAGCTATCCTGCAAGGACCGCTTCGTGAACTGCGAGCCTGTTTCCGCCGGCGCGACATCGCGCTAACCTCGCTACTCGCAATAGGAGGTGGAGCGATGAAATTTGGTGTGATGGGAACCGGACAGGTCGGTACAACTATTGGCGGCAAGCTGCAGGCGCTGGGACATGATGTGGTCTTCGGCTCGCGATCGCTAGAGGGCGGCAAGGCGAGCCGCGTCGGTGCTGAAACCGGCATCAGGGTCGCGAGCCACCAGGAAGCCGCCGAGCACGGCGAATGGATCGTCAATGCCCTGCCCGGCGAACATGCCATCGCCTCCCTGACGGGCTGCGCGCTGGACGGCAAAATTCTCGTCGATATCGGCAATTACGAAGCGGCTGTCGACGGCCCCATCGCCATGCCGCTCGGCCAGGCGCTGCAGGCAGCCTTTCCGGCGGTGCGATTGGTCAAGACACTCAACAGCGTCAGCGCCCATCTCATGGTGGATCCCGACAGCCTGGGCGCGGACCACAGCGTCTTTCTCGCCGGCAATGATGCGGCTGCCCGAGCGGAGGTCGAGACCTTGCTACGCGCGTTCGGCTGGCGCTCGATCCTTGATCTGGGGGATTTGGAAGCGTGTCGCGCCATGGAGGAACTGGTGCCGATGTGGATGCGCCTCTTCGGCAAGTTCGGTGATCCCAACTTCAATTTGCTGGTAGTGCGACAGGGCTGAAAGTTATCCACAAGAACGGAATATCCGTTTCATTGCGACAGCGATACGGATGGTACGTTCGAATAACGCGGAGGGTGAGGGTGCGCCATGCCGCCCGTATTGCCGCAAAATCGAGCACGCGTGCAGTGGGATTCCGCGCCCACGCCACGCCGCACCCGTCCTTGCAAACGGCCGAGCGGCGGGCTGTTACACGACCGTCGCAAACTTATGATTACAACGCGGCCGCCGAGACGTTGTGTCCGGTAGCGGGTTTCCACTTGCACACGCTCGCAATGGGTAGTTAGTCTTGCTTCCAGCATTGGCACAAGACCGATGAAATCTGCGGGCGGAACAAACCGTCGAGTGGAACATCCGTTCGAAAACGGACTTTGGGAGACAACAACGATGAAACGGCGTGATTTCATGCTCGCTGCCGGCACTGCCGCCGGCGCCCTTATGCTGCCCCGCATGTCGTTCGGTGCCGAGGGCACGATCGACTGGTACACCAGCTCGGATCAGAACGTGCTCGACTTCTGGACCAATGTGGTGAAGCCGAAGTTCGAGGCTGCAAATCCCGGCCTGATGCTGAACCTAGTCGATGGTGGCGATGGCGCCGGTGTCGCTGCGATTGGCGACCGCGCTCTGGCGGCCCTGGCCTCTGGCGCCGATCCGCAGGCTGATATCTTCGAGGGCTTCGACACCCGCGTGACGGTCGATGGTATTGCCAAGGGCCTCTATGTCGATTTCGAAAAAGCCGGCCTTTCCAACTATTCCAAGATCAATCCGCTGGCTTTCGATACGCCGACCAACCTGCCCTATCGTGGCTCGCAGGTTTTGCTGGCCTATGACACCACCAAGCTCGATCCGGCCAATGTGCCCAAGACCTGGCCGGACCTGGTCGCCTGGATCAAGGCGAACCCCGGCCAGTTCATCTATAACCGTCCCAATAAGGGCGGCTCGGGCGGCAATTTCGTGCGCCGCGCGATTTTCGAGGCGAACGGCAAGGACCCGAGCAAGTTCACCGTCGACAATTACACCCAGGAAACCGGCGATGCCATGCTGAACCCGGCATGGGATATCCTGAAGGACCTGGCCCCGTCCCTGTTCGATGGCGGCGCCTACACTTCGGGCAATACCCAGTCGCTGCAGCTGCTCGGCCAGTCGGCCGTGACCATGATCCCGACCTGGTCCGATCAGGCCCTTTCAGCCATTTCGCAGGGCGTGCTGCCGGAAACCACAGGCCTGGTTCAGCTCTCCGATCTCGGCCTGCCGGGCGGTTTCACCAAGATCGCCGTGCTGAGCAACGGCGTGAACAAGGAAGCGGCGCTCAAGCTGTCCGATTTCGTACTCAGTGAAGAAATCCAGTCGGCCGTGCTGACTGAACTGGGTGGTTTCCCCGGCGTGTCCTGGGACTATGTCTCGGCCGACCTGCGTGAGAAGTTCAAGGATATCATCCCCAGCTCGATCCCGTTCTTCCCCGGCGGCGACTGGGAAAAGGCTGTCAATGATGGCTGGTATCGTGCTGTTGCTCCGAACGTGGATCCCAATTCGTGACAGCGGTCACCTCCGGCCCGATCGCGGCCGCGCCGGCAACTCGCAAGAGGCCAATTGGCCTCTTGCTCGTCGCTATTCCCGTGCTGATGGTGATCTGGCTGGTGATCTGGCCGATCATTTCGGCTGTCATCACCACGCTCTGGGTCAAAACTCCGGAAGGCGACGCCTTTTCGGTAGACACCTATCGCTTCTTCTTTTCCGACGGCTATAGCCTGTCAAACCTGTCGCTGACGCTATGGACCACCGGTGTTTGCGCCATTCTGCTGCTGATCGTCTGCCTGCCGATCGCGCTGTATCTGCGCTTTTCCAATAGCCGCGTTGCCGCCTATGTGCAGGGCCTCGCCATCTTCCCGATGTTCGTGCCCTCGATCATTTTGAGCTTTGCCTTTATCCGTGTGCTCGGCCCCAATGGCACCGTTGACTTGCTACTCAACTCGGTCGGCCTGCCGCATATCCGCACGCCCTACCTCACCCCCTGGGGGCCAGTCATTGGCCTGGTCTGGGACAATATCCCGCTGACCGTGCTGATCCTGCTGTCGGGGCTGGGCGCGGTGTCCAACCAGTCCATCGAGGCGGCGCGGGATGTCGGCGCAGGGCGCTTTGCTGTGCTCTGGCACATCATCCTGCCGCGCATTTCCAATTCCATCCTTGTCGCCATCTCATTCGCCGTGCTCGGCATTTTCTCGGCCTTTACCCTACCCTATGTGCTGGGGCCGGCGGCGCCGGAAATGATGGGGCCGTTCATGCAGCGCACCTTCCGCGAATTGTTCGAGCCGCGCACCGCCATTACTCAAGCCGTTGTAACCTTCGGGTTCTGCATCGTGTTCGGGCTCTTTTATGTGCGCTCCGTCGCCAAGAACAGGACGACCTGATGGCCGCCACTCTCGCTCGTCCGAAATGGGACTGGACCGGCATTGTCTTTGCCGTCGTGCTGACGCTGGTCATCGTGTTCCCGCTCATCGTGGTGGGGACATGGGCCTTTACCAATGTGTGGCGCTACCCCTCGGTCATTCCGCAGGAATTCGGCCTCAAATTCTGGAACCAGACGCTGGCCCGTGCCGATGTCTGGAGCTCGATCACCACCAGCCTGACGCTGGCGGCGACGGTGACGTTCCTGTCCGCCCTCATCTGCCTGCCGGCGGCCTATGCCTTTGCGCGGCTGGATTTTCCGGGCCGGAACCTGCTGTTTTTCTCGTTCCTCGCCGGGCACGCCTTTCCCAAATTCGGCCTACTGGTCGCCATTGCCGGCATTTTCCTGCAACTCAACCTCATCGGCACGTTCTGGGGCGTGGTGTTGATCCAGCTCGTGGGCACGTTGCTGTTTATGATCTGGATTCCGGTCGCCGCCTTCCAGGCGGTTGACCGGCGCATGGAGGAAGCGGCGCGCGATGTCGGCGCTTCGCCATTCCGGGTGTTCTGGTCGATCACCCTGCCCCAGGCCGGGCCGACCATTGCGGCGGCGATCCTGCTCTCCTTCGTTGGCACTTTTTACGAAACCGAAGGCGCCTGGCTGATCGGCGCGCCGCAAGTGCGCACCCTGCCGGTGCTGATGATTTCGTTCATCAACAACCAGCCGGTCATCCAATATGGCGCCGTGCTGTCGGTGTTGCTCTGGGTGCCCAGTTTCATTGCCCTGCTGTTCGCGCGCCGCGTGGTCAATTCGGGATCGTTTGCCCGCGGTTTCGGCGGCTAGGAAGTCTCATGTCCGTTCTCAATATTTCCGATGTCTCCAAGGTGTTCAGCACGACGCGCGCCGTGGATTCGTTCTCCCTCGATGTCGCCGATGGCGAGTTGGTTTGCCTTTTGGGGCCGTCCGGCTCCGGCAAATCCACCCTGCTCCGCATGGTTGGCGGCTTTGAACAGCCGTCGAGCGGGTTGATTACCATTGATGGGCAGGAGATCACGCATCTCCCGCCGGAAAAGCGGCCGACCGGCATGGTGTTCCAGAGCCATGCGCTGTGGACGCATATGAATGTGTTCAAGAACCTGGCTTTCGGGCTCAAGCTGCGTCGCCTGCCCGCCGATGAGATCAAGCGCCGGGTGGAAGGCGTGCTGGAACTGGTTGGATTAGGTGGCTATGGCACGCGGTCGGTGACCCAGCTTTCGGGCGGCCAGCAGCAGCGTGTGGCGCTGGCGCGGTCGCTGGTGCTGGAGCCCAAGATTTTGTTGCTGGATGAGCCTTTTGCCAGCCTTGACCAGCATTTGCGGGAGCGGCTGCGCGAGGAAGTGCGCGACATCCAGCAGCGGCTCAAGATTACGACGCTGTTCGTGACGCATGGGCAGGACGAGGCGCTCTCCATGGCCGACCGGGTTGTGGTGATGCGCGATGGCAAGATCGAGCAGGCCGACCGTCCAGACGTGGTCTATCGCGAGCCGCGGACGCCCTTTGTGGCTGGGTTTATCGGCACGATGAACCTGCTGGAAGGCAGCGTTTCCAATGGCGTTTTCAACCGCGCCGGATTCAGTTTTCCGCTGCCCGTTGCCGATGGCCCGGCAATACTGGCCATCCGCCCGGAAGCGTTGGACCTTACGGCCGTTGCCGAGAATGGCCAAGCGAAGGTGCATCGGGTGACCGATTACGGCACCCATGGGCTGGTTGATCTGGAACTGCCGGATTCCACGCGCCTCAAGGCGTCGGTTGCGCATCCCGATCTGTTCAAGACCGGGCAATCCGTCACACTGACGCCGCGCGCCGTCGCCGCTTACCGTGACCACGACCTCATTCATCGCAGCTGATATGACCGATCCCATCACTATCGGCCGCAATGGCCACAAAACCTGGCTGAAATGGCATCGTGGCCGTCGCCGTGCGGGCGATCCGGCCTTTACCGGAGAGCGGATTTTGGAAGGCATGCGGCTGGGGGCGAGTGTTGAGGTGGACCTCGTCATCCATGCCGACCGCGGCTATGCGGTGCTGCATGATCTGAGCGTTGAGCGGGAAACCACCGGCACGGGCAAGGTGGCTGAATTGAGTGCCGCGCAATTGCGGACGTTCCATCTGCGCGATGAGGATGGCAAGCCGCTTGAGCAGAAGGTCATGCTGCTGGAAGATTTGGCGGCGTTGCTAGCCAAGGAAGGCGCGCATCCTGATGCGCTGCTGCAGCTCGACTATAAGGAAGATGCCCGCGTTCTTGATGAGCGTGCGATCAAGACGTTCAAGGACAGCGTTGGCCCAGTGGCTCGCTACATGATCCTGTCATCGGGAGATGCTGACTCGGTGCGATTGCTGAGTGAGGGCGTGGATGGGCTGCGGATCGGTTACGATCCCTGCCATGATGGCGCGCTGGAACGCCTGGCCATTTCGCGTGATTTTGTGGGCTTTGTGGCTGACGCCATCGCGGCCTCGCCCAATGCCGAGATGATTTATCTCGCCTATCCGCTGGTGCTGGAGGCGCACCGGCAGGGTTTTGATATTGTCGCGGCCTTCCATGCGCATGGTCGCCGTATTGATGCCTATACGATCAAGGCGGCGAATGCGGATTCCCGCGTGGCCGTTGAGCGGCTGCTGGCGCTCAAGGTGGATCAGATCACCACGGACGATCCCGAGGGCCTTGCGGCCCTCGTTGCCGGATAATTTGGCCCATGGGCCTGGAGATAGATATGCAGTCCTACGATGCCGTGCTCGCCGATATGGTCGCTGTTGCCCGCCAGGCAGGCGAGCTGACGCTGGGTTATTTCAAGCGCTTCCGCGACCTCGAAATCGGCATCAAGGGACCGGCGGACTTTGTCTCCGAAGCCGACATGGAATCCGAAAAGCTCATCCGCAAATTCCTGTTCGAGCGCTACCCGAACTGGAGCTTTACCGGCGAGGAATTCGCCCCGGTGACGGGCACGGACCCCGAATATCGCTGGCTGGTCGACCCTATCGATGGCACGACCAATTTCATCAATGGCATGCATTACACCATCTCGATTGCCCTGCGGCGTGGCAATGAGACGGTCTGCGGCGCGCTCTACAATCCGGTGTCCGACGAGATGTTCACCGCGATCAAGGGCGAAGGTGCCTTCATGAATGGCGAGCCGCTCAAGGTCAGCGAGCAGAGCGATATCGGCCTGATGAATGTCGGCACGGGCCTTGCGACCTCACGCCTGTTCACCTTTCCCGGCTTCTATCAGCGGCTCGAACAGATCCGCGATCCGATCAGCTCGGTGCGTATTGTCGGCAGTTCCGCCAATTCCTGCGCCTATGTCGCGCTGGGCCGGCTGACTGGCTATTACGAGGAATCGGGCCTGGTCGATTGGGCAGTCGGCGTGTTGCTGGTGCAGGAAGCCGGCGGCATTGTTACCGATTGGTGGGGGCGCGGGCCGGAATTCTACGAAAAGACCGGCTGCGTCATCGTCGCCAACAAGGCGACCCACGCCTATCTGATCGACAAGCTCAAGGACGCGCCGCGCAAAGACCCAGCTGACTAAGCCAGGCGGCGGCTTATGTCGGGCTAAATTCGACTTCCCACATGCGGGGCCAATAGACGTCGTCGTAAAAATCGGGCGGGATCGGCGACATGCGCGAAATCGCGCGTGACGCCAGATCGATCTGCTGGGCGAGGTGCTGGATGACCTCGGGCATGGGTCGCCCGGTGATGAATTCGCGCGTGCGCCACTGATCGAGCTTGAGATAACGCAGGCGGCGCCTGGCTTCGGCCTCTACGTCTTCGACGGAGACGGGATCACTACTGTTCTCGACGACTGCGAAACGCACTTTTGGAACTCAATACGAACACGAACGGCATGATCGCCGCCATAGGTGTCTTCACTTTGTCATGCCGGCGTTACCGAAGCGGTAACGCCAATCTGTTGCGTGCTAGTTTGCGGCCATGTCGATTCTCTACGTCATGGCCGCCCCGGCCGAATACGGCCCTCACCTGCGCGAACGCATCACGCCGCTGATGACGGGGATTGGTCCGGTCGAGGCTGCAATCGTGGTGACACGGGCGCTAGCGGAGGCGAAAGCGGCGGGCAGCTTGCCTAGCCTGGTTGTTTCACTGGGATCTGCGGGTTCGCGCACGCTGGAGCAATGCGAAGTCTACCAGGCCTATTCGGTGAGCTATCGCGACATGGATGCCTCGGCACTGGGTTTTGCCAAAGGCCAGACGCCGTTGCTCGATCTGCCACCGGTCTTGCCGCTGTTTCCGCTGGTCGACGGGCTAAAAGGCGCCAGCCTTTCGACCGGCGCCAACGTCGTTTCAGGTGCCGCTTACGATGCTATCGAAGCCGACATGGTGGATATGGAGACCTATGCCACCTTACGGGCGTGCCAGAGCTTTGAGGTGCCTTTGCTGGCGCTGCGCGGCATTTCCGACGGGGTAGCGGAACTGAACCACTTGGCCGACTGGACGCAATATCTGTATATCATCGACGAAAAGCTGGCCGCCGCCGTCGATACGATCGAAGCGGCATACGGCCGAGGGCCCTAGTTTCCGGTCTGCGCCTTCTTGTCGCGGCGGGCGCGGCGCCAAGTGGACCATTTGCGGGTGCCGCGGACGATGGCGTGGTTGACCGGCCCCTGCAGGAAGACCAGGTCGAGCGCCAGGAGCAGCAGGCCCAGCGGCAGCATCCAGAGGCCCAGGACCGGCAGGAAGCTGAATATGCCCCCAAGGACCAGCAGGAAGCCGAGCGGAATACGAATCCAGCGCGCTTCAGGGCGACGCACACGTTCGAGCCAACCAGCGGCGAAGCCGGGCGCGCGGCGTTGTATCTTGTCGAATTGCCGGTTGAGACGGGCGTGGCTCTTGCTGCGCATGGGCTATCCCTTGTTGCCGTCGCGTTGAACTATAGCTGGTGTTTCAATCTGACTTTCCAAGGCCCGTAGCGCAATTTCGGCAATTCGCCAATACGGCCATTTGTCCTGCTGCCGGAACCATTGGCGCGAGGCCGAGTTGATCGGGGACAGTAAAAACTATGGGAAAGTCACAATGGCAACTTCAGCAAGACGCGCTATCAAACAGATTGAAGAGGCCGGCGACGACATCTCGGATAACCTCGTCCGGCAGATCGCGGCCCTGCGCAAGGAAATCGCCGGCATTGCCGATGCGGTCAGCGATTATAGCGACCATGGGCTGCATGACGTGCAGCACAATGCGTTGGCCTTGGCCAATGAAGTGCGCCACCAAGGGGCGGCCGTTGCCAAGCAGGTAAGCCGGCAGGCAGGCGTTGCGAGCCGTGCCGCGCGGGACCATCCGGTGCCGCTGATCATCGCCCTGGGCACGATTGCCCTACTCTCGGCGCTCGTTTTCCGACGCGATTAGCAGCATTAAGGCTTTGCTAACCGTGCCAGTCACCGTTTCCTTAATCGTACAGAGTCATTTTCGGTCAAACTTGCACCAATGCAACAGACCGGAGATGACCCATGCACTTTACGTCGAAGGCGCTTTTGCGCGTCGCCGCTTTGGCTGTCGTCGCGACCAGTCTGGGGGGCTGTAGCTTCCTCGGCCTCAATTTCGGCATGGCCCAGCTCAGCGAAAAAGAATGCCTGATGCGGGCAATGTATTTCGAGTCCAACCGCTCGAGCTCTGAAGGCATGCTGGCAGTGGGCACCGTGGTGATGAACCGTCTGCAGGATGCCCGCTATCCCAAGTCAGTCTGTGGCGTGGTGGGGCAAAAGAACCAGTTCGCCCAAGGCGTCTTGACCAAGAAGATGACCGATAGCGGGGCCGTATTGGCCTCGCAGGTTGCCGATCAGGTGCTGCGCGGCGCGCGGCATCCCGGCGTGCAGAATGCGCAGCATTTCCACACCGCCGGCCTGCGCTTCCCGTACAACAATATGCATTACGTGCTCGAAGCTGGCGGCAACGAGTTCTACGAAAAGTACTAGCTGCCGTGGCTTAGCCTAGAAGTCGCCGCCCAGATCGAAATCGTCGTCGCCGCCGAAATCGGCATCACCGGCGTCCGTTTCGTCCGGCGTAGCCTCCAGCGGCTGGTCGGCTTGATATTCGGATGCGTTGGCATCGCCGCCCAGCATGCCAGCAATTGCCGAGCCGAGCAGCAGACCACCCGTCACGCCCAGCGCTGTCTGCGCCGCGCCGGCCAGAAAGCCGCCACCCTGCCCGCGACCAACATCCCTGTCGCCGCCCTGCTGATCCCAAGGGCCACGCGCCCGTCGGCTGGGCCGGGCTGGCTCATCGCCACCAAATAGACCACCGAGAAATCCGCCGCTGGGTTGCTGCTGTGCTTCCAGTTCCTCAATGCGCTCGCGCGCGGCGCGAAGGGCCTGTTCCTGAACCAGAATGGTCTGGGCCATATAGTAGGGAGACGGCGGATAGTCGCGCAGACGCTGCTGGATCAAGGCCTCCGCCTCGGCTTCGCGCGGCGGGCTTTTGCTGGCCGCTGCTTCGATTCGGTCGAACAGGTCGTCTATGGCGTCGCGTTCCTGCTGATTCAGCATTGTCGGGCTCCCTGACATCTCGTCGTAACAAGGAAATGGGAAACACCATCCGATGTTGCAACCGCGCGGAAACTACGATCTATGCAAAGAATTCAAGCTGCCGCGAAGATGCCGCAAAGTTGACCGAATTTCGTCCAGCTTCGTGCGGTAACGAAGCGGTGATCTATAGACCTAACATCATAAAATTTATGGGAGATTGTCGATGAATTCAAAGTTCCTGCTGCCGCTGGCCGCTCTTTCCATGTTTGCGCTGGCCGCATGCAGTGATCCGAAGACTCCGGACGCACCTGCGGCCACGACCGAGACCACGGCACCCGCTGCCGCGCCGGCCGCTGCGCCGGCTGCCGCTCCCGCAGCAGCACCCGCGGCTCCCGCTGCCGGTGCCGCCACGATGACTCCGGAGCAGGCCATGCAGGCGGTGCAGGCTCAGGCTGCCAGCATGACTCCCGAACAGAAGAACGAAACGATCGCCGCTGCCCGCAAGGCTGCTGAAGACGCCGGCAAGGCCCAGGGCCTGTCCGAAGAGCAGATCAAGCAGGCTGCCGACATGGCTGAGCAGGCCACCAAGCAGATGCTCGGCGTTCAGTAACAGCACCGTTTCCGATCTGAGACTCTGGCCCCGCGATCCATTGGATTGCGGGGCTATTTCTTGGCGCTCAGGCGCAAGACATAGCCGATCACCACGGCGATCGATTCATAGAGCTCGAGCGGAATGGTTTCATCTAGCTCGACCCCGCTCAGGGCTTCGGCAAGCATCGGATTGGCTTCGATGACCACGCCATGCTCTTGCGCCATGGCGATGATGCGTTCGGCCACCAATCCCCTGCCCTTGGCGATGACGCGCGGAGCATCGCTGGTGCCTTTCTCATATTGCAGCGCCACAGCCAGAGCGCGCGGTTTGATGTCCTCGCTCACGTCTGGGCATCCAGGAAATGGCCGGATGGCGCAGGGGCGGCGGAAGGCTCGCCCCGACGCACGATGATGGCGCCAGGCTGCAGGCCAGTGGCCGCAAGGGCGCCCCGCAATTGCGGTAATTCACTTTCCAGCATGACGGCGGTTTCGGGCTCACTGGCCCAGAGCATGACGCCGGTGGCTTCACCGCGCAACGAGACGTGCGCGCCCACTTCGCCAAGCGCTGGCAGATTGAGGGCGAAGCGCATTTGCCAGCCGCGCTCGCCGTCCTGCTCGGCATTGCCTTTGCCGTCGCGGTGGATCTGCATTTGCAGCAGGGTCTGGTGGTTGCCGATCAGCACCGGCAAATCAAGGCTCCAGTCCCCACCCGGCTTACCAGTGGGATCAGGTAGCGACGCATGCTGATGCAGACGCATGCGGGACAAGGCAGCGTCGGTGCGCTCCAGCAGCATTTTGCCGGCTTCTTCCGACGTGGCGGCCGGATCAATGCCAGAAGGTTCATGCGCCGAGCGGGCCCGCAATACACCGCCACGAACCGGCGGCGCCATCATTGCCGCTGCTATCGGCGCCGCCTGTTGCCCAAGCCAATTGGTCAGCGTCTGGCGCAGGGTCAACAGCGCCGATTTCATGTCGGTCTGGTCCGGCACGCGGCCCGCAGCCAAGGCGCTTTCCTGAAAGATGCCGGAGCTGAGGACGGCTTTCTGCAAGGTTGCACCATTGAGCGGTGCGTTTAAAGACAGCCGCCCAGCCAGCACCTGCTGGGCGGCCCGCGCCACGGGTTCCGGCAACGCGACTTTCCCGGCGATTGCAGTCACGGCAGCAGTGAGTGCGGCCACGCTGCCCTGCCGTTGAGCGGAGGTCTGGACCATCTGCGCCAATGCGGCCTGGGGGGTGGTTGGGGGCTGTGGTGCCGGGCTGGCGGGAATTGGCGCGTTGGTCGCGGGCGACGAGATGGCTGGCTGCGGCGTGGGCTTGGCGGTAACTGGGGCTATGGCAGGCGCGGGGACCGCGGGAGCCACGAGGGTGGTTGGCGCTTGCTGGATGGTTGGCGTGGGGGATGAGATTGGTAACAGATTGGCTACGGCTGGTGGAGACACCAGGGACGGTGGGACCTGGCCCTGGGGTTGCGCCACTACGGCGGGTTGCTGGGGCGTTGTTGTTGCGACAGGTGCAAGCGGCACTGCGCCCTGTGGCGGCACGAACGCTGGTGGGGGCGCCGCCTGAGGCGCTGAACCGGGCAAGGTTGGGGCGGGGATTGGGGCCGCCGCAACTGGCGCGATCGGCACCGATACGGCCGGCAATGTAGTCGGCGGCAGGGTCGTGGGCACGGCTATGGTTGGCAGTGGGATGCTGACCTGAACTGGCAGCGGCGCGGCGGGGATGGTGCCGGGTTGGACGGGCGCGGGAAGCGGCTGGAGCGCGAGGCGTTGCTGGCTGCCGCTGCCCTGGACCTCCAATTGCAGGACCATTCCGGGCTTGGTGGGAATTGGCAGCACCAGATTGAGCATCTGGTCGCCGATTTGCACCTGGGTGCCGCCATTGGGCGCAGGGCCGAGGACTTTGGCGGCGATGACCTGCCCCGGCTGCAAGGCCAGCGCCTCAAGCGCGCTATTGCGCGCAGCGGCGACCAGCGTTGGAAATTGCGAGGAAATCGGCATGGAGCGCCCGCGCCTCCGCCGCCCCATGCGGCTTGGTAAACAAGCCTAGCAGAGGAAATCCTAAGGCCGCGGTAAAATGGGTGCAGGCGTTAGCGCGAGGTGAAGGCCCTAATGCGGGCGGATATCGGTGTAGCTCTTGGTGGCTGGCTTGCCGCGGAAGGTGACCCAGAAGAAGTTAAGCGTATAGGTGCCCGCGGTGCGGAATACGCCTTCCTGCTCGAGGCGGCGGCCCGAAGTCTTCATCTTCAGCGCAAAGGTCCATTTGACGCCGCCGACCTTGGACAGCCGCACTGCCACGTCGGTGTCTTCGCCGAAGAATTCGATCGTGCGATCATAGCCGCCGACCTGCTCCCAGGCGGCGCGCTTGAACACGAAATTGCCGCCCTGCACCACCGAGCCCACCCGCAGGATGAAGCGGTTGAACACGTAGATCAGATAGGTGAGGCCATAGAACATGGTCACCAGGAACCGATTGAAGCGGCTCATGTCGTAATAGACATAGGGGCCGCTGAGGCAGACCAGCTTGGGGTCCTTGGCGAATTCGGCGATGACCGTATCGAGCCAGCCTTCGGGCACCACGGTATCGCTGTCGATATTGGCGATCAGGTCAAAACCCTTGGTGGCGGCAAAGCCGGCGTCACGGGCATTGACCAGGCCCTTTTGCGGTTCATCGACTACGCGGACGCTGGGAAAGCTACGGGCGATCTCGCCGGTGCGGTCGGTGGAGGCGTTGTTGACGACCACGATATCGGCGTCGGCGCCGGCGCGCGCGACCTCATCGACCACGGATTGCAGGCATTTGCCGATCAGCGCTTCCTCGTTATACGCCGGGATGACAAATGCCAGTTTCATGGATGCCTCGTGGTGTCGCGGAATCTGCCAATAGCGTTTGCAGCGCGCCGCGGCAATGTTTTCCCGCTGCTTGCGCAGCAGTCTGGGGCTCCGGCGGATTTTCGGGCCAAGAATTGTCTGCTATCAATGAAAGGTGTGCGGCGCCGATTGACTTGCCTGTTCCAGGGTAATGCGAAAGATCGTGCAATGATCATCACCCGAATACTGTTTATCGTCATCGGCTTGGCCTTTGCGCTGATTTTGGTTCCAGCGGCCAATGCGGCGGGTGAGGGTACGGCCGTGGGCGTCAAGCCGGACGCGGTGGCGCGCATCAGTTCAAGCGACCGGATTCTGGAAGTTGGCAGCGACGTTTCGGTGGGCGAACTGATCGTCACCGGCGGTTCGGGCCAGGTGCAGATCGTTTTTGCCGATGGCACCAGGCTGGTCGTTGGACCGGGCAGTTCGCTGCTGATCGAGACTTATCTGCTGTCGGGGCCGAATACCGCCAGGAAGCTGGCGATCAATGCCTTGGGCGGCAGCTTTCGTTTTATCTCGGGCAATAGTCCGAAATCGGCCTATTCGATCGAAACCCCCACTGCGGCCATCGCGGTTCGCGGCACCGCGTTCGATCTGATCGTTACCCGCCAGCAGACACTTGTCATGCTCTATGAGGGCGCGTTGCAGCTCTGCCGCAATGCCGGGCAATGTGCTCAATTGGCTGAGCGCTGCGCCGTGGGCTACGCAAATTCCAGCGGCGCGGCGGGTCTATCCATGCAGGACACAAGGCGGCCGCAGGTGATCGCCGGCTTCGGCTATTCGCGGTTGCAGCGGCAATTGCTGCCCGATTTCCGCATCAGCGGCGCCGGCCGGTGCCAGGATGTTGGAACTGCCGAGTCGATCAACAGCCTGGGCGATTCGTCTGACCGGTCCGATGACGACAGTGACGCGCCGAGCACACCGACGACGCCCAACACGCCGAGCACCCCATCCAATCCGAACACGCCCAGCACCCCAACGGCGCCAGGCGGCCCGAATTCGCCTACTACTCCCTAGCGGCGATCAGCCGAGATAGTCGCTTTTGCCGACCGGCACGCCATTGTGCCGGAGGATGGCGTAGGCCGTGGTGACGTGGAAAAAGAAGTTGGGCAGCGCCCGCTGCACGACATAGTCCTCACCTGACAGGGTGACATCGCCGGCCCGGAGCTTGAGGGTGACCGGACGGGTGTCGGAGCCTTCAAGGTCTTCCGGCTTGACCGTTGCCAGCAGGTCGAGCGTCTTGCGCAGGCGAGCGCGCAGCTCGTCGAACGTGGCTTCGTCATCGGCCCAGGACGGAACGGGCTGGCCGGAGAGGCGCGATACGCAGCCCTTGGCATGATCGGTGGCGATCTGCAGCTGGCTGCGGAAGGGCAGCATATCGGGCGCCAGGCGGGAGGCGACGAGCACGCCGGTGTCGAAATTGCGCTCGGCCGCATAGGCGTCGGCCTTGTCCATGATTGCCAGCAGATTGGTCAACATGCGCGTGAAGAACGGCACTGTCATGCCGTACATCGAGATGGTCATCGAACTTATCCTGATTGTCTGTTCCCGAATGGGAAGACTCTTGTGCGCCAGCTGGTTTGGCGTGACAAGTAGCGTCTCCCGGTGTTGGTTTTGAGGACGCATGAGCAAGACGACCGACGAGGCTCCCCAGAGTCGCTTTGCCCGGCTGCGGTCCACCCTGCGCCTGCTCTATCATGGTCAATCGCCCACCGCGCAACGCTTCCAGGCCGCGGCGCTGATTGTCGATCTGGCCATCATCGTCTTCTTCATTCTCACCCCGTTGCTGCGCGAGAATGCCTCGTTCCTGTGGATCGATTATTCGATCGCCGCGCTGCTGGCGGCAGACCTAATCGCCCGCGCGCTAGCCTCCACCGATGTGCTGCGCTGGATGCGGCAATTTCCGGTGATCATCGACATCTTCATCCTGTTGACGCTGCTGGCGCCGACCTGGCTGGTCAATCTAGGCTTTTTGCGCATCATGCGGCTGTGGACGCTGACGCGGTCCAGTTCGTTTTGGCGACCGCTGCGCAAGCGCGGGCTGGAGACCTATCAGCCCACCGTGCAGGCGGTAATCAACCTGCTGGTTTTCCTCTTCGTGGTGACCGGCTTTGTCTACACCGCCTTCGCCAATGAGGATTCCGGCATAGCGGGCTATGTCGATGCGCTCTATTTCACCGTAGCCACGGTCACCACGACGGGGTTTGGCGATATCGTCCTGCCCGGCACCTGGGGCAAGCTGGCTTCGATCGTCATCATGATCATCGGCATTTCGCTGTTCGTGCGATTGGCTCAGTCGATCTTTCGGCCATACAAGGTTCACTTCCCCTGCCCGCAATGCGGGCTGCAAAAGCACGATCCAGACGCCGTGCATTGCAAGGCTTGCGGGCATGTCCTCAACATTCCCGATCACGGCCACGATTAGCGCAGCACGGCCAGCCGCACGCGGAAACATGCGCCGGGAAGCGGGCCGGCGACCAGATCCAGCGAACCGTTCATGCGGGCCACGATCTGCCGGCTGATAGCGAGGCCTAGGCCGGCGCCGCTTTGATCGGCTGAACCATGCTGTCCGCGCGAGAATTTTTCAAAGATCAGACCGCGTTCGGCCTTGCCGATGCCGGGGCCGTTGTCGGCTATTTCCACGACATAGAAACCGGCGCGGGTGGATGAAGTGACGCGCAGGATCGGGCTTTCGGCGTCGTTATATTTCACGGCGTTGGAAATGATGTTGATGAAGACCTGGCAGAGCCGATCGCCATCCCCGTCCACCATGGTTGCTCGCGCCCGGCTGCCGAACTCGACGCGCATGCCGCGCTGGCGCAGCAGCGCGTCGCAAACTGACAGGGCGCGTTCCAATGCCGCCTCGGCGTCGGTGGGGACATTTTCCCACGTTCGTTCGCCGCGTTCTAGCGCGCTGAGATCGAGGATTTCGTCGAGCAGACGGGTCAGCCGCAGGCTCTCCTGGTGGATGGTGGAGACGAAGCGGTGGCGCTGTTCCTCATCGAGTTCACCCTTGTCGAGCAGGATTTCCGAGAAGGAGCGGATCGAGGTCATCGGGGTGCGGACTTCGTGGCTCACCTGGCTGAGGAAATCGTCTTTCTGGGTGTCGAGCACGCGGAGCTGGGCATTGGCGTCTTCAAGCTGTTGGGCGGTGGAGCGCAGCTCGGCCGAGGTCTTTTCCAATTGCTGGGAATATTCGATGACCTGCTGGGTTTCGTCGGCCATCTGCATGACCTCTTCGAGCGAGACTTCGACGCCGGAAACCACCTTGGACAGCATGACATGGGCCGAGGCCGCGCCGATCGAGCCGGCCAGTTCGCGCTCCAACCGGCCGATAAATTCGGGCGAAGGCTCAAGCATGGCTGGCTCCACCCCACTCTCCCGCGCAGCGGTTTCGAACAGGGCAGCAGCGCGGCGTTCGCCCAGTACGCGCTCGGCGACGAAATAGAGGTCGTTGGCCGTGGCGGCGCCCCGCATGAAATTGCGCGGCGCGATATTGCCGCGACGGAACACGTCGACAAAGACATTGGCCTGGATGCGTTCGAGCGTCGACTGGCTGGTCAGGAGCGAACCCACGACCAGGATGAAGGTGTTGAGCGACAGGCTCCAGAAGGCCGCGTGGGTGAGCGGGTCGAAACCGTCCAGGCCGAACAGGGCTTCGGGCCGCAGCCAGGAAATGCCCCAGGGGCCGTCGCGTAACAATTCGGCTACCTGTGGCGAGACGGATTCGAACGACGGCAGGAAGCTGCTCCAGACCCAGATCACGAAGCCTGCGGCGATGGCGGCGGTGGCGGCTTTGAGCGAGGCATCGCGCCAGAACAGCGCAGCGAGGACGGCGGGGAAGAATTGGGCAATGGCGGTGAAGGAGATCAGCCCAATCGGGGCCAGCGCGTCGGAGTCGCGGGTGAAGAAGAAGTAGAAAAACCCCAGCGACAGGATCAGCACGATGGAGAAGCGCCGCGCTACCAGCAGCAGGTGGCTGACCCCCTGCCCGTCCCGGCCGCTGGGGGTGAGCCGCAGCACGATGGGCATGACGATGTGGTTGGACACCATGATGGAGAGCGCGATGGATTCGAGGATGATCATGGAGGTCGCTGACGAGAAGCCGCCAATAAAGGCGAACAGGGCCAACCCGCTCTGGCCGGCGGCCATGGGCAGGGTGAGCGCGAACATGTCGGGATTGGCGCCGGCGGGCATCGTCGTCAGCCCATAGAGCGCGATGGGCAGGATGAAGATGCTCATCAGCATCATGTAAGCGGGGAAGGCCCAGCCGGCGACGCGGAGATGGTTTTCGTCGGAGTTTTCGACCACAGTCACCTGGAACTGGCGCGGCAGACAGACGATGGCGGCGATGGAGAGGCCAAGGGTGGTCAGCCAACGATCGTCGAAGGTGTTTTCGGCGTCGAGCGTGAAGCCCTGCTCGGCCGCATTGCGGAAGATGGCCTCGAAGCCGCCGCCGATGAAAACCACGAATATGCCGACGGCGAGGAGCGCGGCGAGCTTCACCACGGCCTCAAAGGCGATGGCCGCGACCACGCCATGATGCTGTTCCTTGGCGTCGACATGGCGTGTGCCGAACAGAATGGTGAACAGCGCCATGGCCGCCGCGACACCGAGCGCGAGACCCACATCGTCGATGCCGGCAAGGCTCCCCTGCCCGAATTCGGAGGCTCCGGCGACGGCCTGGATGGAGGAGGTCACGGCCTTGAGTTGCAGGGCGATATAGGGCGCGATGCCAATCACCGCGATGCAGGTGACCAGCACGGCAAGGCGACTCGACTTGCCGAAGCGGGAGGACAGCAGATCGGCGACCGAGGTGATGCGCTGGAGATGGCTGATGCGCACGAGGCGCCGCAGCACGAAATACCAGCCGACGAATACTATGGTGGGACCGAGATAAATGGTGAGGAATTCGAGCCCGCTGCGGGCCGCATTGCCGACCGCGCCATAGAAGGTCCAGCTGGTGCAATAGACCGAGATGGAGAGCGTGTAGACGGCGGGGGAATGGAGGAACGATTTCTTCCGCTCGCGGGCGCGGCGGTCCCCGAAAAAGGCCAGCACGAAGAGCAGGCCCACATAGGCAACGGCCGTGGCGATGACGAAGTCGGCCGAGAGCATTAGTCGCGCTCCCCGGGATCGACGCTGTCGCGCGGCATCCAATGGGTCAGCAGCGCCGTGGCGGCAATAATCAGCGCCCACCAGGCGAACAGATAAATGACGACCTGCGGCACGCCGAAATGGCTGATGGGCTGGCTGAAGATATAGACCAAGGGCGGCACGATCAGCAGCGTGCCGAACACGGTCAGCACCAGCATGGCGGCTTCGAGCTTACGCCGCTCGGCCATGATTACCCAGCAGGCGCCGCACGGCCCCAACGACGTCGGCATTGGCATAGGGCTTGGTGACGAATTCGTTGGCCCCCAGCTCCTCGGCGATGCGCTTATCCTGCTGCTGGCCCTTGGCCGTCAGGATCAGCACCGGCAGCAGGCGCGTATCGGCGCTGGCGCGAATGGTCTTGAGCACGTCGAAGCCACTGCGTTTGGGCAGCATCACATCGAGCACCAGCACGCGCGGTTGCAGCCGGCGCACGCCTTCGAGTACCGCCTCGCCATCAGTGACCGAACTGATCGTCCAGCCAGCACGCCGCAGGATGAAATCGAGCGATTCAAGAATGCTCGGCTCATCCTCGGCAATGAGTATGTCGATTGCCAAATTTCCCCCTCATATCCGCAGTCTCCCCTCCGCAGATCGCGACACTAAAGCGCAATCAGCTGGAATCGCCAAGCTGAAAACCCGGGGGCAGCAGTGGAGCGCGGATTTCCCCATTCGCTCCCGTTGGTGAAAGCGCTTCCTCCTGCCGGCTCGGACATTCACGCCGCGTGCAGAGCCGGCAGCTGGGGCCGACGGGAACGTCCGCGGATGTGTCGGAGAGATCGAGACCCGAGCCATAGATAGTGCGGTCGGCATGCAGCACGTCGCAGGCCAGCATGATCGACGCGGTGGGTGCCTGTTCGCGGAAAGAAGCCGTGCGGCGCTGCACGGTGCGGGCGATGAACAGGTAGCGGGAGCCGTCGGAGAAGCGGACCACTTGCCGAACCGGCGTTTCGGGCGTGCGGAAAGCGCCATAGATGGCCCAGAGCGGGCAGGCATGGCCGCTATTGGGCAGCAGCAGGCCCGGCAAGGGAAAGTGCTTGGTAAGCCGCCCGGCGGGGTCCGAGCGCAGGAAGCCGAAGGGTACGCCCTCCTCGCCCGGCCGCCGCAGGGTCACCAGCCGCTGGGCGACCTGCTCGTAGCTGGCGTGGTAGATCTGGCAGAGGTGATCGATATCATAGGCCGCCGCCTCAGCATGTTGGCGGAACCGGCCATAGGGCAGGATCATCGCGCCGGCGAGGTACGAGCCCAAGGCGCGGGAGGCGAGGCGTTGCGCCACGGGGGATGAGAGCCGGGCGTTCTTGAGTTGCTGGGCAATCGCGTCTGGTGCGGCGAGTTCGCCAAAGAGCCGGGCAAGCTGGAATTGGCGGGTGGCGAGCTTGGTCGAGCCTTGCAGCCACATGATACGCTGCTGGCCGTCGAACCGGTATTGGCCGGGAAAACCCTCGGGTGCAGTGCCGCCGATGTTGACGCTGATGCCGAAGCGTTCCTCCAGCAATTGGGTCAGGGTGGCCATGCCGAAGGGGCCGGCTTGCTCGATCTCGTCGCGCAAAGCGTCGGCGGCGATTTCGAGTTCGGGGAAGTGATTGTTCTGCTCGATCAGCAGATCGTCGATCTCGCGGGCTGGCGAAATATCGCTTCTATCGCGGCGGGCAATGTCGAATTGACCGATCAAATTGCGGGCCACGTCGGTCAGCGCCAGCGTTTCGCGGCCGATGGCGGCGAGGAATTGCTGGCGTTCGGCCTCGCCCAGATCGGGCACGTCGACCAGGATTTCGGCGCTGGAGCGGATGGCGGTTACGCCCGAGAGTATCTGGTGCAGGAACTGCGACAATAGCGGGTCCGAGCGCAGGCGATCGGCATAGGCATCGGCGCTGAGCTGGGCGCCTGTATAGGCCCGGTGCATGCGCGCCAGGGCCGCCCCGCTGGCGGGGTATTGGGCGACCAGTTCGCGGCGCTCGTCGGGGCGGAAGGACAGCGACTCAAGCATAGGGTCGGCAAAGGCTTCTTCGAGGTCTTGCAGCAGCTTCTGCTCGGCGCGGCCGGCCAGCTCGTCGATATCGATATGTAGATGCTGGGCGACGCGATTGAGCAGAGCCCCGCCGATGTCACGCTTGTTGTTTTCGATCAGGTTGAGATAGCTCGGCGAAATGCCGATCAAACGCGCCAGCGCCGCCTGCGAAATCTTCAACGATTTCCGGCGACTGCTGATGCGAAAGCCAATTGGCGCGCGCATGAGAAGAGCCCTCCCAGCCGGCGCTCTGTCAATGCATTGACTATTATTGCGCCAGACGAGTGCAATAATTTACAGAATATTGCTGCGATTACAATGCTGTATTGCCAGCGTTTGCAGGGACGGCAAATACTCCCAACGCGGTGAGTGATTGGCTATGCATCAATTACCCCGCGCCAATGAGGAGGAAATCGATGACAGTTTTCAAGCGCGGCCCCAGCCGTCGCCGTGTGCTGCAAACCGGCCTGGCCGGTATTCTCGCGACCGGCGTGGCGCCGCTAGTTTTCAGCCGTGGCGCCTGGGCGCAGGAGTTCTGCAACAACCCCACCGGCGACACCGTTACATTCGGGCTCAACCTGCCGCTTACCGGCGCCTATGCCGAAGAAGGCGCCGATGAGCAAAAGGCCTATCAGCTGGCCATCCAGCACCTCAATGGCGAGGGTGATGGCGGGCTGATCAGCGTGCTCACGCCCACCGCCCTCAAGGGCAATGGCGTGCTGGGCAAGAAGGTCGCCTTCGTGACCTCGGACAGCCAGACCAAGGCCGACGTGGCCCGGGCCGGCGCCACCCGCATGATCGAGCGCGACGGCGCGGTGATGATCACCGGCGGATCGTCCTCTGCCGAGGCCATTGCCGTGCAGGGCCTGTGCCAGGAAATGGGCGTCATCTTCATGGCGGGTCTCACCCATTCCAATGACACGACCGGCAAGGACAAGAAGCGCTACGGATTCCGCCACTTCTTCAATGCCTATCAGTCCGGCATCGGGCTAGCCCCGGCCATTGTCAACGAATATGGCGCTGATCGCCGCGCCTATCACCTGACCGCCGACTATACCTGGGGCTGGACCCAGGAAGAATCCATGAAGGCGGCCACCGAAAAACTCGGCTGGCAGACGGTGCAAGCCGTACGCACGCCCTTGGGCGCGGCGGATTTCTCGCAATATCTGACGCCCATCCTCAATTCGGGCGCGGACGTCTTGATCCTCAACCATTACGGCACGGACATGGTCAATTCGCTGACCCAGGCGGTGCAGTTCGGCATGCGCGACCGGCAGGCCAACGGCAAGGATTTCCAGATCGTCACGCCACTTATCTCCGAGTTGATGGCCAAAGGCGCCGGCGACAACGTCAAGGGCATTTTCGGCACCTCGAACTGGCACTGGAACCTGCAGGATCCGGGCACCGTGGCCTTCACCAAGTCGTTCGGCGCGGCCTATGGCGCCCCGCCCTCGCAGGCGGCACACACGGCCTATGTGCAGGCATTGCTCTATGCGGACGCCGTCGAGCGCGCCGGCACATTCTATCCGCCGGAGGTGATCAAGGCCCTCGAAGGCTTCGAGTTCGACGGCATGGGCAATGGCCCCACGCTGTATCGCGCCGAAGACCACCAGTGCATCAAGAATGTGCTGGTGGTGCGCGGCAATGAGAACCCGACCAGCCAGTTCGACGTGCTCAACATCTTCAAGGAAATCCCGCGCGAGGAAGTGGCCTATGACCCCGCCATGTTCGGCGGCGATCTCGGCCCGGCCGAGCCGGCAGCCATGTGTTGATCATGCCGGCCCGCCCCTTTGAAAGGGCGGGCCGCACCTAAGCTCGGCCTATCGCCTGGAGCGGACCATGTTCGAAGTCATCTTTCTGCAATTCCTCAACGGGCTCGACAAGGGCGGCGCCTATGCGTTGATCGCGCTGGGGCTGACCTTGGTGTTCGGCACGTTGGGCGTCGTCAATTTCGCGCATGGCGCGCTGTTCATGCTGGGCGCGTTCTGCGCCGTCATGGTGCGGCAATTCCTGACGCTGGAGACGGTCACCATCGATCCGGAACAGCTATCGCCCTGGGGTTCGCCGCTCGAAATCCGCGAGCCGCTGGTGCAAGCCTGGTTCGGCGATTTCGGTGCGGTGCTGGTGAATTATTCCGTTCCCGTCTCGCTCATCGTCACCATTCCCATCATGCTACTGGTGGGCATTGCGCTTGAGCGCGGCATCATCAAGCACTTTTATAAACGCCCGCATGCCGAACAGATTCTCGTGACTTTTGGCCTCGCCATCGTGGCGCAGGAACTCATCAAGTCGGTTTTCGGGCCCAATCCCATTCCCCAGCCCATGCCGGCCGACCTGCGGGGCGCGGCCGATATCGGCGCCTGGCTGGGCATGCAGGCCGGCGTCATCACCTACCCTATCTGGCGGCTGGTCTATTTCCTCTTTGCCACCGTAATCATCGGCGGCGTGTTCGCCTTCCTGCAATTCACCACATTCGGCATGGTGGTCCGTGCCGGCATGGCCGACCGCGAGACGGTGGGGCTGCTCGGCATCAATATCGACCGCCGCTTCACCATCATGTTCGGCCTGGCCGCTGTGGTCGCGGGCATGGCCGGCGTCATGTACACCCCCTGCTCCCGCCCAATTATCACATCGGCATGGACTTCCTCGTCCTCAGCTTCGTGGTGGTCGTGGTGGGCGGCATGGGCTCATTGCCCGGCGCGGTGGCGGCGGGGTTCCTGCTGGGCATTCTGCAATCCTTCGCCTCGCTGACCCAGGTCAAGGACCTCATTCCGGGCATCGACCAGATCATCATCTATCTCGTCGCCGTCATCATTCTACTAGTTCGTCCGCGCGGCCTGCTCGGCCGGCGCGGCGTGATGGAGGCGTGATATGCTGGTGATATCCCGCAAGGACCTGCTGCTGTTCCTCGGCTTCGCAATCGTCGTGCTCGCCATGCCGATCTGGCTGCAACCGTTCGGCGCCGCCTATCCCGACCTGTTGAACCGCTTCACCATCTTTGCCATCTTCGCGGTGGGCTTCAATATCCTGTTCGGCCTCACCGGCTATCTCAGTTTCGGCCATGCGGCGTTTTTCGGCATCGGCTCCTATGCGGCGGTCTGGTCGTTCAAACTGCTCAGCATGGACGCCGTGCCGGCGATGATCTTTGCCATCGTCATCTCGGGCCTGTTTGCCCTTGCCATCGGCTTTGTGAGCCTGCGGCGCTCAGGGATCTATTTCTCCATCCTGACGCTGGCCTTTGCGCAGATGAGCTACAATCTGGCTTATTCGGTGCTGACGCCGATCACCAATGGCGAGACCGGGCTGCAGCTCACGCTGGCCGATCCGCGTTATCTCGATCGCGCTTTCTCGGCGGCGCCTGCGGGCCTGCCCTCGCCCACTTTGTTCGGGGCCCCGCTCACCGGGTATGCCGGGTTCTACTTCTGCGCCGGCTTCCTCATCATCGCCTTTTTCATCGCCCAGCGCATCACGGGCTCGCCCTTCGGGATGATGCTCAAGGGCATCAAGTCCAACCAGACGCGCATGAACTATACCGGCTTCAACACCAAGCCTTATACGCTCGCCGCCTTCGTGATTTCGGGCATGTATGCAGGTCTGGCTGGCGCCCTGCTCGCCATCACCGATCCATTGGCCGGCGCCGAGCGCATGCAATGGACCGCCTCGGGCGAAGTCGTGCTGATGACCATCCTGGGCGGCGCGGGGACACTTGTCGGGCCGGTGATCGGCGCCTGGCTGATCAAATATTTCGAGAACATCTTCTCGGCCATCAATGACGGCATTCTCATGCGTTTCTTCGCCTTCCTGCCCGATGGAGCCGATCATGTGGCGGTTACTATCGCCAGCAAGTTCGTGGGCGAAGGCTGGTTCCTGACGCTGGGTCTGGTCTTCGTGCTCATCGTGGTCTTCCTGCCCGGCGGCATCATGGAGGGCGTGCGGCGCATCGCGGCGCTGTTCAACCGCTCTCCCAAAAAGCCACGGCATACGCCCGCCCAAGTGCAGCCCGCAGAATAGGACCAGACCGATGACCAATCCCAATGTCGTTCTGCACGTTGCCGATGTTCACAAGCGCTTCGGGGGCCTGCATGCCCTGGCTGATATCGATTTGCAGGTCGAGGAGGGCCAGACCCACGCCATTATCGGCCCCAATGGCGCGGGCAAATCCACCCTGCTCAATGTCATCATCGGCAAGCTGGCGCCGACCAGCGGCACCGTGGTGTTCGATGGCGCGATCCTCACCGGTCGCAAGCCATTCGAGATCAACCAGCTCGGCATCGCCCGGGTGTTCCAGACGCCGGAGATCTTTTCGGACCTCAGCGTGTTGCACAATGTGATGATCCCCGCGCTCGCCAAACGCGATGGCGCGTTCAAGCTCAACATGTTGCGCGCACTCGATAGTGAGACCGGCATCCGCGCCGAGGCGCAGGACATGCTGGAAGATGTGGGCATGACCAGCAGCCGCGATATGGCCGCCGGCAGCCTCAGCCGTGGCGACAAGCGCCGGATGGAACTGGCCATGTGCCTGATCCAGCATCCACGCCTGTTGCTGCTGGATGAACCCACCGCCGGCATGAGCCGCCACGACACCAATACGACCATCGAATTGCTCAAGAAGATCAAAAGCCGCGGCATGACCAAGGTGATCATCGAACACGACATGCATGTGGTGTTTTCGCTGGCCGACAAGATTTCCGTGCTGGCGCAGGGCCGCATCATTGCCGATGGCACGCCCGATCAGGTGCGGGGCAATCCAAAGGTGCAGGAAGCCTACCTCGGAGGGACCCATTGATGAGTGCAATCGCCATGGAGACCCAAATTCTCGGCAATAGCCAGGCCGCAAGTATCGAGACCACGCGGCCGTTCTTTTCGGTGCGCGACATGCACGCCTATTATGGCGAGAGCTATATCGTGCAGGGCATTTCGCTCGATGTGCGGCAAGGCGAAATCCTGGCCCTATTGGGCCGCAACGGCGCGGGCAAGACCTCGACGCTGCGCACCATTGCCCGCACCGATGATCCGCAGATGCGGCAGGGTGAAATCTGGCTGGATGGCAAGCCCATCCACCAGATGAAGAGCTTTGAGGCTGCGCGGGCGGGCATTCAGTTAGTGCCCGAGGATCGGCGCATCATTGCGGGCCTGACGGTCGAGGAGAATATCGCCCTCGCCAAGGTTGCGCCCGGCAATGGCTGGAGCTTTGAGCAGATTTACCAGAGCTTCCCCCGGCTTGCCGAACGCCGCAAACAGGACGGCGCGACACTGTCCGGCGGCGAGCAGCAAATGCTGGCCATCGCCCGGGCGCTGGCGCGCGACCTCAAGCTGCTCTTGCTCGACGAGCCTTATGAGGGGCTGGCGCCAGTGATCGTGCAGGAGATCGAACGGATCCTGCATTCGATCAAGCCGCTGGGCATTACCACGATCATTGTCGAGCAGAACGCCGTCGCGGCCCTCAAGCTGGCCGACCGGGCTGTGATCCTCGATACCGGCGAAGTCGCCTTTTCCGGCACGGCCAAGGAGGTGTTGGACAATACCGAACTGCGCCACGAATATCTGGCCATCTGATTTCGGCCACGAGCTACCCTGGGTCTTTCGACCCAAAGGCATTCCGCCGATTTCACCTCTCCCATAGGGAGGCCCAGGGTAAACTTTACGCAGTGGGCGGCTCGGGGGGCTCCGCCGCGATTTCGATCCCCTCGCCTTCGAGCGCATCGCGCACTTCGCGCGCCAGATCGACCGCGCCAGGCGTGTCGCCATGAAGGCATATCGAGCGGGCGGAGGATTTCAGCACCGTGCCGTCGATGGCAACCAGCTCGCCCTTTTGCGCCAGGCGCAGGCAACGCTCGATCACCGCGTCCGTGTCGTGCAACACGGCGCCCTCCTGGTTGCGGGGCACCAACAGGCCTTCAGCCGTATAGGCCCGGTCGGCATAGGCTTCGCGGATCAGCGGCATGCCGACGGCTTTGGCGGCCCGCACCTGCTGGCTATTGTCGAGCGCCAGCACCGCCATTTTGGGATTCATCGCCTGAATGGTGGAGAATATGCCGACGGCGAAAGCCAATTCCTCGGCCGTCTGGTTTGCCAGCGCGCCATGCAGCTTCACATAGGAGAGCGGCACGCCAACTTCGTCGGCGATGAACCGCACGAGGAAGAGTTGCGAGCGAATCTGGCCGAGCAATTGATCGAGCGGCATGACAATGCGGAAGCGGCCGAAGCGTTTGGGATCGGCATAGCCGGGATGGGCCCCTGCCCGCACGCCGCGCCCCTTGCAGATTTTGAGGATGTGCCGAATGGTCGGCGCATCGCCCGCATGGCCGCCACAGGCTATCGACGCGCTGGAGACAATGGCCAGCAGGTCCTCGTCGGTCCCCATGCCTTCGCCCAGGTCAGCATTGAGATCGATACTGGTCATTGCGCGCCGCTCCTCAGCAATTGGTGCGCATGGTCCACGTTGATGGACTGGAAAGCAACCGGGGCACCCGGTCGCAGCTGCGCGAAGCGGTCGAGATCGACGCTTGCGATAGTGGCGATGCGCGGATAGCCGCCAGTGGGCTGATGATCGCGCATCAAGACGACGGGCGTGCCATCGCCCATGATCTGGATATCGCCCGGCACCACGGCGTCGGACACCAGCGACAGAATTTTTGCCTTGGCGAATATGCCTGTTGGGTCGGTCAGGCGGACGCCCATGCGGTCCATCTGGGGTGCGATGGCGAAAGTGGCGGTGAGGAATTCTCGGCGGAGTGGGAGATCGAACATGTCGGCATGCAGGCCCCAGATGACGCGGATGGGGCCGTCATGGCGTCGGGGTTCGATGGCTGAGTCTTTCAACGACGAGCCGACGACTCCCAGAGTCAGCACGTCCCCGGCCTTCAGCGCGCGGCCATCCAGGCCACCGATCATCGCTCGCGTGCTGGTTGAGAGGCTTCCCATCACGACAGGCAGATCGAAATTGCGGTCGAAACGCAGATAGCCGTAATTGCCCCATTCGCCAGGGGTGATGGAGAGCTTGTCGCCGGCCTTCAGCTCGACGCGTCCAGGCCAAGCTAAAGGTGCACCGTTATGCGCGGCCCTGAAACTGCCGCCGGCCATGGCTGCAACGAAGCGACCCTTGCTGACCTCGATGTCGAGCCCTGCGGCGGTGAACTCGATGGCGGCATTGCTGTGAGCGCCGGCCAACGCGCCTGCATGCCGAAAAGCGCCGGCATCCATGGCGCCCGAGGCGCTGATGCCGTGGGGTAGCATGCCGAAGCGCCCTGCATCCTGAATGGTGCTGAGCGGGGCGGCCCGGCAAATGGTCAGAACTGGGCTCATGCCAGCGCCTCGAATACGAGCTGGTCACCGGGAGCGAGCGTGGTGGGTGGCAGCGCCGCAACGTCGAAATTTGCGAAATCAGTGTGGCCGATGACGTGCCAACCGGTGGGGATTTCGGTTGCCGCGATAGCGGTCTGCCCGGCGGCGAAGAGGACGCTGCCCTTGGGCACTGACCGGCGCACAACGCTGCGGCGCGGCAGCACCAGGGTTTCGGGGTGAAAGCCGCAATAGACGAAGCCCGGCGCGAAACCGGTGGCGAGGACGCGTAGCGTAGTGGCGTTATGTGCTGCCACGAAGGCGTCAGCCGTCAGGCCCAAAGCCGCCGCCACCTCATCGAGGTCAGGACCGGCTTCGCCACCGAAATGGGTGGGAATGATCCTCGTCGGCGGCGATGTAACCTCATCCACCGAAAGCCCGAACAATCGCAGCCGCACTTCGCCCATGAGTGTATTCAACGCGACAGTCCTGGGATCGTAGCGCAACAGCACGGAAACCAGGCTCGGCATCACTTCGACCACACCGGGCACGGGATCGCGGGCAAGCGCTTGCGCACAGGCAATCGCAGTCCAATTGGCCTGGTCGGTCAAGGAGGTTGCAAAGCGGATCAGCAGGGCTGCATCGCCAAGAGGCAGCAGCGTGGGCGGGGGCAGTATCGGTAAAGGGGCCGGGCCGGCCATGGCACAGCTTCCTGCATGGGGCCGGTCCTGTCGGACCTGCCCGGATGGGTCAACCCGGTCAATTGGGGCGAAGGCTCTGCTTGCCCCCGGAAGACCGTTTGTTCACGCCAGTACCCAAGGGCACCAGCCAGATATGACCGGCCGGGCTTGCCCGGTCAGTTCGGATCCCTGCCGTCCTGTTCGACCACAGCATCAAACAATTGCCGGGCCTGCCCAGCACCAATCGCCTCGATGGCGACAGCTGCTATGGCGGCGAACAGTTCCGCGATTTCCTGGGGGTCGGTGATTTCGGCATCGTCGTCTTCAGCATCAGCGTTGATCAGAGTAAACACAATAACGCGCCTCCAAAGTAGCCAACGGATCGATTGTGACGCGATTCCCCTTACAGATTGAATAATAGAAATTCGCCCATGCCCATCCGGCGGGCAATTGCCAGAAACGGCAGCGGAGCTTACTCTTCGCCCGCTTCGAGCTTCTCCAGATAAGATTCGATATCTTCCAGCGTTGCCGAAAACGGCAGCGGCATGTGGCCATAAATGACCTTGAAGCTCTCATCGTCCCTGATGGCGTGACCGCCCTTGCCCTGCTTGGCCGTGAGCTTTTCCGCCGTCAGAATGGTCAGGCCATAGCGTCCTGCGGTCCGCTTCAGGCGGCGCATTCGCGATGCTTCGAATTCCTTGCGGCTCACTGTTTGACCTTCTTGAGAGAATTTGGCGGGTAGGGAGGGATTCGAACCCCCGGAACGCTTGCACGTTCGCCGGTTTTCAAGACCGGAGCAATCAACCGCTCTGCCACCTACCCGTTGGAGGTCAGCGTTTAGCGGTTGATCGCAAAACTGTCTAGGGCAGTAACACGACCGAGCCGGTGGTCTGCCGCCCTTCGAGGGCACGATGGGCTTCGGCGGCGTCCTTGAGGGCAAAGGTCTGGTTGACCGCCACCTTGATCTTGCCGCTGGCAACCGCTTCGAACAAGGCACCGGCCGCCACAACGAGCGCGGAACGTTCGGCGACATAGTGAGCGGTGGTCGGCCGGGTCACATAGAGCGAGCCCTTGCGCGAGAGCACGGTCAGATCGGGAATCGACACCACGCCCGAGGCATTGCCGAAGCTGACCATCAGGCCGCGCGGGCGCAGGCAATCGAGCGATTTGTCGAAAGTGGATTTACCCACACCGTCATAAACCACATCGACGCCCCTGCCCCCGGTCAGTTCCTTGACCCGCTCGGCAAAGTCCTCGGTGGTATAGTTGATTACGGCATCGCAGCCATTTTCGAGCGCCAGCGCCACTTTCTCAGCGCTGCCCGCCGTACCGATGACCCTGGCGCCAAGTGACTTGGCCCATTGCGTGGCGATCTGCCCCACGCCACCGGCTGCGGCATGCCACAAAATGGTTTCGCCGGCAGCCAGCGGCCAGGTCTGAAACAGCAGGTAATAGGCGGTGAGGCCCTTGAGCATGATGGCGGCGGCGACCTGGTCATCCACGCCATCGGGAATGGCGACGATGCGCTCGGCATTCAGCAGCCGCTCGGTGGCATAGGCGCCGATCTGTCCCTGATAGGCGACGCGATCGCCGACGCTGAACTCGGTGACGCCCTCGCCCAGCGCCGTCACCACGCCCGCGCCTTCACTGCCGGCAACAAAGGGCAGCTTTTGCGGGTAAAGACCCGACCGCTGATAGGTATCGATGAAGTTGAGCCCGACGGCGGTCTGCCTTACCGCAACCTGCCCCGGCCCAGGAGCGGCCAGCGGCCACTCCTCGTAGCTCAGAACTTCGGGGCCGCCATGCTGATGGACGACGATTGCCTGGCTCATGACTTGGGTACCTTGGGCTTGCGCGGTGCCGATTTCGGCCGCGACTGCGCCTTGGCGGTCGGCGTGGCCTTGGTGCGCGGCTTGGCGGCAGCGGCGCCGGTCTGCGCGGCAATGGCACCGGTAGCGCCGGTAAAGGGCGCGACCGGCTTGGGAGCGTGCCCGCCCTTGTTAACCCGGCGCTGCTTGGCGAAAATATTGACCGCCTCGACCAGCACCGAGAAGGCCATGGCCGAATAGATATAGCCCTTGGGGATGTGGAAGCCCAAGCCATCGGCCACCAGCGTCACGCCGATCAGCAGCAGGAAGGCCAATGCCAGCATTTTGGTGGTGGGGTGGTCGGCCACGAATTTGGCGATGGGACCGGATGCTACGAACATCACAGCGACGGCGACCAGCACGGCCGCAACCATCACGACCACCTGGTCGGGCGGCACCATGCCCACGGCGGTGATGATCGAATCGATGGAGAACACCATATCGATCACGACGATCTGCAGGATAATCGCCTGCAAGGTCGCCTTGGCCTTCTCCTTAAGGTCCAGTTCGTGCGGCTCTTCGATGGCCGCGTGCATTTCGTGGGTAGCCTTGTAGATCAGGAACGCGCCACCAGCGATCAGGATCAAGTCCTTCCACGACAGGGCGAGCCCGAACAGGGTGACTACCGGGTCCTGCAATTGCACGATCACGCTGATCAGCAGCAGCAGGATGATGCGGAACACCAGCGCCAGGCCAATGCCGAGCTTGCGGGCAAATTCGGCCTGCTCGCGCGGCAGGCGCGAGACGAGCACGGAAATGAATACGATATTGTCGATGCCCAGCACGATCTCCATGACCGTCAGGGTTGCAAAGGCGATCCACACATTGGGATCGGCCAATAGCTCAAGCATTTCCGGCTCCGTTCCGAGTCTTTGATCGCAATATACTTATGCGGTGTGCCCGCAGGGGGGAAGGCAGCATGGCCGCGATTTTCTCTGCGGCAGAAAGCGCATGGCGGTGTGCTGGTCTGCATGAGGGGCGCGGTGATAGTCTGGCTGTCCAAACAGCTTTGCGAGTCATAGCCATGGAATCGTTTACCCCGCTTTCGGCTGCCATTGGCGGCGCGCTCATCGGCCTTGCGGCCGCCGTGCTGTGGCTCGGCAATGGCCGCATCGCCGGAATTGCCGGCATTTTCGGGAATTTGCTGCCCGCATCGCATAATGCGCTGTGGCGGCTTGTGTTCCTCGTCTGCCTGATATTGGGGGCGTTTGCCACGGCGCGGTTCTTGCCCGGGCTAGGTGCCGGCGGGGTCGACCCAGTCCGCCTGGTCGAAGCGCCGGCCGCCTGGGGCGTTCCAACCCCGATCTGGCTCGCCATTGCCGGCTTGCTCACCGGCCTGGGCACCAGAATTGGCAATGGCTGCACCTCCGGCCACGGGGTGTGCGGGCTGGCGCGACTGTCCGTGCGTTCGCTGGTTGCTGTCGGCGTGTTCTTCGGCGTCGCCATCATCACCGTCACCATTACGGGGATCGTCTGATGTCCGGCTTCAAGCTGCCCTATCTCGCAACAGCGGCGTTCAGCGGCGTGCTGTTTGGCACCGGGCTTTACGTCTCGCAGATGGTCAATCCGCTCAAAGTCCTGCGCTTTCTCGATTTCACCGCCATCCCCACGGGCGGCTGGGACCCCAGCCTGGCTTTCGTGATGGTTCCGGCCGTCCTCGTCATGTTCATTGCCGTGCGCCTCGGCAAGCACAGACAAGCGCCATTGTTCGATACGCGATTTCATGAACCGGCATCCAAGGCGATCGACACGCGATTGGTCGGCGGCGCAGCGCTGTTTGGCGTCGGCTGGGGCATGTCGGGCATTTGCCCCGGCCCCGCGATCTCGCTACTCGCCTTCATGCCCGACAATCTCTGGATATACCTCGTGGCGCTGGCGGTCGGCACCTGGGCCGGGAGCTTGGTCATGCCCCGCGCAACCCCTGCGGCGGTGACACAATGAGCGCCTATGACGCGGACGCCATCATCGTCGGCGGCGGCCTTGTTGGCGTTGCCACCGCGATTGCCGTGGCCAAGGCCGGGCTCAAGACCATCCACCTGGCACCAACCGGAGCACCGGACCGTCGCACCTCGGCGCTGATGATGCCCAGTGTGGATTATCTAATTGCGGCTGGGCTGATCGATGATCCCGCCGATATCGGCCATCCCCTGACCCAAATCCGCATCATCGACGCCACCGGCCGGCTCATTCGTGCGCCGGAGGCGCTGTTCGATGCGCAGGAAGCCGGGCTCTCGGCCTTTGGCTGGAACTTCGCCAATGCCCGCCTGCTGGAGCGATTCCACAGCGTGGCGGCAACCCTCGATGGGCTCGAAACCCGCAATATGGGCGCCACGGCGTTTGCCGCCGGTGACGTGGGTGGAACGCTGACACTAGCCGATGGCAGTACGCTCTCGGCGCCGCTGATTATCGGCGCGGATGGCAAGTCGTCGCTCGTTCGCTCCGCGGCGGGGTTTCCGATCCACGAACACCAGTTCGAACAGGCGGCTTTGGTCTGCGATCTCGATCTCGGTCGCCCCATTGGCGGCACGTCCATCGAGTTTCACTATCCCGATGGCCCCTTCACCCTGGTTCCGGCCGGCGACGCGCGGGCCAACCTCGTCTGGATCGATGAGCGGGCGACGCTGGAGGCCGCCCGTAGCAGTGGGCCGGAGGCGCTAGCAAAACTCTTTGCAGAGAAGTCGCAACGCCTGTTTGGCAGCATCCAGCTGGTCACGCCAACCCATGTCTTCCCGCTCAGCACGCTCAGCGTCAGCAAGCCTGGCAGGCAGGGTGTGGTGCTGGTGGGTGAAGCGGCACACGCCTTCCCGCCCATCGGCGCCCAGGGTCTTAACCTGGGCCTGCGCGATGTGGCTGATTTGGCCGGCGCCTTGCAGGGCGTGGATCGAACCCAACGGGATTGGGCCGACAAAGCCAGCGAGAGCTATGCCAGCCTGCGCGCCGGCGATCTGGCCCGCACCGGCACCATGGTCGACGCGCTGTTCCGCTCGCTGCTGGCCGATATGTTGCCGGCCCAAGGGCTGCGTGCCGGTGGGCTATGGGCGTTGCGCCTGCTGCCGGCCTTGCGGAAGCAGGCCTTCACCATCGGCATGGGCAATCGCTGAAAAAGCAAAGGGCGCGGTTTCCCGCGCCCTTCAAATTCTATTTCGCTTTAGCGCTTACGGCGTAGCTGGAGCCGGAGCCGGAGCGGCGCCTTCGGCCGGCGGGGTTGCGCCAGCGGCCGGAGGCGTCTCGCCATTGAGCTGCTTGCGCAGTTCTTCGGCACGATCCTGCAGCACCTGCTCGAGAGCATTGGAGCCGCTGGTTTCCTGACGGAACTGGTCGAAGGTCAGTGCAGCGTCGCCATCATAAGTCGAGGTGAAACCGGCCAGGTTGATCTCGATGGTGAGATCTTCGTTCTGACGGTTCTTGGCGGTCAGCTTGAGCGTGCCCCCTTCTTGAGCGAATTCACATACTGCTCGTTGATCACCAACTGGGTGGCGCACGAGGTGGGGTCGCACAGCATATAGGGCACGCGGATCGGCTTGGCGCCGTCGATCTGCCAGGTCAGGCCGAACGGCAGCAGCACGCCGAGCGGAACGGCGGCAACGGCGAGCAGGCGGCTTTCCTGGCCCGGATCGTCGCGCAGCAGGAACGAGCCGAGGAACTGGCCATTGGCCAGCACGACCTGGCGCATGATGCAGGCCTTCTGCCCATCGGGCAGCGGATCGCAAACCTTGAGCCAGTTCTGGCTCGCTACGCCGGGAGGCGTGGCAGCGGGAGCAGCAGCACCATCGGCCGGGGGCGTCCCGGCAGCCGGAGCGGCCGGTGCCTCAGCGGCCGGCGCGGCCGGTGGCGGCGTGGTTTCCTGGGCGAAAGCCGACAACGGGGACAGCATCAGCGCGGCCGCCGCAAAACCGGCGACGAGGGGTTTCCTGAACTTCATAGAATATCCTTGGCTTCCTTGGCGGTCCCGGCGACGTTCTGTCACCATTAAAATTGAACTGCCCTTCAAGTGCTGAAATCGGGCAATAACATGACCGATTGTCATTGCCAAAGCATTATGGCCGCCCCTCATAACAAGGACTTGATCAAGCCGCATTTTCGGCCAGTTTCGCCATGCGCGACAATATTGCCGCGGCGCCCTTGAGACGGGCATCCGGCGTGGGCCAATTGCGGGCGAAGACCAGCTTCTGATCGGGCTTGATGCGGACCTGACTGGCCGGGTCCGAAACCAGCCTGACCAGCGCGGCAGGGTTGGGAAATTCGTTGTTGCGCAGGGTGATAACCGCGCCCTTGGGGCCGGCATCGACCTTTTCGACATTGGCCTGGCGGCACAAAGCCTTGACCAAGATCACCTTGAGCAAGGCCTCGACCTCTTCCGGCAAAGGCCCGAAGCGGTCGATCAATTCGGCGCCGGCGGCGTCGATGTCGCGAATATCGGTCAGATCGCCCAAGCGCCGGTAGAGCTGCATGCGCAATTGTAGATCGGGCACATAATGCTCGGGAATCATCACGGGCATGCCCAGCGAAATCTGCGGGCTCCACTCGTTTTTGTCCTCGTAGTCCTCATCGCCATTCTTGAGATTGGCGACCGCCTCTTCGAGCATGGCCTGATACAGCTCGTAGCCAACCTCGCGGATATGGCCCGATTGTTCGTCGCCCAGCAGGTTCCCTGCCCCGCGGATATCCAGATCATGACTGGCCAGCTGGAAACCTGCGCCCAGGCTTTCGAGCGATTGCAGCACGCCCAGCCGCCGCTCGGCGGTATCGGTCAGCTTCTTGTCCGCCGGCACGGTGAACAGCGCATAGGCGCGCGCCTTGGCCCGCCCGATTCGGCCACGGATCTGATAGAGCTGTGCCAGTCCAAAATGATCGGCGCGATGCACGATCAACGTATTGGCGTTGGGAATATCAAGCCCCGACTCGACGATGGTGGTGGCCACCAGCACGTCGAACTTGTTGTCGTAAAAGGCATTCATGATGTCATCGAGCTCGCCCGGCGGCATTTGCCCATTGGCGACCACGAAGCTGACTTCAGGCACCTGCGCCTTGAGGAAATCAGCGATCTCGTGCTGATCCTTGATGCGCGGCACGACATAAAAGCTCTGCCCGCCGCGATATTTTTCGCGCAGCAGCGCCTCGCGGATCGACAGCGGATCAAAGGGCGAAATGAAGGTACGGATCGCCAGCCGGTCGACCGGCGGCGTCGCCAGCAGCGACAGGTCGCGTACTCCGGTCAGCGCCATCTGCAAGGTGCGCGGAATCGGGGTCGCGGTCAGCGTCAACACGTGGACATTGGCCTTGAGCTCTTTGAGGCGCTCCTTGTGACCCACGCCGAAATGCTGCTCTTCGTCGATGATCAGCAGGCCCAAATCCCTGAATTTTATGGTCTTGCTGAGCAAAGCATGCGTGCCCACCACGATATCGACCTGGCCGTTATCGAGGCCTTCCTTGGTGGCCTTGAGTTCGGCGGCGCTCACCATGCGCGAGGCGTGGCGCACCCGCACCGGCAGGCCGGCAAAGCGCTCGGAGAAGGTCTTGAAATGCTGCCGGGCCAGCAGCGTCGTCGGCACGACAACGGCCACTTGCTTGCCCGAAAGGGCCACGGCAAAGGCTGCGCGCAGGGCCACTTCGGTCTTGCCGAAGCCAACGTCGCCGCAGACCAGCCGGTCCATGACCCGGCCCGAGGTCACGTCATCGAACACCGCCTCGATGGCGGCCATCTGGTCTTCGGTTTCCTCATAGGGGAAGCGCGCGGCGAATTCGTCATAGGCGCCGGGGTTGATCTCGACCACATCGGCGCGCGTAAGCAGCCGCGCCGCCGCGATCTTGATGAGCTGCTCCGCCATTTCGCGGATGCGCTTCTTGAGCCGTCCCTTCTTGGCCTGCCAGGCCACGCCGCCGAGCTTGTCGAGCGTGGCATTGGCGTCTTCGGCGCCATAACGGGTCAGCAGCTCGATATTTTCGACCGGCAGATAGAGCTTGGTATCGCCAGCATATTGCAGCTCGACGCATTCATGCGGCGCGCCGCCTGCCTCGATGACCTTGAGGCCGAGGAAGCGGCCGATACCGTGATCGACGTGCACCACCAGATCGCCGGCATTGAGGCTTGCTGCCTCGGTCAGTGCATCGCTGGCTTTCTTCTTGCGCTGCGGGCGCAGAATGCGTTCGCCAAGAATGTCCTGCTCGGAGAGCAGCAGCATGTCCTTGGTTTCAAAACCGGTTTCGAGCGGCAGCACGACCAGCGACGTCGTGGCGGCGCTGGTGGTCTCGGCATCGCGCCAGTTTTCCGCCAGCCGCGGATTGGTCAGGCCATGGTCCTTGAGCACCTGCACCATGCGGTCGCGGGTGCCCGTGCTCCAGCAGGCGACGACGGCGCGGCGGCCGCTGCGGCGCTCGGCCAGCAGGCGGTCAACAACGGACTGGAACAGATTGGTGTCGGTCGCCTGTCGCTCGGCGGCGAAGCTTGGAGCGATGTGGCCGCCAGCATCGTCCGATGCCTTGGTGCCGGGCGCTAGGAACTGACTGAGCTGGATGACCGAGGCGCCGGCCAGTGCATAGGGATGCTGATCGACAGCATACAGCAGTTCGGGCTTGACCGGCTTATAGGGCGCCCCTGCCCCGGCAACCACGGGCAGGAGCCGCGCCGCCTCGCGGGCTTCGTAATAGTCGCGCACCTGCGTCACGCGATCGGCATAGGCCTCGGCCGCCTGTTCATCGAACACGAAGGGCGCGTCGCCGACATAGTCGGCCAGTGTATCGAGATGTTCGTAGAAGAAGGGCAGCCAATGCTCGGTGCCCGAATAACGCGAACCGCCGCTGACCGAGGCATAGAGCGTGTCATCGACCGTGTTGCCGCCAAAGGTCGCCGTATAATTCTGGCGGAAGCGGCGGATGGTTTCCTCATTGAGCACGACTTCGCTCATCGGGGTGAGATCGACGCGCTTCAGCGTGCCCGTCGTGCGTTGGCTATCCGGATCGAAACTGCGGATCGATTCGAGTTGGCTGCCGAAAAAGTCAAAGCGCAGCGGCGCTTCGGCACTGGCCGGGAACAGATCGACCAACCCGCCGCGCACGGCATATTCGCCCGATTCCCGCACGGTCGGCACGCGCAGATAGCCATTCTTGGCCGCCCAGCCGATCAGCTTCTCGCTCTCGACGATGCGGCCGGAAACGGCCGAAAACGACATGGTCTCCACCACGTCGCGTGGCGGCACTTTCTGGATCAGCGCGTTGACCGCGGTCAGCACGATGGCGCCCTTGGCCGCGCCCGAAGTCAGCGCCGCCAGCGTGTTCATCCGCGCGGCAATAGTGACATTGTTGGGCGACACCCGATCATAGGGCAGACAGTCCCAGGCCGGCAGCGTCAGGATGGTGTGGCCGGGCAGCATGGCGGTGATGATATCGGCCATGCGCTGCAACCGCCGCCCGTCGCGCGCGACGAAGACAATGCTTGCTGCATCGTCCGGCGCGGCGCTCAGCCGCTGTTCCACCAGGCGCAACAGCACCATGGGCTGCATGCCATCGGGCACATTGGAGATGGTACGCGTAGGCCGCAGCGGCACGACTTCATTCATTTGGACACGCGCGCCTTGTGCTCCGCAATCACCCGGTCGAGCAGCGCGATATCAACATTGTCCGGCGGGACTTCCTGGCCCATGACCCATTTGAGCAGATGGGGATCCTCTTCCGCCATCAGCGTCTCAAGCCGATCCAGCTCGGCCTCATCCATGCCCTCGGTATGCTCATCGGCAAATGGCCCCAATACGAGGTCCATTTCCCGCGTGCCGCGATGCCATGCCCGATAGCGGATTTTCTTGCGGCGCATAGCAATGTCTTCACCGGCTGCCATTTGATGCGCCATGATTCCAAACTTCCCGATTTGTTCCCCTCTGTTTACGCGGAATGAGCCGGCTTGTCAGCCATCAATGCCGGTGGGGTGACGGGCTTGCCGTCGAACGCTAGTTTCGGTCGGGAAAGAGGCAAATCGAATCGTGTCACGCCCCGAAAGCCTATCGCCGCTGTTCCGCTCGCTGCACTCCATCAAGGGCGTCGGCGACAAGCTGGCTGCGCTGTTGACGCGGTTTTTCGGCGCGCCCGAGGGCCAGGAGGCCATTGCGCTCGACATATTGATGCACATGCCCAGTGGCGTGGTAGATCGGCGTCGGCAGGTCGGCATTGCCGAGGCCTATCTCAACCAGATCGTGACGCTGCGCCTGCATGTCGATCGCCACCAGCCCCCGCCGCGGGGCAAGCTGCATGTGCCGCATCGCGTGTTTGCGCATGACGATACCGGCGATATCCAGCTGGTGTTTTTTCGCGCCCAGGGCGGCTGGGTGGAAAAGGCACTGCCCATTGGCGAAGAGCGGTTCGTCTCGGGGCAGATCGGCTTTTTCAACGGCGAAAAGCAGATCACCCACCCCGACTATGTGGTGGAACCGGCCCAGTTCGCGACCTTACCGCTGGTCGAGCCGGTCTATCCGCTGACCCAGGGGCTGAGTTCCAAGGCGCTGGGCAAGCTGGTGCGGCAGGTCGTGGACAGCGTGCCGGAACTGCCCGAGTGGATCGACGCGGAAACGCTAGCGAAGAACAAGTGGCCCAGTTTTGTCGAGGCTATGCGCTCGGTACATCTGCCCGAGCAGCCTGCCGAGGCCGAGCTATGGGGGCCGGCCCGCATGCGGCTGGCCTATGACGAATATTTTGCGGGCCAGCTCACCCTGCAATTGGTGCGCTCAACCATGACTGCCGCGCGCGGCATTGCCCGGGTGTTTACCGGCGAGATCACCGAGCGGGTGACTCATGCCCTGCCCTTCTCGCTGACCGAGGGGCAGCAGCAGGCGGTGAGCGAAATCCGCGCCGACCTCGCCTCGCCCGATCGCATGTCGCGGCTGCTGCAGGGCGATGTCGGCTCGGGCAAAACGGTTGTCGCGCTCATGGCCATGGCGGCCGTGGCCGAGGGCGGCGCGCAATCGACGCTGATGGCGCCCACCGAAATTCTCGCCACCCAGCATTTCAAGACCCTCAAGCCGCTCTGCGACATGGCGGGGCTTGGCTGCGAATTGCTCACCGGCAAGATGCCGGCCGCCGAGCGCCGCGCCATTCTCGGGCGCATCGCCAACGGCGAAACCACCATTGTAGTGGGCACGCACGCCCTGTTCCAGAGCGGCGTCGAGTTTCACAATCTGGGGCTGACTGTCGTGGACGAACAGCATCGTTTCGGCGTGCATCAGCGCCTGGCGCTCTCCGACAAGGGCCGCCACACCGATCTGCTGGTGATGACGGCGACGCCCATTCCCCGCACTCTGGTGCTCACCCATTTCGGCGACATGGCGGTCAGCGTGTTGCGGGAAAAGCCGCGCGGACGCCAGCCCATCGACACCGCCGTGCTATCCATTGGCGACTATGGCCGCGTCATCGCCCGCCTGCAGGCGCGCCTCGCCGAAGGCGCCCAAGCCTTCTGGGTCTGCCCGCTGGTCGAAGAGAGCGAGCATCTCGACGTTGTCTCGGCCGAGGACCGCTTTGCCGAATTGCAGAAAGTGTTTGGCGATCAGGTCGCGCTGGTGCATGGCCGCATGAGCGCCTCTGCCAAGCAGGAGGTGATGCAGCGCTTTTCGGCCAATGAATTGAAGCTGCTCGTCGCCACCACGGTCATCGAAGTGGGCGTCGACGTGCCCAATGCCTCGATCATGATCATCGAACATGCCGAGCGCTTCGGTCTGGCGCAACTCCACCAGCTGCGCGGCCGCGTCGGGCGCGGCTCGGTGCGCTCGGCCTGCCTCCTGCTCTACAAGGAGCCGCTCAGCGAAACCGCCAAAGCCCGCCTCGACACCATCAAATCCACCGAAGATGGCTTCGAAATCGCCGAACGCGATCTGGAACTCCGCGGCCAGGGCGACGTGCTGGGCACCAGACAATCCGGCATGCCCGGCTACCGCCTCGCGGTGGCGGACGTTCACCGCCACCTCATCGACTACGCCCATGACGACGCCAAGGCGCTACTGGCCCGCAATCCAGGCCTGACGGGTGCAGAAGGCGATGCGGCGCGGACGGCGCTTTATCTGTTCCGCAGGGACCTCGCGATCCCGCTCATCCGGGCAGGCTAAGCCCTATTCCACCGTCACCGACTTGGCCAGGTTCCTCGGCTGATCCACGTCCGTGCCCATGAACACTGCCGTGTGATAGGCCAGCAGTTGCACAGGGATCGTCGCCAGGATTGGGGCGACGAAGCTATGCACATGCGGGATCAGGATGATATCCGCCACGCCGTGCCCGACATGCTCGGCGCCTTCGGCATCGGTGATCAGGATGATCTTGCCGCCGCGGGCCGAGACTTCCTGCATGTTGGAGAGGGTCTTATCGACCAGCTCGTCCGATGGCGCGACGACGATCACCGGCATGGCTTCATCGACCAGCGCGATCGGGCCGTGCTTGAGTTCACCTGCCGCATAACCTTCGGCGTGGATATAGCTGATTTCCTTTAGCTTCAGTGCTCCTTCCATGGCGATAGGGAACATCGGGCCGCGGCCGAGATAGAGCACGTCCTTAGCCTTGGAGAGGCGCTTGGCGATGTCCATGATCTGGCTCTCGGCGCCCAAGGCCGCCGATACGGCTGCCGGCAATTCGACGAGCGAGCGCACCAGCTCAGTTTCCTTCTCGACGCTCAGCACGCCACGGGCCCTGCCGGCCGCGATTGCGAGGCTGGCCAGGGCGGTGAGTTGCGCGGTCAGCGCCTTGGTCGAGGCGACGCCAATCTCGGGGCCGCACAGGATGGGGAAAACCACGCCGGATTCGCGGGCAATGGTGGATTCCAGCGTATTGACCAGGCTGGCCACATGCTGCCCCTGCCCCGCGCAATACCGCAAGGCAGCCAGCGTGTCGGCGGTTTCGCCGGACTGGGAGATGAACAGCGACAGTCCCCCCTTTTCCAGCGGCGGTTCGCGATAGCGGAATTCGGAGGCCACATCGATATCGACCGGCAGGCGCGCATAGCGCTCGAACCAGTATTTGGCGACCGCGCCTGCGAAATAGGCCGTGCCGCAGGCGCTGATGGTCAGCCGAGTCAGGTCGGAAAAATCGAAGGGCAGTGTCTCGCGGATGGCGACCCGTTCGGCACCCATATCCACATAATGGCTGAGCGTGTGCGAGATGGTTTCGGGTTGCTCGTAGATTTCCTTGGCCATGAAATGGCGGTGATTGCCCTTGTCGACCATCAGCGCCGAAGTCTGCGAAATCTGCTGCTCGCGCTGCACAATAGCATCGAGACCGTCGCGGATAGTGACGCCGGTGGGCGTGATCACGGCCCAGTCGCCATCTTCGAGATAGGTCAGGCGCGAGGTGAAGGGGGCCAGCGCCATGGCGTCGGAGCCCAGATACATTTCCGTCGTGCCATAGCCGATGGCCAGCGGAGCACCATGGCGGGCGGCGATGAGCAGGCTTTCCTCGCCCTTGAACAGGAAGGCCAGCGCGAAGGCCCCCTTGAGCTTTTTGAGCGTGCGCGCCACCGCCAGTTCGGGATCGGCGCCATTGGCCAATTCGCGGCTGACCCAGAGCGCTACGGATTCCGTATCGGTCTGCGTCTTGGGCAAATAGCCGTCCTTGGCGAGGTCGGCCAGCATTTCGCGGAAATTCTCGATGATACCGTTGTGGACGACAGCCACGCGCTCGGTGGCATGCGGGTGGGCATTCAGCTCGGTCGGTGCGCCATGGGTAGCCCAGCGGGTGTGGCCGATGCCAATGCGTCCATGGAGCGGCTCGAAGGCCAGCTTTTGCGCCAGATTGCCCAGCTTGCCCTCGGCCCGGCGGCGGCTGATGGCGCCATGTTCGAGCGTGGCGACGCCGGCGCTGTCATAGCCGCGATATTCGAGGCGCTTCAGCGCATCGACGAGGCGACCGGCGACCGGCTCGCTGCCGACGATACCAACAATGCCGCACATGGTCTTATCCCTTCTTCGACTGCTTCTTGGCCGCAGCCTTGGCGAAAATCTCTTTAGCGCGGCCAGGCTTTACCGCCTGCCGAGCTCGGCCCAACGCCAAGGCGTCGGCCTCCACATCCTCGGTAATCACGCTGCCGCTGGCGACCAGTGCTCCGTCGCCAATCGTCACCGGCGCGACCAGGGACGAATTGGAGCCGATAAAGGCATTGTCGCCGATAATGGTCTGATGCTTGTTGTAGCCGTCATAGTTCACGGTGATGACACCAGCGCCAATATTCACCTCGGCGCCAACCGTCGCGTCCCCGATATAGCTCAAATGGCTGATCTTGGCGCCTTTGCCGATCTTGGCCTTCTTGACCTCGACGAAATTGCCGACCTTCACGTCCTCGCCCAGATCGGCTTCCGGCCGTAGCCGGGCAAAGGGGCCGACGGATGCATTGCGGCCGATATGGGCACCTTCGATATGGCTGAAAGCATGGATCACCGCACCCTGCTCGACCACCACGCCAGGGCCGAACACCACATTGGGCTCGATCGTCACATCGCTGGCAATTTCGGTGTCATAGGAGAACCAGACGCTTTTGGGGTCCTTGAGCGTCACGCCTGCCTTCATGAAGTCTTCGCGCCGCACGTCCTGGAACAGGCCCTCGGCCCGCGCCAGTTGGCTGCGATCATTGACGCCCATGACGTCATTTTCCGGGGCAATGCCGTAGCCGACCTTCTTGCCGGCAGCATTGGCCAACTCGACCAGATCCCCGAGATAGTATTCGCTCTGGGCGTTATTGTTCTCGACCTTGTCGATCAGGTCGCGAAACACCTCGGCGCGGAACGCCAGAATGCAGGCATTGCACAGCCGGATGCGCCGCTCTTCCTCGCTCGCATCCTTATGTTCGCGGATCGCCAGTAGCGTTTCACCATCGGTGATGAAGCGACCATAGCCGGTCGGGTCCTTCGGCTCGAACCCCAGAATCGCGACATCGAGCCCGGCATCAAGCCGGTCCAGCACGACGCGGAAATTGCTGCCGCGCAGCAGCGGGTGATCGCCATAAACCACCGCAATATAGCCCTTGGCAGCCTCAAACGCCGCGCGGGCCATGGAAGCAGCGTGCGCCGTGCCTTTGGCAATGGTCTGCTCGAAATGCTCGATCGCCGGGTCCATGGCCGACACCGCCTTGCGGATCTGCTCGTGCCGGGGGCCGGTGACCAGCGCGATCTTGCTCGAACCGGCTTCGCGCGCTGCCCGCGCCACATGCCCGACGATCGGCATGCCCCCGACGGGGTGCAAAACCTTGGGCGTTGTCGATCGCATGCGGGTGCCTTCGCCCGCGGCAAGAATGATCGACAGCAATTCAGTCATGAAGCGTTCTCCGAGGCACGATCTTCTCGTCGCCGATTTTCACAAATTTATGGCACGCAAGAGTTGGCGAACCGATAACAGGGGCGCCATTGTAATATTCGACGCAAGACTTGATTCGACTGCGTCGCGGGGTGGCGGCATTGGCTAACGCATCGGAACAATTCCGGCAATCGGATGTCACCACTTGGGGACTTGTGGCGCTGATGATTGGCGGCGTCGCCGTATTCAGCGCCAATGTGTCGGCAATCATCCCGCCCAGCCTGCTGGCAGGCCTGCACAAGACCCGCATTGAGGGCGCCTCGGTCGAGCAATTGCGCAGCGATGTGGCTCAATTGCGCAGCGAAACCCTGCGCCTCAAAACCGAAAACGCCACCCTGCTGACCCGGTTTTCCCTGCAGGAGCAATCGGGCGGCGAGGTAACGCGCCGCGTTGGTGCGCTCGAAGTCAGCATTCCCCGCCTGCTCGAGGCCGTCCCCGATAGCGCCAATATCGACCGCAGCACGCTGACCTCGTCCATTGGCGATGGTAATGCCGTCATCTTTGCGGCTGAAGGCGGCTCCGTCAAAGTCAGCCAGCAGCCCATGCCCCAGGCCTTGCCGGCCGTTGAGCAGGCCCTGCCCGACCCGATCGAAACCGCTGGCATCGATAGCCAACCGGCCGTAGCCTTCGGCATTGCGCTAGGCGCGGAAATCGCCGCTGGTGACGCAAACCTGGCCTGGAACGACATCTCAAGCAAGGTCGGCCCGCTCCTCCTCGGCCTCGCACCGCGTCTGGCGGATCAATTGGACAGCGACGAGAAGCGCCTTGTCGTTGGCCCGATAGCCGATATTTCCGCGGCTCGGGCGCTGTGCACAAGGCTGGAAACCGTATCGATTTCGTGCACGCCGATGCCGTTTACCGGCTCACCTCTCCCCAACTGAGGCAGCAAGTGGCGCAATTGCGGTTGACAGCGGAAGTTGTCTGGCTATGTTCCGCCGCAGCGCCGATGGCGTTGGCCGTTTCGGTCTGTGCCGGTAGCTCAGTGGTAGAGCATTCGACTTTTAATCGAATGGTCGAGGGTTCGACCCCCTCCCGGCATACCATCTCCCCTCTTCATCATCTGGATCGTGCCCGTGTCGCAAGGTAGTCTCGATCTACTCAAGGTGCTGGCCGTCACCGCGCTGACCTTCGCGGTCGGCACGCTGGTGATGCTCTATGTCATCCTGCTGCTGGCCCAGTATGGCGCCAACTTGCCGATGGTCGGCTCGCTGCCCCTGCGCGCGCCGCCCGAGATCGTGCCGCTGCTGGCCGACAATCGCCTGTTCACGACCTTGGCTGCCGTCCATGTCACCGCGACCGGGCTGGCCTTGCTCATCACCAGCAACACCATCGACATGGCGCTGCTGATCGTCTCCAAGGCCGTGACGGTGGTGATCACTGCGCTATTGGGCTTTGTCGGCGGCCACATGGCCTATCTGCAGCTCACCGAAGGCACGGCCTTCGCGCTGTCGCCACTGACGCCGGTAGCGATTGTGCTGGTCGGGTTCTGGGTGTTGTCGACAATACTGAGCGTGCCCACCCTGCGCCAATTGGGCAATCTGCGTTTCGTTGTCGCTATCGGCCTGGTGCTGGTGGGGCCACTGGTGCTGGTGGCACTTTAGGGCACGAATCCCCACCTCCCGTCGCCTTCCCCCCGTCCTGCCTCCACCCACGGTGTCATTCCCGCGAAAGCGGGAACCTCCGTTCCGGGATGCTCGGGAAGAAAACAGAGGTTCCCGCTTTGGCGGGAATGACACGGTGGGGAGGACCTATTGTGAGAATGCGCCCACTTAAGCCGCCAGCGTCACCACGACAGCACCACGTGGCGTTGCCACCACCGTGTGTTCATATTGCACGCAAGGGGCGGATGGCGTGCTGACCAGCGTCCATTCGTCATCGTCGGACTTCTGATCGGCCATCTTGCCACCCAGCGACAGGAAAGGCTCGATAGTGAAGACCAGGCCATTATTCATGCGGCGGCGCTCGGTCTTGTCAGGCCAGGTGGCGATCTCGCCGGGCTCGTCATGGAGGCTATCGCCAACGCCATGGCTGGCGAGATTGCGGATCAGCGTATAGCCGCCCTTTTTGGCGAATTTGCCGATAGCGTCGCCAATATCAGCCAGCGGAGCACCGGCTTTGACCGCGCGGATGCCGGTCCACATGGCCTTCTTGCCGTCGCGGCACAGCGCGTCGAGGCGCTTGTCGCCAACGCCCAGCACAAAGGACGCTCCGGTATCGGCGAAGACGCCGTCTTTTTCGGCTGAGACGTCGATATTGACCAGATCGCCTTCGCGCAGCACCCGATCGCCGGGAATGCCGTGGGCGATTTCCTCGTTGACCGAAATGCAGGTGGCGCCGGGGAAATCATAGGTGATCATCGGTGCCGAGCGCGCACCATGCTCGGCCAGCAGCTTTGCGCCGAATTCGTCGAGCTCAGCCGTGGTCATGCCCGGACGCATGGCCGCAGCCATGGCGTCGCGGGTGATGGCGCAGATGCGGCCGATGGCCTTGAGCCGTTCAAGCTGTTCTTCGGTGGTGATCGTCAAGCGTCTAGCCCTTGTTGGCGAGATAATAGGCTAGCAGGCCCTGGGTGGAGCTGTCATGCCCCTCCCCGCTTTCCTTGCCTTCGACCTTGGGCAGCAGCGCCTTGGCCAATTGCTTGCCCAGTTCCACGCCCCATTGATCATAGGAATTGACGTTCCAGATGACGCCCTGGGTGAACACCTTGTGCTCGTAAAGCGCCACCAGCGAACCCAGCGTCTCCGGCGTAAGCTGCTGATAGAACAGGGTATTGGACGGGCGATTGCCGGGGAATACCTTGTGCGGAGCCAGTTCCTTGATCGCGGCCTTGTCGAGACCCTGCGCTTTGAGTTCGGCGACGACCTCTTCCTCGGTCTTGCCCAGCATCAGCGCTTCGGACTGGGCCAGAACATTGGCAACCAGCTTGTCGTGATGCGGCGGCAGCGATTCATGTGGCCGGGCGGCGATCAGAAAATCGGCCGGAATGACGTCTGTGCCCTGATGGATCAGCTGGTAGAAAGCGTGCTGCCCATTGGTGCCCGGCTCGCCCCAGACGATGGGGCCGGTGGACCAGGCGACGGGCTTGCCAGCCAGCGTCACCGACTTGCCATTCGATTCCATATCCTGCTGCTGCAGATAGGCGGCAAAGCGGCTCAGACGCTGGTCATAGGGCAACACGGCATGGGTCGAGAAGCCCCAGACATTGCGATACCAAACACCCAGCAAGCCCATGATTACAGGCAGGTTTTCCTCCAGCGGGGTGCTGAGAAAGTGCCGGTCCATGGCGTCGGCACCCCGAAGGAAGGCGGCGAAATTGTCGTAGCCGACGGCCAGGGCGATCGGCAGGCCGATGGCCGACCAGACCGAATAGCGGCCACCGACCCAATCCCAGAAACCGAAAATGCGGTCTTCGCGGATGCCAAATTTCTGGCTGGCGGGAATATTGGTCGAGACGGCGGCGAAGTGATCGGCTACGGCAGCATCACCCAGCGCATCGGCGATCCACTTGCGGGCCGAACCCGCATTGGTCATCGTCTCATCGGTGGTAAAGGTCTTTGAGGCAACGATAAACAGCGTCTTCTTGGGGTCGAGGCGCTTGAGAATATCGTGGATATGGGCGCCGTCGACATTGGAGACGTAATGGGCGCGCAGGTCGGCGCGGGTATAGGGCTCGAGCGCCAGCGTCACCATGGCGGGGCCCAGGTCCGAGCCGCCGATGCCGATATTGACGATATCGGTGAACTGCTCGCCGCTCTGCCCACGGATTTCGCCATTGCGGACAGCGTTGCTAAAGCTTTCGATATGGGCCAGCACCGCGCGGATGTCGGGCATCACATCCTTGCCGTCCACCGGCACCGGATGATCGCCCTGATAGCGCAAGGCCATATGCATCACCGCGCGATCCTCGGTGATATTGATATGTTCGCCTTCGCACATCTCGTCGCGGCGTTCTTCCACCCCGGCGGCGCGCGCCAGGTCGAACAGGGCGGCCATGACTTCTTCGTCGATGCGGTTCTTGGAATAGTCCAGCAGGATGCCCGCGCCTTCAGCCGAATAGCGCTTGAACCGGTTGGGATCGACCGCGAACTGCACGCGCATGGGCTGTTCGGCCAGGCGCTTCTTGAGCTTGCCAAGGGCTTCGAAGCCCGCTTTGCGCCCGGATTTCGCCATGACGTTGAACCCTTTTTCTGAACGTTAAAGAACCGGCAGATCGCCAGCGGCCCATGCCGCGCGCGTTTCTGCCGCAAAATCGGTAAACCGGCCGGCCTCGATGGCAATCCGGCAGCCCTGCACCAGCTCTTGATAATAGTGCAGGTTAATCTGGGAAAGGACCATCGCGCCCAAAATCTCTTCAGTCTTAACAAGGTGATGGAGATAGGCGCGCGAAAAGCGGCGGCAATTTGGATTGGGCGAAGCCTCGTCGATCGGACGGGCATCATCCTTATGCCGCGCATTTTTCAGATTGATGACGCCGAAGCGGGTATAGACGTGGCCGTGGCGCCCGGCCCGTGTGGGGTGGACGCAATCGAACATGTCGATGCCCCGGCCAATGGCGCCCAGAATGTCATCGGGCTTGCCAACGCCCATGAGGTAGCGCGGTCGATCCGTCGGCAACTCAGGGGTGATATCCTCAAGCACGCGGAACATCACCTCCTGTGGCTCGCCCACGGCCAGGCCCCCGACGGCATAGCCGTCAAAGCCGATGGATTTGAGCCCCTGCGCCGAGCGAGCGCGCAGCTCGGCGTCGTCGCCGCCCTGCACGATGCCGAACAGGGCGCGATTGAGCTGGTTGTTGAACGCGGTCTTGGAGCGATCGGCCCAGCGGAGTGAGAGCTCCATGGCGCGCTCGATTTCCCTGCGCTCAGCGGGCAGCGCAATGCACTCGTCGAGCTGCATGATGATGTCGCTATCGAGCAGGGTCTGGATTTCGATGGAACGCTCGGGCGTCAACTCGTGACTGGAACCATCGATATGCGATTTGAACGTCACGCCGCGCTCGGTCAGCTTGCGCAATTGGGCCAGCGACATGACCTGGAAGCCGCCGCTATCGGTGAGAATGGGGCGCTCCCAATCCATGAACGTGTGCAGACCGCCCAGCGAAGCGACGCGCTCGGCGCCGGGGCGCAGCATCAGGTGATAGGTATTGCCCAGCAGGATATCGGCGCCGGTGGCGCGGACCTGTTCGGGATACATGGCCTTGACGGTGCCGGCCGTGCCCACCGGCATGAAGGCGGGGGTCTGGATATCGCCGCGCGGCATGTCGATACGGCCGCGCCGGGCCAAGCCGTCGGTGGCGGAAAGGGTGAAAGTGACTTGTTTCATGGGCGCAGGTTCTAGACAATTGCCGGGCGCGCGACAATGCATCTCGATCAGGCAGAAAAAACTACGGATTCGCAAACTTCTGCCAAAGGTTTGATGGCGCGGTGGCGTCTAACGATTATGTCCAACTCGATTTCCCGGTGACCTGATGATCCGACTACCTGTTCTCGCTGCAACTCTGGCCCTGCTTGCCGGCCCCGCCTTTGCCCAGGATACCGGCCCGCTGGGCGACAAGGTCGGGCAATTTGTCGGCTCCGGCGAAGGCGAGCTGAGCGCCGAAATCACCCATTTGCAGAACGACGTCTACGCCATCTCGATCACTACGACCGTGCCGATGGAAAATGACATCCCTGGTTGCGGCGGTGGCATCAACGGCGAAATGATCATGGATGAAGCAGGCGGCAATTTCTTCGTCGAGAACGAGGATTACGAAGCCAATTCGACCAGCCCGCTGACCAATGAGCGCTATTGCGAAATCGGCGTCAATTTCGACGAAGACGGCTTCCTCAACCTCGAGGAACGCAGCGGCTGCATCTCCTATCACGGCGCGTCCTGCGGCTTTTCCGGCCAGTTGATCAGCGTGAATGCGATAAACTAGACTCACGCCAGAGGCCGGGCGCCTGCCCAAGGAGCACATCACGATGAGCACCGAGAGCGACGCCCGGTTCTGGGACCGGACATCCCGCCATTATGCTGCTTCCGCGATGGCGGACCAGGCCGGATATGAACGCACGCTGGACCGCACCCGCGCTGTCTTGCGCCCCGATTCGCGCGTGCTGGAACTGGGCTGCGGCACAGGAAGCACCGCGCTTCTGCTGGCAGGCGATGTCCGGAGTTACCTGGCGACCGATCTTTCCGCAGCAATGATCGCCATTGCCGAGGAAAAACACGCCGCCAAGCCTCTTCCGGCGCTGTCCTTCCGATCCGCGACCGCCGAGGCGCTGATGCCTGAAGCAGGCCAGTTCGACGCGGTCCTCGGCTTCAGCTATCTCCATCTGGTCCGCGACCTGCCCGCCACCCTGCGGCAGATCCATGCGCTGCTCGCCGACGACGGCGTGTTCATCTCCAAGACGCCCTGCGTGGGTGAAATGAACCCGCTGATCCCGATGCTCCTGCTGCCGGCCATGCGCGCCATCGGCAAGGCCCCGCATGCCAGCGTGTTCCGCGCCGCAGAGCTGGAGCAGCAGATCAAAGCTGCAGGATTCGACATCGTCGCGGTGGAAAAGCACGCGACCAAGGGGAACGATTACCGCCCCTATATCGTGGCGCGCAAAAGCGCTTAGAGGCTCGCCAAAACACCCGGGATCAGCAGCGGCAGGTCTTCGCTGATCAGCCCTGGCCCGCCAAAACGGTTCGCGGCTTCCGCATGCAGCCACACGCCGGCGCAGGCGGCTTCCCAGCCTGCCATGCCCTGCCCCGTCAGCCCGGCGATGATGCCGGCCAGCACATCGCCCGAGCCAGCCGTGCCCAGCCATGCGGGCGCATTGGCATTGATGGCCGCGCGGCCATCGGGCGCAGCGATCACCGTGTCGCTGCCCTTGAGCACGACGATAGTGCCTGAATGCGCGGCCGCGGCCCGCGCCATGTCGAGCTTGCCACCCGGCACATCGCCAAACAGCCGCTGGAACTCGCCCTCGTGCGGCGTGATCACCACCGGGCGTGGCTTGGCCCGAACCGCCGCGAACAACGCGCTCGCGTCGCCCGAAAAGCTGGTCAGCGCATCGGCATCAAGCACCACTGCGGCCTCCGCAGCCAACACCGTCAGCACATTGTCCCGCGTCTGCTGCCCAATCCCCGCCGCCGGCCCGATCACCACCGAGCGCACCCGCTTGTCGCCTAGCAATTCCGCCAGCGCGGCCGTGTCCGCAGCCGGCTTGAGCATGATGGCCGTGACATGGGCCGCATGCACCAACAGCGCCTGCTCGGAGCCGGTCAGCGACACCAGCCCCGCCCCGGCCCGGAACGCGCCCATAGCAGCCAACCGCGCCGCCCCAGTCTGCAACGGCCCGCCCGAGACCACGACACAATGGCCGCGATCGAATTTGTTACCCTCCTCGCCTGGCGCGGGCAGCGACCATAGGCTGGGCGTATTCTGCCAGGCGTTTGGGGCAATCTGGTTGAGCACGCCATCGGGAATGCCGATGTCGCCCAGCACCACCTCGCCGCACAGCGTACGCCCCGGCTGCAGCAGATGGCCGGGCTTGAGGCGGAAGAAGGTCACCGTCATTTCCGCCTGCATAGCGGCGCCGCGCACCCGGCCCGACGCGCCGTCAATGCCGCTGGGCACATCAATGCTCACCACCGGTCGCGAACTGGCATTGACCGCCTCGATGATCTCCTTGAACGCACCTTCCACATCGCGGTCCAGCCCGGCGCCCAGCAGCGCGTCCACCACCAGATCGGCATTCTCGATATCGGCTGCCGTGGGCGCCTCCACCCGGCCGGTCCACTGGCCCGCGACCACCGCCGCATCGCCCTTGAGCGCCTCGCGCGAGCCGATCAGCCGCAATTGCACCGGCCAGCCGCGCTGTTTGAGCAGCCGCGCCACGACGAATCCATCGCCACCATTATTGCCTGGTCCGCACAGCACCAGGGCCGAACGCTGGTAATAGCGCTCGGTAATGGCCTCGACCACGGCCTTGCCGGCCGCCTCCATCAAGGCCAGCGACTTGACGCCGCCCTGCACGGCAAGGCGATCGGCCTCGGCCATCTGGCTGGGGGTGAGCAGGATATCGGTGCTGGAAGCAATCAACGGGGTAACTCCGAATTTCCAACAGACCTCATGGTGAGCCTGTCGAACCACGAGGGCGTGGCACTGTGGCAGGTTTGACCCCGTCCTTCGACAGGCTCAGGATGAGGTCAAACACAGCGTCCACAGCAAAAACAAAAAGCCGCCCATTTCTGGGCGGCTCTCAAAATTCGGGCCTAGATCAGAACACCTTAGTGGTGGTGCTCTTCGGGAACCTCGTCCTCGTCAGCCTGGATCAGCTTGGCGAGTTCGGCGCGGGTCATCTTCTTGTCGGTGATTTCGCCCAGGCTGGCGACATAGTCGACGACCTTGTTCTCGAACACCGGTGCACGAAGACCGGCAAGAGCCTGCGGGTTCTTGCGGTAATAGTCATAGACCTGCTGTTCCTGGCCGGGGAAGCGGCGCACTTCGGCGATCAGTGCCTGCTGGTGCTCTTCCTCGGTGACGTTGACGTCGTTCTTGTTGCCGATTTCGGCAACGACCAGGCCCAGGCGCACGCGGCGCTCGGCGATCTTGCGGTACTGCTCGCGAGCGGCTTCCTCGGTGGTGCCTTCGTCTTCGAAGGAACGGCCGTGGCTTTCCACTTCGTGCTGCACGCGGCTCCAGATGGTCTCGAACTCGGCGTCGACCAGCTGGGCCGGGACGTCGAACTTGTGACCGTCATCGAGAGCGTCCAGAATCTGGCGCTTGACGTGCTGGCGGCTCATCGAAACGAGCGCGGCTTCCATCTGTTCCTTGACCGCATTGCGCAGGGCAGCGACGTCTTCAACGCCGAGGCGCTTGGCGAATTCGTCGTCCAGCTCGCCCGTATTGGGGCCATCGACATGCAGCACGGTGACGTCGAACACGGCGTCCTTGCCGGCAAGCTCTTCGCTCTGGTAGTCGGCTGGGAACGTCACTTTGACTTCCTTGGAGCCGCCCTTCTTGACGCCGATCAGCTGCTCTTCAAAGCCGGGGATGAACTCGCCCGAGCCAACAGTGAGATGCGCATGGTCGGAAGTGCCGCCGTCGAAGGGCTTGCCGTCGATCTTGCCCACGAAGGACAGACCCAGGCGATCGCCGTTTTCGACAACGCCTTCATCGCCCTTGTCGGTATAGCCACGGTTCTGGGCGAACACGCGATTGACTTCGGCATCCAGCTCTTCGTCGGTGACTTCAACGACGGGCTTGTCGAGCTTGACGCCCTTAAGATCCATCAGTTCGACCGGGGGCAGAACTTCATATTCAACCACGAATGCCAGGTCGGCATTGCCGTCGAGCACTTCGTTGATCACGGCCTGATCTTCAGGCAGGTCAACCTTGGGCTGAGCGGCAGCGCGTTCTTCGCGCTTGTCCAGGGTCTCGGAGACGGTCGCGTTGATCGCGTCGGTCATCACTTCGCTCATGGCGGAGCGGCCATAGACCTTCTTGAGATAAGAGGTCGGCACCTTGCCCGGACGGAAGCCCTTGATATTGGCCTGGCCCTTGAGCTCCTGGAGCTTGGCATCGAGGCGTGTGACCAGGTCGGCGGCCGGAATGGTAACGCTGAGCTTGCGCTTCAGGCCCTCATTGAGGGTTTCGGTAACCTGCATTCGGTTCAATCCCGTATTCAATTAATGTCAGGGCCAGTGTCCAATTGTGGTGCGGGTGGAGGACTCGAACCTCCACGCCTTGCGGCGCTGGAACCTAAAGGCAAGTCGCCGGAATTACTTAGGCAGATTTTCTCTGCAATTCCAGTACCTTACCCTCTTCCCGAGGCTCAATACTTCCCACCACACCATTGCCGTGGCACGACACATTGTCATGTGGCATAGACCCGGTGGCCGGTGTGGCTCGCGTATAGATGCTATTCCGGCGCGGTGCAAGGGCAGCAATGGCCAGTCCTAGGGCGTCTGCCTGCAGGTGGACGTACTTCTCGGTGGTCTCCAATCGGAGGTGACCGGCCAGCATCTTGACGATCAGCAGGTTGACGTTGTGGTCGTTCACAAGCCGCGAGCAGAAGCTGTGGCGCATGGCATGAGGCACGTACTCGTCGTCGTCGGTGAAGCCCAGAGTTTCCCGCATCGCGTCCCATGCTCGACGCAGCCGGTCCTTATCGAAGCCAGCGAACAGCAGGCTCCGTGGCTCGTCGCCCATGCGGCGAAGGATAATGCTGAGGGCGCGGTCGGTGAGCGGGATGCGACGAGTGTTCAGGGCCTTGGTGCCCCGGTCCACCTTCGTGGCTGACCCGCGCAAGACGATGGTGTCGCCATCGAGATTGTGACCGCGCAACGCTAGAGCCTCACCCTGGCGCATGCCGGTGTCGTAACTGAGGACGATGTAGTCCAGCAGGTCTTGCTGGCCCTCGGCCTTGCAGTAGGCGATCTGGTCGGCCTCTTCTGCGTAGGTGAAGACCCGTTCGCGGCCCTGCCCCACCTTGAAGAAGGGGATGACCGGCAGCTTGGTAGTCCTCCAGCCCTCGTTAAGGGCATGGTTCAGGGCCATCCGCACCGTCGAGAGCTTCTTGTTGATCGTGGTGTCGGGGTAGCCCTCGTCCCGCAGCGTGGCAATGGCAAGGTTGATTGTGTGGGTGCTGATCTTGTCGATCTCGGTCTCGGCTCCGATAATCTTGATCATGTGGCGCGTGTTGATGGTCGCGCCACTCTCACCCTTGGTGTTTCGCCAGTGATGGTCAATCAGGTACTCACCTAGCTTGCCGAACTGCTTGATGACGTAGACGCCTGAGCGGCCCTCAGCGGCCTCGCCCATATCGGGCAGTTCGCCTTTGGTGAGACGGAGCTTGGTGTCCAGCTCCCAGGTCTTGGCCTCGATTTCAGATGTGAATTGGCGGCGATAACGCTGCCCTTTATGGCTGACTGCCACTTGATAGGATTGACCCCGCAGGGTGATCGGCATTATGGCACCTCCAGTGCGCGTGTGGCGAAATTGGTAGACGCAGCAGATTTAGGTTCTGCCACCTAGGTGTGGAGGTTCGAGTCCTCTCACGCGCACCAACTTCACTTCTTCGGATTGATCTTGCCGCGAGTGTTGCCCTCAGGGGCAGCAGCCATGGCCTCTTCGTGCATGCGCTCGATATCCAGACGGGCGTCGATGTCTGCCCCCATAGAGAACGTGCCCTCGATCTGACGGGCCATCTTGGTGAGCAGTTCCTTGCCCTTAGTGGTCAGGTAGATCAGCCGCCTGCGGGTCTCACGCGGGTCAGTGACGGCCTCAATCAGGTTGAGCCCGGGCTTACCCAGACGGTGGTACTCGGACAGCGCCGCGATGTTGCGCGAGACCGAGGCGTGGGACAGGCCGGTCATTTTGGTGAGGTCGGCCATGGTCAGGCCCGGGCGCATCGCCACGGAGAGCAGGATGTCGGCCTGCTGCATTGGCATGTCAGCACTGACGGCGCGGAGCAGACGGATGCTGAGCCTCACTGAGCTGCGACATGGGGGTGTTTGCAGGGACGCCAATGGCACCCGCTACGGTTGAGATGTAGTGGCCTGTGTTGTTGCCGTCCGATGCCGGGGCGTAGCGGGAGATCGCCTGCTCGATGGACATGCCTGCGTATCCGGGGCTCGTGAAGAGCAGCGACTGCTTGGCGGCACGGCCAGCCTCGTAGGTCGGGAAGACGGCGAAGCGGCCATCAGTGCCGACCGCACCGTGCGACTTTGCGAAGTCCCCGAACTCGATATTGCCGGGGTTGTTGTTGCGCCAGTTGCGGGAGCCCTTGAAGGTGTAGTTCAGGCCGTCCGAACCTTTGACCGTGGTGAAGCCAGCACCAGCCTCAACCACCCCGGCGAACGAGAACGAAGCGCCTGAGGGGTTGGTGGGCGTGGCCGTGGCGTCCGGGGCCTGGGGCTTAGGAGCATCGGGCTGCGGGCCGGTTGGGGAAGCGGGCAAGGTACCTGCCGCCCAGTTGCCAGCCCAGCCAGCCTCAATCGCCTGGGCGAACATCGGGTTGATGCTGGAGCCACCGGTCGTCGGGCCCCACATGGCCTTTGAGCCGCCACCAACGTGGACGCCCCAATCATAGTGACCGATGCCGGTGAAGCCCGCTGCGGCAGCATTCTGCAGGAAACGGGCATAAAGCCCCTGGTCATCGCCAGGGCGGATGGGCTTGCCATCGCGGACCAGGACGAGATCGGAGGTGTGACCGTGGCCGGTGTGATCGACATCGTGCCGGTCGCTGCCGGTACGTGGACCGGGAGTGCCTTTCGGAACCTGACCAGCCGAGGTGATGTCGATGGTGAGTGCGGGGTCGGTGCGCTTCACCACGTCCATGAGCTGGGTCACGTAGTCGCCCGAGAGCGGGAGCTGACGGGTTGAGCCCAGGCGGTAGTTCACGCCGGGAAAGAGTGTCTGGTTAGCCATAGGTGTCCCTTGAAATGAAAAGGGCCACCCGAAGGTGACCCTGAGTTAGTTGTTGAGGAGACTTCCAGTCGTCCCCAATTGCTGCAGGATGCCCTGCTGCGTGGGCGCTAGGCCCTGCGTGGCCTGCTCGGTGAGGAGCTGATCAGTCCGAACGGTGTCGAGCGCGGCACCCTGGTTGGTCTGCTGGGTGTTCTGTAGCTCTTCCAGCTTGGCCTGGGTGCGAGCATCAACCGCCTGCTGCATGGACTGCAGGGTGATGTAGCGCCGCTGGACGTTCTCGACCGGGTACGGAACCCCACCCTTGTAGACGAGCATCCAAACACCCGAGCCGTTGGTGGCCGGGGCAAGCGTCAGCTCGTCAGCGTCGAGGCCATCTAGCTCATCGGGGAAGTCGCGGACGTAGTCCTCGATCACCGTCTTAGCCAGCTCCTCGAAGTTCGGGGGGATGTGCCGGTCGTTGGTCGGAACCCACTGGCCGTTGACGGCGACGTGGCTGTTCAGGAAGTCCTTCTTGGCCTCCTCACCTGCCGCCTTGCCGGTCATGGTTCCCATGGCCCCGTACTCGGCCTGACGCCGGGTGATGAAGTCCGAGACGATTGCCTCGTTGTTCGCCGTGCCCTTGCCGATGCCGAACCAGCCACCACCACCATCACCGATATCCCGCACGATGCCTTCCAAGTCCTCCTTCTTGAGGGAGGTCATAGGGTTGCTGATCGGCGGGCTGCGGACGATGTTGGCCGCGTGGCTGAGCGCTTGGGATTCGTCCATGCCACCGAGCTGCACCGCAGTCCGATAGGTCTCGTAGAACCGCTTCACCTCCTCGTCCTGAATGTGCCGCGAGAGCAACATCGGGGACTGAGCATGGAGCTGGGTGTAGAGCTTCGCGCCTTCCACGAGTTGCGGCGGGGGCTCGCCCGAGAGGGACCAAGCGTGGCCCGCGACGGACCCTGCGGACAGGAGCTGCTGCCACTGCGGGTTCTCGATGCCTGCCATGGTGAACTGGCCTGCCATCAGCGAGAGCTTGCCCCCCTCGTCCAGGCCCTGGTCATCAGCAATGGCGTTGACCTGTTCGACGATGTCCTCGGCCAGCCACTTCTGCTGTTCCTGTACGGTGACCTGAATGGGCTCGCCCTTCTCGTTGCGGACGGTACCAGCTTCGAGGAACGGGACGCGGCCACTCTCGACGAGCTGGAGGTTCTGCCCCCGGAGGTCGATCTTGTCGCGCCACGCCTGGGTCTCCAGAGCCGCCTTGTCGGCAGCGGTGGCAGCGGCTTGCTGTGCCTGGACGAGGTTGTTCTGGCTCTGCCGCACGAGTGCAACGACACCAGCCTCGGTGTAGACCCCCGGGTTCTCCTTGTGGAACGTGAACAGCTCCTCATCATTGAGGGTGCCAGCCTGGGCCAGCCCGTCGAAGTAGGTCATCGCCGTGAGAGACGCCTGACGGTTCAGCTCTTCACGCTTTGCAGTGGCCACTGAAAGCACCTTGGCGGCACCGGCAGCGAACCTACGGTCCTCCGAGATAGGCGCGAGCATGGCATTGACCATGTCGAGGTTGCCCTCATTGGCGAACTGCTCGGCCACTGCCAGCCACTCGGCGTCCTGCTCGTGGAGGGGGATGTTCAGGAGGTCGGCGTTCCCAGCCATACGGCCACGGAGGTCGGTGACGATCTCCTCAGGTGGACGGCCATCGGCCAGCATCTGCTTGGCGTTGCCCAGGAAGACATCGTAGACGCCGCCCTTGGCATTCTCGACCGCAAGCTGGGACACGTCAGCCGTGTGCTGGCCAGCAATCTTGCCACGGAAGGTCTCCATCTGGGGCTGATACCCGCCCATGAAGTATTCATTGTCACCGTACTGCTGCAGGTCTTCGGCAATGGCCGTCGAGATGAACTCGTCCAGGTTGCCGTTCTGCTTGTCGAAGTTGGTGTAGTACTCCTGGGTCAGCTCGTTGGTCCGATAGAGGGCCTGACGCTCACCGAACAGGCGCATGCCCAGCTCAGCCCGCAGCCCGGCATGGACAAACCGCTCCTTGGCATAGAAGTCGCCATAGGCCGCCTTTCCGGCCAGCAGAGGCGTCATGTCCGGCAGGCGGAAGCCGCTGATGTCCTCGCTAAAGGCCGACAGAAACCGCGGCAGATCGCGCGCATTATAGGCCTCGAACTGCAGCTGGACACATTGCAGTGGCGTCATCATAGTCATTTTCGGCCCGGTTCTTTCAACGAGGGAGTGGCAGATGCACAAAATCTGTGCATCACGACGCTATTTTGATCATAGACTGCACACTGGTGGTGCTTATAAACTTCAGCATAAGCCGGCAAGTCTTTAGCAACACAATCTTTTTTATGTTTGTGTCAGCGTGGCACAGGCCATGCATACGGGATGGCGGTATCCGCCTAAATCAGGCACGTGGAGGCTCAATTGAAAAAAATCGAGGCTATCGTAAAGCCGTTCAAGCTCGACGAAGTCAAAGAGGCGCTGCAGGAGGTTGGCCTGCAGGGCATCACCGTTACCGAGGCGAAAGGCTTCGGCCGGCAAAAGGGCCACACTGAACTTTATCGCGGCGCCGAATATGTCGTGGATTTCCTGCCCAAGGTGAAGGTCGAGGTCGTGTGCCCCGACGAGCTCGCCGAAAAAGCCATCGAAGCAATCCGCAACGCAGCACAAACTGGTCGCATTGGCGATGGCAAGATCTTCGTTTACTCGATCGAGCAGGCTATCCGAATCCGCACCGGCGAATTTGGCGACGACGCGCTCTAAGGGCCCTCCCCTTTAGAAGCGACGCGCCCGAGACAAACAACAAGCATTCCGATTTAGACAGGGGAAGACCTAATGACCACCGGAAGCGACCTCCTTCAGAAGATCAAAGACGAGAACATCAAGTATCTCGACCTGCGCTTCACCGACCCACGCGGCAAGCTGCAGCACGTCACGCTCGACGTGTCGATCGTCGATGAGGACCTGTTCGAAGAAGGTACCATGTTCGACGGTTCCTCGATCGGTGGCTGGAAGGCCATCAACGAGTCCGACATGGTCCTGATGCCCGATCCCAATTCGCACTATATGGACCCCTTCTTCGGCGCGTCCACGCTGGTGGTGAACTGCGACATTCTCGAGCCCCTGACCTACCAGCCCTATAGCCGCGATCCGCGCACCACGGCCAAGAAGGCCGAAGCCTTCCTCAAGGCATCGGGCATTGGCGACACGGTCGTGTTCGGCGCCGAGCCGGAATTCTTCATGTTCGACGACGTGAAGTATTCCAATACCCCGTTTAAGGTGGGCTTCGAGGTCGATCACCCTGAGCTGCCGTCCAACAACGACACCGCCTATGAAGCCGGCAATAACGGCCACCATATCGGTCTGAAGAAGGGCTATTTCCCGGTTCCCCCGCTCGATAGCGCGCAGGATATCCGTGGCGAAATGCTGGCTGCCATGGCCGACATGGGCGTGGTCGTCGAAAAGCACCACCACGAAGTGGCTTCGGCCCAGCACGAACTCGGCATCAAGTTTGCGCCGATGATCAAGGCTGCCGATGACGTGCAGATCTACAAGTACGTGATCCACCAGGTTGCCAATGCCTATGGCAAGACCGTGACCTTCATGCCAAAGCCGATCTTCGGCGACAATGGCTCGGGCATGCACTGCCACCAGTCGATCTGGAAGGACGGCAAGCCGCTGTTCGCCGGCGACCAGTATGCTGGCCTGTCGATGGAAGCGCTGTATTATATCGGCGGTATCATCAAGCACGCCAAGGCGATCAACGCCTTCACCAACCCGACCACCAATAGCTACAAGCGCCTGGTGCCGGGCTTTGAAGCCCCCGTGCTGCTGGCCTATTCGGCCCGCAACCGCTCGGCGTCCTGCCGTATCCCCTTCGGCCAGTCGCCGAAGTCCAAGCGTATCGAAATCCGCTTCCCCGACCCGCTGGCCAACCCATACCTGGCCTTCTCGGCCATGCTCATGGCCGGCCTCGACGGCATCAAGAACAAGATCCACCCCGGCGAGCCGATGGACAAGGACCTGTACGAACTGCCGCGCCAGGAACTGATGCAGATCCCGCATGTCTGCGGTTCGCTGCGCGAAGCCCTGACGAGCCTGGATGCCGACCGCGAGTTCCTGCTCGCCGGTGGCGTGTTCGACAACGACCAGATCGACAGCTATATCGAGCTGAAGATGACCGAAGTCGTGAAGTTCGAGCAGACCCCGCATCCGGTCGAATACGAAATGTACTACTCGGCTTAAGCCGCTTTCATGCGATGAGAAAAGGGACCCGAAAGGGTCCCTTTTTGTTTGGGGAGGTCTCGTGGGCTCACTGCAAATTCTGCGGCACCCCGTCCGCGATCTCGTAGTAATCCCCCTTGTCCGCCACGAAGATATGCATGGCCAGCTTGGTATGCGTGGGCGTGTCGAACGCGCCCAGGGAGATGCCGATCCAGTCGCGATGCACCGGATCGAAGAACAGCGACGAGCCGCAGATCGCGCAAAAGCCGCGCCGGACCTTTTCCGACGAATGATACCAGGTCACATGCTCCCCGCCCTCGATCGCCACCGCCGAGCGCGGCACGTCGACGCCGGCTTCATAATGCCCGGTATGCTTACGGCACTTGGTGCAATGGCAGGCCGAGCCCATGGGCAAAGCGCCCGCGACCGTAAAGCTGATGGCGCCGCATAGGCACGAGCCCTTGTTCATATTTGCCTCCCATTGGTCAGCTACTTTCGCAATGCAGGTGCGAACGTGTCAAACGAGGAGCGTGCGCCTAAACTCACAAAAACGGGGTTCCACTTCCGCGGGAATGACACCGAGAGAGAGAGGCCGGTTCCGCGCGGAACCCCTCCACCCACAATGTCATTCCCGCGAAAGCGGGAACCTCCGTTTCCTTCACTTCCTCAGATAGACCAGCCAACAAAAAGGGCGCCGCAGCGCCCTTTTCTTTATTCGTCAGCCGGCCTCGGGCGCCTCAGGAGCTTCCGGGGTGTCCGGAGTTTCCTCGTCGTCCTCCGGCTCGCTGATATGCTCGACCGACACCACCTTTTCGTCTTCCGCCGTGTCGAAGACGATGACGCCCTGGCTGCCGCGCGAGACGATGCGGATCGGCTTGTCGCCGCCGACCGGCAGGCGGATGGTCTGGCCGCCATCGCTGATCAGCATGATCTGGTCGTCGTCGGCCACGGGGAAGCTGGCGACCAGATTGCCGTTGCGCTTGTTGACCGCCATGGCGACGATGCCCTTACCGCCACGCCCGGTGATCCGGTATTCGTGGCTGGAGGTGCGCTTGCCATAACCGTTTTCGGAGATGGTCAGGATGAACTGCTCGATGGCAGACATCTGGGCGTAACGTTCCTGGCTGAGTTCGCCGGCAACCACATCGCCCTCGTCCGCCGAACCGGTTTCCTCGCTCTCGCCTTCGCCACGCACCGCACGGCTCATCTTGAGATAGGCGGCGCGTTCTTCGGCCGTGGCGTCGGAGTGGTTGATGACCGCCATGGAGATGACCACGTCGTCCTTGGCCAGTTGAATGCCGCGCACGCCCATGGAATCGCGGCCCTTGAACACGCGGACATCGTCCACCTGGAAGCGGATGGCCTGGCCCAAAGCCGTGGTCAGCAACACGTCATGATTGGCGGTGGCCGTTTCGACGCCGACGATCTGATCGCCTTCATCGAGCTTCATGGCGATCTTGCCGTTCTGGCGCACTTCGACAAAGTCGGCCAGCGAGTTGCGGCGTACCGTGCCGCGCGTCGTGGCGAACATGATGTCGAGGTTTGCCCAGCTATCCTCATCCTCGGGCAGCGGCATGATCGAAGTGATCCGCTCGCCCTGCTCGAGCGGCAGGATATTGATCAAGGCCTTGCCACGCGCGTTGGCGGCTGCCAGCGGCAGACGCCACACCTTGAGCTTATAGGCAATGCCGCGGCTGGTAAAGAACAGCACCGGCGTATGGGTATTGGCGACGAACAGGCGGGCGACGAAATCCTCGTCACGGGTCGCCATTCCCGAGCGGCCCTTGCCGCCACGATTCTGTGCCCGATAGGTCGAGAGCGGCACGCGCTTGATATAGCCGCCATGGGAGACGGTGACGACCATGTCTTCGCGGGCGATCAGGTCCTCGTCGTCGAAATCGCCGGCAACGTCGGAAATCTCGGTGCGGCGGGGCGTAGCGAATTGATCGCGGATGGCGATCAGTTCTTCGCGGATAATGGTCTGCACGCGTTCGCGGCTGCGCAGGATATCGAGATAGTCCTCAATCTCGGTGCCAAGGCCATTGAGTTCGTCGCCGATTTCGTCGCGACCCAGCGCCGTCAGGCGGGCCAGGCGCAATTCGAGAATGGCGCGGGCCTGTTCCTCGGAGAGATTGAACGTGTCGTCGTCATTGATACGGTGGCGCGGATCATCGATCAGCGCAATCAACGGCGCCACATCGGCGGCCGGCCAGCGGCGGGTCATCAATTGCTCGCGCGCCGTCGCCGGATCGGGCGCGGTGCGGATCAGCGCGATGACCTCATCGATATTGGCAACGGCAACAGCCAGGCCGACCAGGATATGAGCGCGGTCGCGCGCCTTGTTGAGCAGGAACCGGGCGCGGCGGGTCACCACTTCCTCGCGGAAGGCGATGAAGGCCTCGAGGATTTCCTTGAGGTTCATCAATTGCGGCTTGCCGCCATTGAGCGCCACGAAATTGCAGCCGAAGGACGATTGCAGCTGCGTGAAGCGGTAGAGCTGGTTCAGCACCACATCGGCCAGTGCGTCGCGCTTGATCTCGACCACCACGCGCATGCCTTCGCGCGAGGATTCGTCGCGCATGTCGGCAATGCCCTCGATGCGCTTGTCGCGCACCAGTTCGGCGATCTTTTCGACCAGGGTGGCCTTGTTCACCTGATAAGGCAGCTCGGTGATGATGAGCGCCTCGCGCTCCTTGCGCACTTCCTCGACCGACACGCGCCCACGCACCAGCACCGAGCCACGGCCCGTCTCATAGGCGGAGCGGATGCCGGCGCGGCCCAGAATGATGCCGCCCGTCGGGAAGTCGGGGCCGGGCAGCACTTCAAGGATTTGCTCGGTGGTAACCAGGGGATTGTCGAGCAGCAACAGCGCGGCGTCGATCGTCTCACCCAGATTATGGGTTGGGATATTGGTGGCCATGCCCACGGCGATGCCGCCGCCGCCATTGACCAGCATATTGGGAAACCGCGCCGGCAGCACGGTCGGCTCATGCTCGGAGCCGTCATAATTGTCGCGGAAATCGACCGTGTCCTTGTCGAGGTCATCGAGCAAGGCATTGGTGATGCGCTGCATGCGCACTTCGGTGTAACGCATGGCGGCGGGCATATCGCCATCGACCGAGCCGAAATTGCCCTGCCCTTCCACCAGCAATTCGCCCATGGAAAAATCCTGGGCCATGCGCACCAAGGCCATATAGACGGCGCTGTCGCCGTGCGGGTGGTATTTACCGATAACGTCGCCGACCACACGGGCCGATTTGCGATAGGGCTTGTTATATTCGTAGCCGTTCTCGCTCATCGAAAACAGGATGCGGCGATGCACTGGCTTGAGCCCGTCGCGCACATCGGGCAGCGCCCGGCTCACGATCACGCTCATGGCGTAATCGAGATAGGATTTGCGCATCTCGTCGGTGATCGAGATCAGGGAAATGTCGGACGGCTGCGGCGCACCGGTTCCGTTGTCAGGCGTATCGGTCACTGGGTGATTCTTGGTTGTTCGAACTAGCCAATATGTAAGCGATCTCGGCCAAAAATGCTAATTTTTGCCGGGGGAAGCTGTGGAGAGGTCCAATCAGCCGGCCTTGGCCACCGGCTGCCGCGACTGGCGGTAGCGGGAACCGAATTCCCCAAGTGCCTGGAAGGCCGGTCGCAGGGTGAAGCCCAGTTCGGTCAGGCTATAGGCCGCAGAAGCGTCGGCGGACACGCGCAGGACGAGGCCGGCATATTCGAGCTCGCGCAGATTGCGCGTCAACTCCTTCGGATTGATGCCGGGAACTGCCTTGAGTAATTGGTTGTAGCGGTGCGGCCCGGCCAGGAACAGCGTGCGCAGCAGGCTCAGTTTCCACTTGCCCGCCAGAGCCACTATGGCGGCATCGAGTGGGCAATCCTGCGGCGGCATGCCGGGCTCGGCGGGTGCAGCGGCGGGTTGATGGCCTGGTTCATGCAACATGGGGCGACCTTTGCTTACCTCGCGGTGCGTTGTTTGGCGCAGCCGCAGCATCGAGATAGTCGCGACCGGCGTCAAGAGAAGGGCCGGGCGCGAAAGGAATGCAAAATGCAGCAAACGGCACTTGTTCTTGGCTCCAATGGCATGATCGGCAGGCGGCTGGCACCCATGCTGGAAAGCCGTGGCGTAGACGTCCGCAGCGCGAGCCGGAGCGCTACCGGCGCCAGCCATTTTGATTGGCACGACAAGGCCACCTATCGGCCGGCGCTCGAGGGCAATAGAGCGGTCTATCTGGTCATTGCCGATCCCGGCGCGGAGCCGGACGCGACAATCTTGCCGTTTCTCGAAGAGGCGCGTCTGGCGGGCGTGGGCAAGATCGTTGCGGTATCATCCTTTGGCGTTACCTTTTCGGGCGAGCCAGACACGTCCCCACGCCGCCGGCTCGAGCAGTTGATTGCCCAAAGCGGTCTGGATTGGACCATTCTGCGTCCAGGCGGGTTCAACCAGAACTTTTCCGAAAGCTTTCTGTTGCCGGGCATCATGCAGGCCGGCATGGTGGCTACCGCGACGGGCAGCGGGCCAGTGGCGTTTGTCGATGCCGGGGATATTGCCGCGGTGGCGGCGATAGCCCTGACCGAGAGCGGACACGAGGGCCAGCATTATAGCCTGACCGGGCCGGAAGCGCTGACCTTCGCGCAAGCGACGGCAGTGATCGCCGAAGCCGCGGAGCGGCCGATTGCCTATCAGGCGCTGTCCGAGGCGCAATTTGCCGGCATTCTGGCAGGCGCCGGCATACCACCACACGCCATCGCCATCATGGTGCGCGACCAACTCGCAATCAGCCGTGACGAAGCAGCTGTCGTCTCTGCCACCGTGCCGGAACTGACCGGGCGCAAAGCCCGGACCTTTGCAGACTTCGCCAAAGCGGCGGCGGCCGTCTGGCGGGCTTGACCGCCCAAAGCAAAGCGTATTTACTCAATTACGTAATTACAGGCTTGAGCAAATATGCAAGATCACCTCAGCATCACCTTTGCGGCCCTGGCCGACCCGACGCGGCGGGCCATTCTGGCCCGGCTGACCGAGGGGCCGGCCACGGTCAACGAACTGGCCGAGCCCTTCGCCACCACCCTGCCCACCGTCTCGCGGCATCTTAAGGTGCTTGAGGAAGCCGGGCTCGTGGTCAAGGAGCGCTCGGCGCAATACCGCCCCTGCCGGCTCGACACCGCGCCGCTGGAAGCAGCCGATCAGTGGATAGAGCGATACCGCGCCTTTTTCGGCGAACGGTTCGATCGGCTGGGTGCCCAACTCGACGCGATGGTCAAAGCCAAAGGAGAACAGCCATGACAGCGCAGAAACGCGGCTTCACCCTGACCCGGATCTATCCGGTGCCGCCCCAGGACGTCTTCGCGGCGTGGACCGAGCCCGATCAGCTTGCATGGTTCTTCAATCCCGGCATGCCGGTCGAGCAGCCGCCCGAGGTCGATCTGCGCGTTGGCGGCGCCTGGCGGCAGCTTATGGTCGAGCAACCCGGCAAGTCTTACATGACCGGCGGGATTTACCGCGAGATCGATCCGCCGCGAAAGCTGGTGTTCAATTTCGGCGCGGTCGGGGGATGGCCCGACCTGGCGCATGGCCTCGACGATGCGCTCCTCGTGACCTTGCTGTTCAACCCGGTGCCGGGCGGCACGGAAATGGTGTGCCGCCTGGAAGTGCCGGCCCATGTCAGCGATGACAAAGCCCGCGAATGGTTTGCACTGGGCATCGAAGCCGGCTGGACGCAGACCGTGGATCGCCTGGTTTTCAGCCCGGTTGCGTGAGGTCGGGGACAGCAACCGGTCGGCGCCCCATCTGGCGAAAGCTGGGCACGGCCAGGGGCGCCGATGTGGCCACCAGATAGAGCAAGGCGGTAACGCCCAGCGCGGTGGCGATGCCCCAATTGTCGACCAGCACGCCCGCATAGAGCCCGCCAAACGGGATCAGCGCCCAGCTCAAGGCCCCCGCCAGCGCCACCACGCGTCCCACCATGGCGGGCGGTGTGCGTTCGAACAGGATGGCTGAAATGATCGGGTTGATGAAGCCGGCGGCCAATCCCCCCAGCAGCAGGACCGCCACGATGGCCGGCAGCGGCAAGTTGACCGCATAGATGCCCATGGCCAAGGGACCCGCGCAGAAGAAGCCTAAAGTGTACAGCAGCAGGCGCGGCAGACGCGGGCCGTAGATTGCCGCCAGGGCCGCGCCCACTATGGCAGAGCCCGAAAAAGTCGCGAGCAGAATGCCCACCCAGGCCACATCCAGCCCTGCCGTGCGCACCCAGACCGGCAGGAGCACTATGGAATAAGCCTGGTCGAACAGGTTGGTAAAGGCGATCATGATCGTCAGGCCGAGCAGCACCGGGTCCCGCCGTAGCACATGCCAGCCACCGGCCAGTTCGGCGCCGTAACTGGTGGCAATGACTGGTTTGGGCTCGGCTGCCGCAATGCGAGCCGGCAGCCCCGCTGCCAGCACCAGCGCCGAAAGCAAGAAAGCCAGTGCATTGACCAGCAGCGCGGGCCCCGATCCCAATAGGCCGATCAGCACGCCCGCGGCGGCGGCGCCCAAAGTGCCGGCCAGCCGATCGCTTGCCCCCACTACCCCGGTGATCCGCTCCAGCGGCAATTGCCCCATGGCGGCCACGGCGGGCACCAATGCCATCTTGGACGCATCCGATGGCGCCCGCAGCACCCCGATCAGCGCCACCAGCGGCAACAGCACCCAGATCGACAGCAGCCCGGCCCAATAAAAGAGCGGCACCAGCGAGACGGCGAACATCGACAGGCAATCGCACCACACCGCCACTCGCCTGGCCCCAAGCCTGTCGATCAGGGGGCCGCCCAGCGCCTTGGCCAGCACATAGGGCAGCATTTCGGCAAAGCCGACCAGCCCGGTTAGCACCGGGCTGCCGGTGGTGGTCAGCACCAGCCATGGAATGGCGATGGCCGACAGGCGGGTCCCGGAGGTGGACAGCACGGTGGCGACGGACAGCGCCACAAAGGAGCGAGGCATGGTCACGGCTGATCTGGCTCCGTTTGCTCTGTCGCCAGCGGGGCGGCATTGAGAATAATCGAAAACGGTCGATGGTCCGGCGGCAAAGGCGTTCCCAGTGGAGGCGCCGACGCCAATGCCTGGGCCATCAGCGCCTGGATCTGCTCGATCAGCGCGGCCGCCGCCTCCGGCGTCATGGCGATAGTATAGTCACTGACGCTCGAGGCCTTGCGCCATGCCGTCGGCAGGCGGGCATAGCCATCGTGTGCCGCCTGCATCTGGGCCATTTGCCAATGCAACGCGGCCTGCTGGAAGGCCAAGCCGGCATCGAGCGCTTCACCCTCGACATGCTCGCCCAGAAAGGACGTCACCTCGTGCCGGGCGCGCCACCAGCGGTCGCGCCGGTTGCCCTGCCCTACGGCCTCCTCGATGAAGCCGTGCAGCGCCAGCTGCCGCAAATGATAACTCGTCGCGCCCGAATTCAGCCCCAGCCGCGCCGCCAGGCCTGACGCCGTCGCCGGCCCATCGACCCGCAACAGCCCCAACATGCGCAACCGCACAGGATGCGCCAGCGCCTTGAGCGCGGTGGGATCGGGACTTACCTGGCTAACCTGACGTTCAGGCATGGCGAACCTCTTTCGAGGCCGCACATTACATCGCAAAGATATCTTTGCAAAGATTTGTTTGCGAATGCACCCGAAGGTAGCGGCTTAGCAAAATCGAACGCTATAGTACCGGCACTGTGGGGGATATCAGCACGATGCCAAACGCATTGCGAAAGCCGCAGGCCCTTGCGGCCGGAGACCGGATTGCGACAGTGTCGCCCTCATGGGGTGGGCCAGGCACGTTTCCGCAGCGCTACGAAACCGGCAAGCGGCAGCTTGAGGCCGTGTTCGGCGTGAGCGTCGTCGAGATGGCGCATACCTTAGCGGACGCCGATTGGATTTCGGCCAATCCGCGCGCCCGGGCCGATGACCTGATGGCGGCCTTTGCCGATCCGTCCATTGCGGGCATTTTCTGCACCATTGGCGGGGACGATTCCATCCGCCTGCTCCCCTATCTCGATCTGGCGGTGATCCGTGACAATCCCAAGGTGTTTCTGGGCTTTTCCGACACGACGAGCCTGCACCTGGCCTGCTTTGCTGCGGGGCTGACCTCGTTTTACGGCCCCAGCATCATGGCCGGCTTTGCCGAAAATGGCGGCATGCATGACTATACGGCGGATGGGGTGCGGCGGGCGCTGTTCAGCACTGACCCACCCGGCCTCGTGCCGGTGAATAGCGAGGGCTGGACGGCCGAGCGTTTGGACTGGGGCAATCCTGTGCTGCAGGGCCAGCGGCGTGTGTTGCAGCCGGCCGATCCGGTGCGCGTGCTGCAGGGCAAGGGCATCGCGCAGGGACATTTGCTGGGCGGATGTGCCGAGGTGCTGGAAATGGTCAAAGGCACGGCGTGGTGGCCCTCGCTGGATGCGTGGCGCGGCGCGATCCTCTTCATCGAGACCTCCGAGGAACCGCCAGCGCCGGGCTTGTTTCACCGTTGGCTGCGCAATTATGCGGCACAGGGCATTTTGGGCGTGCTGAACGGCATCGTGCTGGCGCGGCCGGACCCCGAGGGTGACGCAACCTATCGCGAAAAGCTGGAGGCGGCACTCATCGCGGCGCTGGCGGAGGCCGGGCTGACCGACCTGCCAGTATTGTCGGGCCTCGATTTCGGCCATACCCAGCCCATGCTCACCCTGCCCTATGGCGTGCAGGCGCGGATCGACTGCGGCACCGGGCGAATGAGCATTCTGGAGGCCGGCGTGGTGTAGCCCAGACTGGTCATTACACAACCACTACACTATGCAGGGCCATGGCAGATACTTATCGGGCGTGGCTTCGCGGGGCGGAAAAGTGGCAGAACATTGCGGTGATCGATCTGCGATCGCTGGATGGCGTCGGCAAGATGCTGCAATCGGCGGGCCTCAAGACGCTGGGTGAAATCGACGAAATGGAGGGCCCCGAGCTGCTGAAGCTGCCGGGGCTCGGCGTCGGCGTCATCCGGCGGGTTCGCGGCATCATTCGCAATTGCAAGGCAGAGGAACGGCGGCGCAGATCGGCAACGGTTTCGTTACGCGTCCGGCCGCCGCGGGTGGCGCTTTAGCCTGCGCTAAATCTCCTGCGCAATCTCCCAGACATGGCCGGAGGGATCCGCAAAGGCGGCCGTGCGGCGGCCCCAGTGCCGATCCATCGGGCCATTGAGGAAAGTCACACCGCGGCTTTGCAGCTCGGCATAGGTGGCGTTGACGTCATCGACCCGAACGGTGAGCAGCATGCGGGCGCCCGAGGTCGCAGCGCCGACCGGCGAAGGGGTGACCAGTTCGGGGGCCTGACTGGCGGCGAGCAGATTAAGCATGGCCCCGGAGAATCTGAGCAGCGCCGAGACAGGGTCTTCACCGATAATTTCGGCGGCGAAGACCTTTTGATAGAAGGCCTTGGCGGCGGCGATATCTTCGACAAACAGGGTGACGACTTCGATTGCATTCAGGCGCATGGGGAATTCCCTTCCGATTTGGCTGGCCGGCAAATGGCCGGTTCACCGCCTCGACGCGTGGGCGCCCATAGCTTCGACTATTATTCGTGAAAAAAAACTGAGCGATCACGCAGCCTGGTCAAACTCGGTGCGGGAGCGATCGATATCGGCAAAATTCTCGTCCGCCCAGCGGATCAAATGACCGAAGGGAACGATGACGGATTCGCCCAAAGCGGTCAGCCGATACTCCACCGATGGCGGCTTGGTGTCGAAGACCTGGCGGGAAACCATGCCGTCGCGTTGCAGGTCGCGCAGCGTCTGGGTCAGCATTTTCTGGGAAATATCGGGGATTTCACGGCGCAGCTGATTGAAGCGTTTGGGGCCGCTGGCCAGCGTCATCACCAGCAGCATGCTCCACTTGTCGGAAATCTTGTCGAGCACACCGCGCACCGGGCAATTGCCGACCGGCTGGCCCACATTGGCGCTCCATTTTTCAACAAAGACCGTGGCTTCTTCGAGTGCGGCGCGCATGGTGGTTACCTTGAGGTGACGTTGTCCCGGCAAAGTGCCTCCTTTCGCGTCGTGAGCAGACGCACTAGATAGCACTCTCTATTCGATACTTACTCTCTCAGCGCCTGTGCTGCAAGGGAGCGGTGTTTTGACCAAGGAGAGAGACATGGCAGACTTCAAGAACAGCACGCTATTGGTAACCGGCGCCTCGGGGCAATTCGGGCGCCTCGCGGTAGAAGAATTGCTGGCGCGCGGCGCTACCAAGCTCATCGCCGGCACGCGCGATCCGGCCAAGTTGGCCGATCTGGTCGCCCGCGGCGTTGAAGTGCGCCAGCTCGATTTCGATGACAAGGCCAGCCTTGCCGCCGGCTTTGCCGGGATCGAACGCGTGCTACTGATCAGCACCGATGCGGTGGGCAACCGCGTGGCGCAGCACAAGAATGCGGTGGAAGCGGCCAAGGCCGCCGGCGTCAAGCACGTGGTCTATACTTCCGCACCCAATCCGCGCCCCAATCCGGGCACCGGGGTTTCGCCCGAGCACTATTGGACCGAGGTGGCCATTGCCGCTGCCGGGCTCGATTTCACCTTTCTGCGCAATCACATCTATGCCGAAATCAGCCTGCGCGGCGCTGCTCCCGCCATCGGCTCGGGCCAGCTTTATGACGCCACCAATGGCGGGGGGCGCTCCTATGTGACGCGGGCCGACGCCGCCCGCACCGCAGCCGGTGCGTTGCTGACGGCGCAAGGCCAGGCCATTTTCGACGTGACCGGCCCGGTTGCCGTGACCCAGGCAGAGCTGGCAGCCGAATTCGCCAAGGCAAGCGGCAAGCCGGTGGCCCGCGTCGGGTTGAGCGGCGAGCAGTTGCGCGGCGGCCTGATCGCCGCCGGCCTGCCTGAAGGCATGGCCGATGTCATGGTGGCTTTCGACGTGGACGCCGCCGATGGCTACCATGCCGTCGTAACCGACACGGTCGAACAGTTCAGCGGCCGCAAGCCAGAAACGCTGACAGCGTTTCTCGAGGCCAATCGCGCAGCTTTGGTGGGGTAATCATCCCCGCCCGGCCCAACCACCGGGCCTCCCTTCTCCCCTCGTGGGAGAAGGTGCCCGAAGGGCGGATGAGGGGGCCTTTCTTCGGCCACCACGCATAGGATGTCGCAGTGCCTCTCACCCCGATTGCGCCCCACCCACGGTGTCACCCCGGCGCAGGCCGGGGCCCATCCTGAGATGTGACTACAGCCGCAAGGCGTGTGGACTAAAAGGGGCTCGCGTCAGGCGATCTGGCGGCAAGTGGTAATATCTCGAGATGGGCCCGGCCTGCGCCGGGTGACATCGTGGATGGCTCGGGTTTTAGCGACGACCCTCCCACCAGAGCTACTCTTCTCCGGCATCAGTCGCAGAACGCCGCAAGTCCCGCGCCCTGCTCTGCAGCGCGGGCAAGCATCCCCCGCATCGTCTTGAACGCAGCCGCCCGCCCGCCGTCAATGCCAAGCGTGCCGGCATTCGCGCTGAACACACCCAGCATCGTCATGACCTGGTCAGGGCGCAGCAGCGTGTCCTCGAAATAGCCGAGCCCTCCCCCGCTTGCCTGCATTGGTCGAACACGCTGGCCAAGGCGCGATGCACGTCGAGGTCGATAGAGCCCGCATGGACCAAGCCCTGCGGGCCCTCGGGCATGGCTGTGCAGGAAGACGGCACGAGGTAGATGTCGAGCATGGCTTACCGCTTGTTTGAGAGACATGGGCGCAGGTGTCGGGGCCGCGTTCAACATGGCAGCATCAAGCTATCGTCGTCGAGAGGCGCCCCACTTGTCTCAGCATGCTGGTGACAACCTCGCCCCCTCTTCCGCCGCCGCTGGACGCTCCCGTGCCAAACCCGTAGGACTGCCGCAACGGCGTGCTCGTTGCGGAGTCTGGTCCTTTGATTGGTTCGTGGTTCAAGCGCTTTTGGGCGCGGTTGGTATACGATCGCTCGATCGGCTTTGGGCTTGAGCATATCGGGCTGACGACGCTGCGCTATCCGCGCGCCGTGGCGCTGGCGGTGCTAGCCTTCACAGCCCTTTGCTTCACCCAGGTGCCGCGTGCCTGGGTCGATGGCGACCTGCTGCGCATCTATGCCCATTCCGGGCATTATTACGATGCCTATGAGCACCTGTCCGACACGTTCGGCACATTCGAGAATGACCTCTACGTGCTGGTCAGTTCGCCCACGCTGACGCGGCCGGAAACCCTCGAGCAGGTGCGCGAGCTGGCATTCGACCTCGAGCTCAACGAGTTCGCTGTGGGCACCATGTCGCCCTTCACCCTGCGCAAGCCGGAAGGCGCTGGCACCTCGGTGCCCGCCGTGCCCGAGGGCATGACCGAGATTGCCCAGGTCGCGCGGGCGCTGACCGATCTGCAGCAGAACGACCCGATGATGCGCAATCTGATCACGCCGGACCTGACCGGCGTGGTGCTGATCCTGTTCCCCAATCAGGATATGGTGCGCGAGCATGGCAACAAGGCGCTGATCGCGTCGGTGCGCGACACCATCGCCTATTATGCCGGCAGCGATATCAATGTGGAACTGACCGGGCCGCCGATCTGGACCACCGAAATGGTCAATGCGGCGGTATCAGACCAGATCAAGTTCACCCTGTGGGGCTTCGGGCTGGGCTCGTTGATCGCGCTCTTCGCGCTGCGCTCGGTGCCCGGGGCGCTGATGGTGGCGGCGACACCCTTCCTCGCCGTGATGTGGACCATGGGGATGGTGATCCTGTTTTTCGGATCGTTCTCCTTCCTCACCATCATCGTCACGACCCTGGTGCTGGTGATTTCCTTCGCGGAATCGATGTTCTTCATCTTCAACTGGCTGGCCTATTGGCGCGACGGCATGGAGCCCAACAAGGCCGTGGACGCCACCGTCAAGCTGGTCGGGCCAGCGACGGCGCTGACCATGCTGACGACGCTGGTCAGCTTTGCCTCGCTGGCGCTGACGCCGGGCCAGGGTATTCGCGAATTTTCTATTGCCGGGGCCATCGGCTCGTTCCTGCTCTTCGTCTGCCTCATGACCTTCATGCCGCTGATGCTGAAGGCCGCGATCCGCATCGGCTTCAAGGCGCCGCGCCGCGTCAGCCCGGTGCTGACTGCACCACTGCCGCTAAGCTGGTTTCTCGCCAGCCGGTTCGGCCGGCCGATCGCCATTGCGGCCATTATCGTCACGCTGTTGCTGTTCATTCCCTATGCGCTGATCCAGCCGCATTTCTCGTTCGAGGATTTCGTGGCGCGGGATTCAAGCGCCCTGGCCACCGCCGCAGAGATCGATAGCGGCGTGGGCGGAGTAGCCCCGATCTATATCCGTGTGCCGCTCAAGCAGCATGACCCCAATGTGGGCGCGGAGGATTTCGAGACCATCAAGGCGGCGCACCAGATTCTCGAGCGGCATCTGGGGCAGAACAAAGTGATCTCGGCGGCCAGCGTCAGCAATTACACCGATGCCGGCTTCAGCCGCGAGGACGTGCTGGAATCCGTGGGGCCGTTCATGCGGCGGCGCTTCGTCACCGACGATGGCAGCCAGGCGCTGGTGACCGGCTTCATGCCGACGATTGTGGATTCCGACGCACTCAAGCAATTGGTCGAGGATGTCGATAACGAGCTGGCCGCAGCCGGCGTCGAGAATGCCGAGATCGGCGGGTTTCGCGTCCTCACCACCTTTGCCACCGACCAGATCGTGCGCGGATTGCAGCTTGATCTGACGCTGAGCGTGTTGGTCAATCTGGCGCTGATCGGCTTTGCCTTCCAATCCTTCAGGGTGGCGCTGGCGTCGGCCATTCCCAACCTGTTCCCCGTATTGGGCACCGAAGCCTGGCTCTATTTCAGCGGGGCCGGGCTGCAATTGACCACGGTGATCGCGCTCACCATCGCCTTCGGCATAGCAGTGGACGATACGGTGCATCTCCTATCGCATTATCTGCATGCGCGGCGGGAGGAAGGGCGCTCCCATCTGGAGGCGGTCAAACACACGCTGGAGCGGATCGGCGGCGCCATCGTCGCCACCACCATCATTCTCTGTTCCGGTGTGATGATCGTGGTGTTCTCAGACCTGCCGCAGGTGGCGCTGTTCGGCACGCTGTTCGTCTCGACGCTGGGATTTGCGCTGATCGGGGATCTGTTCATCCTGCCGGCTCTGCTGGCGGCGGGTGGCAAGTTCTTCCAGCCGCTGGGCCGTATCCGCGTGCGCATGGCCGATCATGATCCGACGCCCGACGATCCGAGCGGGGATGCGGCCACCGAAGTTATCCGCCCTAATCCAAGCACGACTTAGTGCCCCGTCTTGCGCGCAAATTTGCCGCCCGATTACAAGAATGAAACGATGATTCGGCCTTCTGACTGGAGCCTTGCTGCATGACCTTTTTTGGACCTCTGTCGCGTGCGCTGGCACTGGGCCTGCTCATTGTGGGCGCCCCCGCCCTGCCCGCCTATGCGGCGCCGGCCGATGTGGCACTGCTCAAATCCTATATCGGGGAATGGCGCGGCCGCGGCACAGTCACGGGCGCCAATTCCGAGACGGTGGTGTGCCGCCTCTCGCTCAAGCCAGGCAATCAGGACAAGGTCAATTACACCGGCCGCTGCACCGTGGCCGGCAGCCAGCTCTCGATGAATGGCACCATTGCCTATATCGATGCGAGCAAGCGCTATGAGGCGGCCATGACCTCCAATGTCGCGTTCTCCGGCATTGCCGTTGGCCTCAAGCGCGGCGGCGGGTTGATTTTCAACCTGCGCGAGCGCGACCAGGACGAAGAAGGCAAGGAAATCGGCATCACCGCGCAGATCGCGCTCAATGCCGACGCCATCGACGTCAATTTCGAGGTCATGTATATCGCGACGGGCGAATATCTGCGCGCCGAAGTGCCGTTCAGCAAGTAATCGGCCGCGATCACAAGCTGTTGAAAGCATGAAGTCTTAACCGTGTGTGAGATAGCGTTCGACAGAACTTGAACACCCAGGACGAGCGCACGTGCGCCCCATGCAATTATCCGCCGCATCTATGGGCAATCCGCCAACCGGCGATGGCGGCCCCACGGCGCTAGAGGCACGGCTTGAGCGGGTCCGCCAATTGCTCGGCATTGACGGTGCCCTGCTGGCCCTGGCCGGCGGCGAGACCATGCAGGTGCTCTGGCATGCGGGCGCCTCCGCCGAAATCGAGGGCGAACTGGCCGGGCTGCACCGCCGCGCCGGCCTGCGCACCACGCCCCTGATCGTTCCCGATATTGCCGCCGAAGGCTCCCCGGGCTTTGTGCGGTTTTACGCCGGCATTCCGCTGACGCTGGGCGAGGATAGCCCCCATTTGCTGCTGAGCCTGTTCGACACCAGCCCGCGCGGCCCGGCCATGGCCGATCAGCTCGCCGCCCTGGCGCAGGAAGTGTTTGGCGGCGATGCCCTGCAACGCGCGCAGGCGACGATTGCCCGGCTCGAGGCGGAATTGGCCGAGCGCGAGCGGACCGTTGCCGAGCTGCTCGCCATACGACGGCGCCAGATGCAATTGGTGGACCGCGCCTCCGAGACCGCCCGCATCGGCATCTGGGAATGCGATCTCAGCGACAACAGCCTGCAATGGAGCAACGGCGTCTACGACCTGTTCGAATTTCCCCGCGGCGCCAAGGTGAGCCGCGAAGAGACCGTCGCCTGCTATTCGCCGGCCTCGCGCGAGGCCATGGAACGCGCCCGTGCCAAGGCTATTGCCGAATGCAGCGATTTTGCGCTCGATGCAGAAATCACCACGGTGCTGGGCCGTCGGCGCTGGATGCGGCTGACCGGCACGGTCGAGGCCGAAAACGGCGTGGCCGTGCGGATTTTTGGCATGAAGCAGGACATTACCGAGGAAAAGCTGCTCGCCGACCGGACACGCTATCTCGCCGAATTCGACGTGATGACGGGCCTGGCCAATCGCAGCCAGTTCCAGGCGCGGCTGGCCGATCTCGATGGCGGTTCCGGCCACGCCCCCATCGGGGCCCTGCTGCTGGTCGATCTCGATAATTTCAAGCAGATCAACGACACCTATGGCCACGCCTTGGGCGACGAATGCCTCAAGGAAGCCGCCTCGCGCCTGCGCGACGCCTGCCCCGGCGCCGAACTCGTCGCCCGCATCGGCGGCGAAGAATTCGCGGTGCTGCTCGGGCAGGCTGGCAAAAACCATATCGATGAAGTGGCCGAACAGATCGTGCTGGAAATCAGCCGCCCCTTCATGCGGCTGGGCCAATCCCTGGCGCTCAGCGCCTCGGTGGGCATAGCCTGCGCCGACGGCGCCCCGCCCCCCGACCTGTTCAAGCGCGCCGACACCGCGCTTTACGCCGCCAAGGCCGCCGGACGGAATACCAGCCGGACGTTTCATACCGGCATGCCGTATACGGTGAATTAGGGGCGCTTAGCCTCTCAGCGGGCGCTCCTCTCCAAGATTGGGGCTCTCGTTACCCCCACCTAGCCTCCCCCTGATAGGGGGCGGGACCGCCTTGTGATCGTGACTCGATCCAGTCCCAAGAGTGGAGAGATCCCTCCCCTATCAGGGGGAGGCTAGGTGGGGGTACTGAGATGCCGTCCCCAGACCTGACCGTCGTTCGGCCCCTCTGAAGATAAAGTCCAGAGATCGTGGCTCTCGTCACCCCTCCCTGCCCTCCCCATCAAGGGGTTGAACCCGGCGGATGTGGCCACGCCCGAGCAAAAGAAAAAGGAGGCCACCGCAGTGACCTCCTTCTCAATTCCTACCAAGCCCGCCTAGCCTCAGAACGGGATATCATCATCCATGCCGCCGGGCTCGAAAGCCGGGGCGTTGGAGGCCGGGCGCTGGGCGCCGCCGCCACCCGCAGGACGGGCACCGCGGAAGCCGCCATTGTTGTCGGCGCTGCGGAAACCGCCATCGCCACCACCGCCGCCGGCATTCTCGCCTTCACCGCGCCCATCAAGCAGGGTCAGGTTCGAATTGAAGCCCTGCAGCACGATTTCGGTCGAATATTTGTCCTGGCCGGACTGGTCCTGCCATTTGCGGGTCTGCAACTGGCCCTCGATATAGACCTTGCTGCCCTTGCGCAGATAGCTTTCCGCCACGCGGGTGAGGCCTTCCGAGAAGATCACTACCCGGTGCCACTCGGTCTTTTCGCGCTGCTCGCCGCTGGTGCGATCCTTCCAGCGCTCCGAGGTGGCGATGGATAGGTTCACCACCTTGCCGCCGCTCGGCAGATTGCGCACTTCGGGATCGGCACCCAGATTGCCGACGAGGATCACCTTGTTGACGCTGCCTGCCATAGCAAAAATCCTTTCAATTCAGTCCCGGGCCGCTGTGCCGCCAGGACGCTCACATATCTCGTTGCCGGGGCGACAAGCCCCGTGATCGCCAGACCTTACTCCGCTCTGCTTCGCCCCGCGCGCCAAACTTGGCGTTTTGAACAGAGTGATGCCAAATTCGCCATTTGTTCCCTATATGTTCCATTCGTAGCTTTGAGTCAAGCTAGTGGGCGTGGGATAGAAGGCTTTAGTGCTAGCGGGTACCCGCTAGCACTATATAGGGCTTAATTGCCCTCTTTCTCGACCTGGCGTCGGACCTCGGAGTCAGTAAGGGCAATTTGGCGGTCGAACAAAAACTGCAGTAGGTCTCCGCCTGCCGCATCGTTCAGCGCCTGCGAGCTTATGCCATCGACATCAGCTTGTGCTCGACACATCTCCGCTTCTTGGGCCATTGCCGATTTGTGCTCGTGATAAAGCGGCGTGTTAAGATTATTGCTGACCCACTCTTCAAGCCACTCACTAGCATCCATATTCACCGTACTCCCTGTGCGTATCACTCAGCATACAAGCGAATCCGCTTGTATTCCGAACGTTGAAAATTGACCAATTTCAAACTGAAACACGGCCGTCAAGACCACTGCTGACACAGTTTGTCAGCAGGGCTCGGCCAAGCCAGCACGGACTTTCCTCACCCCACGCGAGACCATGATTGGACTACGCCCAGGCGCTCTGGCTCTACTTTATCCTGCTGTTCGGCATCATCATCGTGCCCGGCATGGATATGTTCTTCGTGCTGGCCAATGCGCTGACCGGCGGCCGGCGGGCGGGCCTCATGGCGACGGCCGGGATCATGCTGGGCGGCGCGGTGCATACGCTGTTTGGCGCGTTGGCGGTCGGCGTGCTGACGCAGTTGCCGGCCGAAGTGTTCCGGGCAATGATCCTGATCGGCGCAGCCTATATGGCCTGGATCGGCTATACGCTGGTGCGCAGCTCCATCACGGTCGATCATATCGGCAAGGCGCCGAGCCGCTCGAGCTGGGTGGCGTTCCGGCAGGGATTGATCACCTGCCTGCTCAATCCCAAGGCCTATATGTTCGTGGTGGCGGTGTTTCCGCAATTCATCCGGCCGCAATTCGGCCCGCTCTGGCGGCAGGCGCTGGTGATGGGCGTGATGACGGTGCTGATGCAGATGCTCATCTATGGCGGCCTGGCGCTGGCCGCGGCCAAGGGTCGCGACGCGCTGATCGGCAACCCGCAGGTTACCCAATGGATCGGCCGGGGCGCTGGCGTGTTGTTCATCCTGGCGGCGGCGTTCGCCGTCTGGCATGACGTGTTCGGCCATGTCGGGACTTGACCGAATCCAGTTTGTTCCTTTTACGTTCTTGTGCGATAAGGAAAGGCGTTTTGCGCAAGCCTGCCCTGACACGATAAGGTGACGCCGGCGCTCAAACGCCCGGTAAGATGGCCGCTTGCGGCCAAGGCGGCTGGCTCCTATCTCTGCAAGCTGCCAGCCCAACGATGCGAATTTAATTTGCCGCCCTGTGCCCACACGGCGCAGCCAGCCATGGACGTCCGACAATGATGCAAAAGCCCAGCCAGAACCGAGAGATCGTCGTGCGCGGCGCCCGCGAGCACAATCTCAAGGGCATCGACGTCCGCTTGCCGCGCGACAGCCTGATCGTGATGACGGGGCTGTCCGGCTCCGGCAAGTCCTCGCTGGCCTTTGACACCATCTATGCCGAAGGGCAGCGTCGCTATGTGGAGTCGCTGAGCGCCTATGCGCGGCAATTCCTCGAAATGATGCAGAAGCCCGATGTCGAGCATATCGAGGGCCTGTCGCCGGCGATTTCCATCGAGCAGAAAACCACCTCGCGTAACCCGCGCTCTACGGTTGGCACCGTCACCGAGATCTATGATTATCTGCGCCTGCTCTATGCGCGCGTCGGCATTCCTTATTCGCCGGCTACGGGCCTCCCCATCGAAAGCCAGACCGTCAGCCAGATGGTGGATCGCACGCTGGAACTGCCCGAGGGCACGCGGCTGTTCCTGCTGGCGCCGATCGCGCGCGGCCGCAAGGGCGAATACAAGAAAGAATTGGCCGATCTGCTGCGCAAGGGCTTCCAGCGCGTCAAGATCGACGGCGAATATCACGAGATCGAGGATGCGCCGGCGCTCGACAAGAAGTTCAAGCACGATATCGAAGTGGTGGTGGACCGCGTTGTGGTCGGCCCCGATATTGCCGGCCGCCTGGCCGAAAGCTTCGAGACGGCGCTGAAGCTGGCCGATGGCATCGCGCTGATCGAATATGCCGACGAGAAAAACGAGGATGGCACGCCGCGCCAGACCACCTTCTCGGAAAAATTCGCCTGCCCCGTTTCCGGCTTCACCATTGCCGAAATCGAGCCGCGCCTGTTCTCGTTCAACAACCCATTTGGCGCCTGCCCGGTTTGCGATGGCCTGGGCACCGAGCAGAAGATCGACCCCGACCAGATCGTGCCGGATGCGACCATGTCGCTCAAGGACGGGGCTATTCTGCCCTGGTCCAAGACCAGTGCGCCTTATTACCTGCAGACCCTCTCGGCCGTGGTGAAGCATTTCGGCGCCTCGACCGGCACGGCCTGGTCGGACCTGCCCTTTGAAGTGCAGCACGCCGTGCTCTATGGCACGGACAAGACGCCGATCAATTTCGTCTATGACGATGGCCTACGCCAATACAAGACGACCAAGCCCTTTGAAGGGGTGATCGGCAATCTCGAGCGCCGGTATAAGGAAACCGAAAGCGCCGGCATGCGCGAGGAAATCGAGAAATACATGTCGGCCAAGCCCTGCGTGGCATGTGGCGGCTATCGCCTCAAGCCCGAGGCGCTGGCCGTCAAGATCGATGGCCTGCATATCGGGCAGGTCACCGAGCAGTCGATCCGCAATGTCTCGAACTGGTTCGCCGCCCTGCCCGAGCGCTTCACGCCCAATCAGAAGCAGATTGGCGAACGCATCCTCAAGGAAATCACCGAGCGGCTGAACTTCCTCAACGATGTGGGGCTGGAATATCTCTCCATGTCGCGCAATTCCGGCACGCTGTCCGGCGGGGAAAGCCAGCGCATTCGCCTCGCCAGCCAGATTGGCTCGGGCCTGACCGGCGTACTTTATGTGCTCGACGAGCCGAGCATTGGCCTCCATCAACGCGACAATGCCCGCCTGCTCGATACGTTGCGCCGGCTGCGCGACCTGGGCAACACGGTCATCGTCGTCGAGCATGACGAGGACGCGATCCTCACCGCCGATTACGTACTCGATATCGGGCCGGGCGCGGGTGTGCATGGCGGCCATATCGTGGCCGAAGGCACGCCGCAGGACATTCTCAATCACCCCGATTCCCTGACCGGCAAATATCTCTCCGGCCGCATGGGCATTCCCCTGCCGGCCGAACGGCGCGTGGCCAAGAAGGGCAAGGCGCTCAGCGTCAAAGGCGCAACGGGCAATAATCTGAAGAACGTGTCGGTGGATGTGCCGCTGGGCATGTTCGTCGCCATCACCGGCGTGTCCGGTGGCGGCAAGTCGACGCTGATGATCGACACCATGTACCAGGCCATTGCGCGGCGCTTGAACGGCGCCCGCGTGGTCCCTGCCCCGCATGACAGCCTGACGGGACTCGAATTCCTCGACAAGGTCATCGATATCGACCAGAGCCCGATCGGGCGCACGCCGCGCTCCAATCCGGCCACCTATACTGGCGCCTTCACGCCGCTGCGCGAATGGTTTGCCGGCCTGCCGGAGAGCAAGGCGCGCGGCTATGGGCCGGGGCGGTTCAGCTTCAACGTCAAGGGCGGGCGCTGCGAGAAGTGCGAAGGCGATGGTGTGCTCAAGATCGAGATGCACTTCCTCCCCGACGTCTACGTCACCTGCGATGTGTGCAAGGGCAAGCGCTACAATCGCGAAACGCTCGAAGTGCAGTTCAAGGGCAAGTCGATCTCCGACATCCTGGACATGACCATCGACGAAGGCGTCGATTTCTTCTCGGCCGTGCCGATCATCCGCGACAAGTTCGCCACCCTCCAGCGCGTCGGCCTGGGCTATGTGAAGGTCGGCCAGCCCGCCACGACTCTGTCAGGCGGCGAGGCGCAGCGCGTCAAGCTCTCCAAGGAACTCTCCAAGCGCGCCACCGGCCGCACGCTGTACATGCTGGACGAGCCCACCACGGGTCTGCATTTCCACGACGTGGCCAAGCTCCTCGAAGTGCTGCACGAGCTGGTCGATGGCGGCAATACGGTGATCGTCATCGAGCATAATCTCGAAGTCATCAAGACCGCCGACTGGGTCATCGATCTGGGCCCCGAGGGCGGCGATGGCGGCGGCGAGATCGTCGGCGTCGGCACGCCTGAGGATATAGCCGCCAATCCGCGCTCGCATACCGGCACCTTCCTCAAGGAAATCATGGCGCGGCGGCCCATGCGCACGAGCCAGGCGGCGGAATAATTTTGGCCTCAAGGATGAGGATGGCCGCTCCGTGCGCCATCCTCATCTCGGCGTCAGCATTATCCGTCCTCAACGCTAGCAGTCCGCTAACCAATTCCCGCTGCATGTCATCAAGCGCCAATTTCTGCGCATCAGACCTAAGTCTAACACTATTATGACGAAGCGCGGATCAGGCCATGCGCCGACTGCATGATGCGTCTGTAGTTTGCGCCATGGCCTTTGCCAACGAACAGGATCATGTTCCGGTTTGTCGCAGACCTCCATGAAGGAGCTGACCGATGTTTATCCGAGCCGTGTGGCGCAAGAAGCGCCTGGTCGATATCAAGCAGACATTGCGTGAAACGGATGTGCCATCTGCGCGAGACGCAGGGCTACTGGGGATTTGCGCCCCCGACTTCACCCAGATGACCAAGGCGCTGTTCGACCGCTGAGCAAGCGCTACAGATGGCAGAAGAGGCGGCCGCTGGTTCGCCGCTGGCTAGCCATATGCCCGCCGCAGCGCTTAACCGGAAATGAACGAGCCCGGTTAATGCCCCGCGCAGAATGCATAGCTCGTTTGACCAATCTCCCACTGCTCATCTTGCAAGTCCTGCCCTAAATATAAGCTCGTAAACAAAGGAGACTACCAAATGGACATCCGTAAGACTTTCAAGAAGTGGGCCGCCTATCAGCAGACCGTCCGTGAGCTTGCCGCTCTCGACAATCGTCAGCTGAACGACCTTGGTATTTCGCGCACCGACATCAATCGGATTGCTCGTGACCATGCCAGCTCGCTCTAAGATTTGCCGCACTGAACTTTCAGACATAGCAAATCGAACACCCGCTTCTCTCTGAGACGCGGGTGTTTTGCTTTCTGCCGCCGATCAGAACGCTAACCTGCCGACCAGCTCGGCATAATCCACCATCACCACATCGCGAAACGCCCGCCGTTGCTGGAGCAACTGATACCACGCCTCGACATTAGGCGTGGCGGGACGCTCGATATCCATGGTGAACCAGCGATAGAGCGACACGCCCGCCACGATATCGGCGTAGCTCAGTTCCTCCCCCGCGACATAGGGATGCCGCGCCAGATTGGCATCCAATGTCCGCAAGGGCGTCAGCGTACGGGCATGTGCTGCCGCTATGGCCGTAGCATCGTGCTGCGCCTTGGGCGTACGCACCAATAGCCAGAACAGGTTGATCCATGCAGGCTGGAAGGTCGTCGCGGTCCAGTCGGCCCATTGATCGACAATGGCGCGTTGACGGGGATCGGCGCGCCACAGCGTATCCCCGCCATAGGCGGCGGCGAGGTATCGCACCGTTGCATGGCTCTCCCAGACCGTCAGGTCGCCATCCTGCAAAGTGGGGACGACGCCATTGGGATTGAGCGCGCGATAGGCCGGCGTGTCGAGGCCACCAAAGGAGCCGCCGACGGGCTCATGACGATAGGGCAGTCCAAGCTCTTCGATGGTCCAGAGCGTTTTCTGGACATTGCACGAATTCTTGCGGCCCCACAGGGTCAGGTTTGGACTCATCTTTTCCTCCCAAGCCGAGCCAAAGGTAGAGTTTGCGGCCTATTGCGCAAGCAGCAGTTGCGCGCTCCCGTCAGGCTTGGTATCTGCCGACCATGTCCACATCAGAACCAATTCATATTATCGGCGGGGGTCTCGCCGGGTCCGAGGCCGCGTGGCAGGCTGCTGAAGCCGGCGCCACGGTTATCGTCCACGAAATGCGCGGCGTACGCAGCACCGATGCGCATAGCACCGATAGCTTTGCCGAGCTCGTCTGCTCCAATAGCTTCCGCTCCGACGACCACGAGCAAAATGCTGTTGGCCTGTTGCACGAGGAAATGCGACGCCGCGGCTCGCTGATCATGCGCGCGGCCGACTTGCACAAGCTACCGGCCGGCGGCGCACTGGCCGTCGACCGACATGGCTTTTCCGACGAAGTCACCCGCGCCATTCACAACCACGCCAATATCACGGTGGTTCGCGAAGAGATTGCCGGCTGGCCGCCGGAGGACTGGAAGAATGTCATCATCGCCAGCGGGCCGCTGACCTCGCCAGCCCTGGCCGATGCGATCCTGGCCAAGACGGGCGAGGATGCTTTGGCCTTCTTCGACGCCATCGCCCCGATCGTCCACAAAGACAGCATCAATATGGACATTGTCTGGGCGCAGTCGCGCTATGACAAGGCGGGTCCAGGCGGCACGGGGGCCGATTACCTGAACTGTCCGATGAACAAGGACCAGTATTACGCCTTTGTCGAAGCGCTGAAAGTGGCGCCGCTGCATGAGTTCAAGGATTGGGAAAAGGTGCCGTATTTCGACGGCTGCCTGCCCATTGAAGTCATGGCCGAGCGCGGCGTCGAAACGCTGCGGCATGGGCCGATGAAGCCGGTGGGGCTGACCAATCCGCGCGATCCCCTGGTCAAGAGCTATGCCATTGTGCAGCTGCGGCAGGACAACGCGCTGGGCACGCTGTGGAACATGGTCGGGTTCCAGACCAAGATGCGCTACGGCATCCAGGCTGAGATTTTCCGCATGATCCCGGGGCTGGAGAATGCGCAATTTGCCCGGCTGGGCGGGTTGCATCGCAATACATTCCTCAATTCTCCCAAAGTGTTGGGGCCTGACCTAAAACTCAAGGCCGATCCGCGCATTCGCTTTGCCGGACAGGTCACGGGCGTCGAGGGCTATGTGGAAAGCGCGGCGGTGGGCCTGATCACCGGACGGCTGGCTGCGGCGGAAAGCCGGGGCGAGAGCCTGGCGACGCCGCCGCTGACGACGGCGCTTGGCGCATTGGTGGCGCATATTACCGGCGGGCATATCGAGGCGGAAGGCTATAGCGGGGCACGCAGCTTCCAGCCGATGAATGTCAATTTCGGGCTATTTCCCGAGGTGACGGTGACCAAGCCAGAAGGTGCTGGACGTTGGCGCGGCAATGACCGGACGATTGCCAAGCGCAAGGCAATTACCGCGCGGGCGCTGGAAGATTTGAAGGGCTGGGCGTAAGCGCCCTTCCCTCCAATCGTTCATCCCGCTACCGGTTCCGCAGCGCCCACCACATCAAACGCGTGATTTTGCGCCAGTCGGACTCGTCAGCAGCTGGCGCGAAGGCGTTTGGGGATTTGTCCAGGCGCGCCAGTTGCGCTTTCAACACCGCTATCGGAGCGAAGGCGGGCTTAAGGTGGCCGGGAAGCGCGGCGATGGCGGCTTCGGCTTTGGCGAGGTGGCCTTGGGCCAATTCTGTGATCTGGCCCAGAGCCTCGACCAGACCTTCGCTTTCCTGGCCAGAGAAGATTTCACGTTCCTGCACGGCATTGGCGGCCAGGATCGACCAGGGCAGCATGATCCGGCCCTGCGAGGCCGTGTAGCCGAAGGCTCTAATATGGCCGATCATGGCGTGGGCGACGCCCAGATGGCCGGCGGCGTCGCCGGTTTCGACCGGTTCGCCGTCATTGAGGATCATCGCGGCGAGCTGGTAAAGCGTCGAAGTGGTTTCGCCCGCGTAGCCCTCGAAACTCTCCAGATCCGGCATGGGATCGTCATAGAGATCGAAGCGCCGCGCAGCGATGAGGCGCTGCAAGGTGCCGGCGGGAATGCGATAGCGCGCCATGGTATCGAGCAAGGCATCGGCCACCGGATTTTGCCTGACATCGCCATGGCCCTCGCCATCGACGGCATCGGCCCACCATTGCAGTCGGATTTCGCCAGGCGCGGGATTGGTGACGCGGTCACGCACCGAGGCGACGTCAGCATTGAAGGCGTAGAGCGCGGTGACGGCGTCGCGCCCTGCTCCGTTCAGGACCAAGGTCGCAAGGTAGCGATCGCGGTCATTGGTGCGCAGGTCCGCAGCGGCGTGGACGAAGCTCTCGGCAGCCATCAGCGCGCCCGATCCACGGCGATCAGTGCCGCAGCGACGGCGCGTTGTTCGCCAAACAACACATTATAGGTGCGGACGGCGCCGCCGGTGCCGATGGCTTCGACAATGACATTGCGCTCCCGAAAGGCTTGCCGGATAGCGGGATCGAGCGCGGCGATATCATGGCCCAGGCCGATGAACAGCACGTCGATATCGTCGGCCACGGCGAGTACCGGCGCCAGGCTTTCCAGCGTAAGTTGGGCCGGGGCGGTGACGTCCCAGGCGAACATGCCATTGGGCAGACAGAGCAGCGAGCCCCGATGCGACATGCCGGCAAAGCGAAAACCGCCATTGCCATAGGCATCGAGGCCAACCTGCTCGGGATAGTGTCCCGCCTCAATCACAATTAGACAGCTGCCCCATCGGCAGGCTTGCTCTTTTTGTCCGCGTCATCGGCGTCGGTCTTCGACTTGAGGCCGAAATTGATCAGGATTGGACCGTTGACGATGATCGAGGAATACATGCCGACAAAGCAGCCGAAGGTCATGGCGATAGTGAAACTGCGAATGACTTCGCCGCCGAAAATGACCAGCGGAATCAGCGCCAGGAACACGGTGAACTGGGTCAACGTGGTGCGGACAATGGTCTGGTTGATCGACATATCGATCAATTCCGGCAGCGGCATCTTGCGATGCTTGCGCAGATTTTCTCGAACGCGGTCGGACACAACCACCGTTTCGTTGAGCGATAGGCCCACCAATGTCAGCACCGCCGCGATGGAGGTCAAATTGAACTCCAATCCGGTCAATGAGTAGAGCCCGATCGTCATGATGACGTCGTGCGTGGTGGTAGTGACGGCTGCCAGGGCGAATTGCCATTCGAAGCGGAACCAGATGTAAATCAGGATCGCAACGAGCGCGACGATGACCGCGATGGCGCCCTTCCATGCCAACTCGCCCGACACGGTGCCGCTAACCGCCTCGGTGCTGCGAATGGTATAGTTTTCGCCCGCGAGCGCATCTCGCACCTTGGACACGGCCACCTGGTCAGCATCCTGGCCACCTTCCTGCGCCTGAACGCGGACCAGCACGTCTTCGGGTGTGCCAAAGCCCTGAACCTGGATTTCGCCAAGGTTGAGGCCATCCAGCGTTTCACGGATCTGCCCGACATCGGCCGGACCACCCTCATGCTGGACGACAATGGCCGTGCCACCAACAAAGTCGATACCCAGGTTGAAGCCCTTGAAATAGGCCGAACCGATGGAGAGGACGCTCGCGACGATCGAGAAGGCGATCACATAGCGGCTGATCTTCATGAACGGGATTTTGGTCCCGTCCGGAACGAAGCGGAAATGCTGGATCTTGAGCGTCTTGGGGCGACGCGAGCGATACCACAGGCCCACGAAATACAGCGTGACCATGTAGGACGTGAAAAGAGAGGTGAGAATGCCGAGCGCCAGGGTGACGGCAAAGCCCTGCACCGGGCCTGAGCCCAGGAAGTAGAGCACGATGGCCGCTATCAGCTGGGTCAGGTGGGAGTCGATAATGGTTCCCCAGGCCCGCTCGAAGCCCGCATTGATCGATTGCAGCGGCGATCTGCCCGCCTTCTGCTCTTCGCGCATGCGCTCGTAGATCAGCACGTTGGCGTCAACGGCCATGCCGATGGTCAGCACGATACCGGCGATACCGGGCAGAGTCAGCGTTGCGCCCAACATGGAGAGCGCGCCGAAGATCAGCACGATATTGAGGATCAGCGAGATATTGGCGAAGACGCCGAACAGGCCATAGGCGATGACCATGAAGGCCACGACGAGAACCGAGGCAACGACACCGGCGGTGAGGCCGTGCTGGATGGAGTCTGCGCCCAGGCTGGCGTCGACGGTGCGTTCTTCAACGATATCGAGGCTGGCCGGCAGTGCACCGGCGCGGAGCAGCACGGCGAGATCATTGGCCGACTGAGTGGTGAAATTGCCGCTGATCTGGCCGGAGCCCTGGGTGATGGCCGACTGAATGACCGGGGCGGTGATGACGGTGTTGTCGAGCACGATGGCGAAGCGCTTGCCGATATTGGCCGAGGTTATCTGGCCGAACGTCACTGCGCCGCGCGTATCGAAGCGGAAGCTGACCACAGGCATGGCGCGCTGCTGGTCATAGCTGGGCTGGGCATCGACAAGGGATTCGCCACCAAGCGCCACGTCTTCATAAAGTAGTTCGCTGCCGCCATCCTGGCTGGGCAGGATCATCGTGCCGGCGGGCAGCCCCTGGGCCTGCGCCGTCGCTGCCGACATGCCGGGATAGACCATGTGGAAGGTCAGACGCGCGGTGCGCGAAATAATGTCCTTGAGACGGGTGGAATCGCCGAAACCGGGAACCTGCACCAGAATGCGGTTGGTGCCCTGACGCTGAATCTGCGGCTCGGTGGTGCCCAGCTCGTCAATACGATTGCGGATGACTTCGATGGACTGCGCGACCAGCGAGGAGGTACGCTGGCTGATGCCTTCGGGGGTCAGCGTGATGGTCAGCTTGCCGTCGGGCGTCTCGCCGAAGGCGAATTCATTGACGCCGCCGACCGCGAACATGCCGTTGGAAACGGTGTTCTGCAGGCTTTCGATCAGCGTCTTGGCCTGTTCCTTCTGGGTCGGATCGGTCAGCTCGATGGCGATCGAATTGGTCGCCGGATCGGTGGTGATCAGATTGCCGATGCCGTTCTGGCTGGCCAGAATATTGCGGGCATCACGGCGCACACTTTGCAGGCGCTCGGTGACGATGCCTTCTTCACTGACCTGCAGCAGCAGGTGCGAACCGCCCTGCAAATCAAGACCCAGAACCACTGTCTGCTTGGGCAGGAAGCTCGGCCAGGCGTCGCGCACATCCTGTGGCAGGAAACTGGGAACAGCGAATAGCACGCCCAGCAAAGCAACGATGGCGATGACAGCAGTACGGATCGGCGAAAATTGCATCTGTGCAAGTCCTAGAGGCAGAAAAGCCGGAGCCCTTGGGCTCCGGCGAAGGGTGGCTGCTTACGCAGGCTTGTTGTCGTTGACCGGCTCGGCCTTGGAGCGCACGTCGGAAATCATGCCGCGCACCAGCTTCACCTTGACGCCTGTAGCGATCTCGACTTCGAGGTCCTCGCCATCGACAGCCTTGGTCACCTTGCCGACGATGCCGCCGGTGGTCACAACCGTGTCGCCGCGGCGGATGGCCGACAGCATGGCCTGCTGAGCCTTGAGGCGCTTCTGCTGCGGACGGAAAATCAGCAGCCAGAAAATCACCACCAGCAGCAGGATCGGCATGAGCTGGATGAAAATGTCGGTCATGCCGCCACCCGCTGCGGGGGCGCCGGCTGCCTGGGCATAAGCTGGCGTTACAAACATGAAGCGTGCTCCTTATCTTTTCTTTTTAACTTGTGGAGGGGTCAGCGCCAGAAACCGGCATCGTGTAACGATGCAAGTGGACGCATATGGGCCTGACTGCACTTGCGCCCCGGTCAAAATCGCGCGGACTATACATTTGCACCCTAGCGATTGCAAAGGCATTCGCGGAGCCGCAAATTGCCGCGCCGACGACGAGGATAAAGACTTGAAGAGCGAAGACCAACTCACTGAAATTGCTGCATCCCTGGCTCGAATTGCCCGTTCACTGGAGGCGCTGGCGCCGGAGGCGCCGGACGTGGCGCCGACGCTCGGGAGCGAGGATGCCTATCATTGGGATGGCGATGCCGGATTCTTGATGGCTGTGCCCAAGGTCGCCCGCGTGCCGCTGGGCATGCTCAAGGGAATCGATGCGGTGCAGGATATCCTGCTCAAAAACACCGAGCAGTTTGCCCGTGGCCATGGCGCCAATAATGCGCTGCTGTGGGGCGCGCGGGGCATGGGCAAGAGCTCGCTGGTCAAGGCGATCCATGGGGATATCACCGCGCGCGAGGGATTTGAGCGGCTGGTGCTGATCGAGATCGCGCGGGAGGATCTTGAAACCCTGCCCGCCCTGATGCGGCTGATCGGCAAGGAGACGGCGCGGTTCATCGTATTCTGCGACGATTTGAGTTTTGATAGCGGCGAGACCAGCTACAAATCGCTCAAGACGATCCTTGATGGCGGGCTCGAAGGACGGCCGGACAATGTGCTGTTCTACGCCACGTCCAACCGCCGACATTTGATGCCGCGCGACATGATCGAAAATGAGCGCTCGACGGCGATCAATCCCGGCGAGGCGGTGGAAGAGAAGGTGTCGCTATCGGACCGGTTCGGGCTATGGCTGGGCTTTCACAATTGCGACCAACCGACATTCCTCTCGATGGTGCAGGCCTATGCCGACCATTATGGGCTGGGGCTGGACGAGGAAACGCTGCGGGCGCGGGCGATCGAATGGTCGGCAACGCGTGGCGCAAGGTCGGGCCGCGTGGCGATCCAGCTGGTGCGGACGCTGGCGGGGGAGATGGGGAAAGCTGTTTAGGTCGCCCTGCCCCACAAACAAAAATCCCCGCCGAGGCGGGGATTTTTTTATGAGCGGTTTGTCGCGCTTAGCTGGCGAGCAGCGGCATGGGATCGACCGGGGTGGCGCCCTTGCGCAGTTCGAAGTGGAGCTGCGGCTGGGTGACCGAACCGGTCATACCGGCAGCACCGATAGTGTCACCGCGGCTGACATTGGCGCCCTTGGCGACGCTCATCGACTTGAGATGGGCATAGGCTGAGACATAGCCATTGGGATGGCGGATCAGGATCAGGTTGCCGTAACCTTCGACGCCTGAACCGACATAGATCACCGTGCCATTTTCGGCGGCCTTGATGGCGCTGCCTTCGGAGGCTTCGATATTGATGCCGGTGCCACGCGAGGCGGCAAAATCGGTCAGCACGCGACCGCTGACGGGCCAACGGAACTTGGTATTGCCCGACATTGCAGGCTCGGCAGCCGGCACATTGGCGACCTGGGTCGGCGCGGGTGCCGGAGCTGCCTGCTGCGGGGTCGGAGCGGGCGTCGCAGCAGTCTGCAGCGTATTGGGCGCGGCGGTTGGCAAGGTCTGCTGCAGCGGAGCGGGCGCCGGATTGGTAGAGGCGACCTGGACAGGTGCGGGCGCCTTGGTGGCGAGCAGATCAGCGCGGCCCGGAATGATGACCTTCTGGCCCACCACGATCTTGTCGGGGGACGAGAGCCCATTGGCCAGCACGAGGGCCTGGGTGGTCACGTCATAGCGGCGGGCGATGGTATAAAGCGACTCGCCGCTGGCAATGGTGTGGGTGAACGTGCCGCCAGTGGCGGCCGGTGCAACCGTGGGAACGGCGCTATTGGTCGGCAGGGTGCCGAGCGTGGAGGGCGACGGCATCGGGGCCGCCGCAGCGAAGGCGGGCTGAGCTTGCATGGCTGGCTGGGATCCCATTGGAGACGGAGAACTCAATACAGGAAGGTCTTGGGACTGCACGGTGGGCGCTGTGCCCATCGCGGTTACTGGCGCCATTGGCGCAAGCGGCTGAGTGTAACCCGTCTGGACCGGCGAATTCCAACCGCCACCGACATTGGCCGGGGGCAGGAACTGGTTCTCGGCAACCTGCGGCGCACCGAGGCTGGACGGCATGGGCTGGGTGTAACTTGAAGGAGAGTTCTGCGGCACAGAGGCTGTCGTCGTCTGATCGCCGAATGTACGGCTCCCAAAGCTGGAACAACCGGAAAGGGCAACGGCGGCAGCCACCAGGCCAACCATCGCAACTGCACCTTTCGGTGCCCGACGGGATACGCGGATACTCATCAGCTCACTCGTACGCAGGTACTCAACACGAATTTGAGACTAAGCCGGTAAGGTAAAGACGAGTTTAAAGCCGATGCGATTTGAGCAAAATCGGATGGGGTGGATTCTGGATTGGGTAAGGTTAAGAGTGCTGAGTGCCTCACACCCACCGTGTCATTCCGGCGCAGGCCGGAATCCATTCTGAAGGCCAGCCGCGAACATCGCGTTTGTCGTCAGAGCATAGCATGGATTCCGGCCTGCGCCGGAATGACATCGTGGGTGGGGCACTTCCGGTGGCCCACCCGCTTCGGCCTAAAGCGCCAGCTTGCCTTTGAGGCGTTCGGTGGTGTCCATATCCGTCTGCTGCAACAGCAACGGCGTCACCGTGATGGCCTTGTCCTGGCGCAGGACTTCGAAATCGTGGGTGGGATCGAGTGGCAGCGGCGTTTCGGGAACGGCGACGAAGAATTTACCCGCGTTGTCGCTGGGGTAGTAGCGGAATGGCGACCGCGAGAAGCGTTGGTGCTGGACCACGGAGATGCCGGAGACTTCGTCGGGCGGGCACCAGGGGAAATTGACGTTGTAATAGGTCTGCCGACCCTCGACGACGGCGAGGATGGCACGGACGGTGGCGGCGCCATAGCGAACGGCATTGGCCCAATCGACTTCGCGGCCATGTTCGTAATTGTTGGCCTGGCTCATGGCGATGGCGATAGCGCCCTGCAGTGCCCCTTCCCGGGCGCCAGCGGCGGTACCCGAGCAGTTGATGACATCGCCCAGATTCTGGCCGGCATTGACGCCGGACAGGATCAGGTCGGCAGGCCGGTCCAGCAGATGTGTCATACCGGTAACCACGCAATCGGCGGGGGAACCGCCGATCACCGTGAAGGTGCGGTCCGCGCGCTGTTCGTAATGCAGTTCGCGACCGAGGGTAAAGCGGTGCCCTGCCCCGCTTTGATTGCCATCGGGCGCGACGATCCATACATCGTCGCTGATAGCGCGGGCGATATCGGCCATGACGGCGAGGCCCGGCGCATCCACGCCATCATCATTGGTGAGCAGGATGCGCAAGGCCATTAGCGACCGCCGATCGAGGTGAGGCCGCCCATATAGGGCTGCAGCACTTCCGGCACGAGGACGGAGCCGTCCTCTTGCTGGTAGTTTTCGAGGACCGCTATGAGGCAGCGGCCGACGGCCGTGCCCGAACCATTGAGGGTGTGCACGAAGCGCGGTGCCTGCTTCTCGCCGGCGGGACGATAGCGCGCATCCATGCGACGAGCCTGGAAATCGCCGCAGACCGAGACCGAAGAGATTTCGCGGTAGGTATCCTGGCCGGGGAGCCAGACTTCGAGGTCGTAGGTCTTCTTGGCGCCAAAACCCAAGTCCCCGGTGCAGAGTGTCATGACGCGATAATGCAGGCCCAGCTTTTGCAGCACGGCTTCGGCGCAGGTCAGCATGCGCTCATGCTCGTCCACCGAAGTTTCGGGCGTGGTGATCGACACCATCTCGACCTTGTTGAACTGATGCTGGCGCAGCATGCCACGCGTGTCGCGGCCGGCCGAACCGGCTTCGGAACGGAAGCACGGGGTCAGCGCGGTGAGGCGCATGGGCAAAACTTCTTCGCCAAGAATGGATTCTCGGACGAGATTGGTAAGCGGAACTTCGGCCGTGGGGATCAGCGCCAGCCGGCCGTCACCATGGGGCGTGAAGAATAGGTCTTCTTCAAACTTGGGCAGTTGGTTGGTGCCGTAGAGGGCGTCATCCTTGACCAGCAGCGGCGGCTGGACTTCGGTATAGCCATGTTCAGTAGTGTGCAGGTCGAGCATGAACTGGCCGAGGGCGCGTTCGAGGCGGGCGACCTGGCCCTTGAGCACGACGAAGCGGCTGCCCGAGAGCTTGGCGGCGAGCTCGAAATCCATATCGCCATTGGCCGCGACGCCGACCTCGTAATGCTCCTTGGGAGCAAAGGCGAAGCTGGGCTTGGGGGCGCGGGCCTTAGCGGCCGTAGCGGGCGAACCGTTGGGGCCGAAATATTCGACATTGTCGGTTTCATCGACGCCGTCGGGCACATCTTCGAAGGCCAGGTTGGGCAGGACCGAAAGGGCATTGCGCAACTCGAGTTCGACGGCGCGTTCGTCCGCTTCGCCCTGGGGGATGAACTCCTTGAGGGCGGCGACTTCGGCCATTAATTCCGCTGCTTTGGCCTCGTCTTTCTGGGCCTTGGCCTGACCGATTTGCTTGGAGAGAGCGTTGCGCTTTTCCTGGACCTCATTGAGGCTAGCGATGATTTCCCGGCGGCGATCATCGATGGCAAGCAGATCGGAGGAGCGGACCGATACGCCCTTGCGCCGCGAAATGGCGGCGTCGAATGCTTCGGCGTTGGCACGGATCCACTTGATATCGAACATCGGTTGATACGGGACGTCGCCCGCCTCTCTAGTTGCAGGGCTGGAGCACTGGCCTGATGGCGCGCCCAAGAAACCATCAGAACATGACAGAACGCTGCCACGACCTCCTCCGTCGCAACGCGCAGGACGAGGTCCGTAAATTTTGATCCCTAGGACGAAGACTCGTCGCTCGGGCTCAGATCGGTCGCGGAAGATGCGGCAGCCGCGGCGGCGCGCCGACGCTCGACCATGCGCACGGACAGGATCGAGAGTTCGTAGAGCAGGTACATGGGGACAGCAAGGCTGATCTGGGAAATCGGATCGGGCGGCGTGATCAGCGCGGCAAACACCAGAATGGCCACAATGGCGTAGCGGCGGCCCTTCTTGAGCAGGTCGACATGCACGAGATCGATCTGCGCCAGCAGCGTTAGCACGACAGGCAACTGGAAACAGGCACCAAACGCCAGGATCAGCAGCATGGCGAGGCCAAGATATTCCGAGACGCTGGTCAGCATCTTGATGTCGTCGGTCTGCATGCTGGCGAAGAAATGCAGCGCCATGGGCAGCACGGCAAAATAGACCAGAGCCGCGCCAGCGATGAAGAAGATCGGCGTGGCAATGAGATAGGGGATGAATGCCTTGCGCTCGTGCTTGTAGAGGCCGGGCGCCACGAACATGTAGATCTGGCTGGCAATCACCGGGAAGCCCAGGAAAATCGCGCCGAACAGGGCCACGTTCAGATAGGTGAAGAACAATTCCTGGGGCGCCGTATAGATCAGCTCGGCATTGGGAATGGCCCGCATATAGGGGATCAGCAGTGCGTCATAGATATTGCGCGCGAAAATGAAGCAGATGACCATCAACACAATGATGGCGACCGCCGAATAGATCAGGCGTTTACGCAGCTCGATCAGGTGCTCGAGGAGCGGGGCTTCGCTACCGGCCAGTTCGTCTTCGACCGGCTTGCTCTTGTCTTCGATCTGCGGAGTGGCGTCGGCCATGGTCTATTGGTTTCCGGCTTTCGCTTCAGTTGCGAGCGGCTTGGGCTTGGCGGTGGCTTTTGGCTTTGCTGCAGCTTTGGGCTTTGTAATTGCTGCCGGCTTGGCGGCGACACGCTTGGCCGGAGTTGGCTTGGCCTCGGCTGGCGTGGGGACTTCGGCAACAGCCGGTTTAACGGCCGTTTTGCGCACAGCCGGCTTTTTAGGAGCCGCTGCTTTGGGGGTTTCAGTCGGCAAGGGCGCCAATTGGGTGGTGATCACCGGGCGGGTCGGCGCGGCTTTCGCCTTAACCGGGGCCTTGGGTTTAGCCGACGCCTTTTTGGGCGCGGCAACCGCTTCGGTGGTGGTCATCAGCGGAGCAGCCGCGGCCGCAGGCGCTGCGATGCCGGCGGCGGCCTTGATCTCGTCCACCACGCTTTCGACCTTGGGGTCGGCCGGCTTGATAATGCCGCTCGGCTTCTGCCCGGTTGGGGTGATGGTGTTGAATTCGCGCCGGATTTCCTCGGCGGTCTTCTTGAGCGGGCTGGTCAGCGAATTGCGCAGATTACGCACTTCATCCAAGCCGGTGGTCTTGTTGATCTCGCGCTGGAACTCATTGCCCATGCGGCGAATTTGGCCGATCACCTTGCCGACGCGGTTCATCACCACAGGCAGGTCTTTGGGGCCGATGAAAATCAGCGCCGCAAGACCGATGACCAGCATCTCTGTCCAGCCCAAGCCGAGCATAGTGTTCTATTCCTTAGAAGGCAGCGCGGCCCTTGGGCCGCGGGCGAGCCGTGGGCCGCAGCGAGCAGGACGCAATCAGGCGTCCTTGCTACGGTCTACTTCGCGAGCATCGACTTCGGCAGAGGTGGTAACCCGTTCCGCCGGCTTGGTCTCTTCATCGCGCATGCCCTTCTGGAAGGCTTTGATGCCGGAGGCGACTTCACCCATCATTCCGGAAATCTTGCCGCGACCAAACAGCAGCACGACAACAACGGCGATAACGAGAATGCCCCAAATTCCTGGCGCGTGCATATTGGACTCCCTAGACGTTCAGACGCGTGACACGCGATAGATATAGCGAGAAATAGGTTTAATCTCGGCCAAACACAAGAACGTGTTCCTCGTTGAGAGTTATGAACACGTCTTGGCCCACAGTAATGTCGGCTCTGGCGGGCTGGCGCAGAACCAATGGCGCCTCGATCCCGTTCACCTTGACCTCGCAGATATCGATGCCGATGGCGTCGCGCTTGGCGACAAGGCGGCCCGGCGTGCCGGGGCCGGAGGTGGATAGATCCGCGCCGCCGGTGGGGCGGATGGCGATGGTGACGGCCGTGCCATCGGCCAAACCCGGCGTGGCAACGGGGCCTAAAGGCGTGAGCGCCCGGCCGTTGACGACGATGGATTCGATTTCGCTGAGCGGGGAAAAGAAACGCGCGGCGTTGAGATCGACGGGGTGACGGTAGATTTCGGCGGCGGTGCCGATCTGGGCGATGCGGCCCTGGCGGAGCAAGGCGACACGGTCGCCCAGGACCATGGCCTCCTCGGGATCGTGGGTGACGACGAGGCTGGTGGCGTGGGTTTCGCGGAGGACGGCGAGGGTTTCTTCGCGCACCGTTTCACGCAAACGTGCATCGAGACTGGAGAAAGGCTCGTCGAGCAGGAGCACTGCGGGGCGCGGCGCGACGCTGCGGGCGAGGGCCAGGCGCTGTTGTTGGCCGCCTGACAGCATGTGGGGATAGTCGGCTTCGCGGGCGCCCAGGCCGACGCGGTGGAGGGCCGAGCGGGCTTGGGCCAGAGCGGCGGTGCGGCCGAGGCGGCGCAGGCCGAACAGCACGTTTTGCAGGACTGTGAGGTGTGGAAAGAGCGCAAAGTCCTGAAACATCAGGCCAATTCCGCGCCGGTCGGGCGAGGTGGTGGCGCCGGGAGATGAGACGGTCTGGCCGTTGATCAGCAAGGCGCCGGCGTGAACGGGCTGGATGCCGGCGGCGACGCGGAGGGCGGTGGATTTGCCTGAGCCTGATTCCCCGAGCAGGCAAACGATCTCGCCGGGTTCGAGGCGGAGGGAGAATTGGTCGAGCACCACCCTGCCCCCGAGGTGAACGGAGACCTCGGCGAATTCGAGAGTGGCGGCGAAGCTGACGCCGGCGGTGCCGCGGGCGCCCCAGCTGCGCAGTTCGGTAGAATTCGGCACTATGAATTGTCCTCGAGGTCTTCGTCGCCGGGCTCGAGCGGGTCTTCGTCATCGCGCAGGGCGCCTTCGAAGGGGAGCGGGATTTGCAGGCTTGGCGGAAGGCGGTTGGAGAGGAGGCCCGAGCCTTTGAGCTCGTCGAGGCCGGGGAGGTCGCCCAGGGCTTCGAGGCCGAAATGATCGAGAAAAGCCTCGGTCGTTCCGTAGGTTACGGGACGGCCGGGGGTGCGGCGGCGGCCGCGCATGCGAATCCAGCCGGCTTCGAGCAGCAGATCGATGGTGCCCTTGCCGGTGGCAACGCCGCGGACTTCTTCGATTTCGGCGCGGGTGGCGGGCTGGTGATAGGCGATGATGGCGAGGGTTTCGAGGGCGGCGCGGGAGAGCGGGCGGGTTTCCTGTTCTTCGCGACGGAGCAGGAAGCCGAGGTCTTCGGCGGTGCGGAAGGCCCATTTATCGGCGCGACGCACCAGGTTTACACCCCGGCTGGCGTAGCGCGATTGCAGCTCTAGCAGAAGCGCAGCAACATCTGCCCCTTCACCCAAATATGCTAACAGACTGTTAGCATCGAGAGGCTCCTTAGACGCAAAAAGCAGCGCTTCGAGGATGCGCAAATGCCGCTCGGTGACTTCACTCACGGCGTGTCACTCTTGCGGCGGCGCATGAAAAGCGGCCCGAATGTCTCGGTTTGGCGCAGATCGATCTTGCCCAGGCGCACCAGCTCGAGGCTGGAGGCGAAGGTGGAGGCGCGAACGGTGGTGCGTTCGGCCGGGGTCGCCAGATATTCGGCAAGGTAAGTGTCCATGGCGACCCATTCAAAACTATCACCGATGAGGCGCTGGAGGATATCTCGTGCCTCCTGCAGCGACCAGACGGTGCGTTGCAGGGGGGTGTAATCGGTGGTGGCGCCGCGTTCGCGCTGGCCGGCATAGGCCTTGAGCAGGTCGTAAAGCGAAGCTTCCCACAGGCTCTTGCGATTGATCTCGATGGGCTCGGGCTCGCCGCGGGCGTAAATCTGGAAGCCGAGGCGCGGGCGGTTCATCAACTGGCTGGCGGCACGGCGCATGGCTTCGAGGCGCTTGAGGCGGAATTGCAGCATGGCGGCCAGCATTTCGCCAGACGGTTCTTCATCGCTGGGCGCCTGGGGCACCATGAGGCGGCTTTTGAGATAGGCAAGCCAGGCGGCCATGACGAGATAATCGGCAGCGACCTCGATGCGCTTCTCGCGGACGGTCTCGATGAATTTGAGATATTGCTCGGCCAGGGCCAGCACGGAAATGGCCGCCAGATCGACCTTCTGACGGCGGGCGAGATCGAGCAGCAGATCGAGCGGGCCTTCATAGCCATCGACATCGACATACATGACGTCTTCGTCGGCTGGCGCCGCCGGAGTATCGAACCAATCGGTCTGTGGGCTCGTCATGTCAGTCGGTGGCCGCCTTGCAAGATATGCAAGCAATCCTTGGCGGTTGGGCTGGTCAGCGTCAAGCTTTGCGCCGGACGTTGCGTGGTTTTGCCCCGGTACTAAAGACCGGGGCCAACCTTACTACATCGTGAAGCAGTCGCCGCCGGCGGCTTTGACTTGGGTGCACATGTCGTTGGCCGACTGGATGGAGTTGGCCGGAACGCGGACGCGGTAGAAGACGCCGCGGGCGCCAAGGTCGACGCGCTGGACTTCCATATTGGCGCCGCCAAAGAGCGGGCCGAAGCGGGAGACCATTGCCTGGGCCGTCTGGCGGGCTTCGGCTTCGCTGCGCTGGGAGGCGAGCTGGACATAGGCGGGAGCGTCGTTGGGCAGCGCTTCGACTTCGGTGGCGCCGGCCGGGATGGCGGCAGTGCTGGCAGCGGGTGCCGGGGTCGGCGCGGGCGTTGCGGCGGGTTCGGCGGCATTGTTGATGATGGCATCGACCGTGGTGGCAGGAGCCGCGGAGGCCGTCTGCTGAGCGAAGCTGGCCGGACGGGTGCGCGGCACGATGGTGGTCTTGCCCGCGATCGGATTACCGGCGGCATCAACGGCCGGAACGGTGGAGCCAGGGGTTACCGGCGTCACGGGCGGGACCACGGGGGTGGGTGCCGGCGTGGGCGTCGGTTCAGGCTGGGCGGCAGCGGCGAGCAGTTCGGGGCTGGCGGTTTCAGCACCGGGGACGGCGGGCACATTGGGACGGTCAACCGGTAGAATGGCCGAGCCGGCAACGGTTTCCTCGCCGCTGACAATGGTGCCATCGGGACGCACGGTGACGGTGCGGACCTTGCGATTGGCCAGGCCTTCTTCGCTGACGGATGGCGTGGACGCGACCTGGGTCACTTCGTTGACGTCGGCCTGATCGCGCGAGACCAATTGCTCGTCGCTACCGGGCTGGACGCCGTCGATTTCGTTGAAGACCACCGATTGGTTGGCAGCGGCCGTTGCCGGCTGGGCAGCGGGCGTTTCCTTGATCGGGGTGGCGTCGGCCGTGAGTACGGGTGGCGGACCACTTTCCCCGCCCATGCCCAGGACCCAATAGAGACCAAAGCCAGCGAGCGCGAGCAGCACGACGGCGACAACCGGACCGGCCAGCGCGCGGGAAAAGTTGAAACTGCGCGGCGCGCGCGGGGCGCGTTCGGCCTTGACCCGGCGCTTACCGGGCTTGGCCTCTTCGGCATCTGCCGTTTCGACCCAGCCGATATCGGCGCCGGTCGCGGCGGCGGCGGCCAAAATGGTTTCGTCGACATCTGAAACGGGGCGTGGCGAGCGGGCGGCCGACTGCTGCGCCAGCGTGGGCGTGGCAAGACTGCGTAGCGCAGGGCTGGCCAGGGGCCGCTCTTCGGCGGGCCTGGCTGGGGTGGGTGCATCGGAATCGACGCGGACGGCGCGGCCGATCAGGTTTTCGATTTCATCGATCGGATCGGAGCCGAGCGTATCGTCAGCGGCGCTTTCGACGGCGGCAGGCGTTGCTGCAACCGGGGCCTCGATGCGCGGCTCGGACGGCGTCGGTGTGGGCGCAACGGCAGCGGGCGCTGCCGGGCGCGAGCCCAGGCCGAACACCGGCGGAATCTTGAAGCTGTCGACCTGCGGCTTAGGCGCGGGCTGCGGGCTGTCGAAGCTGGGCTGGCGGCGCTCATCCTGGTCGACGACAAGACCGCCCGAGACGGCCGGACGGGCCGCCTGCGGCGCGGGAGCTGTTACTACCGGCGCAACTGACGCAGCCGGGAGCGTGGGTTCGGGCTGGGTATCGCCCAGCAGCTCGGCCGCGATCAGATCGGCAATGCTGTCATAGTCGCTGCTAGTGGGCGCGGAAGGCGCGGCAGGGGGCGTGGGAGCCGGAGCAGGTGCGGCAACGGTCGGCTGCGGCGCGGGCTTGGGAGCCGGTGGCACGGGGGAGCTGACGGGGGAGCTGACCGGGGATGACCTGGGTGCGAAATCCAGGTCAAAATTGAAAGCATCGGGCTCGCGCCGGGCTTCGGCGGGAGCCGGCGCGGCAGGGGCTGGAGCAGCGGGCGCTGCTGTCTCGACCGGCTTAGCCGTGACGACTGGCGCGGCAGGGCTTTGTTCAGGCTCGCGCCGCGGCGGAACAGGCTGTTGCGCAACCGGCTGCGGCGCCGGGGGCGCTTCGGCAGGACGATTGAAGTCGAAACGCGGCACGGGCGTTGGACTGGCTGCGGCAGGCGACTCGCCGCCCGGAATACGAACCGGGAACGGCGTGGGCTGAGGGGCGGCTGGCTGCTGAGGGGCGGACGGCGCAGGGGTATCCGTGCGCGCATCCTGCGCCATCAATTTCGCGAGTTCTGCGATCAGGTCGTCTGCGTCAGATTGTCCGGCCATTGGCTGCGGTTTCGCTGTTGTCATCAAGCAGCGCCTTCTTGGTTACTGCAACGGCGCCCAATATAGGCATTTTGCCGCGAGTCATCACAGTAATGCGCCCGAATTATGAAAGCTCAGTCGGGGCGGAAACGCCTAGAATTGCTAGGCCATTCACCAGAACCTGACGGACGGCGTCGACGAGCGCGAGTCGAGCCAATGTCAGCTTTGGATCGTCAGCGTTAACAAACCGCAAAGATACATCATCCTTGCCCTTTGCCCAGAAGCTATGGAAGGCGCCAGCCAGGTCATGGACGTAGAAGGCGATCCGATGGGGTTCATGCGCCACGGCGGCCGCCGTGACGGTGCGCGGCCAGGCGGCCAGGACCCGCACGAGGTCGAGTTCTTCGGGGGTCTGGATCAGCTCGATTTCGGCCTTGGCCAGCGCTTCGGGTGACAGATCGAGGGCGGGCAGATCGCGATTGGCGGTCTTAAAGATCGAATAGGCCCGAGCGTGGGCATACTGGACATAGAAGACCGGATTATCGCGCGTCTGTTCCTTGACCAGAGCAAAGTCGAAATCCATCGCCGCGTCATTGCGCCGGAACAGCAGCATGAAACGGGTGGCGTCGGCACCCACTTCATCCACCACATCGGCCAAAGTCACCAAATCGCCGGAACGCTTGGACATTTTGAACGGCTCGCCGTTCTTCATCAGCCGGACGAGCTGGCAGATGCGCACATCCATATCGGCGGCATTGAGCGAGACCGCCTTGGTGGCGGCCTGCAGGCGTTTGACATAGCCGGAATGGTCGGCGCCGAGCACATTGATCATGTGCTTGAAGCCGCGCAGGAACTTGTTGCGGTGATAGGCGATATCGGCGGCGAAATAGGTGTAGGACCCGTCCGACTTGATCAGGGGGCGATCGACATCGTCGCCATAATCGGTGGCGCGGAACAGGGTCTGCTCGCGATCTTCCCATTCGTCGGGGGTCTTGCCCTTGGGAGGCTCAAGCCGGCCTTCATAGATCATGCCTTCCTGGCGCAGCCAATCGAGCGTGGTGTCGATGGCGCCGCCCTGCCCGTGCAGGGTGCGTTCGGAGAAGAATACATCGTGATGGATATTGAGCTTGGCGAGATCCGCCTTGATCAGCTCGAGCATGGCGGCCAGCACCCGGTCCTTGACCAGGGCCAGGGCTTCGGGCTCGGGCTTGGACAGCAGGCTATCGCCGAACTCTTCCTTGAGCGCCTGGCCGACTGGGATCAGGTAATCGCCGGGATAGAAGCCCGGCGGAATCTCGATGGTTTCGCCCAGGGCCTCGCGATAGCGCAGGAAGGTGGAGCGGGCGAGCGTGTCGATCTGGCTGCCGGCGTCGTTGATGTAATATTCGCGGGCCACTTCGTAGCCGGAATAGGCCATGAGCGCCGCCAGCGTGTCGCCGAAGACGGCGCCGCGGGTGTGGCCGACATGCATGGGGCCGGTGGGATTGGCCGATACATATTCGATATTGACCGCTTCCCCCTGCCCTAGCGTCGAGCGGCCGTAATCATCGCCCTGCTGGGCGATGGACCGCAAGACCTGATGCCAGATGGGCGTGGCGAGGCGGAAATTGATGAAACCGGGGCCGGCGACCTCGACGGCGGTGACGTCCGGGTCCTTGCCGAAATGCTCGGCCAGGGTGGTGGCGACTTCGCGCGGATTCTTGCCTAGCGGCTTGGCGACGACCATGGCCGCATTGGTGCTGAGATCGCCATGGGCGCTATCTCGCGGCGGCTCGACCACGATGCGGGCCAGAAGATCGGCACCAACTTCGGGGTAGAGAACCGAGAGGGCGTTGGAAACGCGCGCAGCGAAAAGGGCGAAAACGTCCATGACAAACCTGAAAGTAGCGGAGCGCCGGGGTTAGCGGAATTCCACCCGAGCGTCAAACAGCCGGGCATATTCGTCGAGAGCATAGGGATCGGTCATGCCGGCGATGAAATCGGCGACAATGCGGGCGAGAGCGGTGTCGGTGGTGGCATTGGCGGCGGCAATGCCCCAGCGGCCGGGGAGATCGCGGGATTGCATGTAGCGGGCGAAAAGGTCAGTGACGACGGCCTCGCTCTGGCGCACGGGGATCATCACCGATTCATGGCGATAGACGCGCTCGAAGAGGAATTGCTTGAGGCCGCGTTCGGCTTCGGTGGTGGCGGGAGAGAAGGTGAGTAGGGTCTTGCCGGCATTGCGGACGTCTTCGACGGTGGTGACGCCAGCGGCGGCGATATTGGCGGCGGTGGTGGCGATGACGTCTTCGATGGAGCGGGTGATGAGGCGGCGCTGGACTTCGTGGGCCTGCCGGTTTGGTGCGATATCGGGATAGCGGGCGAGGACTTCGCGGACCACGGGGCCGGCCAGGGGTACATCAGCGAGGTCATCGAGGACGATGAGGCCGGCGCGCAGGGCGTCGTCGATATCGTGGGCATTGTAGGCGATGTCGTCGGCAATTGCGGCGGCCTGGGCTTCGAGCGAGGCGTGGGTGGAGAGGCGCAGGTCGGCACTGGCGGGGATGTCGTCGAGGCCGGCGGGGAGGCCTTCATGGGCGTATTTGCCATAGGGGGCGCCGTCGGGGTGGATCAGCGGGCCATTGTGCTTGAGGATGCCTTCGAGGGTTTCCCAGGTGAGGTTGAGGCCGTCATGCTCGGCATAGCGGTTTTCCAGGCGGGTGACGGTTCGGATGGCCTGCATATTATGATCGAAGCCGCCAAAGGGGCCCATGACCGCATGCAGCGCGCGTTCGCCGGCGTGGCCGAACGGCGTGTGGCCCAGATCGTGGCTGAGCGCGACGGCTTCGGCGAGGTCTTCATCGAGAAGCAGGGCGCGGGCCAGGGAGCGGGCCATCTGGCTGACTTCGAGCGTGTGGGTCAGCCGGTTGCGGAAGTGGCGGCCTTCGTGATGGAGGAACACCTGCGTCTTGTGCTGCAGGCGGCGGAAGGCGGTGGAATGGATGATGCGGTCGCGATCGCGCTGGAATTCGGAGCGGGTGGGACTGGGGCCGGTGCCGTAGAGGCGGCCCAAGGTGAGTTCGGGCTTGGATGCGTAGGGCGCGGTTTCGCTCATCGGTGATCACAAGCCCCTTTTCATTCTCGGCAAGAGTTACTATTTTAGCCTGACCGTTATGACATTACGAACGGCATGGATTGCAAATGACCGAAGCTATGGTTGCCCCCACCCAAGTCGTGCTGACCGATCGCGCCGCCAAGCGCGTGTCGCGCATTCTTGCCAAAGAGCCCGAAGGCACGGTGTTGCGCATTTCGGTGGCGGGCGGTGGTTGCTCCGGATTTCAGTATGAATACAACCTCGTACAGGAAAAGGCGGCCAGCGACGATATCGTTCTGCAAAAGGGCGACGCGGTGGTGCTGATCGATTCGATGAGTCTGGAATTCATGGGCGGATCGGAAATCGACTTCGTGGACAGCCTGATCGGCCAGGCTTTCGAGATTCGCAACCCGAACGCTGTGGCCTCCTGCGGCTGCGGCACGAGTTTCGCCGTTTAGCTTCCCCTTCCGATAATGCCCGGCTAACGTCCTCCAAAATTGGAGGAATCGGCATGGATATCGAACAGCGTCTGGATCAAACGGTTGCACGGGCAATCGCGGAAAAGCGCATTGTCGGTTCGGTGCTGATTGTCCGCAAGGACGGCAAGGTAGTCTACGAAAAAGCACAAGGATTTGCCGACCGGGAAGCCGGGCGGGCGATGGCGCTCGACGCGATTTTTCGGCTGTCGTCGCTGACCAAGCCGGTGATTGCGGCGACGGTGCTGGCGCTGGTGGATGCGGGCAAGCTGAAGCTGGATGATCTGGTGACGGCGCATTTGCCCGAGTTCAAGCCGGCTTTGGCTGATGGCAGCCTGCCTGAGATCACCATCCATAATCTGTTGACGCATACGTCTGGGCTGAACTCAGCGCAGATATTGAGTGCGGATGAGCAGGCCGCTGGGGTCAATCGCTGGCATTTGGGGGGCGAGGAGATTATGGCGCGGATTGGCGCCCTGCCCTTGCTATTTGCGCCCGGCACGGCGTGGTCCTATGGGCCATCCATTGATGTGCTGGGCTTCATTGCTGGTAAGCTCGTGGGTGGCACGCTGGAGGATGCGACGCGGCGCTATGTGACCGATCCGCTGGGCATGGGTGATACGCGGTACGGCGTGACGGACAAGGCGCGGCTGGCAGCGGCCTATGCGGATAGCCCGGGTGGCGCGGTGTTGATGAGCGATCCGCATAGAGTGCCGAACATGTTTGGCGGGGTGACGACGTTTGATCCCGGCCGGATATTTGATGCCAAGGCATTTCAATCGGGCGGTGGCGGCATGGCGGGCACGGGGCCGGATTTCATGGCGCTGCTGGAAGCGCTGCGAACGGGTGGCGGCCCGATCCTGAAGCCGGAAACGCTGCGGGAGGGATTTGCCGACCAGACGCCGCAACTGGCTTTTTCGCAGACGCCGGGCTGGAAATTCAGCTATTTCGGCGCCTGGCTGGATGATCCGAAACTGGCGCAATCGCCGGCGGCGCGGGGGACCAATCGCTGGGGCGGCATTTACGGGCACAATTGGTTTGTCGATCCGGAGAATGGGCTATCGGTGGTGTCGATGTCCAATACCGGGCTTGAAGGCTGCGACGGGCCGTTCAAGGATGAGGTGCGCGACGCTGTGTATGCCGGGCTGAAATGATTGCCCGCCCGGCTCCAGCCCATTCGTTTTGCCCCTTTTGAGAACAGCCATGTCTTATTCAGTCGACCGCGTTATCGACGATGCCATTGCGCAGAAATCCATTGTCGGGGCCGAGATATTGGTCGCCAAGGCGGGCAAGGTGATCTATCGGCGCGCGGCCGGGTATTTTGATCGCGAAGCTGGTATCGCCATGCCGGAAAACGCGATCTACCGGCTGGCTTCGGTGACCAAGCCGATTGTGGCGACCACGGCCTTGGCGATGATGGATAAGGGGCTGCTCAAGCTGAGCGACCGGGTGGATCGCTATTTGCCCTATTTTCGGCCACGGCTGGATGATGGCTCGATTGCCGAGATCACGCTACACCATTTGCTGACGCATACTGCGGGACTGGCCTACGGTTATCCTGACGATCCGGCGATCACGACGGGACTGGGCAATACGGACCTTGATCACGAGGCCAATCTGACGCGTGTGGCCCAACAAAAGCTGCTGTTCAAGCCGGGCACGGCGTGGAGCTATTCGTTTGCCATCGACGTGCTTGGGGCCGTGTTGGCCAAGGTGCATGGCGGCATGCTGGAGGACGCGGTGCGCGCCTATGTCACTGGGCCTTTGGGCATGAGCGAAACGGGGTTCTTCGTGGCCGACCGCGCCCGCCTCGCCCGGGCCTATGCCGATGACACGCACGAGCCGGTGCCGATGGAAGACACCCATGTGGTGATCGGAGAAAATGGCGATGGGGTGCTGTTTTCGCCGATCCGCATTTTCAACGAGAAGGCATTCCAATCGGGCGGTGCGGGCATGGCGGGAACGCCCAGCGATTTGCTGAAGCTGTTTGAGGCGTTGCGGCTGGGCGGCCAGGGGATTTTGCGGCCGGAGACCGTGGCGCTGGCAACACGCAACCAGATCGGGGACCTGCCGCGCGACGCCAAGGGGCAGCGGTTTGGTTATCTCAGCGCGATCGTGGATGATCCGGTGGCGGCGGAGACACCATCGGCCATCGGCACCTATAATTGGGGCGGGGTTTACGGCCATTCTTGGCTGGTGGACCCGACCAATGAACTGGTGATTCTGTCGATCAGCAATACGGCGCTGGAAGGCTGCACGGGCAAATTCCCGACCAATGTGCGCAATGCGGTCTATGCCGATTTCGTGCAATAACAGCACGCACACAGAAGGAGAGCGCCATGCGCATTGCGACCTGGAACATCAATGGCATCAAGGCGCGGCTGGAAATCCTGCTGACCTGGCTGGCGCAGGAAAAGCCGGACATTGTGTGCCTGCAGGAAATCAAGACGGTCGATAAGGGCTTTCCGCGGGCCGAGATCGAGGCGCTGGGCTATAATGTGGAAACGCATGGCCAGAAGAGCTGGAATGGCGTGGCCATCCTGTCGCTGATCAAGTTCGACGAGGTGACGCGCGGGCTGCCGGGCGACGATTCGGATGAACAGGCGCGGCTGATCGAGGGCGTGTTCTCGGTGGAGACCGAGGCGATCCGGGTGTGCAATATCTACCTGCCCAACGGCAACCCGGTCGATTCCGAGAAATTCCCCTATAAGCTCGCCTGGATGGACCGGCTGACCAGCTTTGTCGAAGATCGGCTGGCGCTGGAAGAGCCCTTCGTGCTGCTGGGCGACTTCAACCTCATTCCTGCGCCGATCGATGCGCATGATCCGCAGGCGTGGTGGGGCGATGCGTTGTATCGCCCGGAAAGCCTGGCGCGATTCCGTACGCTGACCAATCTGGGCCTGACCGACGCATTGCGGGCGACCACGGCCGAGCCGGCCTATACGTTCTGGGATTTCCAGGCGGGCGCATGGCGGCGCAATGCAGGCATTCGCATCGATCACCTGATGCTGTCCGCACAGGCGGCCGACCGGCTGGACGGGGTGACGATACACAAGGACGTGCGCGGCTGGGACAAGCCGAGCGATCACGTGCCGGTGGAAGGGCAGTTCAGCTTTTAGAGGAGGCGGCTATGGCGACGGCAACGATTGTCGGGCTCAATCACGATCTGCGCGGAAAAAAGTCCTACGTGCAGTTGGTGTGGGACGATGAGGCGGATAAGCGCCTGTCCCTGCCGGTGCCGTATGGCTGTAGTTTTGCCGATTTGCCGGCGGAGACGGAGAAGGCTGTGAAGGCGCTGTCGGCGGAGACTGCGGCGTTGGTGATCAAGTCGGCGGAGTGAGGGGCCTTCGGCAGCGTTGGAGGTTCGCGCAGTCGAGGATCGTCCGCCGCTTGTGCCGTGTTGGGAGCGGCCCTCGGGTCGAGCCCGAGGGAGATGCGGTGGGGAGGAGAGGCTTCGGCTGGATTCCGGCCTGCGCCGGAGTGACATTGTGGGCGGGGGCATTGTGCCGCGACCTCGTGGTTCGACGGGCTCACCATAAGGTCTACTTTAAGGCCGGTTTTTCTGTAGACCTCGCCCTGAGCTTGGCGCAGCATTGAGCGCGGTCCAGACCAAGAGTGTCGAAGGACATGGCAAGCAGCCGGCACGTTCCAGCGGAAATCATATATATAGCGGGCTAGACTAAGACACAATTCAGGGCTTTCTTGAGGGGCGTTACTCTTCGCGCCATTCAAGGGTTATCCGTGGTTATTTACGCTTATCCGGCTCGGTCCAATACAAAGATAAATCCCTTCAACGCCATATTGTCTGATGCGCTGGAGGATCTTGGCTATACCGTGACTGATCCCAGCCACGCCCAAGGCGTGTTTGGCAGAGCCGACGTAGTCCTCATAAACTGGCCGGAAGCGGCCACCCAGCAAAAGTGGGGGATCGCTATCAGGCGGTCCTTTTTTCAATTGCTGACCCTGATCATACAAAGACTGCGTGGCGCAAAGATCGTCTGGATTGCGCATAATTCAACGAGCCATGACAGCGTTCGGCCAAGGATTGAACGCGCCTATATGCGGCTTGTGGTGCGGCTTCTGGCTGGCGTGGTGTTTTTGACCAAGGGGTCCAGGGCGCCGAGCATCGAGCAGCATCCGGGCCTGGAGAAATTGCCCTATGTCATCATGCGGCACCCGCTTTATGGCGACCACTATCCCCCCTCCCCGAGCAAGGAGGTGGCGCGATTGGCGCTGGGGCTGCCGGCCGGGCGGAAGATCGTCGGCATGGTTGGCGATCTCAAATCATATAAGGGGATCGACGATTTCCTGGTCGCCTTCGGCGCTGCCGAGGGTGGTGAACTGGATGGCTTATTGGCGGGGAAAGCGCAGGAAGCGGGGCTTGTCGCCAGTATCAAGGCGTGTGCAGCGCGTGTGGCGGAACGGGGTCGGATGCTGGTTCACATCGACAGGCGCGCGAGCGACCAGGAATTGGTCACGGCCCTGGCGGCGCTGGATCTGCTGGTGCTGCCATATAAGGGCGGCGAGAATTCGGGCGTCGCAATCCTGGCGGCTGAACGCGGCACGCCGATCCTGGCAAGGCCTATCCCGGGGATATTAGAACTAGGTGATGTCCTGGGAGCGGCGGTCCAATCCTATGCGGGAGAGCTTGGCGGAGCGGAGCTGGTAGCGGCGGTTTCTCAAGCGACGGCGCCGACAGAGGTGGTCCTTGAGAAATTTAGGCAAGATCATTCGGCCGCGGCGGCTGCCAAGGCTCTACAGGGCCTGTTCGAGGTCATCTAATTCATACCCAACCAAGAGCGGCCATGTTCCGCTGTCGCTAAACAGAGGTTCCCGCTTTCGCGGGAATGACACTGTGGGTTGGTGGAGTGATATCGTGGAGCGGCGCCGTAGAGGTGGCAGCGGCATCGATGATGCCAGCCGCCTTGCTCGACTTTAGAAGCCCGCGAATTGGGGGGCGATGCTGGTGGCGAGTTTGGTGGCTTCGCCTTGCTGCTCGGGCGTAGCGATGGAATTGGCCTGGTTGATCAGGTCGTTGATCCAGGCGGCATCGGCGGTGCCGGTGCAGCGCTGCTGGGCTAGGTTGAGCCACATCAGGCCCTCGATGGGCTGGGCTTCGATGCCTTCGACGCCGTTGAACAGCAGGCGGCCAAGCTGGGCCTGGGCGGGGCAATGGCCCTTGCGGGCAGCCAGTGAGAACCAGCGTGCGCTTTGCAGCGGATTGACGCCCAGCTCATCGGCATTGAGGTAAAGCAGGCCGACGCGATATTGGGCATCGGCATCGCCGAAATAGGTGGCGGCGTGCAGCAGCAGAGCGTGCGAGCGCTCGGCATCGGCGGGTATGCCAGCGTCGGGCAAGCCTTCCTTGTAGTAATCACCGACTTTGACGAAGGACTGGGCCACAATGTCGGATTCGACGCCGCGCGGCGCCGCGTCGGCATGTTCGTTGGCAATCTGGGCGAAATAGCCAAACGCCTTGGCAGGGTCCTTGGCGACGCCTTCGCCATTTTCATACATGGTGCCGAGCTGCCACATGGCCATGGGCTGGCCGGCTTCGGCGGCGTTTTCGAGGGCGGCGAGCAGGGCAGCGCCGGACACGCCACCGCCTGCCCCATCGAGCATATTGGCCATATCCAGCGCGGCATCGGCCGCGGTCTGCGCGTGCGCGGGCGTGATCGACATCGCCAAGGCGAGCGTCAGTGCCGTCGCAACGGAGATCAGGGAGGTATCCCTAATAGTCCGCATCATACTCCTTTTGCCTGCAGTCAAGCAGGCGGGCGTCGCTTGTGCGGCCCGGAAATCCGGGCTCATGATGGGCGCGCCAGACCGGCCGGCGGCGTCCCTTGTTGGTTTCAGCCAGTTTCTGCCGCGCGAGGCGGCGTGGAAAGCAGGCGTTAATGTTTTGGTAAACCCAGTTTGTGACCGGATTCCAGCCGTGCCGATCACAACTCGGCGCTTGGCTTGCCGAAACTCGGCAGGAATTGTCGCTGCTGGGTCAATCACGTCCAAAGTCTCACCCTCCCCGGCTCAAACTGCTTGTGTTTCCTGACTCTTTTACTGTCAGGACCACAAATAGACGGCTGCCGGTTCCGGCATGGGGGAGGAATGTAGAAGCGTGCGCTGACGCGCCATCGCCACAGACCATCCGCCCCCAGATGCCTATGCCGTCTCGTTTAGGGTGAGATTGTGGCGGGAAACATCGCGAAAGTGTTGACGAGGCCACCGCGCCAAGTGAATCGCCGACGCTGTTGCTGAATCGTCACATTTTGTCGCAGGCTAGAGCCAGTGACGGCCGCGCATCCACCAGATGATGCCGAGGGCAAGGGCCACAAGCCCGAGGCAGACGAGCCAGAAGGCGCTGTCGTGATCGGCAAAGGGAATGCCGGAGACGTTCATGCCCAAGGCCCCGGTGATCAAGGTCAGCGGCATGAAGACCACGGTGACGGCGGCGAGGACCAGCATGATGCGGTTCATCTGCTCGGCGCGATCATCGATCATCTGTTCGTGCACGAGGACGGCGCGTTCGGACAGGGCCTGTAGCTCATCGCCCATGCGGGCGGAGCGGGCCGAGGCTTCGCGCAGGCGCAGGCGATCCTTGGCGGTGAAGAAGGACAGGTCTTCGATTTCGAGCGTGTTGAGCACGTCGCGTTGCGGCCAGACCAGGCGGCGGAAATTGATCAGCGTGCGGCGCAGATGTTCGAGATTGTCCTGGGCCTTGGTGTGATTCTTGAGGATCAGGGCTTCCTCGATCTCGTCGAGGCCATCGCCCAGCATTTCGATCAGCGGCTCGAGCCTGTCCGCGGCCCGCAGGCCCAGGCGGGCAACCAGATCGGCGGGCGAGACCGGCGCGTGGTGGGACTGCTCCCAACGGGGCAGCCCGAGGAAATCGAGAATGTTGAGCTCGGTCGCGATGATGACGCGGCCCTTCTCGATCCAGAGGGTGAGCAATTGGCGACCGACATCGTCGGGGGCGGCGCCGGGACGGGCGACGCGGAGCATGACCAGGGCCTTGTCCTCCATCACCGTGCAGCGGGCGCGGGTGCTGGGAGCGGTCAGCAGGTCGGCGTTGAAGGCGCCCAACTCCTCGCGCAGCCAGACCTTGAATTCGGGCGATTTGGAATTGCCCACGATGAGCTTGAAGCCGCGTAGCGGCACGGCGGGTGCCGTCGCCGAGGGCTCGTGGCGAGTAACGCCGCCCTTGCCATCGAACACCAGGAGCGCGCCAACGCCCACCATGCCGTTGAACACGGAGCGGGCGGGCGGCTGGCGCGGGATATCATCCATGGCGGTTTTTAGCTCAGGCGCTTGAGGGCTTCGGCGATACGATCGCGCCGATCGATGGCAGCTTCACGACGGGCCTTCTGCTCCTCGATCACTTCCTCGGGCGCCTTGGCGACGAATTGCTCATTGCCCAGCTTCTTGTCGATCTGGGCGACTTCGCCGTCGAGCTTGCCGATCTCCTTTTCGAGACGGGCCTTTTCGGTGGGGATGTCGATGAACTCGGCCAGCGGCAGGGCCCAGGTGGCTTCGCCTACGACGAATTGCGCGGAGCCGCCGGGCACATTGGCCTGGGGCGAGATTTCCTCGAGACGGGCCAGGCGGGTGATCAGCGAGGTGCCGGCGACGAGGCGGGCCAAAGTGGTTTCCCCTGTCCCAACCACCACCATGGGCAGCTTGGCGCCGGCGGGCACGTTCATTTCGCTGCGGATGGAGCGGACATTGGTGATCACGTCGATCAGCCAGGTCAGCTCGGCATCGGCGGCGGGGTCTTCGAGGCCGGACAGGTCAGGCCATTCGGTCAGAATCAGCATGCTCTCGCGGGCCGGGCCGAACTTGCCGGTTTCCGCCCACAGCTCCTCGGTGACGAAGGGCATGAAGGGGTGCAGGATGGTCAGGATCTGGTCGAGCGCCCAGGCGGCGGTGGCGCGGGTTTCGGCCTTGGCGGCTTCGTCGGTGCCGTTGAAGACGGGCTTGGCGAATTCGACGAACCAGTCGCAGAAGGTGCCCCAGACGAAGTCATAGGCGGCGTTGGCGGCTTCATTGAACTTGTAGTCGACAATCCCCTGGGTGACGGCGGCAGCGCCGCGTGCGGTGGCGCCGACGATCCAGCGATTGAGCGGGAGCTTGTTGGCGCGTGGGTCGTAGCCCTCGACGCGACGGCACTCGTTCATCTCGAGGAAGCGGGCGGCATTCCAGATCTTGGTGACGAAGTTGCGGTAGCCCTCGACGCGATTGATGGCCAGACGAATATCGCGGCCCTGCGCGGCCATGGCGGCGAGGGTGAAGCGGGTGGCGTCGGCGCCATATTGGTCGATGAGCTCGAGCGGGTCGATGACATTGCCCTTGGTCTTGCTCATTTTCTGGCCCTTTTCATCGCGGACCAGGGCGTGCATGTAGACCGTGTGGAAGGGTTCTTCCTCGAGGAATTCGAGGCCCATCATCATCATACGGGCAACCCAGAAGAAGATGATGTCGAAGCCGGTGACCAGAACGCTGGTCGGGTAATAGCGCTTGAGCTCGGGCGTTTCGTCGGGCCAGCCCAGGGTCGAGAAGGGCCAGAGGGCCGAGGAGAACCAGGTATCGAGCACGTCATCGTCGCGCTTGATCGGGGTCGGCTTGCCATAATGAGCATCGGCCAAGGCCTGCGCCTCGGCTTCGTCATAGGCGACGAATGCCTCGTTATCCGGGCCGTACCAGGCTGGAATCTGGTGGCCCCACCAGAGCTGGCGCGAAATGCACCAGGGCTTGATGTTTTCGAGCCAGGCGAAATAGGTATTTTCGTATTGCTGGGGCACGAATTTCATGCGGCCTTCGCGCACCGAAGCGAGCGCCGGCTCGGCCAGCACATCGGCCTTGACCCACCATTGATCGGTCAGGAAGGGCTCGATGACGACGAGTTTGGACTTCTCGTCATGGGGCACCATGATCTTCTTGTCTTCGATGTGGTCGAGGCCGCGCGTGGGGTCTTCCTCCGCCAAGGCGGCCAGATCGGCGACGATGGCCTTGCGCGCGGCGAAGCGATCCATGCCACGATAGGCGGCGGGGATGGCTTCGGCGGAAACGATCTCACCGCGCGTGGTGAAGACGTTGATCTGTTCCAGATTGTTGCGAACGCCGACCTCGAAGTCGTTGAAATCATGGGCCGGGGTGATCTTGACGGCGCCGGTGCCCAGAGCGGGATCGGCATATTCGTCGGCAACGATCGGGATGCGGCGACCGACCAGCGGCAGGGTGACGAACTTGCCGACCAGCGAGGCATAGCGCGGGTCTTCGGGATGCACGGCAACGCCGCTATCGCCCAGCATGGTTTCGGGGCGCGTGGTGGCGACGATGATATAGTCGCGGGTTTCCCATTCGGTGGGCTTGCCCTCTTCATCGTGGGCAATCGGGAACTGGTAGGTGGCGCCATCGGCCAGGGGATAGCGCAGGTGCCACATATGGCCCTTGATCTCGATGTTCTCGACTTCGAGATCGGAAATGGCGGTTTCGAGCCCCGGATGCCAGTTGACCAGGCGCTTGGCACGATAGATCAGGCCGCGCTTGTGCAACTCGACAAAGACCTTGGTGACGGCGCGGACCATCTGGTCGTCGGCGGCGCCGTTTTCGCCCATGGTGAAGCGTTCGCGGGAGAAATCAGCCGAGGCGCCGAGGCGCTTGAGCTGGTTCATGATGGCGCCGCCGCTTTCGCCCTTCCATTCCCAGATGCGTTCGACGAATTTCTCACGGCCCATTTCGCGGCGACCGGGCTGCTGGCGTTCCATCAGCTGGCGCTCGACGATCATCTGGGTGGCAATGCCGGCGTGATCCATGCCGGGCTGCCACAGCACGTCCTTCTTCAACATGCGGTTGAAGCGGACCAGGATGTCCTGAATGGTGTTGTTGAGCGCGTGGCCGATATGGAGCGAGCCCGTCACATTGGGCGGCGGGATGACGATGGTATAGGTTTCGGCGCCGGGCTTGGCCCCTGCCCCGGCCGCAAAAGCATTGGCCTTGAGCCAGTCGGCAGAAATGCGCGCCTCGACGGCGCCGGGCTCATAGGTCTTTTCAAGCATCAGGTCACTCGCAACAGCAACGACCCGCCAACGGATACCGGGCGGGCCGAATAAAAGGTTTGGCAGACTTCAAGCAAAAGCGCGGTGCGGGGTCAACTGAAAGCGCAACCGAAGAAGCGGAGGATACCCCCTCCTAGCCTCCCCCTGATAGGGGGAGGGACCGTTTTGTGGTCCTGGCAGTATCGCTGCCCGCAAAGTTCTCTTAGTCGCCGCGGGAGATGCGGGCGATTTCTTTTTCTACCATGCGTTCGACGACGGAGGGCAGGTTTTCGTCCAGCCATTCCTTGAGCATGGGGCGCAGCATGTCGCGCATCAGGGATTCGATGGTAGCGCCGGGATTACCAATGCCCAGGCCAGTGAGCCGGGTGATGGAATTGCGGACAGCGGCCTTGGTGGCAGGCTCCAGCAATTCCTCGGCCATTTCGGCAGTGAGGGTCGGATCGGGCAGCGGTGCCGCCTGTGCTAGCGGCGGACGCGGGCGGAACGGCTCTGGTTCGGGTGCAGCACGGACCGGCTCGGGCGCAGCGCGTACGGGTTCCGGCTCGGGCGTGAAAGGAACACGGGCGGAGGGCGGCGGATTGAAGGAGGGCAGCTCGGGCACGGGTTCCTCGGCGGCAAAGGTCACATCGTCCGGCTCGACCAGCGGCGCTGCAGCAGCGGCCACGGGCGGGGCAACATGGTTTTCCGTATCGGCCAGGATGTCGTCGAAGCTCAGGCCTTCGCCCTCTTCGTCGTCCACGATCTGGGTGGTCGAGAGCGCCAGCGGCTCGATGTCGTCGAGCATGTCGCTGAGATCGCGATCGAGCGGGCCGGGAGCGGCGACGGCCGGGGCCGCCTGCATCGGCGGGGGAGCGGCCTGGATGGCAGGCCGGCGCGGCACTCCAGCGGCATCGTCATCGGCGATGATCTGCCGGATGGACGACAGGATTTCGTCCATGGAAGGTTCTTTTGCTGCCGGCTTGTTCATAAGGGCCTCTTACTCATGCGCGCTGGAACCGGAACAGGACCATCCGCCATCGCGGCCCCACCTGATTCGTTGCCATCAGCTTAACGCCGCCGCACACAATAAGGAATCGCGCACCCGCCACGATTTGCGATCTTCCACTAAAAGTTGTGGCCGGGCAGAGCCCAGCCACAAAATACGGATCGCGGTGGCGTAGATGTTACTCGGCGACGGTGCGCAGTTCCTGCCAGACGTCCTCGACGGCGTTGTTGTACTGCACCGCGGTCTTGACCTCGACGGGAAGGCCCAGATTGCTGGCGGTGAGGCGGCCCATGGAGGAGAGCAGCGAGAAGGTGGCGATGACCTTGTTGGTCTGGGCGTTAATCAGCGATTCACGGGCGGTGGTCAGTTCGGCCTGCGAATTGAGCACGTCCAGCGTGGTGCTGGTGCCCAGGTCGCGTTCCTGAATGGTGCCTTCGAGCACTTCGCGGCCGGCGGAAACGGCGGCCGTCGCGGCGGAGATCTGCGCATCGGCACTCTGGATGCCGGCCCAGGCGGCGATGACGGCTTCGCGGATCTGGTCATAGGCCGACATAGCGTCAACCTCGGACTTGATCTGGTCGAGATTGGCCTGGCGCACACCGGCACCGATGGCGCCACCGGCATAGATCGGCACGGTGATGGAAAAACCCAGCTTGCCGCTGATGCCCTGCAAGGCATTGGTGCCGGAGAGCGCCGTGCCGATCTGGCCGGAAACGGTGGCGGTGGGGCCGAAGGCGGCAGAGGCGGCATCGCTGCCGGCCTGCGCGGCGCGAATGGCAGCCTTGGCCAGCATGATCGCCGGGTGGCCGGTTTCGGCTTCCGAAAGGGCGCCCTGCAGGCTGTTGGGAATCAGGCGGCTGTAATTATGGGACGCGTCGAGATTCTGCGGCGGGGCGCCGACATAGCGGGCAAAGGTCGCCTGGCTGATTTCAAGGCTGGCCTGGGAAGCGCGATAGGTCGCGTCGCCTTGCGCCAGACGGGCTTCGGCCTGGGCGACATCGATGCGGGTGCCCTCGCCCACATCCAGCCGATCTTTGGCCGACTGCAACTGCGCCTGGTAGAAATTGACGTTTTCCTGGCGCAGGGCGACGAGCTGGCGATTGCTCAGCACATCCATATAGGCCTGCACGACGGCCAGCAGCACGTTCTGCTCGGTGTTGCGGATCTGGTATTCGGCAGCTTCAGCACCGGCGCGGGCAGCTTCGATCTGCGCTTCGGTCTTGAAGTTGTCGAAAATGGTCTGGTTGTAGGACAGGCCGGCCGTGCTCAGCGTGCTGTCGGTAAAGTCGCCGCCGGCGATCGACCAATCATAGGTGCTGCCGACCGAAGCGCCGATAACCGGCAGCTTGCCGGCGCGGGCCAGCGCCACGTTTTCGGCCGAAGACTTGGCAGCCAGATGGGCCGAGGCCAGATCGGGCGCATAATTATACGCCGCAGTCAGTGCCTGGGTGATCGATTGCGCCTGGGCGCCGCCAACACTCCACGCCGCCAAAGTCAGGGCCAGCACACTTGCGACCAAATTTTTCCGCATAACCATCGCCCCGGTCTCCAGACACTCAACACTATTGCGCCGCAGATGTGGGTACACAACCTTCTGCGGCAAGCCCTACCAAAATTTAAGGCACGATTAATGTTGTGACGTGATCGGGGAGCAACACCCCGCGCCACAATCGGCCTTCAGAACACAAATTCAACCGGGCGCGGCCCGGCATAAAGCGGTGGCAGCGTGGCGTTGAATTCCGCCCGCGCCGCAACTTTACCGCCAGTTTTCACGAATATATGGGCGATGGCAACGCTGCCTTCACGCATGAGAGCAATGAGGCGACCGCCTTCACCAAGCAGATCGAACAGGGCCTCGGGCACCGCATCGACGGCGCCTTCGAGCATGATGACATCATAGCGCTGGCCTGACACAGCGGCCGCCGTGCCGGGGATCACACTGGCATTGAGCAGGCCCAGTTCGGCCAGATTTTGCGTCGCGGCGGCGGCCAGGGCAGCATCTTCCTCAATGCCGGTCACCGCCTGGCAAAGCCCGGCGATCACGGCGGTGGAATAGCCGGTCCCTGCCCCCAGATCGAGAACCCGATCGGCCGGCACAATCTCGGCCAGTTGCAGCAGCTTGGCGAAGGTGGCGGGTGCCGGCATGAAGCGCGCCGAACCGGCGGCGCCCAGGGGCTGCACATCATCTATATAAGCGAGAGGGCGGCGGGATTCGGACAGGAACAGTTCGCGCGGCAAACGCCCCATCTCCGCCAGAATCCGGCGGTCGGTGACGTGGCTGGTGCGCAATTGATTGTCCACCATGAAGCGGCGCGCGCGCTCGTAGTCCACCATTCAACAAGGCCCTGCCGGATCAAACCATATGCCGGACGTGAATATCCCTCGCCCCAAATGATGGCAAGTACACTTATTATACCGCGACAATATGAACAGGGGATTGCAAAGGCGCGATGGCTGCCTATGGGCCTATTGCGTCTGGTTGTCGGCAGCGACCGGGGTTTGGTTGGCGCCGGGGGACACGCCGCCGACGCGGGACGAACCCATGGCCGACATGGAGATGAAAAACAGCGCGCCGGCTACCCAAAGCACCGCCACGCCCAGGAAAAACGGTTCGAGAAACGCGCCGTCACTATAATGCCGCTCGGCCATGATAGCCTCCTTCATGCTTCTATATGGAGAGCAACCCGCAGCCCGCCCTGGCGGTTGCAAATGGCGCTGGCCGCGAAGCATGGCTGGAGCGGATTTCAGAAAATTCCGAAGCCGGCACAGATCACTGTTCGGAAAATAACGCTTCAGAAACCTGAGGTATTGCATAACCCCTTGGCGCGCCGTAGATAGCAGCGCCTAGAGGCCACGTGGCGGAGTGGTGACGCAGCGGATTGCAAATCCGCGTACCCCGGTTCAATTCCGGGCGTGGCCTCCAATAGCAGTTTTCACTTGCCGCTGATGCGGTAGGCACCACCGGAAGCGTGGAACAGGCCGATAGCCAGCAGGCCAATCGATAGGCCGACCGCGCTGGCGACCGGGTTTGCAACCAGGGTTGCGCATTGGAAGAGTGCCAGTCCTCCTGCCAGGTTGAACAGAATCCATCCGCCAACAAGATTGGGGACTGCGCCCTCGCCGGCGAGTGATGGATAATTTTTCCTGCTGATACCGCTGACGAAATGGGGAATACCGTTGCCGAACAACACCCCAATGAGCACGGCAATGCCGAATGCCAACCACATGACGCTCTCTCCCATCAGGCCAGATTGACCTGCGCGTTCTACTTGGCGTGGGGTGAGTTGATTTTCAAGCTGGGATGGCCTGTAGGAAGCGGCCTCAAAGGCCGACCGAGAGAGCGGTCTTGTTGCGGCGGGGACCGCTCTCTCGTGGGCGTTCCCGGTTCATCCGGGCTCCCGCAAGTTGTGTAGCCTAGCGTGCCTGAACGCCAGCAAAACCATTCGTTCACCTTAACAGCAGCAATTTTACCGAACGGCCCGCCCTGCACTTTGTGCTTCACGCGCGCGGGCAGCTTGCATAGGTTTGCCCGGCCTTGTCTGTCGGGGCCGCATTGCCGCTCTATCCTGGGGGAACGCCGTGACGCATATACCAGCCGCCATCGCCGATGGCCGGCGCGACTATCTGCAACCGATCATGGCCGGCGCGCTGGCCGCCGTGGTGGGCTATGCTAGCACATTCACCCTGGTTCTGGCGGCGCTGACGGCGGCCGGCGCGTCCCCACAACAGGCGGGCTCGGGGCTGTTCTCGGTGTGCCTGGCCATTGGCGTGCTCAATATCGTGGTCAGCTCGCGGCTCAAGCTGCCGATCAGCTTTGCCTGGTCGACGCCGGGCGTGGCATTCATTCTGACGGTGGGCGAGCCGGTGGGCGGATTTCCGGCGGTGGCTGGGGCGTTTCTGGTTGCGGCGGGGCTGATCGTGCTGACGGGGCTGATCAAGCCGCTGGCGCGGCTGATTGCGGCGATTCCGGCTGCTATCGCCAATGCCATGCTGGCGGGCATGCTGCTGACGCTGTGCCTGGCGCCGATCAATGCAGTGGCCGAAATGCCGCTGCTGGCGCTGCCGATTCTGCTGGCCTGGGTGATCGGGCTGCGGTTTGCCAAGCGCTATGCCGTGCCGATTGCCGTGGTGGTGACGGGAATCGTGCTGGCAACGACGACGCGTCTGCCGCCGGGAACGCTGGACGGGACGTGGCCGAGTCTGGTGCCGGTGATGCCGGTGTTCACCTGGGACGCTATCATCCGCATCGGGTTGCCGCTTTATATAGTGACCATGGCGTCGCAGAATCTGCCGGGGCTGGCGGTGATGAAGGCCAATGGCTTTGAGTTGGCGCCGGCGCCGCTGTTTGTCATGACCGGCATTGCCAGCGCGGTGACGGCGTTTTTTGGCGGGCATACGAGCAATCTGGCGGCAATTACCGCCGCAATTTGTGCCGGGCCGGAGGCGCATCCGGACAAGAGCAAGCGCTGGCCGGCGCCGGCTGCGGCGGGAGTTTGCTATCTGTTTCTGGGGGCGGCGGCGAGCTTGGCGGCGGCGTTTATCGCGGCCTCGCCGCCATTGCTGATTCAGGCGGTGGCCGGGCTGGCGCTGCTGTCGAGCCTGGCGGCGGCGTTGTCAGGGGCCCTCGCGATCGAGGAATCGCGGCTGCCGGCGATCTTCACCTTTGTCACCACCGCATCGGGAATCACCATTTTGGGTGTCGGCGCGCCGTTCTGGGGGCTGGTGGGCGGGATCGCCATTTTGATTCTGCTGCGGCTGGGCATTGCCCGGCCCAAGGGTCCGGAGGGCATGTGAGCGCGCCCTACGCCGTCATCATCGCGGGCGGCCAGGGGCAGCGGCTGGGCGGCGTGCGCAAGGGCGATTTGCGGATCGGCGGGGTGAAGCTGGTCGAGCGGGTGCGGCTGGCGTTGGGCGATGTGGCGGAGCCACTGCTGCTGGCGACTGGGCCGGATGGAGATTCGTCGGCGGATGCGGGCTTGCTGGCGGTTCCTGATCTGGATGGACCGGTGGGCGGGCCGCTGGCCGGGTTGGCGGCGGCTGTGGACGCGCTGCAGCGCCGGGGGGTGCACAGCGGCGTACTGGTTTCGGTGGCGGTCGATACGCCATTTCTGCCGCAGGGATTCGCGGCGGCCATGGCGGCGGCGCTGGGGGATGCGGCGGCAGTCTATGCTGCGTGGGATGACGCCTTCTATCCGCCCAATGCGGCATGGAGGCTAGAAGCGCTGGGCGCTCTGCCCGGTCGGGTTCGTGCTGGTCTGTCGGCACCCAGCCTCAAGGCGCTGCATCAAGAGCTTGGAGCGCGCCGCCACGACTGGCGCGAGCGCTATGAGCAGGACCCATTTGCCAATCTCAACACGCTGGCAGACCTGATCGCGCTGCAGCGCCGGGCGCGTGAGCCGTGACAGCAATGTGAAGTTATTCACACCGGGCTGCAAAGAGGGCTTGGCAAAGCAAATCAAGTTCGGTACACGGACCTCGCCTTCGCAAGAAGGCCACCGAAAGTCTTCCGCGATAGCTCAGTTGGTAGAGCAAGCGGCTGTTAACCGCTGGGTCGTAGGTTCGAGTCCTACTCGCGGAGCCAATCGGTCGAAATACAAAAAGCCCAAGCCGGTCACCTGGCTTGGGCTTTTGTTTTGCTCCCTGCCAGCCGTGGCATTGCCTCGCCGCAGACGCGGGTTTAGGGAGGACATCACCCTGACAGAAAGGCGCCTTTCATGACCAGCAACGGCAATGGCAGCGATATCGACGGCGAAAGCCAGATCACCCTGACCCGCACGATCGACGCCCATATCGATGACGTGTTCGCGGCCTGGACCGATCCGGCGCTGATCGAGCAATGGCAGGCCGACGAGGCCGAGTTCGACGCGTTCGAGGGCGGCGAATATCGCTTCGTGACCTTTGGCGACGATGAAGACCCCGAGCAGCATGTGGTCAGCGGCGATGTGCTCAAATTCGTCGAGAACGAAAAGCTCGTCATGTCCTGGGTCAGCAAGGACGAGGACGAAGACGACAGCGATATGATCTTCGTGCTCGAAATCGACTTCAAGGCGATCGGCGAAGACCAGACCAAGGTGACCATTACCGAGCGTGGCCTGGCGCATGCCGATGCGGAATCGCGCATCTTTTCGATCGAAGCCTGGAATGCGGCACTGGAAGCATTGGCCGAGGTTATGGAATAGCGGGCGGATGGCGGGAATGATATTCCCGCCGATGACGCTATCGGCCAAAAGCCTTGCCTGACAATGGCTTGCGGCGAAATGGCATGCCATTCCCCTGCCGAAGGCTTGCGGCCATGAGTGGCGGCACATAGGTTCGCAGACAGTCCTTCAGAGATTGTCGATCCATGGCCAAGCACGAAGACCTGATTTCCGCGATCGGCAATACGCCGCTGATCCGTCTCAACCGCGTATCGGCGCTGACCGGCAGCGAAATCTGGGGCAAGGCGGAGTTTCTCAATCCTGGCCAATCGGTCAAAGACCGCGCGGCGCTGTTCATCATCCATGATGCGGTCAAGAGCGGTGCACTGAAGCCCGGCGGCACGATTGTGGAGGGCACGGCGGGCAATACCGGCATCGGGCTGACGCTGGTGGCCAATTCGCTGGGCTTCAAATCGGTGATCGTCATTCCCGAAACGCAGAGCCAGGAAAAGAAGGACGCGCTGCGCCTTTATGGCGCCGAGCTGATCGAAGTCCCGGCCAAGCCGTACAAAGACCCGAACAATTACATCAAGATTTCCGGCCGCCTGGCCGAAAAGCTCAACAAAGAGCTGCCGGAAGGCGCGATCTGGGCCAACCAGTTCGACAATGTGTCCAACAGGCGGGCGCATGTGGAAACCACCGGCCCCGAAATCTGGCAGCAGACCAATGGGCGGATCGATGGCTTTATCTGCGCCGTGGGGTCAGGGGGCACGCTGGCCGGCGTCGCCGAAGCGCTGCGGGCGCGCAGCAAGGATGTGAAGATCGGGCTGGCCGATCCGGAAGGCGCGGCGCTGTATAATTTCTACGCGCATGGAGAGCTGAAATCCTCGGGCAATTCGATCACCGAGGGCATCGGCCAGGGCCGTATCACGGCGAACCTGGAAGGGCTGACCGTGGACAATCCGTACCAGATTTCGGATGCCGAGGCCTTGCCTTATGTGTTCGACCTGCTTGAGCACGAGGGCCTGTGCCTGGGCGGCTCGAGCGCCATCAATATCGCGGGCGCCGTCCGCATGGCGCGGGATCTGGGGCCGGGCAAGACCATCGTCACCGTGCTGTGCGACTATGGCAACCGCTACCAATCCAAGCTGTTCAACCCGGAATTCCTGCGCGGCAAGGGATTGCCAGTGCCACGGTGGTTGGAAGAGCGGACGCCGATCGATATTTCGAGTGTGATCGCACCGGCGACGGTCTAGGCCGCTGCTGGCTTCGTGCCACGACCTCGTCCTTCGACAGGCTCAGGATGAGGTCTACTTGGGCTGTTTGGGTGCCGCGCAGCGCGCCCATTGTTCAACGCCGCTTGGCTGATACAGTGGCCCACCACGACTCCGGGCGGGCACATTGGTCGGCATTGAATATATTCTGGGCGCTATCATCGCGGATTTGCATGTTTTTGCGGCGATAACGGCCGCGATTTATCTGCTGGCGCTGGTTTGTGCGATTCGTGAAATCATGAATTCGCGGACATCGCAGGGCTCCATCGCCTGGCTGCTGTCGCTGACTGCATTGCCCTTTCCGACGGCTTTCATCTACCTGATCTTCGGGTGGAAGGCGTTTGACGACTATGCCACCGACCGCATCCGCAATGGCCGGTCCGCACGCCCGCTGCGGGCCAAGGACCTGGCGCTGATCGACCGGGAAACCAGCCATCTCTGGCCGGTACAGACCAAGGTATCGGAAGTGCCCTTCCTCACCGGCAATGATGTCGAACTGCTGGTCGATGGTCGCGCCACGTTCGATTCCATTTTCGAAGGCATCGCCAAGGCCAAAGAATACCTGCTGGTACAGTTCTATATCGTGCGCGACGACGCGCTGGGGCAGGAACTGGCCGAGCGGCTGATCGAGCGGGCGCAGGCGGGCGTGAAGGTCTACCTGCTCTATGACGATGTGGGCAGCACGGGCATGCCCAAGCGTTATCGCACGCAATTGCGCGAGGCCGGGATCAAGGTCGCCGGGTTCAACCAGCGGCACAAATTCCTGCGGTTTTATGGGCCGATGCGGATCAATTATCGCAATCACCGCAAGATCGTGGTGGTGGATGGCGAGCATGCCTGGGTCGGCGGGCATAATGTGGGCGTGGAATATCTCGGGCTGGACCCAAAATTTGGCCGCTGGCGCGATACACATGTGCGGGTGTCGGGCCCGGCGGCGCTCGGCTGTGCGCTGCTGTTCCGCGAGGACTGGCAATGGGCGACTGGCGAGGTTCTGCCTTCGACGCCGCCCGAAACGGTGGCAACGCCCGGCGACCAATCAGTGCTGGTGATGGGCAGCGGGCCGGCGGATAAGCTGGAAGAATGCGCCATTGCCTATACCGACCTGATCGGGCGGGCGCGGGAGCGGCTGTGGATCGTCAGCCCCTATTTCGTGCCGGACACCGATATCCGCACGGCGCTGTTTGCCGCCCAATTGCGCGGGGTGGATGTGCGGATCATGTTGCCCAATGAGCCGGACCATAAGCTGGTCTGGCTGGCCAGTATTTCTCATGCCGATGCGATGATCGAGCATGGCATATCGGTCTATCGCTATACCGATGGGTTCCTGCACCAGAAGGTGGTGCTGATGGATGACCAGATCGCCACGGTAGGCAGCGTCAATTTCGACAACCGCTCATTCGCCATCAATTTCGAGATCACACTGTGGTTTACCGACCGCAAGGCCATCGACGGGGTTGAGACGATGCTGCTGGAGGATTTCAAGAGCTGCCGGCAGGTGGGGCTGGACGAAGCCAAGGCCCGTTCCTGGCCGATGCGGTTCCTGACGCAGGCGGCGCGGCTGCTGTCGCCAGTGCTTTAGGTGCTAGGACCGATCGACATTCACCGATGCTGGCCTGCAAACGGCGGTTTACTGCGCTTCCGGTGCTCACGTACCCAAAAGTACGCTGCGCTCCGGTTCTCGAAAATCGCCATTTTCGACTCAGCCTGAGTGAATGTCGATTGGTCCTAAAAGCAAGGCCCACTCACATGGGCCGACTTCTCCCCCTAAGGGGGAGAGGTGAAGTGATCACATGATGGGCGGGGCGTAGAGGCGGCCGCCGTTGCTCCAGAGGGCGTTCTGGCCGCGCAGCAGGGCGGCGCCGGTTTGGGGCCCGAAATGGCGATCGTAGAGTTCGGCATAATTGCCGACGGCGCGGATGACATCGGCCATGAAGGTCTTCTTGAGACCCAGGGGCGCGCCGAAATCGCCTTCGACACCCAGGATGCGGCGGACCGCAGGGGTGCGCGCCGCCGAGAGCGACTCGATATTGAGGGCGGTGATGCCCACTTCTTCGGCGTCGATCAGGGTGAACAGCGTCCAGCGGACGATATTGAACCATTGGTTGTCGCCGTCGCGGACCACGGGGCCGAGCAATTCCTTGGAGATGCGCTCGGGCAGGATGCGGTGGCTGGCCGGGTCGGGCAGCGCGCGGCGAATGGCCTGCAATTGGCGGCCGGAGGCCGAGATCGCCTGGCAGAGGCCGCCTTGATAGGCCTGCGCCAAATCGGCCACGTCCTCATAGGGGACTTCGGTATAGCTGGCCTGGTTGGCGAAGAAGAATTCCTGCAGGCGCGCCAGATCCTCGCCGCCATCGATGACGCAGATGCTGATATCGTCCAGCTCGAAGGCGGAGACGACACCCAGCGATGACGGGACCATGAAGGCCTGGCCGTCGAAAAAGGCGGTGCCGACATAGCTCGCGCCGTAAAGGGTGTCGCGCCGCTCGGTCCAGGGACCGTTGCGGGTGAGCACGTCCACGGCGCCGGTCTGCAGCGGGGCGAAGCGGCTATCGCCGCGCAGCGGGCGGAATTCGATCAGGTTGGGATCGCCGAACACGGCGGCGGCAATGCCGCGGCAGAGATCGACATCGAAGCCGGACCAGCGGCCTTCGGCATCCTGCTGGGCGAAGCCGGGCAATTGGCTGGTGGCGCCGCAAATCAGAAATCCGCGGTCGCGCACGGTCTGCAATGTCGACTGGGCGGCAGCGGGCGCGACGGCAAGCGTCAGCACACAGGCGAGCCCTGCGGCGGCAGACAGTAATCGCGCGATGAAACGGGTCAAATCCGGCCGCCTTTCGGCGCACATATTGGCAGGCGCCCCCCGGCGGTCAAGCCACGCAAAGGAATGCCCTGCCGCTTTTCGACAGGGCATTCCGCTGTTTGCGATTTAATGCAGGATCTGGCTGAGGAACAGCTTGGTCCGCTCGTGCTGTGGCGCCGAGAAGAAGGCCTCGGGATCGTTCTGCTCGATGATCTGGCCCTGATCCATGAAGATGACGCGATTGGCCACCTGGCGGGCAAAGCCCATTTCGTGGGTCACGCAGATCATGGTCATGCCCTCTTCGGCGAGGTTGATCATCACCTCGAGCACTTCCTTGACCATTTCGGGATCGAGCGCGGAGGTGGGCTCATCGAACAGCATGATCTTTGGCTGCATGCAGAGCGAGCGGGCGATGGCCACGCGCTGCTGCTGGCCGCCCGAGAGTTGGCCGGGGAATTTGTTGGCCTGCTCGGGAATCTTGACCCGCTCCAGATAATGCATGGCGGTCGCCTCCGCCTCGGCCTTGGGAATGCCGCGCACCCAGATGGGGGCAAGCGTGAGGTTCTGCAAAATGGTGAGGTGGGGGAAGAGGTTGAAGTGCTGGAACACCATGCCCACTTCGCGGCGCACTTCATCGATGCGCTTGAGATCGGCGGTCAGTTCGGTGCCATTGACGATGATCTGGCCCTCCTGATGCTCCTCAAGGCGATTGATGCAGCGGATGAGCGTGGATTTGCCGGAGCCCGAGGGGCCGGCGATGACGATGCGCTCGCCGCGCATGACGCGCAGGTTGATGTCGCGCAGGACGTGGAAATCGGCATACCATTTGTGCATGCCGATCACGTCGATGGCGACATCGGTGTCGGACACGGTCATCTGCGAGGTGTCGATGGCGCGCTCGACAGTGGTTTCGGAAACTTGGCTCATGATCTTACCTCTTGTGCCCGGTATCCAGCCGCCGCTCCATCCAGAGCGAGTAGCGGGACATGGCGAAACAGAAAACCCAGAAGACGGCAGCAGCAAAGACATAGCCGGTCACGGCCTGGGTGGGCGATGACCAATTGATGTCGGAGCTGGCCGATTGGACGGTATTGAGCAGGTCGAAAATACCGACGATGGACACGAGCGAGGTGTCCTTGAACAGGGCGATGAAGTTGTTGACGATGCCCGGGATCACATGCTTGAGCGCCTGGGGCAGGATGATGAAATAGGTCCGTTTCCAGTAGCCCAGACCTAGCGACGCCCCGGCCTCATACTGGCCGCGTGGCAGGGCTTGCAGACCCCCGCGCACGGTTTCGGCCAGATAGGCTGACGAGAACAAGGTCACGCCGACCAGGGCTCGCAAGAGCTTGTCGACCGTCGTGCCGGTGGGCATGAACAGCGGCAGCATGATCGAGGCCATGAACAGCACGGTGATCAGCGGCACGGCGCGCCACAGCTCAATGAACATGACGCTGAGCGTCTTGATGATCGGCAGCTTGGACTGGCGGCCGAGTGCCAAGAGGATGCCGATCGGGATCGAGCAGATGATGCCGACGAGCGAGATGATCAGGGTGACTAGGAGGCCGCCCCATTGCTCGGTGGGCACGTGGGTCATGCCGAACACGCCGCCATTGAGCAGGTAGAAGGCGACGATGGGGAAGACGACGAAGAACAGCACGGCATTGATGCGCTTGAACGGCGCCGAGGGCATGAGCAGCGGCACGATCAGCGCGGCCCCCAGTACGAAGACGATGTTGGGGCGCCAATATTGATCGATGGGGTAAAAGCCGTAGATGAAGAAATTGAAGCGGGCATAGATATAGGCCCAGCAGGCCCCTGCCCCTTCAGCACGGCATTGTTCCACCGTGCCGCCCGGCATGACGGCGTGGCCGATCAGGAAATTGTAGATCGGGGGCACGGCCCAGAGCAGAAACAGCATGCCCAGAATGGTGAGCAGCGTATCGGACGGTGAGGCGAAGAGGCTGCGGCGCAACCAGGCGATGGGTCCCTCGGTGCCGCGGGGCGGCTGGCGGGCATCCACCATAGTGTCGCGAACGTAAGCGTGTTCCATGGTCATGTTCTAGCGCTCCACCATGGCCACACGGCCGTTATACCAGTTCATGAAGGCTGAGGTCAGCAGCGAGAAGGTGAGGTAAACCGCCATGGTCAAGGCGATGACCTCGATGGCCTTGCCGGTCTGATTGAGGGTGGTTCCGGTAAACACGTTCACCAGCTCAGGATAGCCGATGGCCGCACCGAGGGACGAATTCTTGGTGAGGTTGAGATACTGGCTGGTGAGCGGGGGCACGATGACGCGCATGGCCTGGGGGACGATGACCAGCCGCAGCCGGTCGCCTTCCTTGAGGCCCAGCGATTGGGCGGCTTCGGTCTGGCCCTTGTTGACCGAGCGAATGCCGCCACGCACGTTTTCGGCGATGAAGGCGGCGGTGTAGATGGTGAGGCCAAAGACCAGGGCCACCAGTTCGGGTGGCAATTGCACGCCGCCGCGGAAATTGAAGCGCTCCAGCACGGGCAGTTCGAACGCCAGCTGGGCGCCGGTGACCACATAGACCACGGCGGGAATGCCGACCGCGATCAGGATCAACAGGGCCAGTGGGAAGCGACCTTCGCTGGGGGGACGGCGCAGGGTGCCTTCCAGCGATATCCAGCCCATGACGAGGCCGGCGACAGCCGCGCCGAGATCGATGACGAAGGGCGGCCAGCCCGGGAACATCGCCCGGAGCAGCGACGCCAGGATGACGAAGGTGATGGCGAAGGCCACCACCGCCCGGGAATAGGGCGCAAAACGAGTGAGCGAGGCCACGGCCGCAACTAGCGCCACCACCCAGGCAATTGCGGGTGAATTGGCCAAAACCGGCACGAATTGCGACAGCAGGGTAAAGGCCAGGGCGGCGACGAGGAAGGTGACCACGGCGTCGGCTATTTTGGCGGCCTGTACCACCAGAGCGGGATAGCGGCCGGTGGCGGTGCGTTCGCGCGTGGCCCAGATGCCCACCGCTATTGCGGCAATGACGCTGATGGCGATGGCCAGCAGCACCCAGATGAACTCGCCATCGGGCATGGGGCGCGGCACCATGAGGCCGCGCTGGTTGATGAAGACATCGAGCGGCAATTCGAACGAGTTGCGGACTGCCGGCATCGCCTTGAGCACGGCGAAATACCAGAAGAACAATTGCAGCAGCAGCGGGATGTTGCGGATCGTCTCGATATAGACCGTGGCCACGCGGGCGATCAGCCAATTGGACGACAGCCGCGCTATGCCCAGGGTGAAGCCCAGCAGCGTGGCGAAGAAGATGCCGATGACGGCCACCAGCAGGGTATTGAGCAGACCGGCGAGGAAAGCCTGCCAATAGAATGAGGTCCGGCTCCAGGGAAACAGCGTGAAGCTGATGTCGAAGCCGGCGGTGCGGAACAGGAAATCGAAGCCAGTGGTCTTGTTTTGCGCGGCCAGGTTCTGGGCGGTGTTGACCACAATCCAGTAGAAGAAGGCGACGACCAGCCCGCCAACGATGATCTGGTAGAGGATACCCCGGAATACCGGGTCGTTCAGCAGCGAGGTGCGCGGGGCGCTGCTACCGATATTGTCTTGCACAGCCATTGGGCATGCATTCCTTTGCTGTGAACCGAGGCGCCGCTACGAACAGAGCGTCAATCGGGCATGACTTGGGCATAACCTGGCCTTCGCCAGGATCAACAAATCCCGCCGCCACCAGCAGGGCTGGTGATGTCAATTGTTCGAGGTCGCCGGTTCAAAACCAAAACCGGCGCTCCTTGGGGGAGCGCCGGGCTTGCGATTGCGATTAGCGGATCGGCGGCGCGTATTGCAGACCGCCATTGGTCCACAGCGCATTGAGACCGCGTTCCAGCCCAATATCGGTCGAGGGACCAACGTTGCGCTCAAAGGCCTCGCCGTAGTTACCGACCAGCTTGATGATCTGGTAAGCCCAGTCCTTGGTCAGCCCGATGGGGGCACCAAAGTCGCCTTCAACGCCAAGCAGGCGCTTGATGGCCGGATTGTCCGAGCCAAGCATTTCATCGACATTGGCCGAGGTTACGCCCAGTTCTTCAGCTTCCAGAAGAGCGTAGTAAGCCCAACGGTTGATCTTGAACCACAGATCGTCGCCCTGGCGAACCACGGGGCCAAGGGGCTCCTTGGAGATGATTTCGGGCAGGATGATGTGATCGTCCGGCACGGCGAACTTGGAGCGTTCAGCGGCCAGAGCCGAGGCGTCGGTGGTGTAGACGTCGCAACGGCCATCTTCATAGGCCTTCACGACTTCGTCCTGGTCGACGAACACGACGGTGTTGAATTCAAGATTGTTGGCAGCGAAATAGTCGGCGGCGTTGAGTTCGGTCGTGGTGCCGGACTCGATACAGATGGCGGCGCCGGAGAGGTCGAGCGCGGAGGCAATGCCATCAGCCTTGCGAACCATGAAGCCCTGGCCGTCATAATACATGGTGCCGATGAAGCTGATGCCCAGATCGGTATCGCGGCTCATGGTCCAGGTGGTGGTGCGCGACAGGATGTCGATTTCGCCCGCGGACAGCGCGGCGAAACGCTCCTGCGAGGTCAAAGGTGTGTAGCGAACCGAGTCGGCATTGTTGAAGATGGCGGCGGCAACTGCGCGGCAGAAGTCGACCTCGAGGCCGGCCCACACATTGTTGGCATCGGGAGCGGAGAAGCCGGCAACACCGCCGGTAACGCCGCATTGGAGATAGCCTTTGGCCTTTACATCGCTGAGCGTATCAGCGTGCGCAGCAGACGCACCGATGAGGCCTAGGGAGGCCGCAAGTGCGAACGTTACGAGCGTTTTTTGCATTGATTTTTGCCTTTAGTTTCCTGACCTGTGTCCCGAAAGCTCTTTTGACGCGGACGTCGTGGCTTCGGTGGCACCGCCGCCCTTTCAATGGCGGTTGTGATGCTGCTAAGCATGCAAGCGTCTATTGACCGTTGCGTCAAGGGCCGTTGACCCGTTGAGACAGCATGCCTGTCGCTTTATTAGACACTTATCCCGATTTGATGTGAATTTGAGCAGCGAGCCTAGCATGAGTGAGAACAAAAGCGGCAGTGCCGCACGGCCGTCCGTGGAAACAATCCTGACTCACCACGGCAGGCGACCTGACGATCAGTTCGGATTCGTCAACACGCCGGTCTATCGCGGCTCGACCATCCTGTTCAAAACGCTGGACGATCTGGACGCGCAGGAGCAGCGCTTCCTATATGGCCGCGCTGGCAATCCAACGACCGAGAGCGTCGAGGCGGTGGTGACCGAGCTCGAGGGCGCTTACCGGACGAAGCTCGTACCTTCCGGCCTCGCCGCGATCACGATTGCGTTGCTGAGCTGCGTCAAGGCGGGCGACGACGTGCTGATCTGCGACAGCGCCTATGAGCCGGGACGCAAATTCGCCGACGGGTTCCTGACCAAGATGGGCGTGACGGCGCGCTATTACGATCCGCGCATCGGCGAAGGGCTGGCGGATTTGATGCAGCCCAATACCAAGGCCATCCTGGCGGAGAGCCCCGGCTCGCTGACATTCGAGGTGCAGGATATTCCGGCGCTGGCGCGTGTGGCCAAGGCGGGCGGCGCGCGGCTGATCGTGGACAATAGCTGGGCCAGCCCCCTCTATTACAAGCCGCTGGCGCTGGGGGCAGACCTCGTGGTGCATTCGGGCACCAAGATGTTTATCGGGCATTCCGACGCCTTTGCCGGCACGATCTCGACCACCGAAGAAGCCTGGAGGGATGTGGAGAACACGCGGGCGCTGCTGGGGTTCTTCACCTCGGGCGATGAGGCGTTCCTAGTGGCGCGGGGTCTCAAGACCCTCGCCATTCGGATGAAGGAGCATCAGGAGCGGGCGCTGGAGATTGCGCATTGGCTGGAGGAGCAGCCGGAGGTTGCGTCGGTGCTGCACCCTGCCCTGCCCAGCCACCCGGACCATGCGCTGTTCAAGCGCGACTTTACCGGCTCGGGGAGCCTGTTCGGCGTGGTGCTGAAGCCGGCGCCGCGGGCCTCGGTGGCGGCCTTTGTCGATGGGCTGGAGCTGTTCACCATGGGCTACTCATGGGGCGGCTACGAAAGCCTGTGCCTGCCGGTGAAGCTGGGCAAGAATCGCACAGCCAAGCCGTGGACGGAACCGGGCAATCTGTTCCGTCTGCATATCGGGCTTGAAGGCGTGGACGATCTCAAGGCCGACCTTGCGGCCGCTATCGCGCGCTACGTTCAGGCGCGCTGAGTAAGCAGCCGCCATACGCGACGCAAGTTTGGCACGCCACGGAAGCGGATCGTGCCGTCCGGCAATCTGGCAAAGAGCCAGCGCCGGGCGGCGAAGAAATTGCGCACAGCATAGGCCCCGATGCAGCCCAGGGCGAAGCCGGCGACCACATCGGTGGGATAATGCATGCCGATGACGATGCGGGAAAAGCCGGTCATCACTGCGATGAGCAGGAAGAGCTGGAAGAATTTTGGCGCCACGAAGCCGACAACCAGGGCCGTCGCCATGGCCGTGGTGGAATGGCCCGACGGAAAGCTCTGGAACGTCGAATCATTGAGGATGCGGCGGAAGGCAAAGGCGCCATGCTCGAGGAATTCGGCTGGCCGGCCCCTGCCAAACAGTCGCTTGAGCCCATTGGCGAGGAGGCCCGGGGCGCCGACGCCGACGAAAATGAAGCTGGCCAACATGGTCAATTCCCAGCTGGCCCGGCGATAATAGCCGGCGGGCAACACGAAACGGCCGATCAGCGCCAGGATCATGACGATCAGCGAGGGGATCAGCACCCAGTCGGACAGGCCGAAATCGGTGAGGAAATAGAAGGGGCCGCGCCAGATATCGGGCCAGGCCATCAGGCTTTGCGACACATAGGCATCGAAAAACATCAGCACGAACAGCACGGCAACCAGCACCGTGACATAGTTGGGCCAGTTTTTCTGGGTGAGGCCGAGGGGCCAGCGTGCGGTCAGATTGGGCATGAGGGTTTGTGAACAACCACAATCAATCCGTCAACGGTGTGATATCGGCTTGGTTACGCTTGCCCTTTGGAAACGAACAGGCTAACGGAAGGCGGTGATCTCGGAGTGTAGCTCAGCCTGGTAGAGCACCGGTTTTGGGAACCGGGGGTCCAAAGTTCGAATCTTTGTACTCCGACCATCACATCAGCCGTTCCGGCGAGGTTATTATCGCAAGGCCTTCGGGCCTTGTTATGCGCATTGTGTTGAGGACTTTGCATGACCGCCCGCATCTATCGCCCTGCCCGCAACGCCATGCAGTCGGGAAAAGGCAAATCCCGGCAATGGGTTTTGGTGCATGAGCCGGCCGCGCCGCGCGAGATCGACCCATTGATGGGCTATACGACTTCCACCGATACCCGCCAGCAGATCAAGCTCAGCTTCGATACGCTCGAACTGGCCGAGGCCTATGCGCAGAAGAATGGCATCGCCTATACGGTGCAGCCGGCGCATGACGCCACGCCCAAGCGGGTGAGCTATCCCGACAATTTCCGTTCCGACCGCAAGACGCCCTGGACGCACTAGCCGGGCATGACATTTTGAATCCATAGAGCGCCGCAAGTGATTGTGGCGCTTTTGTTTTTGGAGATTGCAAACTGGAAACCGGCCTGCTGATCATATTGTGCGGCGCGGCCGCGGCCGGCTTTGCGCAGGGCGTGTCGGGCTTTGCCTTTTCGCTGGTGGCGCTGTCGTTCTGGGCTTGGGCGGTGGAGCCGCAATTGGCGGCGCCGATGTCGGTATTCGGGGCGCTGGCCGGGCAATTGGTCACGCTGCCCTGGGTGTGGCGGGGATTTGAGCTTAGGCGGCTGTGGCCGCTGCTGGTCGGCGGGTTGATCGGGGTGCCGGTTGGCGTGGTGCTGCTGCAATGGCTCGATCCCACGGTGTTCAAATTCGGGCTTGGGCTGTTCCTGTTGATCTATTGCCCGCTACTGCTCTTGCTGCCGGCTGGGTATACCTGGCGGCATGGCGGGCGTATTGCGGATGCGGTTTCTGGCTTTGTCGGCGGCACGCTGGGTGGCATTGGCGGCATGTCGGGGCCGGTGCCAACGCTGTGGACGACGCTGCGTGGCTGGGACAAGGACACGCAGCGCGGCGTGTTGCAGGCGTTCAATATTGCCATGCATGTGTCGACGCTCACTGCCTATGCGATTTCGGGCTCGATCACGGCGCAAGCGCTGACCATGTTTGCCTGGATCACGCCGGCGCTGGTGGTGCCGGCGATTCTGGGCGTGTTGCTGTTCCGGCGGCTGAATGCCATTGCGTTTCGCCGGATTATCCTGAGCTTCCTGCTGCTGTCGGGCGCTTCGCTGGTGTGGGGCAGTGTCGCCGCCTGGCTGTGACTTTTCGGGTTTTGGCGCGGGCAATGTTCTGGCAGGGTGGGTCCAAAGGAGCCTTTGCATGACCAAATCGCTGTTTGCCCTCCCGGCCCTCCTCCTCGCGCTTGTGGCGCCCGCACAGGCGGCGCCAGCCCTATGGTCGGTCAGCGACGAAGACAGCACGATCTGGCTGTTCGGCTCGTTTCACCTGCTGCCGCCGGACCTGGAATGGCGGACCGATTTGTTCAGCGAAACACTGGCAAAGGCCGATGTGGTCTATTTCGAGACCGATGTTGGCCCGGCGGCACAGGCGACGCTGGGGGCCAAGAGTTTTGAGCTGGGCTTGCGGGATGATGGCAAGTTTTTAGCGCAAGCGCTCCCGCCGGATGTGGAGGCGTTGCTGCGCGAGGTTTCGGGCGAATATGCCGTGCCGATGCCACTGCTCAACACGCTCAAGCCCTGGCTGGCTTCGATCACCCTGACCGCCGCGGTCGCACAGCGCGCCGGGCTCGACCCCAATAGCGGGGTGGATATCGTGCTGCAGCGGGAAGTGCCAGCGGAGCGGCAGGCCTATTTCGAGACTGGCGAGGAACAGCTTGCCTTGCTAGCCGACGGTTCGGAGCAGGAGCAGACCGAGATGCTGGCGGCGACGCTGGCCGAGGTGGGCGGCATGAGCAAGATGCTCAGCAAGATGATCTCGGCCTGGACACGCGGCACGCCGGAAAACCTGGCGGCGTATTTCATGGAAGATCTGGGGACAGACGAGGCGGTGGTGATGGATCGCTTGATCTATGACCGCAATGAGCGCTGGGCGGAGACGCTGAAAGGCGTGCTGGCCGATAATAAGAATGCGCTGGTGGTGGTCGGCGCCGGACACATGATCGGGGATCGTGGGGTGCAGGCGCTGCTTGAAGACGCTGGATTTGAGGTCCAGCGCCTTCAATAGCTTTTTCGGGGCTCACAAGGAAGGCCCCCTCACCCGGCCCAAAAGGGCCGACCTCTCCCCCAAAGGGAGAGGTGAAGTGGCGCTAAACCGCGCTGAGCTTGGTCCACTTGCCGTCGGCCTGGCTCGAGGCCACCGACGCCATGATGAACTGCATGCCTTCGACGCCATCGGCGAGGGTTGGCAGCAGGCCTTCGTAGGCGGCGCCTTCGCCGCGGATGACGGCGGCGAACTGGCTATAGAGCGTGGCGAAGGCTTCCAGATACCCTTCGGGGTGTCCGGAGGGGATGCGAACATTCATGGTCGAGGCGGCATTGCCGGAAATGGCACCGCCACGGGTCAGCAATTGCTTGGGCTTACCGAATTCGGTGAACCACATGTAATTGGGATTGTCCTGGCGCCATTCCAGGCCCCCTTTTCGCCATAGATGCGTAGCTGGAGGCCATTTTCGCAGCCGACCGCCACCTGGCTGGCCCAGAGCATGCCCTTGGCCCCGCCTTCGAAGCGCAGCATGATGTGGACATTGTCATCCAGCTTGCGGCCGGGGACGAAGCTGGTCAGATCGGCCGAGACGGAGTCCGTCTTGAGGCCGGTGACGAAGCGCAGCAGATTGTAGGCGTGGGTGCCGATATCGCCGATGGCGCCGCCGGCGCCGGAACGGGCCGGATCGGTGCGCCAGGCGGCCTGCTTGTTGTCGTCATCGGTGGCTTCGGCCAGCCAATCCTGCGGGTATTCGGCCTGGATGACGCGAATCTTGCCCAAAGCGCCGGATTCGATCATTTCGCGGGCCTGCCGGATCAGGGGATAGCCGGTGTAATTGTGGGTCAGCAGGAATTTGGCGCCGTTCTTTGGCTTGATCTCGGCCAGCTTGCGGGCGTCTTCGATGGTCGAGGTGATCGGCTTGTCGCAGATGACGTGGATGCCGGCCTCGAGGAAAGCCTTGGCTGGGCCGTAATGCATGTGATTGGGCGTGACGATTGCCACAGCCTCGATGCCATCGGGGCGCGCTGCTTCGGCGCGGGCCATTTCTTCATAGCTGGTATAGATGCGGTCTTCGGCGAAGCCGAGATTGCGGCCGGATTCCTTGGCCACTTCGGGGCGCGACGACAAGGCGCCGGCCACCAGATCGTAATCCCCGTCGATACGGGCCGCCACGCGGTGCACATAGCCGATAAAGGCCCCCGTGCCGCCGCCAACCATGCCCAGGCGAATGCGCTTTGCGCCGTTCTCAGCCATTGATGCCTCCTCAAGTTTCTACTTACGGCACGTTGTGCCACGACCTCGTGGTTCGACAAGCTCACCATGAGGTCTACTGAGATTTCAAAGTAGCCCTCATCCTGAGCTTGTCGAAGGAAGAGGGCGTGGCGGAATGAGCTTAGCTCAGACCCAAAATCTTCCGGTTTGCCGCCAGGTCCGTGCCGGCCGAGGCGAAGTCGTCGAAGGCGTGTTCGGTGACGTGGATGATGTGGTTCTTGATGAACTCCGCGCCTTCGCGCGCGCCGTCTTCGGGGTGCTTGATAGCGCATTCCCATTCGAGCACGGCCCAGCCGGCAAAGTCGTATTGCGCCATCTTGGAGAAGATCGAGGCGAAATCGACCTGGCCGTCGCCCAGCGAGCGGAAGCGCCCTGCCCGGTTGATCCAGCTCTGATAGCCCGAATAGACGCCCTGGCGGCCGGTCGGATTGAACTCGGCGTCCTTGACGTGGAACAGCTTGATGCGCTCGTGATAAATATCAATGAAATCGAGATAATCGAGCTGCTGCAGCACCATGTGGCTGGGATCGTAGAGGATGTTGGCGCGCGGGTGATTTTTGACGCGGTCGAGGAACATCTCGAAGGTGACGCCGTCGAACAGGTCTTCGCCCGGATGCAGTTCGTAGCCGACGTCGACGCCAGCTTCGTCAAAGGCGTTGAGGATGGGCGTCCAGCGGCGGGCCAGTTCGTCAAAGGCTTCTTCAACGAGGCCGGCGGGGCGCTGGGGGAATGGATAGAGGAACGGCCAGGTGAGCGCGCCCGAGAAGGTCGCGTGCTCGGTGAGGCCGAGGTTTTTCGATGCCTTGGCAGCCCAATGCAGTTGCTGCACGGCCCATTCCTGCCGAGCCTTGGGATTGTTGTGGACGGATGCGGGGGCGAAGCCATCGAGCATGGTGTCATAGACCGGGTGCGCGGCGACGAGCTGGCCCTGGAGATGGGTCGAGAGCTCGGTGATGGCCAGGCCATGCTTGGCGGCAGTGCCGGTCAGCTCGTCGGCGTAAGTCTTGGAGGTGGCGGCCTTTTCCAGATCGATCAGGCTGGTGACCCAGGTGGGGATCTGCACGCCCTTGTAGCCGTAATTGGCAGCCCAGCCGCAAATGGCGTCGAAGGAATTGAATGGCGGCTTGTCTCCGGCGAATTGCGCCAGGAAGACTGCGGGACCCTTGATGGTGCGCATGAAATCTCTCTCCTCGTGAGGCGCTGAGGCGCCTTGGTCTTTTGCCGTTTTCAAACAGCGGACCTCACCCTGAGCGTGTCGCAGGGCGAGGTCCACTTTCAGCACATTGTTCGACAGGCCCAGGGGCCTGTCAATGAGGTACGAACCTCAAGCCTTCAAAAGCGCCTGTGCATCGGCCGGCGTGAGGGCCAGCGGACGCTCGCAGGTGGTCGACAGGGTGATGACCTGACCGGTCTCGCCGGCCTGGAGCAGGCTGGTGAGCACGTCGACGACATGCAGGGCGACATCGAGGCCGCAGCGCGCATTGTAGCCGCCATCGATCGAGGCGATCATGTCGGCCAGGCCCGCCGTGCGGTAATTGGCGCGGTGGACGGGCTTGTCGAGATCCTGATTGGCGCGGCCAAACGGGTGATCCCACGGGGTGACCGTGCTCTTCTCGCCGGCCCAATTGGTGGTGACCAGATCGCCGCCGAAGAAGTTCGGATCGGGCACGAAGATCGATCCGCCCGTGCCATAGAGCTCGATATTGTGGTGACCATGGCTGGCAACGTCCCAGCTGGCGCCGATGGTGATCACGGCGCCGTTGTGGAATTCGAGAATGCCGTGAATGGTGGTCGGCGTCTCGACCGGAACGGCCTTGCCCTTCATCGGGCCTTCGGCAGTCACAACACGTTCGGTCCGGGCCATATTGGTGAAGGCCGAGAGGCGTTTTACCGGGCCGAGCAGGTGAACCAGGTTAGTGACGTAGTATGGTCCCATATCGAGGATGGGGCCGCCGCCGGGCTTGAAGAAGAAGTCCGGATTGGGGTGCCAGTGCTCCATGCCCGGCCCCATCACGTGGGTGGTGCCGCTCATGATCTTGCCGAGCTGGCCACTGTCGATGATGTCGCGAGCCTGCTGATGGGCGCCGCCGAGGAAGGTGTCGGGAGCCGACCCCACTTTGAGGTTGCGCTCGTCGGCGGCCTTTTTCAGCGCCTTGCCTTCTTCGAGGCTGAGCACGAAGGGCTTTTCGGAATAGGCGTGCTTGCCGGCCGAGACGATATCCTTGGACACCGAATAATGGGTGGCCGGGATGGTCAGGTTGACGATGACATCGAGTTCGCTGTTCTTGAGCAGCTCGTCGGGCGTCTGGGCAGCAACGCCGAATTCCTCGGCACGCTTCTGGGCGGCGGCGGGCAGAATGTCTGCCACCGCGCGGACCTCGAGCCCCTTGAACAGGGGCGCGAGGCGCAGATAGGCCGCGGAAATATTGCCGGCACCCATGATGCCGACGCCGTAGGTCTTTGCCATTTTAGCTTACTTCCACTTCTGGGCGGTAGCGATGGAGCGCGTGGCGAAACGCACTTCGTCGGAAGGCTTGTCGTGTTCGGCGACGAAATACTGCGCCTTGGTCTTGCTCTTCACCTTGGTGATGAGATTGTCCCAATCAAGCGTGCCGTAGCCCACATCGGCCCAGCCATCTTCATCGGCGTTCTCGCCGGCGGGGGCGATGTCCTTGACGTGGACGGCGCTGATGCGGTCGCCATAACGGTCGAACCAGGCGATCGGGTCGGCCTTGCCGCGCACGAGCCAGGCGACGTCAGCTTCCCACTCAATGTTAGGAGCGGTTTCGAGGAGGATTTCCATCGGAGTGCGGCCCGACGTGGTGGGCACGAATTCGAAATCGTGATTGTGCCAGCCGAAGCCATAGCCGTGCTTGGTGTAGGTCTCGGCGTGGCCGGCCAGCGTCTCCGCGAGCTTGAGCCACTTAGATTCGTCGGCGCTACGATCCTCGGCACCGATATGGGGCACAATGATCTTCTTGATGCCGAGGGTTTCAGCGGTCTTAAGCGTGGCGGAGACGTCGGCGACCTGAGCCGGACCAAAGTGGCCGGTCGGCATGGTGAGGCCATTCTTCTTGAGATTGGCGGCCAGACCGGCAGCGTCTGCATAGAGACCACCGAAGCCTTCGACCTGCGTGTAGCCAAGCTTGCCAAGGGTTTCGAGGAAGTCGGGCAGCGAGGGGACGTTGCGAGCGCTATAGAGCTGGAATGACAGTTCGGTCATGGGGGCCTCTTGATAATTTTGGGCTGGTGCCCGGTCGACGGGCAAAGGAGGTAATGGGTTTGAATTGCGCTGTCCCGCCGCAAAGGCAGGCGATCCGCCCGAAAAGTAATGTGCCGGAGCGGCCAGCAGATGATGGGGCGCCGCGCAGTGCGCGACGCCTCGATAATGAGTGTCAGAGCCGGTTGGTCGAGGCCGTGTCGAACAGCGAACCGCGGGCCGGATCGAAGCCCACCAGCACCTTCTGGCCGACAGTGAGATGCACATCGCTATCGGCGCGGAAGGTCACGGCATGGTTGCCGATCTTGGTCCAGGCCAGCGTGTCCGAGCCCATGGGCTCGACGATTTCGATTTCGACCTCGGTGGAGAATGGCATAGCCTTGGCCGCATCGCCGAGCAGGATGTGTTCCGGCCGAACGCCGAGCACCGCCTTGGTCGAGCCGGTCGGCGCCTTGTCGAAGACATAGCGGCCCACCGGAACGACAATGCCATCATCGGTGGTGAAGGTCGGCTCGGCCCCGCCGGCCAGCGTGCCGTTGAGGAAGTTCATCGAAGGCGAGCCGATAAAGCCGGCCACGTAGAGATTAACGGGCTTGTTGTAGATCGTATGCGGATCGGACAGCTGCTGGATTTCGCCATTCTTCATGATGGCGATGCGATCGGCCAGGGTCAGGGCCTCGATCTGGTCGTGGGTGACGTAGATCATGGTGTTCTTGAGCCGCTGATGCAGCCGCTTGATCTCGACGCGCAGGTCGCTGCGCAGCTTGGCATCGAGGTTGGACAAGGGTTCGTCGAACAGGAACACGTCCACGTCGCGCACCAAGGCCCGGCCGATGGCCACACGCTGACGCTGGCCGCCCGAGAGGTTGGCGGGCTTGCGCTGCAGCAAGGGCTCGATCTGCAGGATTTCGGAGGCGCGCTTGACGCGGCTTTCGATCTCGTCGCGCTTCATGCCGGCAACGCGCAGGCCGAAGGAGAGGTTCTTTTCCACCGTCATCTGCGGATAGAGCGCATAGGACTGGAACACCATGCCGATGCCGCGATCCTTGGGCTCAGCCCAGGTGACGTTCTTGCCGCCGATGAAAATCTGGCCTTCGGAAACATCGAGCAGACCGGCAATGCAATTGAGCAGAGTGGACTTGCCGCAACCCGAGGGGCCAAGCAGCACGATGAACTCGCCCTGCTTGACGTCGAGATTGAGGCTTTTGAGGACCTGGACCGAGCCGAAATTGAGCGACAGGTCTTTGACGGAAACGCTGGATTGCATGTGCTTATCCCTTCACCGCGCCAGCGGCGATGCCGCGCACGAACCATTTTCCAGAAACGAAATAGACGATCAGCGGAACGGCGGCCGTGAGGATGGTGGCGGCCATGTTGACGTTGTATTCGCGTACGCCCTGGACGGAGTTGACGATATTGTTGAGCTGGACGGTCATCGGGTAATTCTGGGTGCCGGCGAAGACGACGCCGAACAGGAAGTCGTTCCAGATGCCGGTGACCTGCAGGATGATGGCGACCGCAAAGATCGGCAGCGACATGGGCACCATGATCTGGAAGAAAATCCGCCAGAACCCTGCCCCATCGACACGCGCCGCCTTGAACAATTCCTGCGGCAGCGACGCAAAATAGTTGCGGAACAGCAGGGTCAGGATCGGCATGCCGAAAATGGTGTGGATCAGGATGACGGCCCAAAGCGTGCCGAAAATCTTCATCTGCGCGGTGATCATCACCAGGGGATAGAGCATCACCTGATAGGGAATGAACGAGCCGAGCAGCAGCACGGTGAAGAAGAATTCGGAGCCCTTGAACCGCCAGTTGACCAGCGCATAGCCGCTGACCGCAGCGATGAACACCGAGACGATGGTGGAGGGCAGCGTGATCTTGACCGAGTTCCAGAACCCGGGCGCCAGACCATTGCAGGTGAGGCCCGTACAGGCGCTGGTCCAGGCTTTCACCCAGGGCTCGAAGGTGACTTCGAGCGGCGGGGCGAAGATGTTGCCCCAGCGGATTTCCGGCAGGCCCTTGAGCGAGGTGGTGATCATCACATAGAGCGGCAGCAGGTAATAGAGTGCTGCGACGATGATGATGCCGTAGATGATGATCCGCGTAGGGGTAAAGAACGAGCGCGGGCGGGGTCCGCTGGCTTCTGCGTTTGTGGTCATGACCGGTCCTTCCTACGTGTGCTTCTTGGGGCCGAATTCGACGATGACCCATGGAATGAGCAGGACGAAAACGGTCAGGAGCATCACGGTGGAGGCGGACAGCGCCTGACCGAGATTACCGGCGGAGAACATATAGTTGATGACGTATTTGGCGGGCACTTCCGAGGACAGGCCCGGACCGCCATTGGTGAGCGCCACCACCAGATCGTAGGTGCGGACAATACCGGAGCCGACGATCACCAGGGTGGTGACAATGACACCGCGCATCATGGGCAGCACGATCTGCAGATAGGTGCGCCAGGTGGGAATGCCATCGACGCGGGCGGCTTTCCAGATTTCGCCATCGACGCTACGCAGACCGGCGAGCATCAGCACCATGACAAAGCCCGTGCCATGCCAGAGGCCAGCGATGAGCAGTGCATAGAGCACCATGTCGGTATTGGTGATCCAGTCGAAGGTGAAATTGGTCCAGCCCAGGCCACGCATGGTGGATTGCAGGCCCAAAGTGGGGTTCATGATCCACTGCCACACCAGGCCGGTGACGATGCCGGACAGCGCGAATGGATAGAGGAAGATGGTGCGGAAACCGTCTTCAAAGCGGATGCGCTGATCCATGAGCACGGCGAGCACGAAGCCCACCACCATGGTGAAGACGAGCGAGAAAATGCCGTAGGTCAGCAGGTTCGTCGCCGAAATGCGCCAGCGGCGCGTGGCGAAGAGACGCTGATACTGATCGAAACCGACAAAGGCGCCATTGGGCAACGCACGGGAATCGGTAAAGGAGAACCAGATGGTCCATAGCGTGCAGCCGATGAACACGACGAGCACGATGGCAACCATCGGGCTGGCGGCGAGCTTGGCGCTGATATTGCGCACGAATAAATTATACAACAGACCAGGCGGACGGGTCCGCTCCAGTGCAGTCGCCCCGTGCAGGGACTGGGCTTCGGTCATGGGTCTTGCCTACTCCGGCTAAAAGCAATTTGCGAAAATGGGGCAGCCCGCGAAGGCTGCCCCGGCGTCGCGCTTAGTCAGCGGCGTCGATGATCTGGGCGTAAGCCTCGATATAGTCATCGATCGGGTAGGACTTGTCGGCGAAGAATTCCTGATTGAGATCGTCCAGCTGCTGCTGGGTGTCGCTCGAGTTCAGGGTTTCGCCACCGGGCAGCAGGCCGTCCGGTCCCTTGAGGATTTCGATGGCCTTCTTCATGCAATCATTGGCCGACGACATATCGATGTCGGTGCGGATCGGCATGGAGCCCTTCTTGAGGTTGAAGGCAACCTGGGCTTCCGGGGAAACCAGCAGCTTGGCCAGCGTGACCTGGGCGTCGAGAACGTCCTGCGCCGTGCCTTCAGGCAGCTTGGGGAAGTAGAACGCGTCGCCGCCGCCTTCGATGCGGTTGGACAGACCCAGGCCTGGCAGGCATTCGTAATCCGTACCGGGGACGGCGCCGGCCAGTGCGAATTCGCCCTGGATCCAGTCACCATGGATGTTGCCGGCAGCTTCGCCAGCAATCAGCTGGTTGGCCACGTCGGCAAACTGCGGGACGACTTCAGCGGGATCGACAACATCACGGACAGCGGCCCAGGCTTCGGCAACCTTGCGGAATTCGGGGCTGCGGACAGCCTCGGCGTCGTGATCCTGGTTGATCTTGAGATAGAGCTCGGGCCCACCAACGTCAGCCAGCAGCACGCCGGGAATGCCGTTCAGCGGCCAGCCGGCAGCCAGACCGAAGGGAATGATGCCCTTTTCACGCAAAGCGGGGAAGGAAGCGACATATTCGTTCCAATCCTTGGGCGTTGTCAGACCGGCATCCTTGTAGGCCTTGTCGCTCAGCCAGAGCCAGTGCCAGGAGTGGATATTGATCGGCACGCAATAGATCTTGCCGTCATAGGTGCAGGCGTCGAGCAGCTTGGGATCGGCAAAGAAATCGGCCCAGCCATCTTCCTGTGCAATCGGGGTCAGATCGGTCATCAGACCGGCCTTGATGAGTTCCTCGGCGTCGCGACCGGTGTTCATCTGGGTGGCGCCCATCGGATTGCCGCCCAGAATGCGGCTGATGATCACCGGGTTGGCGCCCGTGCCGGAACCGGCCAGCGCGCTATCGACCCACTTATTGCCGGTCGCGTCGAACAGACGGGCAAATTCGGCGACAGCGGCGGATTCACCACCCGATGTCCACCAATGGGTCACTTCGAGCTCAGCTGCCTGCGGCGCAGCCGAACACATCAAAGCAGCCGCCAAAGTGGCGGCCACGGCAAATTTCTTCATACTATAATCCTCCCAACGTCCTCATGAGGCTACTGCCTCCGCGAAGCCGCCGACCGCGGTGCATCTTCCTCAAGATGTCCGGACCGGCCGCATGTAATCGATTGCATCGCCACATCCTCAGACGGTGTGCAATCGATATAATAACCTTCGGCTACTTGTTGCGTCTCTGTCAAGATCGAATTAGACCAAAGTCTGAGGGAGCGAGGGAGAGGCGCCAACGGCGATGAACGAATTCAAGAAAACGCCGACAATTCAAGATGTTGCGCGTGTGGCTGAGGTTTCATCGGCAACGGTGAGCCGGGCATTGACGTCGCCGGAGCGGGTTTCGGAGGCAACGCGGGAGCGCATTACGGCGGCGGTTGTGGAGACGGGCTATACCGTGAACCAGATGGCGCGGTCGCTGCGGCTGCGGGCGGCTAAAACCATTCTCATCGCCATCCCCAATATCGGCAATCCGTTCTATTCGACGATTCTGGATGCCGTGGTGCAGGACGCGGCGGAGCGCGGCTATGGCGTGCTGGTGGCCAACAGGCTGGGCGGCGATCCGACGCTTGGCCTCAAGGATTATTTCTATTCCAACCGCGCGGACGGGCTGCTGCTGTTCGATGCCACGCTGAATCTGGAAGCCCTGCAGGATCTGCCGCTGGTGCGGGGCAATCGCCCGCTTGTGCTATCCTGCGACGACATTCCCGATGCACCGCTGGATCTGGTGATGACGGATAATCGCGATGCGGCTGACACCGCTACGCGGCACCTGATCGAGTTAGGCCACAAAAGAATCGGTACCGTGCGCAGCCGCACCACGCCCAATGTGGTCAGCGAGCGACATTCCGGCTTTGAGCGGGCGCTCAAGCGGGCCAATCTGCTGATCCGCCAGGACTGGATCTGGCAAGGCGACCACACCATTGGCGGCGGTATAGTTGCGGCCGAATCCTGGCTGGCGCTCAACGAGCGACCGACAGCCATGTTCTGCGGCAATGACGAAACAGCGATCGGCTTTATCTCCCGGCTGCGCCAGGCGGGAATCGATTGCCCGCGCGATGTGTCGGTGGTGGGCTTTGATGACATTGCCGTCGCCCAGCATCTCTCCCCTGCCCTCACCACGATGCGGCAGCCGCGCTACTATATGGGCAAGGTCGCAACGGCGCTGTTGCTGGACATTCTCGAGGGTCCAACAGCCGAGCGCACACCGACGCGGCGCATTCTGAAATCCGAACTCATCATCCGCGCCAGTACCGCCTCGCCGCGGGATTTCAACTAGCTTTGGGCAATGTCCGCAAAGCAGTTTTCCCCGGCGCAATGATAGGCTAAAGGGATGGCGCGTGGGTCCCGTAGCTCAGCTGGATAGAGCAGCAGCCTTCTAAGCTGTTGGTCGCAGGTTCGAGTCCTGCCGGGATCGCCAATATACTTCTTCTTCGTCATCATCACGGCATCAGGCGTCGACGGAAATCTGCATTGCTTTCCCGTCCACCAGTTCGGTGAGATGGGAGGCCAGATTGGCCACTGGGCAGGCGTGGTTGGGCAGGATTAGCAGTTTGGTGCCGATGTCCAGACGAACGCCGGCGCAGTCGAGGAAACCATGTTCCTCGGACAGTTTCTCCACACGAAGCGGTCCGCGGCCATCTGCCAGCCAGGCCTCGCCGAAGCCGGTGCCCGCGCCGGTGCCGTGTGGCCCGATATCGGAGCTCAGTGTCTTTGAACCGGCATCGATAATGGCATAGCGGTCATTGGCCGAGATCACGCTGGCGACGACTGCAAGCGCCAGGTCGCTTCTGCGGGCGATGCCGAGGCGTACGGCCGTGAGATCGAGGAAGATATAATTGCCCGGCCGTAGTTCCGTCAGCCCCTCGAACCCGGCATTGCACAAAGCTGTGGGTGTGCTGCCGACCGAAAGCTGGCTGGGGGCAAAGCCCGCTTTGGTGAGCCGGTCGTGCAGCGCGAGCAATAGTTCGCGTTCGGCGGCGGCGATCTCTGCAATTTTGGCGGCGCTGGCGGCACCGTAGGAGTGGCCGGCATGGGACAGCAAACCGACGAAGTCGATGCCTTCAGCGGCCAGCGACCTGGCGAGTGTCAGCGCTTCGTCATCGGCTGGATCTACGCCGCACCTTTTAAGGCCCACGTCGACTTCAATGAAGGCCTGTCCCTTGAGGCCGGTTTCCCGACTGGCTTGAGCGAGCGCCGCAACACCGTTCGGGCTGTCGATAACAAACCGCAAGCAGACCTCATGGCGCGATGCGAGCTTGAGCAAGTCAGTGGCGACCGCAGCATCGATGATCGGATAGGCAATGGTGACGACCGGAATGCCTGCCGCAATGAAGTGGCTGGCCTCCGTTGCGCGGGAAGCAGTGACGCCAGCGGCGCCGGCCGCGATCTGCCGGCGAGCGAGATCGATGCTCTTGTGCGTCTTGATGTGTGGGTGCAGTGCGATCTGGTCCACCGCCAGACCCTGCATGCGCTCGATATTGGTGCGCATGACCGCGCCGTTGAGCACCACGGCGGGGGTAGCAACCCGCTCAAAGCCGGCAAAACCTGGCAGGTCAGGTAGGTCACGAGACTGTCGATGCATCGAGCTAGCAGACCATCTTGAGCTGGCGAATAGCGGCCTGGGGCCTAGCATTAATCATTCTGAGACGCCCGGATTGGAAGGCAGGTCCGTTCCCGCAAAGCAGACCGACAGAATGCGTCCCGTTTCGGGCCCGACTGCGTGAAAACCATGGTCCATGGCGCCATCGAAATAGACCGAGTCTCCGCTCGCCAATACGACCGGAGCATAGGGGTTCATCTCGAAGACCACGGGGCCAGCCAGGACATAGACGAATTCTTCGCCACGATGGGCGCTGCGCACGCTGGGACTTTGTGGAGAGCGCGGCAGGACATCGATCAGCATGGGCTGCAGCGACTTGGCCGCAAGGTCGGTACCGAGCGCTTCGTACAGGCCCATATCGTTGGAAAAGCGCGTGCCCTCCCCTGCCCGCGTGATGGCACGGGCGGCACCCGAAAAACGGGGATGGACGCTGCCCCCCAGGAGATCGACGAAGTCGATTTCGAGCCCGGTCGCCAACCGCGTCAGAACGCTATAGGCGGGCTGGGTCTGGCCATTTTCGATCTTCGACAGGGTCGAAATGGCAACGCCCGTTTTTTTCGACACTTCCGACAGCGTCCAGCCATTGGCCTTTCGCAGATCCGAAAGGATGCGCGCAACGGCGGTTTCCTGGCTCGCCTCGGGGGCGGCGCGGCGATTGACGAGGGGATCGCTCATGCTCACGGCTCCTGCGGTGGCGCCACCGGGCCCTTGCGCTCGACAATCAGGCGATAATTGTCGGGCTCGCGGTGGCGTGCGAAGTCGAAAATGGTCCGCCGGTAAAGCGCCGCCATGTCGAGGTCGCAGCGGGCCGTGATGACTTCGTCGTCGGTCGTCGTCGCCATCGCGACGATCTGCCCCGATGGCGCGACGATCATGGACTGGCCGATCATGCGCGAACCCTCCTCATTGCCGGCCTTGGCCGTTGCCACGACCCAGGTCGAGTTCTGGTAAGCCCCGGCCTGCACCGAGAGCTGGTGATGAAAACCCGTCAAGCTGTCGGAATCGAAATTGCCGGTATGATCGTCCGGCGTGTTGTAGCCGAGGAGAATCATCTCCGCGCCCTGCAAGGCCATGACACGGTAGGTTTCGGCCCAGCGGCGATCGTTGCAGATGCACATGCCCATGACCGCGCCCATGCTGCGCCACACGGGAAAGCCCAGATTGCCGGGTTCGAAATAGTACTTTTCCAGATGCTGGCTGCTGCGTCCGGCCTGTGGCGCGTCATAGCCAGGCAGGTGCACCTTGCGGTATTTCCCCACTACGCGCCCGGCGCGGTCCACGAGGATGGACGTATTGAACCGCCGCGTGCGGCCCTCCTCCGCCGCCAATTCGGCATAGCCGAGATAGAAGCCGACCCCGAGCCTCCTGGCTTCCTCGAACAGCGGGAGCGTTTCGGGCCCCGGCATCTCGGTTTCGAAAAAGGCATCGATCTCGGCCGGATCCGTCAGATGCCAGCGCGGGAAGAACGTCGTCAGCGTCAGTTCGGGAAACACCACAAGTTCGGCGCCACGCGCATGCGCCTGTCGCAAGGCGGCCAACAGACGCAGCACCACGTCCTTCCGCGTTGCGGAGCGGGCGATCGGTCCCATCTGGGCTGCTGCAACGACAATGGCGCGATCCATGACTGCTCCAAACTGATTTTCCGTACAGAAAAATGCAAACTCCATACGGGCCTGCCGCGAGGAAGCATGCAAGAATTTACCGGCGCTGCATAGGATTTTCCGAAGAGAAAATTTCTGTGGACGGCCAGTAATCAAAACTTCATAGTCCCTGTCGCGTGGGAAGTCAGACGGTTGCGGCAGAGGGGCCGGAATACCGGCGAAAAGAACAGGCGGCGGGGCCGCTGCAAGGGATAAAGGTTCAAACTGATGAACGACAAACCGATGATGATTTCCAAGCGTAGGCGTCTCAAACTGCTGGCAGCGCTGGCTCTGAGCGTGGCGAGCGCGCCGCTTCTGGCAAGCGTCGCCTGGGCGGCCGACCCGTTGAAGGTCGCCATGATCTTGCCCGGGCCCATCAACGACAATGACTGGAATGCCGGCGGCTATGCAGGCCTGCAGGCGGCAGCCAAGAATCTGGGCATCGAAGTCGCCTACAGCGAAAACGTCGCCGATGCAGACGCCGAGCGCGTCATGCGCGACTACGCCTCGCGCGGCTATGGGTTGATCTTTGCCCACTCCTTCTCCTACGGCGACGCGACGCTGGCCGTTGCGGAAGATTTTCCGGACGTAGACTTCATGGCCGGCACCGCGCAGAACCTGGCGGACAATGTCGGTACCTATGACAATCCCGACTATCAGGGGGCCTATCTCACCGGCATGCTGTCGGCTGGCGCCAGCAAGTCCGGCATTATCGGCTGGGTGGGCGGCAATCCGGCCCCCAACATGCTGGCCAATTACCACGCCTGGACTGCCGGCGCGAAGGAAGTCAATCCGGACGTCACCGTGATGATCTCCTGGCTCGGTTCGTGGTTCGATCCGCCGAAGGCCAAGGAAGCGGCCATTGCCCAGGTCGAGCAAGGTGCGGACGTTTTGAGCGCCCAGTCGGTCGGCGTCATCGACGCTGCGGTGGAAAAGAAGGTGCTGGTCATCGGCGCAGTGTCCGACCAGAACCATCTCGGTCCCGAAGCTGTGTTGACCAGTGTCCTGTGGGACCTCGGCCCGCTCGTCACCGAGGCGGCCAAGTCGGTGATCGAAGACCGTTGGGAGAGCAAGACCTGGAGCTACGGCATCAAGGAAGGCTCGATCCGGCTTGCCGATTTCCATGGCCTGGACGCCAATATCAGCCCGGAAGTCCTCAAGGCTACCGAGGCCAAATTCGAGGCAATCAAGGCCGGCGATTTCGTCGTGCCGCATGACACCTCGATGGTCGAGTAACTTGGCCAACGCCGCCTCCCAGCATGAGACGCCGCTCCGTTTGAGCGGCGTCACCGTTCGCTTCGGCAATTTCACCGCCAATGACGCGGTGGACTTTGCCGTGGCGCGCGGCCAGATCCATGCCCTGCTCGGGGAGAATGGCGCCGGCAAGACCACGCTGATGCGGGTGGTTGCCGGTCTGCTGGTCCCCCAGGAGGGCAGTATTGCCATCGACGGGGTGCCGGTGACGTTCGCCTCCCCGCTCGATGCCGCCGCCAAGGGTGTTGGCATGGTGCACCAGCATTTCATGCTGGTCCCCACCCTCACCGTGGCGCAGAATGTCTCGATCGGCATCGACAGGGCCGGCCGTTTGTTCCCCGATCTCAAGAAGGTCGCTCGCGAGATCGAGGAGATCGGCGCACGCTATGGCCTCAAGGTTGATCCGCATGCGCGGGTCGGCGATCTCTCGGTCGCCAGCCAGCAGCGCGTCGAAATCGTCAAGGCGCTGTATCGCGGTGCCCGCATTCTTGTGCTCGACGAGCCCACGGCCGTGCTCGCGCCGCAGGAAGTCGAGGGATTCTTCCGCGTGCTGCGCATGCTGGCCGATGCCGGTACGGCCATTGTTTTTATCAGCCACAAGCTCAACGAAGTCATGGCCCTGAGCCACCAGGTCAGCGTGCTGCGCCACGGCAGGCTGATGGCCAGCATGCCGACGCGCGACACCAATCCCACCGAACTGGCCCGGCTGATGATCGGGGACGACCTGACCCTGCCCACAGTCGAGGGGGAGCAGACACCTGGTCGGCCGGTATTGGTGGCTGCCGGCGTGACGTTTCGCAATGAGCGCGGCGTCGAGCGCCTGCGCGATGTCTCGATGTCCGCCCATGCGGGAGAAATCGTGGGCATAGCCGGCGTTGACGGCAATGGGCAGCAGGAGCTCGCAGAGATTTTCGCGGGCCTTATCGCCCCCACCTCGGGAATTGTAAGCCTGCGCCGGGGGGAAAGCCTGATCGACGTTAGCCGCACCGGCCCCAGTTCTCGAATCGCGCTCGGCCTCTCCCACATTCCCGAAGATCGCCAGCGCACCGCCCTTGTCGACCTTTCCATCGCCGACAATGCCGTTCTCGAACAGGTCACCCACAGCCCCTTTTCCAACGGCGGCATTCTCGCCCATGGCGCCATTCGCTCGTTCAGCGAAGAACTGATTAGGGTCAATGACGTCCGTTGCACCGGGCCGGACCAGCGCATCCTGACGCTCTCTGGCGGCAACCAGCAAAAGGTGGTGCTCGGCCGGGCGCTCAGCCGCGAGCCGTCGGTGATCATTGCCGTGCAACCAACGCGTGGTCTAGATATCGGCGCCACGGCCTTCGTGCATGAGCAATTGCTGGCCCAGCGGGCACGCGGCGCCGCCATTGTGCTGGTCTCCACCGAACTGGATGAAATTCTAGCGCTATCGGACCGTGTCGTGGTGATGTTTGCCGGCAGCGTCGTGGGAGAAATCCTGCGCCGCGACGTCACGCTCGATCGTCTGGGCGCCATGATGACGGGACAGGCAGCATGAGCGCGACCAAAACCGAGGCCCTGGTGCCACCGCGTTCGCGTCTGCTGCCGAAAGGCAGTGGCGCATTGCTGTCCAGTCTTGTGGCCATCTTCCTCGCGCTGCTTATCGGCGCCATCCTGATTGTCGCCTGGGGCGCCAATCCGCTCACGGCCTATCTGGCGCTGCTCGATGGCGCTTTCGGTTCGTGGAACAGCCTCGCCGAAACGCTGCTGCGCGCTATTCCCCTGATTTTTACCGGCCTGGCCATCGCCATCGCTTTCCGTGGCGGCGCCTTCAACCTGGGGGCCGAGGGCCAGCTTTTCCTCGGCGCAACTGCTGCCGCCTTTGTCGGCCTTGCCTTGCCGGACATGCCGCCGCTGGTCGTTATCCCGGCCATGATCGTCACTGCCGCGGTGGTGGGCGCCCTCTGGTCGCTGCTGGCCGGCGCGTTGAAGATGCGCTTTGGCGCCAATGAGTTGATCACGACGATCATGCTCAACTATATCGCCATCCTGTTTGTTTCCTTCCTGCTGCGCGGCCCCTTGCAGGAGGCTGCGGGCTACCTGCCGCAGACCGAACGGCTTGCCAGCAATGCCCGGTTTCCCGCGCTGATCGAAGGAACGCGCCTGCATTTCGGATTTCTTCTGGCGCTGCTCGCCGTCGCGGGCTGTCATTTCGCGCTCTGGCACACGACCTGGGGGTTCAAGCTGCGCGTCGTCGGGCTCAATGCGCGGGCTGCGTTCAATGCCGGCTACAAGGTCACCGCGATCACCATCTCGGCATTTCTCGTCAGCGGCGCACTGGCGGGGCTGGCCGGCTATATGGAAGTGGTCGGCGTACAACGCCGCATGATCGAAAACCTCTCTCCGGGCTTCGGCTATACCGGCATCATCGTTGCATTGCTCGGACGCACCAATCCCATCGGCGTGCTTGCCGCGGCCATCCTCTTTGCGGCCTTGCAGGTCGGCGGCACCAGTATGCAGACCGCTTCGGGCGTGCCGAGCACATTGACCACCATCATACAGGGACTTGTCGTGCTGTTCGTCATCGGGCGCGGTGCTTTCGATTTCCTTGCCAAGCGCAAGCCGGTGGCCTCAACATGAGCTTTATCGACTATCTGACGGACCCGATCGCCGCCGGCTTCCTGCAGGCAACCACGCGCCTCGCCATTCCGATCATGCTTGCGGCGCTAGGCGGCATGTTTGCCGAGCGCGCCGGCGTGCTCAATATCGGGCTGGAAGGCATGATGCTGCTTGGTGCCTTTGTCGGCTTTTCTGCCGCCTTCGTCTCGGGCAGCCTCTGGTTCGGCGTTGCGGCCGGCATGGCATCGGGCGCCGTGCTCGGGCTGGTGATGGCGTTCTATACCGTGCGCCTGTCGAGCAATCAGGTCGTGGTTGGCATAGCCATCAACCTGCTGATGGTGGGCGTCACGAGCTATGGTTTTCGCGCGGCCTTCGGAACGGGAACCAACGCGCCGCGGATCCAACCCTTCCCGCCCATCGAGATACCCGGACTAGCGCAGATACCGGTGCTCAGCCCCCTGCTCTTCCAGCAAAGTATTTTAGTTTACCTGACGCTCGCACTCGTTGCCGTGGCGGCGATCGTGCTCTCGCGCATGTCGATCGGAACGGCGATCATAGCCGTCGGCGAGCACCCGGAGGCGGCCGAAACGCTGGGCATATCGGTCAGCCGGACGCGCACCTGGTGCCTCGTGGTTTCCGGGCTTTTTGCCGGGCTTGGCGGCGCCTTCCTGTCGCTGAGCGCCACCGGCTTGTTCCTTGACAATATGACCGCCGGCCGTGGCTATATTGCTCTGGCCATTCTGCTGCTCGGCCGCCGTCACCCCTGGGGCATCCTGCTGGCTGCCATGCTGTTCGGGGGCGCCGACGCTTTCCAGCTACGCGGTCAGAATGCGGGCACCGGCATTCCCTATCAGTTCCTCGTCATGCTGCCTTATCTGCTGACCATCGTGGTGCTGATCGGATTTGCTGGGAAAGTTCGCGATCCGGCCGCACTGGGGCAGCCGTTCCAACGCAACAAGGCCGAGTAAGCATTCATGTTTGTCGATAGCCATCTGCATCTCGATTTCGATGAATTCGCCCATGATCGATCGGCGGTAATGGCGCGGGCGGCAGCAATCGGCATCGAAACCTATCTCACCATCGGCATAAAGGTGCGCGACTTCGACCGGGTCCGTGCCGTCGCCGAGATGCACGACAATGTCTATTGTACGGTGGGCACGCTGCCGCATTTTTCCGACGAGGAGAAGGACGTCTCGACCGAAGAGATCGTTGCACTCACCCACCATTCCAAGGTTGTCGGGATTGGCGAGGCGGGGCTCGACCGGGTTTATGGGACGGCTGATTGGACAAATCAAATCGCCGTCTTCGCCGCTCATCTTGCGGCGGCCCAGGAAACGCAATTGCCACTGGTTATCCATTCGGTGCGCGAAGACGAAACCATGGCAGCCATGCTGCAGGAAGCCACCGCCGTAAGACCGTTCCCGTTTGTAGTGCATGCCTTTTCGGGTGGACCGCTTTTGATGGAGACCGCCCTGGAACTCGGCGGCTATTTCGGCTTTGGCGGCCTCCTGACTTATGAAGGCAACGATCACATCCGCCAGGCCGCGAGCAGCCTTCCACGCGACCGTATCCTGCTCGAAACCGACTCGCCTTCGATGTCCCCAGCGCCGTTCGAGACCGATCGAAACGAGCCGGCCAACCTGTCCAAGATAGCCGAGCTGCTCGCAAAACTGCGTGGCGATAAAGTCGAGGATATCGCCGCCTATACTACGGACAACTTCTACCGCCTGTTTGCCAAGGTTGCCCGGCCTCCTATTGCCAGCTGACAGGGTGAGCAAGGGAGCGGCCCCGTCATCCATAGCCTTTGATTGACAAGTTCCGCGGCCAAATCTACCATACAAGTATCGAAGGCGGATAAATTCCCGCTGAATGGCCGGAGACACGTCATGGGCTCGAGCAGCCCAGCCACGGTATGTTGGTAAAGCGTGCGCTACGCGGAACGTCTTTGGTTTGACCGGATAAACACGGACCATTGCTCGTTTCGACCTTCCGCAGGACCCCTCGTCGATCTCAGCTGTGCGGTCACGGTTGATGGATTGGTCCTTGCCCCTCCATCGCTCCCGCTTTTGACCCGGTCCGCCGGGTATTGTTGCAGGCCGATCCACAACGGACGCCTGGGAGGGGACCGGTATTTGCCGGAAACGACGCATGGATTTTGGCGCCGATAGTCACACCCAATCATCCTCGCTGCTGAACAAGCTGCGCGCGATCGATGTGACGCAACGGATAACGGCCGACAACAACCCGTGGGAAGCCGCCATTCTTGCCGAATTCGCGCGCTCTGGTGTCGCCTTCACCGCATCCTCACCGGCCATGGAAAGCCGCTTCTACGACGCGGTCACCGAACTCATCGCCTGCATCAAGCCCACCGGCAGTGAACAACCCATCCTGCATGAAGGCGGGATCTATCACGGCTGCTGGCTGGAAAGCACCGGCACGATCAATGCCGAATTGCTGTCCCGTTTCGTGCCCTCCATCGCCGCCGCCACCTTTGCCGTCTTTGCCGAGCATCAGCGTGAAGATGGCCTCCTGCCCTATAAGCTGACACCGAACGGGCCGGTTTTCTCACAGATCCAGCTGGTGTCACCCCTCGCCCGCTCGGTCTGGACCCATTACAGCCTCAACGGCCGCGACAAGGCCTATCTCGCCAAAATGTACCGCTCCATGGCTGCCTATGATGCCTGGCTGGCCGAGTGGCGCGACACACGCAAGACCGGCGCCGTCGAAGCCTTTTGCGCCTTCGATACCGGGCATGATCTGTCCGCCCGCTTCTGGCATGTGCCGGATTCCCCGTTCAACAACGACACCAAGGCCTATAATCCCGACAATCCAGTACTGCCCTTCATCGCGCCCGATCTCACCGCCAATGTCGCCTGCCAGCGCCTCTACCTAGCCCGCATGGCCGAGGAATTGGGCGAGGACCCGGCCCCTTGGCGCGCCAGGGCCGAGCAGAGCATTGGGGCCCTGTTCGAGCAGTGCTTCCACGCCGAAGATGGCTTCTTCTACGATCGCGACCGCAACAGCCAGCATGTCCGCGTGCAGTCGGATGTGTTGCTGCGGGTTCTGGCCTGCGAAGTGGGCGACGACGCCTTTTTCGCCGAAGCGCTCAGCCGCTATCTGCTCAACACGCGCAAATTCTTCGCCAAATACCCACTTACGTCGATCGCTCTCGACGATCCACGGTTCGACCCGGCCTATGACTATAATAGCTGGTGCGGTCCCACCAATTTCCTGACCCTGATCCGCACCCCGCATGCCTTCGAGCACCACCACCGCCATGTCGAGTTGACCTGGATTCTCTATCCGACCCTGTCGGCGCAGTTCCGCTCCACTCGCTTTGCCCAGACGCTGCATCCCTTCACGGGACGGGAGGGCTTCACCGAGGCCTATTCGCCCTCGATCCTGTGCCTGCTCGATTTCGTCGAGCGGCTGAGCGGCATCCAGCCGCGCCCGGATGGCGCGCTGTGGTTCACCGGCCTTGTGCCCTACCAGATCGAGCACCGCGACGTGGCGCATGAAACGGCCTATGCCCGCACCGTCGATGGCCACCATTTCGAGCTGGTCAACACCCGGACCCACTCCACCGCCTATCGCGATGGTGAAGTGCTGTTCCGCGCCCCCAAGGGCGTCCGCATCATCACCGACCGCACCGGCACCATTGCCGGGCTGATCGGCATCAGCGTCAACACCATCACCGGGACGCTCCACACGTCAGATGGAGCTATCGACTTCACCGCCGCTGCCAATGAGCAATTGCACCTTGAGAACGGAGCTTTCACCCGCCTGCACAATCCGGGGCTGGTCCACCCGACCTATTAATCACGCGCCGAAACCGGCCAATCGACCCAAGAATTTCGACCATTGCCGGCCCGTCCGTGAATCCGGACACGTCGACGATGAGGTACGTAGCTCACAATGGGAGGTATCCATGAGCACATTCAATAGACGCAAATTCCTCGGCACAGCCGCTGCCGCTGCCGGCTCCGCAGCAATCCTGTCGGCCACGGGCACTTCTGCCTTCGCCCAGGATCGCCGCATCCGCCATTTCTGGTGGGGTAACCCGGAGCGCGACAAGCGCACATTCGAAGTCATTCGCCTGTTCAACGAAAAGAACCCCGGCATCGTGGTGGCCGGCGAAACCCTTGGCTCGGCCGATTACTTCACCCGCCTCACCACCCAGATTGCCGGCCGCAACATGGCCGACGCCATCCAGATGGGCTATGGCGTGATGTTCGAATATATCAATCGCGGCGCCATCCTGCCGCTCGATGAGTATATCGGCAAATCGCTCGACATCTCCCAGATTGACGAAAGCGCGCTCTCGGCCGGCCGGGTCGATGGCAAGCTCTATGCCCTTTCGATCGGCGCCAATTCGCACGTCTCGCTCTACAATACCCGCCTGTTCGACGCTGCCGGCATCAGTTTCGATCCCTTCGGCTGGACCTATGATGATCTGAAGCGCGTCGCCGGCGAAGTCACCAAGGCCACCGGCGTCTTCGGCACGGACGACAACACCGCCGATTACCAGAACTTCTCCGACTATGTGCACCAGCGCGGCGAGCGCCTGTTTGACGACGAGGGTAATTTCGGCGCTTCGGCCGAAACCATCGCCGACTATTTCGCCATCTGGGCCGACCTGCGCGCCGCTGGCGCCACTCCGCCGGGTCAGGTTTCGGCGGGTCTCGTCGGCGCCGAACTCTCCAATTGGGGCATCGTCACCGGCCAGACTGCGATTTCCTACGCCTGGAGCAACCAGATGGTGGGCGTGCAAAACCTGATGCAGGACAAGGTCGGCGCGGCCATGTTCCCCAATACGCCCGAAATGATCCCCGGCTCGATCATCCAACCCAGCCAGTTCATCTGCCTCAGCCGTGACACGGTCGATGCCGAAGCGGCCACGACCTATATGAGCGCCTTCGTTAACGACCCGGAAATGACCGCCGTGCTCGGCCTCGAACGTGGTATTCCCGCCAACGCACAGGTGCGCGCGGCACTGCAGCCCAAGCTCACCGAAATCGAAGCGACCTCGGTCGCCTTCTTCGACGGCATTCAGGGCAAAACCATGAATCTGGCGCCCCCGCCGCCCTCGGGCGCGCAGGAAATCGAAGCCATGTTCGAGCGTGTCGCGGTGGCCGTGCTGCTCGATCAGGCGCCCATCCCCGATGTCGCCAACCAGATCCGCCGCGAAGCCGAAGGCATCCGCCGCCGCGCCCGCTAACCAATTTGGCCCGCCGGGACGTTCCCGGCGGGCCATAGCTTCACGACGCAAGGATGACAGGAATGTCTATTCGATCCAAATTACGCCGCAGCTGGCCGGGCTATGTGTTTCTCACACCCTGGCTGATCGGCTTTTTCCTGCTCTCGATCTTTCCGATCCTGGCTTCGCTCTATCTCGCCTTCACCGATTATGACGCGGTCAATGCCCCGGTCTGGGTCGGGTTCGAAAACTTCCAATATATGTTCGAGTTCGACTACCGCTTCTGGCAGTCGCTCAAGGTCACTTTCCTCTTCGTCATACTCTCGGTGCCGGCCAAGCTGATCTTCGCGCTGATCGTGGCCATGTTGCTGGACAAGGGCATTCGCGCCGTGGGCTGGTATCGCGCCCTGTTTTACCTGCCGTCCATTCTGGGCGGCTCCATCGCTGTGGCGATCCTGTGGCGGCAATTGTTCAACGCCGATGGCGTGATCAATTCGGCGCTCGCAGTGTTCGGCATCCAGGGCCCCTACTGGCTCTCGGACCCCAATTATTCGCTCTATACGCTGGTCGTGCTCGCCATCTGGCAATTCGGCTCGCCCATGCTGATCTTCCTCGCCGGGCTGCGCGCCATCCCGCAGGACCTGTACGAGGCGGCCGAGATCGACGCGGCAACGCCCAGCCGCAAATTCTTCGCCATCACCGTGCCCATGCTGGCTCCGGTCATCTTCTTCAATCTGGTGCTGCAGATGATCGAAGCGTTCAAATCCTTTTCGGGCGCCTTCATCATTTCGGGCGGCACCGGTGCCCCGCTCGATAGCCTACTGTTCTTCACCGTCTACCTGTTCAACGAGGCGTTCAGCTATTTCCGCATGGGCTATGCCTCGGCGCTGGGCTGGGTGCTGCTGGTCATCATCGCCGCCTTCACCGCCATCGCCTTCTGGACCTCAAAATATTGGGTCCATTACGAGAATGAGAGGGGCTAGGTCATGACCGACGTAACTTCGAACCGCCTCGCCGATCTCACCGCCGTCTCCGCTCAGCTCCGCGCTGATCGTGCCGTCCGCGCCAAACGCGCGGCAATGCTCAAGCACGTCTTCCTGATCGCGGCATCCTTCGTGATGATCTATCCGCTGCTCTGGATGGTGGCGAGTTCGCTCAAACCCAATAACGAGATTTTCGGTCAGCTCGGGCTCATCCCCAGCGATCCGCAATGGTCCAACTACACCAGCGGCTGGAATGCCCTGCCGGTCAGCTTCACCAATTTCTTCTGGAATTCGGCAGTGGTGACCGTCCTGTCGGTGATCGGCAATGTCATCTCATGCTCGTTTGCCGCCTATGCCTTCGCCCGGCTCGAATTTTCCGGCAAGACTATCTGGTTCGCGCTGATGATGATGACACTGATGATCCCCTATCACGTCGTGCTCATCCCGCAGTACCTCACCTTCCTGCAGCTGGGCTGGGTCAACACCTACCTGCCACTGGTGGTGCCGCGGTTCCTCGCGTCGGACGCCTTCTTCATCTTCCTCATGATCCAGTTCTTCCGCCAATTGCCGCGCGAGCTGGATGAGGCGGCCATGATCGATGGCTGCTCTCCCTTCAAGATTTACTGGGCCATCATCCTGCCGCTCTCGCTGCCGGCCATGACCACGGCGGCCATCTTCTCCTTCATCTGGACCTGGGAAGATTTCCTGGGGCCGCTGGTCTATCTCAACGATATCAAGGACTACACCGTCCCCCTCGCCCTGCGGATGTTCCTCAGCCAGGACAGCGTTTCCGAATTTGGCCAGATGTTCGCCATGTCGGTGCTCTCCATCCTGCCCATCATCCTGTTCTTCGTCATCTTTCAGCGCTTCATCATCCGCGGCATCGCCATGAGCGGCATGAAATAGCGCTCGCATACCCATCAAGGACCAAACCAATGGCCTCTGTCACCCTCAGCGACGTCAAGAAAACCTATGGCAATGTGCCCATCATCCATGGCCTCGACCTCGAAGTTCAGTCAGGCGAGTTCCTCGTGCTGGTCGGCCCTTCCGGCTGCGGCAAGTCCACCCTACTGCGCATGATCGCCGGGCTCGAAGACATCAATGATGGCGTCATCGCCATCGGCGACAAAATCGTCAACGACCTGCCCGCCTCCCAGCGGAACCTCTCCATGGTGTTCCAGTCCTACGCGCTCTATCCCCATATGAGCGTGCGCAAGAACCTGGCTTTCGGCCTCTCCAATCTCAAAATGCCAAAACCGGAGATCGAGCGCCGCGTGGCCGACGCTGCCCGCATTCTGCAGATTGAGCCGCTGATGGAGCGCAAGCCGCGCCAGCTTTCTGGCGGACAGAAGCAGCGCGTCGCCATTGGTCGCGCCATCGTGCGCGAGCCGCAGCTGTTCCTGTTCGATGAACCCTTGTCCAATCTCGATGCCGAATTGCGCGTGCAAATGCGGGTCGAGCTGGCCGGCCTCTATCAGCGGCTGGGCACCACCATGATCTATGTGACGCACGACCAGACCGAGGCCATGACCATGGCCACCCGTATCGTCGTGCTCAACAAGGGCCGCATCGAGCAGGTCGGCACGCCCTACGAGCTGTATAATTTCCCGCGCAACAAATTCGTCGCGACCTTCATCGGTTCACCCAAGATGAACATGCTCGACGCCCAGGCTGCAGGCGGCAAGGCCGAGATTGCGGGCCTCGGCAGCCTCACCCTGCCCCGGGGCATCACGACCAATGGCCCTATCAGCATCGGCATCCGCCCTGAACAACTCAGCCTTGGCACATCAGGCGATCTGACTTTGCCCGGCAAGGTGACCCTGGTGGAATACCTCGGCAGCGAAGTCTTCATCTATGTCCGCCTCGCCAATGAGCAGACCGTGCTGGTGCAAGGCGCCGGCGACGCCAAAACCCGCAATGGCGAGGACGTAACCCTCACCATCAATGCGGCAGGCGCCCATTATTTCGACGCCGAAGGGCAGCGTTTGGGGGATATGAAATAGCCGGATACCCCAAACCGGTCGCCGCCTAGATAAAGAGGCTGGCGTGTTTGGTCTCCAGGTCTGGCAGGTCATCTAGGATACTGCCCAGGTGCTGGGCCATGGCGCGCTGGGCGCCCTCGACGTCGTGTCCATCGATGGCGGCCATGATGTCCTGGTGTTCGCGCACGCGACGCACCATGTCCGCCTCGCTCTGCAAGGTCATGTTGCAGACCCGGTCCATATGCGTCTTCATATCGGCAATGGCGATCCAGGCAATGCCGACCCCGGCTCCCTGTGCAATGGCAAAATGAAACGCCTCGTCATGCTCGCGGAAGTCGGCATGGTCGAGCTTGGCCGCCGCCTCTTCCTGCTTGAGCAACAAGCTGGCTATGCGCTTGCGCTGCCAGGCTTCAAAGCTCTGCGCCGCCCTGGCGACCACGGCGAGTTCCACCGCTTGCCGGACGAACAGCGCCTCGGTCATTTCCTTGGCCGAGATGCGTGCCACGACCGTGCCGCGATGCGGGCGGATTTCGATCAATCGTGAATTGGCCAGGCGGATCAGCGCCTCGCGCACCGGCTGCCGCGACACGCCGAGGCGGGTGGCAATATCCTGTTCGCTGAGGCGCGATCCCGGCAACAATTCCAGCTCGATGATCGCGCGCCGCAGATCTTTTTCGATCGAGGCAGCGGCACTTTCACCGCTCTCAGCCACCTGCATTTCAAGAGTCATATTACATCTCGCCCACGCCATTGACAGCTTGTGTCAATGCGCCATACGGTACCATACAATTCCATACAGGACATATAGAAACGTCCGAATATATTCGAGGAGGTGGGTTCAGCCCGCCATGGCGATATCCATGCAGTCACGCTTTCAGGACAATTTCGTTGCGCCGAACCTTAGTGATCCGCGGCTGGCGAGTAAACGCGCCTATCGCATGCTGATCGATGGTCGGTCGGTCGACGCGCAGTCGGGCGAAACCATTACCCGCGAAAGTCCCGGCCATCGCGGCAAGGCCGTCGGCGAATGGCCAGCGGGCGGCGCGGCCGACGCGGCACTTGCCATCACTGCGGCGCGGCGGGCTTTCGATACGGGCGCCTGGCCCCGGATGAGCGGCGCGGAACGCTCGACAATCCTGCATGCCGTTGCCGCCAAAATCCTCGAACATGTCGACGAACTGGGCCTGATCGAATGCCTCGAAACCGGCAAGCCCCTGGAACAGGCCAAGGGGGAGATCGGCTATTGCGCTGACCTGTGGAACTATGCCGCGGGCCAGTCGCGCGGGCTCGAGGGCTCCACCCACAATGCCATTGGCGAATCCCGCCTCGGCTTGGTGTTGCGGGAGCCGGCGGGCGTTGTCGGCATCATCACGCCGTGGAATTTCCCCTTCATCATCGTCTCCGAACGTGTGCCGTGGGCGCTGGGCACGGGTTGCACCGTCGTGGTCAAGCCGAGCGAATTCACCTCCGGCACCACGATCCGCCTCGCCGAACTGGCTATTGAGGCGGGCCTGCCGGCCGGAGCGTTCAACGTCATCACCGGCTATGGCCCTGCCGTGGGGCAAGTGCTGGCCGAAGATCCGCGGGTCGACGTATTGGCCTTTACCGGCTCGGTTCGTGTCGGCACCACGCTCGCCGGCCTGGCGGCGGCGGGGGTCAAGCGGGTGGGCCTGGAACTGGGCGGCAAGGGGCCGCAAATCGTCTTTGCCGATGCCGATCTGGACGCTGCCGCCGATGGCATTGCCTATGGCGTTTATCACAATGCCGGGCAGTGCTGCATTTCCGGCAGCCGGCTGATTGTCGAGAATTCAATCCGCCAGCCATTGCTCGAGCGAGTGCTCGAGCTGTCGCGCAGGCTGCCGTTTGGCGATCCGCTCGGGGCCGGCACGCGCTTTGGCGCCATGGTCAGCCGCAACCATCTCGAAAAGGTGGCGAGCTATGTGGCCGCCGGCGTCAATGAAGGCGCCGAATTGCTGCTGGGCGGCGACATGGTCGATGCCAAATCGGGCAATTTTTTTGCCCCGACGGTTTTCGACAAGGTGCGCCCCGACATGGCCATCGCCCAGGAGGAAATCTTCGGGCCGGTCCTTGCCACCATTGGTTTTGACACGCCCGAGGAAGCGGTCGCCCTTGCCAATGGCACGCCATTTGGCCTCTCGGCCAGCGTCTGGTCGCGCGATCTCGAAAACGCCATCCAGACCACGCGCAAGCTGCGGGCCGGACGGTGCTGGATCAATTCGGTGATCGACGGCACGCCCGAACTACCCATTGGCGGCTACAAAAAAAGCGGCACCGGCCGCGAACTCGGGCGCTTTGGCTTTGACGAATATTCCCAGTTCAAGGGTCTGCACATGACACTTGGGCGGGGCCAACCCTGGTTCCAGCATTGAGGAAGAGCTGAAGCGGGGAGACGCATTCGGGCGGCGCGATCTTGGTCGGAGAGCGCCGTCCGGAACGGGACCTGAGGAGGACCCGTCACAGATCCAAGGGAGGATTAAGCGATGAATTTGACCAAGTCGAAAGCCGCTTTGCTAGCCGGCTGCGCCCTGTTCGCCACTATCGGTGGCGCCGCGGCCCAGGATGATCCGGTCAAGGCAACCATGATCATCTATCTCGATCCGAGCGTCCAGTTCTTCAATCCGGTGGTGAAAGGCGCCCAGGACGCCGCTGCCGCCTTCAATGTCGATCTGGATGTGCAATATGCCAATAACGATCCGGTCCGCCAGAACGACCTGATCGAGAGCGCGGTGGCCACGGGCGTTGATGGCATCGCTGTCGCCATTTCCAGCTCCGACGCCTTTGACGATAGCATCTGCGCCGCCGTCGAAGCCGGTATAGTGGTCATCGGCTTCAACAATGACGACCTCGAGGGCGCGAACGGCAATTGCCGCCAGGCCTATGTCGGCATGGATGAATTTGCCTCGGGGTATGAACTGGGCAATCGCATGATCGAGGCCTTCGATCTCAAAGAAGGCGATGTGGTGTTCAATCCGCGCGAAATTCCCGAGGCCAGCTTTGCGGTGGCACGGGGCGGCGGCATCGAAAAGGCGATGAGCGAACATGGCATCACGGTGGAAACCGTGCGCGCCGGCCTCGATCCCGCCGAGGCGCAGAACATCATGGCCCAGGCGCTGATCGCCAATCCGGATATCAAGGCGGTGTTCGGCACCGGCTCGGTCACCTCCACCGTTGGCGCCGGCGCCATTAGGGATTCCGGTGTCGACGTGCCGTTCGGCGGCTTCGATCTGGCGGTCGAAATCGTCAATGCGGTGGAATCCGGCGCCATGTTCGCCACCATGGACCAGCAGCCCTATTTGCAAGGCTATTATCCGATCGCCCAGATCGCCATGGCCGCCCGGTATGGGCTGACCCCGACCGATGTCGATACCGGCCAGGGCGCCTTCCTCAACCAGGAACGCATCGGCGTCGTGAAGCCCTTTATCGGCACCTATCGCTGATTGGCTGGTCCCGGCCTTCGGGCTGGGACCACTCCTTTTTTCACAACCGGATATGACCGTGACCGAGATGATCGATCATCGTGCCGCCTGGCCCAGGCGAACGGCTGCCCAAAGCCTGCATGCGCTGCTCACCATGCCGGCAGGCGCCATCCTGCTGGTCTTCGTTGCCGTGCAAATCGGCTGCATCGCCGCCGGGCTGCTGTTTCCCGACGACTTCCGCTATCTCTCATCGGCCAATATGGGCATCATGATGCGCTCGGTGCCGGTGCTGGGTTGCCTGGCGCTAGGCGCCGGCGTGCTGATGATATCAGGCGAGTTCGACCTGTCGATCGGCTCGGTTTACACCTTCACCGCCATCGTCATGGCCATGCTGGTCGGCAATGGGGTCGACGCCTTCCTTGCGGCGCCCGCGGGCCTGCTCATCGGCGCTGCCATCGGCCTGCTCAATGGCGCACTGACGCTGCGCTTCAACCTGCCCAGCTTCATCGTGACGCTCGGTGGCCTGTTGTTCTGGCGCGGGGCGGTGCTGCTGCTCAATGGCGCCGTGCAGGTGCGTTTCGATCCCAATCCGGTGTTCAACGCACTGTTTTCCGGCACGCTGCTTGGCATCAACGCGGCCTTCATCTGGTTTATCGGGCTGTGCCTGGTCTTCTGGGCCATGCTGCACCGGCATCGCTTCGGCAACCATGTCTTTGCCACCGGCGGCAACCGCTCGGCCGCGACCGCCATCGGGGTCAATACCAATGCCATCAAGCTGATGGCCTTCGCCATTGCCGGCTTCATGGCGGCTTTCGCCGGCATTCTCGCCACCACACGCGTCGGCTCGGTGCAACCGGGCCAGGGCGCCGGGCTCGAGCTGCAGGCCATTGCTGCCTGCGTCATCGGCGGGCTCTCCCTGCGTGGCGGGCGTGGCTCGATCCTGGGAGTGTTTCTGGGCGTGATGCTGATTTTCACCATTACCGACGTGCTGCTGCTGATGCGGGCACCGGGCTTCTATCTCGACATGTTCATCGCCACGCTGATCGTGGTGGCCTCGATCTTCAATCACGGGCTCGATCGCCGGGGAGCCGCCTCATGAGTCTCTTGGCCCTGCACAATATCAACAAGACCTTCGGGCCGCTCAAAGCCCTCACCGATCTCAGCTTCGAAGTGGGCCATAGCGAAGTCGTTGGCCTGCTCGGCGACAATGGCGCGGGCAAATCGACCACGGTCAACCTGCTTTCGGGCATTCACCGACCCAATTCCGGCTATATCTCGGTCGATGGCCAACGGCACGATTTCACCTGCCGCCGCGACAGCGCCGAAGCGGGTATCGAAACGATCTACCAGAACACCGCGCTGGTCGATTGCCTCTCCATTTCGCGCAATATCTTTCTGGGTCGCGAACTGACCGGCCGCTTCGGCTTTCTCGATCTCCGGCAGATGCGCGAGATCGCCATGCAGGTGCTGGAAAGCGCGGTGCATATTTCGGGCATCGACTCGCCGGACAAGCTGGTTGGCGACCTGTCCGGCGGGCAGAAACAGGCCGTCGCCATTGCGCGCGCCGTGTTCTTCAAGCGCCGGGTGCTGCTGCTCGATGAGCCGACTTCGGCGCTATCGGTCCGCGAAACCGAGGCGCTGCTGGGCCAGGTGCTCAAACTCAAGGCGGAGGGGGTATCAAGCGTACTGGTGACGCATAATCTCTATCACGCCTACCAGGTCTGCGACCGCTTCGTGATCATGAGCCACGGTACCAAGGTGTTCGACGTGGCCAAGGCCGACACCACGATTGAGGAGCTGACCCAGCACGTGGTGCTGACCTAGCTCCCCGTGCTTGGTGTTCCTGCCTAGAACAGCGGATTATTGTGCGCGCGGGTATCCGGCATCTGCATCATCGCGTCCCAGTGCTCGGCCAGTTTGCCGTTCTCGACGCGGTAGATATCGAGGAAGCGCCATGCCTTGCCCGCCATTTCATAGGGGGTGTGCAGCATGACGATATCACCATGGGCAAGCACGTGTTTGTATTCGAGCTTTTGTTTCGACACCCCTTGCGAAATAAGCATTTGCAGGAGTTGCTTGACCCCTTCCGGGCCGTCAGGGGTCGTCGGATTGTGCTGGATAAAATCCTGGCTCATGTACTGGTCTACTGCTGACACATCCAGATCACCGAAAATGCGCTGATAGGCGGTCATGACGAGCTGTTTGTTGGCCTCGGTCATGGTGGAGCTCCTTGATTGAAAGTGGTGGCAGGGACGCTTTTCGTCCCCTGCCCTCGATTCCGTGACCTATCAGCCCCAGAACGCGTCTTCCTGCTCGGGATTGGAGGAGAACAGCCAGACTTCAACGATCTTGCCGTCCACGATGCGCAACAGATCGATGCCGGCCTGGTCGAGCGTGGCGCCCTCGCGCTGGCCGGAGAACTCGATCTCAATGGCAACCAGGTCGCCATTGGCGACATAGCGGTGGGCGTGGGTAATGGCGAAGGTGCCGCCAGACTTCTCCATCATGCCGCCCATCATGGCGCCGAATTCGGCAATGCCGTTCTTGGTGCCCGAGAACTGGTTCTTGCCCGGCTGGTGCCAGACCACCTTGGGAGACAGCAATGCGCCAAGCGTGGCCTGATCATTGGTCTGGACGGCTTTGATGTAGCTCTTTGCGATATCGATATTGCTCATTTTGGTCTCTCATTTGCAGATGTTGGAACCTGCTGCGAAGTGATCCGCGGTTCATGAGAGTGGTAATAATGGGCAGCATGCCATTCTGTCGTGGTTCATAGATGCCGCTATGTGATACTTATCGGACATAATGGCTGTGGCGGAACCAAATGACTAAAAGCCGAAAGCTGGATCAACTCAACTATCGTCCGAGCGGGCGCGAGCTGGATGTCGAGATTTTCCATTTCTCGGATTTGCGGCGCCGGGTGAGTGCCGAGCAAATCCTGGCGCTGTATCACTATTCCTTCCACACCCTGATCTGCGTCACCCAAGGGACGGTGACCCAGATGGTGGACTTCCAGCAGGTCCCCTGCGCGGCCGGCTCCCTCCTCGTGCTGCGGCCCGGGCAGGTTCATAGTTTTGGCAGCATTGAGGGTTGGGACGGCTGGATGGTCCTGTTTCGTGCCGAATTCCTGCCGTCGGAGACGCAGACCACCACCGACCTGCTGCCGGTCCTCGGCCTGGATCGGCTACCCGATCATCTGTCCCTGTCCAAAGCCGATTTCGCTGCCGTGAACGAGGCGATCGCGCGCATGCAGCAGGACGCGGCGAGCGTCGCCCGGCCCAATGATCTGCACGCCCTGCTGCGTTACGAATTGTGTGCGCTGCTCCTGCGCCTTGCCATTTTGCAGGACCAGCATATGGGCGCCGAAGTCACCCGAAGCTCTGGCGTGCAGCGCTATGCCAGGTTTCGCCGGCTGGTCGAGCAGAACTATGCCGGCTGGCATCAGGTATCGGCCTATGCTGCCGCGCTGGGCTGTACCGAGAAAAGCCTGACGCGGGCAGCCCTGGAGGCGACAGGACAAAGCGCCAAGAGCGTCATCGCCGCGCGTATCGCGCTTGAGGCCAAGCGGCTCCTGGTCCACACCGACCGGCCCATCTACCTGATCGCCGAGGGTCTGGGTTTCGAGGAGGCGACCAATTTCGCCAAATTCTTCAAGCGCGAGGCGGAACTCACGCCGATTGCCTTTCGCCGGCGATACAAGAACTGACGGCAGTACTGCGCCGTCAGGATGGCGGCGCAGGAAACCACCTCAAGCGCCTAGGCTCGCACCAACCTTGTGCCCCGTAATGTCTCTGATGGCGTTTCGTGGAATTGGGCGCTGTAATATTTGGCGAAGCGGCCGAGGTGCCAGAAGCGCCATTGCAGGGCAATTTCCGAGACGGTGCGGCCGGTGCGCCCGGCCTGCAGCAGGTCACGGCGGGCGCCGTCGAGGCGCAATTGCTTGAGCCAGACGCTGGCATTGATGCCCAGGGTGTTGCGCACCGTGTCGTGCAGCGACTGGTGCGTCATGCCGGTGTCGGCGGCGAGCGCGGTAATCGAGAGGGGCATGTCCCCTTCCCCGCACATGCGGGCTTGCAGGCGCCGGAATGCGGAATAGTCCGGGCTGGTGCTGGGGCCAGGCCATTCCAGCTGGGTGGAATTGAAGTAGAGACTGGCGAGTTGCTCAATGAGGATCTCGGGCAATAGCTCGGTCAGCTCGTCGGCCGATTCTCTCGGCCCCGCCGCATTGGGCAGCAGGCCGAGCAGCCAATGCAGGCACGCCTTCATCGCGTAGCCCGACAGCACGTTGAAGCCGGAGCGCACCTCCCAGCCGAGTTGGTCCGCGCGCATGGTGACCAACACGATGTCATAGCCGCCCGGACAGACGGCGACCCATTCCAGCCCACCGGTAATGACGCTGCAGGTGACGCCACACAGCGGCATTGCATTGATCTGCCAATGCGCATCGTCATTGACGGTGAAGGCGAAGGTGACGCTGTCCCTGGGCGTCATGATGGTTTGGGCGATGGTGGTGTTGACGCGTTCGCGCATCACCGAAATGCCCGGCATCACCAGATAGTCGACCCGCCCGTGATAGCGGTTGGGCCCCAGTTGCAGAAAACGCTGCTCCCAGCCGGGCAAGGCGGTTTCCTGTTCGGTGGCGTCGAAGAATTCAGCGGCGAAGGCTTTGGGCATGATGATCGCTATGGGCTACGCGTTATCCGTAGCAGGCGCGCAGAGACTGAGCAATAAACACAATTGCCTATAAATTAGCCATTCAATCGGTTTGGAGTGGATAGCGGCCGGCATGGCGCCTTCCTAGTCTGTCCTCCGACGATTGGAGACCCATGGCATGATCAAACCCAAGCTGCTTGCTGCCAGTGCGCTGTGCTGCGCCACCATGCTGACTTTTCCCGTGATGGCGCAGGAGGCCGAATTCGTCCCCGAGACGTTTTCGGTGAAGGAGGCCATCGAGCCGGGACCCAATATTTTCGTGGGCAAGCAGGAATGGGGCGGGGCCAGCTCGATCGAGGTTTATTCGGCTGATGACCTGACCAACAAGGGCAATATGACGGCGGGCGCCATCATCCAGCTGCTGGTCGCGCCCGATGGCAAGACGGCCTATGCGCAGTCGACTTTCATGAAGCGCTATACCTATGGGCCGATCGAGCAGGTGCTCAACGTCTATGACGTGAACACGCTCTCCATCACCAAGGAAATCCTGCTGCCGGGCAAGGCCGCCATGGTCGCCGCCTATGAACCGCTGCTGGCGCAAAGCGCCGATGGCAAGTTCGTCTATGTGCAGAATGCGACGCCAGCCACCTCGGTGACCGTGGTGGACGTGGCGGCCGGCAGCGTGGTGCAGGAAGTGGCGACGCCGGGTTGCTGGGGCATCTACCCCTCGCTCGAGGGTCACAGCTTCTCGACGATCTGCGGCGATGGCACCTTTGCCAGCTTTGACGTGGGCGCCGATGGCGCAGCCGCCGAAAAGACCATCAGCGAGAAAATCTTCGACGCCGATACCGACCCGATCTTTGTCGCCTCCGATCGCATCGGGACCGATCTGGCGTTCATTTCCTATCACGGCAATGTCTATCTGCTGTCGGACGCGACCGGCACGATCACCCAGACCGACAAGTTCTCGATCACCGAAGGCCAGGCCGAAGGCTGGGCGCCGGGCGGCTACAATCTGCTCACTTATAACGACGCCAATGGCGTGCTGTTCGTGACCATGCATGCCGAGGCCTATGACGGCAGCCACAAGAATGCATCCGAGGAAATCTGGGCTTATGACGTCAAGGCGCGCAAGGCGCTCTACCAGTCCGCGGCGCACGGCCTGATCTCGATCAAGGTCACCGATGGGGAAACGCCAGTGCTGTTCGGGCTCAATGAGGAAGAGAGCACCGTGGTGCGCTTTGCCGTTGATCCAGAGGCCAGGTTTGCGCTCAAGGAGACCGGATCGGGTGACGGCACCGGCTTTGCCACCGTCGTCGTGGTAGGTCCGTGATGGAGGCGACTTGGACAAGCCTGGTCGCGGCGACGGCAACGGCGTTCATCGCCCTGCTGTTCGCCCGGGCGGCCTGGCACAAGCTCTCGGACTTCACCGCGTTCACCGGCTTCGTCGCCGACTATGACCTGATGCCCGCCAGCCGGGTAAACCTTGCCGCAATGGTGCTGGTCGGCCTCGAAGTCCTGGTCGTCGTCGCGCTGCTTACGCCAGGCGGCAACATGGCCGGCGCCGTGCTCGCCGTCGGGCTGCTCGGGCTCTATGCGGCCGGCATGGGCATCAACATCAATCGTGGCCGGGATCGCATCGAATGCGGCTGTGGCGGCGCGGTGCAGCCGCTGGGCTGGCAATTGGTGGGCCGCAATGGCGTGCTCGCCGCCATCGCTGCGCTGTGCCTGGTCGGTTCGCCCTATGCACTTTCGCTCAGCGAGGCAGCGGCCGCGCTGGTCAGCGGCTTCATCCTGTGGGTGGGCTATCTGCTGATCGAGCAGATCATGGCCACCACTGCCGTCATGCGGCTGCGGCGCTGAAGCGCGAAAACAAGGACAATGGAAATGAATGCACTCATCCTCGCAGTTGGCGTCCTCTGGGTCGTCGTGCTCTGCCTTATCGTCGCGCTGTTCGCCATGGCCCGCCAGATCGGGGTGCTCTACGAACGCGTCTCGCCCATGGGCGCGCTGGTCAATGATGCCGGTCCGCGCATCGGCGACATGACGCCGCTGTTCAGCCTGCCCAGCCTGACGGGCGGCACTGTGGCCATCGGCCCGCGGCCTGACCGCTCGACGCTGGTGTTCTTCCTCTCGCCCACCTGCCCGGTCTGCAAGAAGCTGCTGCCCATCCTGCGCTCGGTGCGACAGGCGGAAGACAAGTGGCTCGACGTAGTGCTGGCCAGCGATGGCGACCTGGCCAAGCATCAGCGCTTCATCGAAACCGCGGATCTGGGCAGTTTCCCTTATGTGGTGTCGAGCGACCTGGGCGTGTCCTATCGCGTCTCGCGCCTGCCCTTTGCCGTGCTGCTCGACAATCGCGGTGTCATCCGCGCCAAGGGCCTGGTCAACAATCGCGAGCAGTTGGAAAGCCTGTTCAACGCCAAGGAAATGGGCGTCGACTCGATCCAGAGCTTTCTCGACAGCCCTGCCCCCGCCAATAGCTGAGCCCCTAAGGAGTACCTTCAATGGCAATGATCGACACTATCTTTGAATGGCTCGACCGGGGCGCCGAAAAGAGCAGCCGCCGCATCGCCCAAGGCACCGGCCGGCGGAGCTTTCTGACCAAGGCGGGCGCCGCCATGCTGGGGGGAAGCCTGCTGCCCATGTTGCCCTTCGACCGCAATTTCGGCCAGGCCTTTGCGCAAGAGGGCGCCTCTCCCGATGGCGACCAGACCTCGTGCGATTACTGGCGCTATTGCGCGCTGGACGGCAATCTCTGCAATGAATGCGGCGGCACGCTCAACCAGTGCCCGCCGGGCTCGGAAGCCTCCAAAGTCTCCTGGGTGGGCACCTGCCGCAATCCCAATGACGAGAAGGATTACCTCGTCTCCTACAATGATTGCTGCGGGAAGGCGACCTGCGCCGGCTCGTTCTGCTTCACCTCCGAAGGCGAACGCCCCGGCTATCGCATGGGTCTCTACAACGACATCAACTGGTGCATGGCCAATGATTCCAAGGGCTATCACTGCACCGTGGCCGTGCTGGTCGGGCTCGCCGATGCATAAAGGCCTTGTCGTAACGCTGGCGCTTGCACTGCTCGCCGCGCCTGCCCACGGGCAGGATGCGGCGGGGCAGACAGCCTTCGCCGATACCTGCGGCGCCTGCCATATGGCGGATGGCAGCGGCTCGCCGGGGCTGGCGCCACCGCTCAACGACACCGCGCTGTGGCAGAGGCTGGGCGACCAGAGCGGGCGCTATGTCACCGGGGTCATCCTGAGCGGCCTCACCGGCAAGATCGAAGCCCGCGGGCAGATCTATGTGGGCCTTGCCATGCCGACGCATAATTGGCTGGGAGACGAGGAGATCGTCGCCATCGCCAATTACCTGCTGGCCGACATTAATGGCCTGCCGCCTTCGGTCGATGCCGCGCTGGTTGCCGAATTGCGCGCAGCAGTGCCCAGCCACGCTGACTTGCGGGCAATGCGCAAAGGTAACCAATGAAATCTCTGCGCGCCTTTGCCTTGCTCGGCCTGCTGGCGACATCGCCCGCAGCCGCGCAAGAGCGCTCGCCCCACGCCAATTACATCCTGCGCTGCGCCGGGTGCCATGCCATGGATGGCTCGGGACATCCGGTGGGTGGCATCCCCGATTTTCGCAACCTGGTAGGCGCCTTTGCCCGCGACGAAACCGGGCGCACCTATCTGATGCATGTGCCCGGCGTGATTGGCGCCAGCTTGTCCGACACTGAAATCGCGGCAGTGCTCAACTACATCATGGACAATTGGGGCGGGGAATCCGTGCCTGCCGATTTCGTACCGTTCACCGGTATCGAAGTCAGCACACTACGCGCCAAGAGTATTGGCGATGTCGTTACCTATCGGCGCAAACTGGTCGAAACTCTTACCGAGCAGGGCATTGCCACAGCGGGCTATCCCTGGCCTTAACGCGACAGGCACCGCATGCCGGCGCCATTGCCAAGAATATCGGCGACCGCACACCACCTGCCCAATCGGTGTGCAGCCAGCCGATGTTCTAGCCGCCAGCCCAGAAAAACCGGCCTAAAATCCCCGATATCAGGCCAAAAACACTTGGCACGTGCCTTGCATCATGTCTGGCGAGTTGGGTGCTAGGGTTCCGGCGTCGTCATGACGCGTCTGGTCCGAGAGCCACCCGCCGGCACGGGAGCAATCGTGTCGGACACGGCGGGACAAAAGCCCGGGAGACCTCGTAAGCCAAGGGATTGGCTCGATGGTTTCTGCCGATCCCTTTTTGTGACTACGCAAAGGGGATCTGACATGACGAAACTGTCCAAATTTCTCGTTACGGCATTGCTGGCTTCGACACTGGGTTTCGGCGCAACGCTGCCCGCACTCGCCCAGGCCAAGACCGACTTCAAAGTCGCCTGGTCGATCTATGTCGGCTGGATGCCCTGGGGCTATGCCGCCGACAATGGCATCGTCCAGAAATGGGCCGACAAATACGGCATCACTATCGAGGTCACCCAGTTCAACGACTATGTGGAGTCGATGAACCAATACACCGCAGGCGCCTATGACGCGGTGACTCTCACCAATATGGATGGCCTCTCTATCCCCGCTGCTGGTGGCGTCGACACCACCGCCGTGATCATCGGCGACTTCTCCAACGGCAATGACGCCGTCATCCTCAAGGACCAGACCGCGCTGGCCGCCATCAAGGGGCAGCCAGTCAATCTCGTCGAATTCTCCGTCTCCCATTACCTGCTCGCCCGGGCGCTCGAAAGCGCCGGGATGAGCGAGCGCGACGTCAATGTGGTCAATACCTCCGACCCCGATATGGTCGGCGCCTTCCAGACGCCTGACGTCACCGCCATGGTCACCTGGAACCCCATGGTCTCCGAAATTCTCGCTTTGCCCGACGCCACCAATGTCTTCAACAGCGCCGATATTCCCGGCGAAATCATCGACCTGATGGTCGCCAACACCGACGTGCTCGCGGCCAATCCCGATTTCGGCAAGGCCTTGGTCGGCATCTGGTATGACACGATGTCCATCATGACCGCCGACACTCCGGAAGGCGCAGCCGCGCGGCAGGCCATGGGCGTTGCCTCGGGCACCGACCAGGCTGGTTTCGAGGCTCAGCTTGCCGCCACCAAGCTGTTCCCCACGCCAGCGGAAGCCGTCGCCTTCACCACCGCGCCCGAGCTTGCCACCACCATGGATCGCGTCCGCACCTTCCTGTTCGACAAGGGCCTGCTCGGCTCCGGCGCCCCTTCGGCTGACGTCATAGGCATCGAATTGCCCGATGGCACCGTGCTGGGCGACGCCGCCAACGTAAAGCTGCGCTTCACCGCCAGCTACCTGAGCATGGCCGCCGACAGCGCCCTCTGAACCGGATCGGGCCGGCTTCTGGCCGGCCCATAGGCGGAGCCTCCTACATGCGTTGGATCAATACCAAACCCGGGCCGGCCATGCGGCTGATGCTCATGCTCGCGCCCTTCGTGTTGCTGGTCATTGCCTATAGTATGGGCTCGGCGGCGCGGCTGGCCGATAATCCCAGCGACAAATTGCTACCCGCATTAGCGAGCCTCACCGACGCCATCAACCGCATGGCCTTCACCCCCGATGTCCGCACCGGCGAATATCTGATGTGGGTGGACACCACAGCCAGCCTCTCCCGCCTGCTCTGGGCGCTGGGCATTTCCACCGCCATCGCCCTGCTCTTCGGCATGACCGTGGGCATGTTCCCCTATGTGCGGGCGCTGCTGGCCCCGTTCATCGCCACCATCTCCATGGTGCCGCCGCTGGCCCTGCTGCCCATTCTCTTCATCGTGCTGGGCCTGGGCGAAGCCGCCAAGATCACCCTGATCGTCATCGGCGTCGCCCCGGCCATGATCCGCGACCTCGCCCTCAAGGTCATTGAGCTGCCGCGCGAACAGATCATCAAGGCCGAAACCCTGGGCGGCTCCTCCTGGCAGATAGCCCTGCGCGTGGTCCTGCCGCAAACTCTGCCGCGGCTGCTCACCTGCCTGCGCCTGCAACTGGGCCCCGCCTGGCTCTTCCTCATCGCCGCCGAAGCCATCTCGGCGGATTCCGGGCTCGGCTACCGCATCTTCCTCGTCCGCCGGTACCTCTCGATGGACGTGATCTTCCCCTATGTGGCCTGGATTACGCTCCTCGCCATCATCATGAATTTCGCGCTCGATCGGCTGCGCATCGCCATCTTCCCCTGGTCCAATCTGGAGCGGCAGTGATGAGTACCATCGTGCTCGACAATGTCTGGAAGGAATATGGCGACCAGATCGTGCTGGAAAAGGTCTCGCTGACCATCGCTTCCCGCGCCTTCGTCGCCCTGGTCGGCCCCTCCGGCTGCGGCAAGACCACGTTCCTCAAAATGCTGCTGGGAGAAGAAGCCCCCACGCGCGGCACCATCACCCTCGATGGCATCCCGCTGATGGCCGAGCCCGGCCCCGACCGTGGCGTCGTTTTCCAGCGCTATTCGGTATTTCCGCACCTCACCGTGCTGGGCAATGTGCTGCTCGGCAAGGCCTTCACCGGCTCCAAAATCGCCGCCCGCCTGTTCGGCGCCAGCAAGCGCAGTGCCGTCGAAGAAGCGCGCCAGCTCATCGCCGATGTTGGCCTCGCCGGTTCCGAGGACAAATACCCCGCCCAGCTCTCCGGCGGCATGCAACAGCGCCTCGCCCTCGCCCAGGCGCTGATCATGAAGCCCAAAGTGCTGTTGCTCGACGAGCCCTTCGGCGCGCTCGATCCCGGCATTCGCGCCGAAATCCACGTGCTGATGAAGCGCCTGTGGCACGAGACTGAACTCACCGTCGTCATGGTCACCCATGACATGCGCGAGGCCTTCACCCTGGGCACCCGCGTCATCGCCTTCGAGCGGCCGCGCGACCGCCCCGAAGAGCGCGAGCGCTACGGCGCCCTGCTCAGCCGCGACATCGATATCTGGCCGCCGCGCATTGCCGGCGAGCCCTCCATTTTCGCACCCGACCGGGACGACCCGGTCATGCCCTTGGGTCTTGCTCAGGACGACCTGGCGCCAACACAAGGAGATAATCCATGAGCCGTACGCCAGAACAGATCGCCGCCGACCGCGCGCGCTATGAAGAACATCAGCGCAAGGGCCTGCAAAACGCCCCCAAAGCCTTGCCTGCCCCCAGCGCGATTCCCGCCGCGCCGATTGCCGACCCCATCCACACCGAAACCGTTCCCGGCGGCTGGTATTGGTCCACCAATCTCAAAGCCGGCGACACCATCCGCATCGCCCAGGATCAGGGCCCCTCGGCCGTGGCCATGATTGCCTGGAGCCTTGCCGACACCAGCGAGCGCCTCAACCTGCCCGACACCGTCAAAGTACAATGGACCACCGCCATCGCCAAGGGCCGCGTGCTGTTTTCCGATATGGGCCGCGTCATGTTCTCGGTCACCGAGGCGGCCTCATCCGCCCATGATGGCCTGGTCGGTGGCTCCAACGCCGCCTCCAACACCCGTTATTCCGGCGACACTCGCAATACGCGCGACAATTTCGTCCTCGTCGCCGGCAAGCTGGGGCTGGATCGTCGCGACATCCCCTCGGCGCTCACCTTCTTCGCCCCTGTCCGCGTCACCGCCGACGGCGCTTTCGTCTGGCGCGAGGACATGCGCCAGCCCGGCGACTATGTCGAACTGCGCGCCGAAATGGATCTGGTCATCGCCCTGTCCAACTGCCCGCACCCGCTCGATCCCAACCCCGCCTATGAACCCAATCCGGTGACCGTCACCCGCTTCCGCCTGCCCGTGCCCGCCGACGACCTCTGCCGCACTGCCACCGCCGAAGCCATTCGTGGCTTTGAAAACAACAGCATGCAGCTGGCTTGAGGGGGAGACACAGATGAGCATTCAGGAACACTTCATCCCCGCCGAAAAGCCCTGGTCCGGTATTGTGCGCAAGGGCCAGACCATCCGCATTGTCGACAGCGAAGGCCAGCAGGCCGTCGATACCCTGTTCTACAAGGCCGACGACTTCTCCGAGCGTTATAGCGGCCAGGACACGCTTCGCGTCCAGGGCAGTGCCTATGTCGGCATCGGCACAAAAGTCATCAGCAATGAAGGCAATGTCATGCTGGTGGTGACGGCCGATAGCTGCGGCCGCCACGACACTTCGGCGGGCGCCTGCTCCTGCGAAAGCAACACCGTCCGCTTCGGCTACAACACCAAATATCTCCACGCCTGCCGCGACAATTTCCTGCTCGAAGTCACCAAACACGGCATGGGCAAGCGCGACATCGTCCCCAATATCAACTTCTTTATGAACGTGCCCATCGAGCCCTCCGGCCAGATGACCATCGTCGACGGCCTCTCCGCCCCCGGCGATCATGTCGAACTGCGGGCCGAAATGGACGTCCTCTGCGTCATCTCCAACTGCCCGCAAGTGAACAACCCCTGCAACGGCTTCAACCCGACGCCGATCAAGGTCGTGATTTCGGGGGATGCTGCATGATCTTGCACCGTATAGCCGCAGATCGCGCCTGCGGGGGGCACTGAACCATGTTCACCAAAGTCCTCATCGCCAATCGCGGCGAAATCGCCGTGCGCGTCATCAAAACCCTGCGCCGCATGGACATCGCCTCGGTCGCCGTCTATTCCGACGCCGACCGCTTCACCAAGGCCATCTCGCTCGCCGATGAAGCCGTCCGTCTCGGCCCGGCGCCCGCCAGCGAGAGCTATCTCGATATCGACGCCGTCATCGCCGCCTGCAAATCCACCGGCGCCCAGGCGGTCCATCCCGGCTACGGCTTTCTCAGCGAAAACATCAGATTCGCCGAACGGCTAGCCGCCGAAGGCATCGCCTTTATCGGACCGACTCCGGCCAATATCAAAGCCTTCGGCCTCAAGCACACCGCCCGCGAACTGGCCAAGGCCAGCGGCGTCCCCCTGCTGCCGGGCACGGACCTGCTGACCAGTGCCGCCGAAGCCCTGTCTGCGGCCGAAACCGTCGGCTACCCCGTCATGCTCAAAAGCACGGCCGGCGGCGGCGGTATCGGCATGCAACTCTGCGCCGACGCTTCGACTCTCGCCGCCGCCTTCGACAGCGTGCAGCGCACCGCCACGGCCAGCTTTGGCGATGCCCGCGTCTATATCGAGCGCTTCGTCTCCGATGCCCGCCATGTCGAAGTGCAGATATTCGGCGACGGCAAAGGTGGGGTTATCGCCCTGGGCGAACGTGATTGCTCCCTGCAGCGCCGCAACCAGAAAGTTGTCGAGGAAACCCCCGCGCCCGGCCTCACTGACGCCACCCGCGCCCGCCTGCACAAAGCCGCTACCGATCTGGGCGCCGCCGCCGCCTACGCCTCCGCCGGCACCGTGGAATTCATCTACGATCCCATCCGCGAGGATTTCTATTTCCTTGAGGTCAATACCCGCCTCCAGGTCGAACATCCCGTCACCGAAGCCGTATTCGGCATCGACCTTGTCGAATGGATGATCCGCCAGGCCGCCGGCGAAGACCCCATAGCGACAGCCGGCCCGATCACCCCCAAAGGCGCCTCCATCGAAGTGCGCCTCTATGCCGAAATCCCGCATGCCAATTTCCAGCCCAGCGCGGGCCTGCTGACTGAAGTGCGGTTCTCCGACAGCGCCCGTATCGACACCTGGATCGAAACCGGCACCGAGGTCACCCCCTATTACGACCCCATGCTGGCCAAGATCATCGTGGCCGGGGCCGACCGCCCCACTGCCATCGCCAATCTGCGCGCCGCGCTCAACGACACCTCGATCACCGGCATCGAAACCAATCTGGCATATCTCCGCGCCATCGCAGCCTCCGATCTGCTCGCCAGCGGCAAGGTGGCCACCACTGCGCTCAAGGACTTCGCTTTCATCCCCGATGTCATCGAAGTCCTCGCCCCCGGCGCGCAATCAAGCCTGCAGGAACTCCCCGGGCGTCTGGGCCTCTGGCATGTCGGCGTGCCCCCGAGCGGCCCCATGGACGAGCGCTCCTTCCGCCACGCCAACCGCCTCGTCGGCAACGCCGACGTTACGGCTGCACTCGAACTCACTGTCGCCGGCCCCACCCTGCGCTTTCACGCCCCCGCCACTATCGCGCTGGCTGGCGCCGCCATGCCGATGAAGCTCGACGGCGCCCTTGTCGCCCACAACTCGGCAATCGCCGTCGCCGCCGGGCAAACCCTGAGCATCGGCGCCATCGCCGGCCCCGGCCAACGCAGCTATCTCGCCGTGTCCGGCGGCTTCGCGGCTCCCGTGGTCCTCGGCTCCCGCGCCACCTTCGGCCTTGGCCAATTCGGCGGCCACGCCACCAGCACGCTCAAAGCAGGCCAGGTGCTCCATCTCGCCCGCGCCGAGCAGACAGCCGCCCGGCCCGCCAGCGCCCCGGCACCCCTCTCCCGCCACTGGGATGTCGGCGTGCTTTACGGCCCCCATGGCGCGCCGGACTTCTTCCTCGATACCGATATCGAAACCCTCTTCGCCACCGATTACGAGGTCCACTTCAACAGTGCCCGCACCGGCGTCCGTCTCATCGGCCCCGCCCCCAAATGGGCCCGCACCGATGGCGGCGAAGCGGGCTTGCACCCCTCGAATCTGCACGACAATGCCTATGCCGTCGGCGCCATCGACTTCACCGGCGACATGCCCATCATCCTGGGCCCCGATGGTCCGAGCCTGGGCGGCTTCGTCTGCCCCGCCGTCATCGCCCGCGACGAACTCTGGAAAATGGGCCAGTTCAAGCCCGGCGACACCATCCGCTTCCGGCCCCTCGCCCGCCCCGACGATCCGATTGCCGCGCCCGCCATCCAGCGCCCGGACATCGACACCGGCTCGGCCATTCTTGCCCGCTCCGATGATGGTCCCGTGCCGGTCGTCTATCGCCGCCAGGGCGACGACAACCTGCTGGTCGAATATGGCGACATGTCCCTCGATATCGCGCTGCGTTTGCGCGTTCACTTGTTGATGAAATCCATCCAGCGGGACGGCAAAATCGGGGCCATTGACCTCACCCCCGGCATCCGTTCGCTGCAAATTCACTATGACGGCACCGCCATGTCGCGCAGCCGCTTACTGGGTTTGCTGGGGGAAATCGAAAAATCTCTCCCCGCCGCCGAAGAGGTGGTCGTCCCCAGCCGGATCGTGCACCTGCCTTTGTCCTGGAATGATCCGGACATTCAGCTGGCGATGCAGAAATACCAGGAATTGGTGCGCCCCAACGCGCCCTGGTGCCCGGACAATATCGAGTTCATCCGCCGCATTAACGGCCTCGACAGCGTCGACGCCGTCAAGCAAACCATCTTCGACGCCAGCTATCTCGTGCTCGGCCTGGGCGACGTTTATCTGGGCGCTCCGGTCGCCACCCCGGTCGATCCGCGCCATCGCCTCGTCACCACCAAATACAACCCCGCCCGCACCTGGACGCCTGAAAACGCCGTCGGCATTGGCGGGGCCTATATGTGCATCTACGGCATGGAAGGCCCAGGCGGATATCAGCTGTTCGGCCGCACCATTCAGGTCTGGAACACCTGGCGCTCGACACCCGCCTTCCAGCCGCAAAAGCCCTGGCTGCTCAATTTCTTCGACCAGATCCGCTTCTTCCCCGTCGATCATCAGGAGCTGGCCGAAGCCCGCGCCGCCTTCCCGCATGGCGCCTATCCCATCCGCATCGAGGAGACAAAATTCTCCTATGCCGACTACGCGCGTGACCTTGCGGCAAATGCCAACAGCATCACCGCCTTCAAGACCCGCCAGCAAGCCGCCTTCGACGCCGAACGCAATCGCTGGAAGGCTGAGGGCCTCGATAGCTTCGTCGCCGACGACGCCGGCAACGGCGCTTTGGAGGGCGATATCCCTGCCGGATGCTTCGGCGTCGGCAGCACCGTCCCCGGCAATATCTGGAAAATCCTGGTCGAAGACGGCGCCGCTGTCGCCGAAGGCGAAGCCGTCGCCATCGTGGAATCCATGAAAATGGAAATCACCGTCACCGCCCACGCCGCCGGCCGCGTCCGCGACGTCCGCGCGGCCCCTGGCCGCAATGTCAAAACCGGCGATGTCATCGTCGTTCTGGAGGAAATCTGATGCTGCCGATCATGCTGGACCTGGCCACTCTCAAAGCCCTCTATGCAGAGGGAAAGGCGACCCCGCTCGACATCATCCAAGCCGTCATAGAACGCCGCGCCGCCTGGCCCGACAAGGCCGTGTTCATCACCCCGGTCAGTGACGAAACCCTCCGCTCGGCCGCCGAAACCCTGATGGCCGAGCATCCAGAACCCAATAGCCTGCCGCTCTGGGGTATCCCCTTCGCGGTCAAGGACAATATCGATGTGGCGGGCCTGCCTACCACGGCCGCCTGCCCGGCTTTTGCCTATCAGCCCGCCGCCGACGCGACAGTCATCGCCCGCCTGCGCGCGGCGGGCGCCATCGTCATCGGCAAGACCAATCTCGATCAGTTCGCCACCGGCCTCAACGGCACCCGCTCGCCCCATGGCGCGCCACGCTCCGTCTTCGACGCCGACTATGTCTCGGGCGGCTCCAGCTCCGGCTCGGCTGTCACCGTCGCCGCCGGCTTCGCTACTTTCTCCCTGGGCACCGACACAGCCGGCTCCGGCCGCGTCCCCGCCATGTTCAACAATCTTGTCGGCATCAAGCCGACACCGGGCCTCTTGCCCAATACCGGTGTGATCCCCGCCTGCAAAAGCGTTGATTGCGTGACCATTTTCGCGGCGACCGTGGGCGATGGCGTTGCCGTCCGCAAAGTGGCCGAAGGCTTCGACGCTACCGATCCCTTCTCCCGCCGCGCCACTTGGGCCAACCTGCCCATTTCAAGCCTGTGCGTCGGCGTTCTCGATGGCGCCGAGCGCGAATTCTTCGGCAATACCGAGGTCGAGAAGCTCTATGACTCGGCCATAGAAAATACCCGCGCCCTGGGCGCCACCATCGTCCCCTTCGACTATGCCCCGTTCCGCCAAGCCGCTGCCCTGCTCTATGACGGTCCCTGGGTCGCCGAGCGCCTGGCTGCTCTCGAAGATTTCTTTGCCAGCAACGAGGCCGATTTCGACCCGACCGTCCGCGCCATCATCGCCGGCGCCAAGGGCAAGACCGCGGTCGAAGCCTTCAACGGCAAATACCGGCTGGAGGAATTGCGCCGCATCACCGAAGCCGAATGGGCCAAGGCCGATGTGCTGCTGCTCCCCACATCGCCCACCACCTATACCGTGGCCGAAATGCAGGCCGACCCGATCCGGCGCAATTCGCATTTCGGCCGCTACACCAATTTCGTCAATCTGCTCGATTGCGCAGCCATCGCCATTCCGGCGGGCTTCGACAGCGCCGGCCACCTGCCTGCCGGCGTCACTCTTGTCGCTCCCGCCTTCACCGACGATGCATTGGCCCCCCTCGCCGACGCCCTGCACCGCCGCGCCGCCAGCGGCATGGGCCGCGACAAGACCGCGACCCTGCCCGAAGCCAGCAAGGTTCCGGCCGCGCCCGACGCCTTCATTCCCATTGCCGTCGTCGGCGCTCATCTGAGCGGCATGCCGCTCAATCACGAACTAACCGGCCCCGGCGGACGCCTGCTCAGAAGCTGCCGCACCGGAGCCGATTACCAGCTCTTCGCCCTGCCCGGCACAGTCCCGCCCAAGCCGGGCATGGTGCAGCAACCCGGCTTCGCGGGGGCTGGCCTCGAAGTCGAAATCTGGGCTCTCCCCGCCGCCGCCTTCGGCCAATTCGTCGCCCGCATTCCCGCCCCGCTCGGTATTGGCAAGATCAGCCTCGACGACGGCAGCACGGTTTCAGGCTTCCTCTGCGAAGCCCATGCCGTCTCCGGCGCCCAGGACATCACCCATCACGGCGGTTGGCGCAATTTCATCGCCTCCCGCACCTGACCAAGGAGACCAAAGTGCTGACCTGGCTCGCTAAACTTCGCCACCTTATCCAGCAGGGACTGATCGCCCGCATAGAGGCCATCGGCTCCCGCCGCTCCGTCGGCGATCGCCCCAAACGCTGAAGCCCCTTGCCGGCCGCGTGATCCTAGTAGGTCGTGCGGCCGCCGGAGAGGTCGAAGACGCTGGCGGTGGTGAAGCTATTATCCTTGCTGACCAGCCAGGCGACCATGGCGGCGGCTTCCTCGACCTCGAGGAACCGGCCGCGGGGAATGCGGACCAGCATATAGTCGATGAATTCCTGGGTCAGCGTTTCCAGGATGCGCGTTTTGGCGGTGGCCGGGGTGATGGCGTTGACGGCAATATCGAACTTGGCCAGCTCCTTGCCCAGCGATTTGGTGAGGCCGATCACGCCGGCCTTGGCGGCGGAATAGGCGGACAGATTGGGGTTGCCCTCTTTGCCGGCGACCGAGGAGATGTTGACGATGCGCCCGTAATTGCGGGCTTTCATCGATGGGATCACCACCTTGTTGACGTAGAATGTACCATTGAGATTGATCTCGATGACGCGCCGCCATTCTTCGGAATCATAGTCTTCAAGGCTGGCATTGCTGCCGGCGATGCCGGCTGAATTGACCAGGATCGACACCGGACCAATTTCAGCCTCGACCTGGGCGTGGGCAGCGGCGAGGCCGCTGAGGTCGGTGATATCAACGACTTTGCTGGACGCACCTTCGCCCAGTGCTGCTACGGCCTTGTCGAGCGCTGCGGCGTCGCGATCCCACAGGCTCACCTTGGCGCCGGAAGCCAGCATGCGGTGCGCCATGGCAAAACCCAGCCCTTGGGCGCCGCCGGTGATCACGGCGACCTGGCCATTCAAATCGATCTGGTTCATCTTGGAAAAGGCTTTCTACTCAAATAGTTGCGACATCAGTCGTCGGCGATGGTCGCGCCGCAACCGGCACATCGCAGACTCACTGGCGCCCCTCCTCAGGCGGCGCTTCATGCAGACAAGCTATCGCTCTATCGCAGCGCTTAGAAGTCAAAACCCATCTGCGAGAGCGGCGCAGATTTGCGTGGCTTGGCCGGTGCTGGCGTGTCTGTCACGACTTCTACCACCGGATCAGAAACCGGCGCGGGCGCGGGCTTGGCCACCGGGGCAGATACGGCTTTTTGCACGGGAGCCGGCGCCAGCGTTTCCAGCCATTTGCGCACCGGTGCCAGGCGCTTGGCCTGCAAGGCATAGTGGTTTTCCCGGCCCGACTTTTCCTCGCGGATCAGTCCGGCCTCGCGCAACACCCGCAGATGGCGCGAAATGGCGGGGCGGCTAATGTCGAATTCGGCGGCAAGGCGGTGGACCGGCGAAGGCCCGACTTGCAGCAATTCGATGATGCGGCAGCGCGTCGGATCGGCCAGCGCGATGAAGATGGGAACAGGGGCCATAATTCTCTCGTATCGAAGCCCGTCTAAGTAACCCAGGCGTTACCCGTCAAGCCGGAACCGCTTGAAGTAGCAGCTTGTTCACCGGAACGATGTCTTTGCCCTAGTACGGCCTTGACGATGCGATAGTCTTCAAATCTGCGGGCGCGATGCCGGCAAGGAGCCTTCACGCGTGCAAACGATCGTAAAGCCGACCTATTCATGGTGGAGCCGCCAGCAGCGGCCCTATACGATTGCCGAACTGGTCGTTGACTGTGCCGTCCACGTGCTGGGCCTGGTAGTCGCGGTTGCACTTGGCTCTGTCCTGCTGGCCTATGCCACGACCATCACGGCGCCTGAGGCCGTGCCAGCACTATCGCTTTATGTGGGAACGCTGATCGCCGTGTTAGGCGTATCGCTGGCTTACAATATGTGGCCGGTTTCGCCGATCAAACAGGTGTTGGCGCGCTTTGATCAGGCGGCGATCTTCCTTTTTATTGCAGGGACTTACACGCCATTCCTTGCGGTCATCGGCGGCACCACGGCCGGCATGGTGATGACCAGCTTCGTCTGGGGGGCCTCCCTTGTCGGCGTCGCCCTCAAGCTGATCGTGCCGCAGCGCTTTGGGCGGCTCGCCATCGTGCTCTATCTGGCCATCGGCTGGAGCGGCATCCTGGTGTTTCAGTCCCTGGCGCAGACGCTGCCCGCCAGCACGATGTGGCTGATATTGGCCGGCGGCGTGGTCTATTCCTTGGGGATCGTGTTCCACCTGTGGGAACGGCTGAAGTTCCAGAATGCCCTGTGGCACGTTTTCGTAGTCACCGGCGCGAGCTTGCATCTATGGGCCGTGCTCGATTGCATGGTGATCCACCGGCTCTAATTGGCGACGGGCGCCCCGACCCTCGGATGGTCCATCGTGTCGCCGGGCTTGAGCCCGATTTCCACCGAGCGGCCGCCAGGGATTTCCAGCACGAATTGCACCGGCCCGTCGGACGGAATGCCCGTTGGGTCGTGCGGGCGGGCATTGACATGGATGTTTTTCACCACGCCCTTGGCATCCACGAAGATCATGTCGAGCGGGATGAAGGTGTTGCGCATCCAGAAAGAGACTGGCTGTTCGCCTTTGAAATCGAACAGCATGCCGGCGTCATCGGCCAGTTCCTGGCGATACATCAGCCCCTGCGCGCGGCTTTCCGCCGTGTCGACCACTTCCACGTTGAACTTGTAATCGCCGGTCGATGAATGCAGCACCAGCTTGCCTTCATCGCTGCAGGCGGCCAGGGGCGATGCGGCGAGAATGACCGCCATGGCAATGCCAGCCCGGCGCAAGTTGGAGCCGATCCGATGGGCAGACAGGGTCATGCTGAAATTCCTAGTGCGAGGACGGTGCGTCGCCCCAATTATCCGGCCGGATTTCGGCGACCATAAGGCCCTTGGGGCCATTGCCGTAGCGCACCAGCACGAATTGGCCCGGACGCAGCTCGGTAATGCCAAAGCGGCGCAGCGTTTCCATATGCACGAAAATATCGGGCGTGCCCTCGCCGGCGGACAGGAAGCCGAAGCCGCGAATGCGGTTGAACCACTTCACCTCGAGCCGAACCATGCCCGAGGTCGGCTCGACCACGACATGAGTGCGTGGCGCCGGCATTTGCGCGGGGTGGCGGGCGGTGGAATCATCCATGGAAACAATGCGGAAGGCCTGGAGGCCACCGGGGCGGTTGAGCGCCTCTACGACAATCCGCGCGCCTTCATGGGCGGTCTGGTAGCCGTCGCGGCGCAGGCAGGTGACGTGCAGCAGCACATCGGCCATGCCATTGTCGGGGACGATGAAGCCAAAGCCCTTGCCGGCATCGAACCATTTGATGGCGCCGGTGATCTCGATCGTATCGAGGCCCGCTTCGCCTGGCTGAACCGACATGTCGGAACGGTCGCTCGCGCTGCCGTCACCCGATTGGGTTACGGGCTGATCGCCGTCGCCGCTGAACTTGGCCCCCATAGTCCCAAAGCCCTTTAAATACTCGACTCGCTACTGCGAGGTACTCCACACCCAAGCACTCTGGCCGATTCAGCGCCAAAAGTTAAGAAGGTGTTGCGATTTTGTTTAACCGCGGTTGGTCATGGCGCCGGTTGCGGCGGGGCGGCATGCTTGGTAGGCCAAGGTCCAACGGTTTTTGCCCAGGAGAAATGCCATGCAGTTTCTGCACACCATGGTTCGCGTTACCAATGTCGAGGACAGTCTTCGCTTTTATTGTCAAGGACTTGGCTTGGAGGAAGTGCGGCGGACGGAGAACGAAAAGGGGCGGTATACGCTGATTTTCCTGCGCGCGCCGGGCGATGCGGGCGGCGAGGTGGAGCTGACTTATAATTGGGACCCCGAGGAATATACCGGCGGCCGCAATTTCGGGCACCTGGCCTATCGGGTGAAGGATATTTATAAGCTTTGCCAGCATCTTGCGGATATGGGCGTCACCATCAACCGGCCGCCGCGCGATGGCCATATGGCATTCGTGCGCTCGCCGGACGGGATTTCCGTGGAGCTGATTCAGGAGGGCACTCTGCCCCCGCAGGAGCCATGGCTATCGATGCCAAACACCGGAAAATGGTAACGGACTGCTAACGCCGACGCGCGTTAAAGCTAAGGTTTCGCTAACCATCCGGGTTAGCCGCAGGTTAGCGAAACCGATCGTATTTTAGAGACTTCACAGGACCGAGCATTGCCTGTTGCGAATTTGCAACGGACCAGTCCCAGGAAGTCGCCGATGCACCCCCTCCTCCGCCCCATTGCCGCTGCCGTGGTTTGTTCGCTCACTTTGGGAGCCTGCGTGCCGATGGCCATGTTCGCCAGTTCGAGCGGCTCGGCCTATTCGGGCAAGCGCAATGACTGGGGCACGTTCGTCGCCAGCCGGGAGGTGAATGCATTGTGCATCACCCCCAAGCTCAGATTCGTGATTTGGGAATTCGAGGGACGGTTCGGGCGCAAGGTCATCATGAATTCGGGCTATCGCGACGGCCAACACAATTCGGCGGCCGGCGGCGCCGACAGTTCCTACCATACCAAATGCATGGCGGCCGATTTCTACATTCCGGGCGTGCCCAAGCAAGAGCTGATCGCCTTTGCCATGCGGGTTGACGGCGTGGGCGGGCTGGGCTGCTATCCCGGTCGCCAGTTCATCCATGTCGATGTGCGCGACCGGCCGCGCGGCTACAACCGCCCGGTGACTTTCTCAGGCTGTTGAAAAAAGTCACTTTCATGTCGTCAAATGGGTTGCGCATCACGAGAGGCCCAACTATACGAACCCAGCGCTTAGGCGCCCTTCGTCTATCGGTCAGGACGCCACCCTTTCACGGTGGAGAGAGGGGTTCGATTCCCCTAGGGCGTACCATTCTTCTTGCTGAAGTTTGGCCAAGTAGCTAACACTGAGATCCTTGCTCCGCGCCCATCGTCTAGCGGTCAGGACACCGCCCTCTCACGGCGGGAACAGGGGTTCGATTCCCCTTGGGCGTACCAAGCGAACCAGGGGATCAGGTTTCCCCCTTCCCTGATCTGTGTGATTTTCAGAGAAAATAGTGAGAGCTTGGCAGAAAATGGCTGCCTCGCCGCCTTCTCTGTTCTACACTCCCCGAGCGGCAAAACAATCAAAGCACTCAGCCATCGTCCTATCATGGGGCGCGCGCGAGCATGGGATAGTTCCCCTTTGATTTCCGGAGCAACTTGCCCATGATCGAGGCAATCAAAGACATTATTCGCGGTGCGACTGGCATTCCGGATCAGGCGCTGCATGTTTTGCTGGGTCTGACCGTGTACTTCCTCTGTGTGCTGATTTTCCGCGTGCCGTTGCGGAGCTGGTGGCCGTGGCTTGCGGTACTGGCATTACAGCTGATCAATGAGGCGTCTGACGCGATCGGAGATCTGCCGCGGCGCAATGGGATCGAGGTTCGTGGGACGATCCTGGATACGGCAATCACGCTTTTGCTGCCGACGATCATCGTGCTGGTCGCCAAGCTTGCCTTCATGCGGGCCCAAAGGCTGGCGCCGCGCTAGGGATCGGCTACGCCTGTGCCTCAGCCCGTCTCCCGGGGCGCTGTTGGGATGACGGGCGCCCAAGCGCCCGGAACGGCCTGCGCCGTCTCCTCTTTTCGGCGCGCAGCTTTATGCCGTTGGGCCTTGAGGTCTATACCGAGCAATAGCAAAGCCGTCAGATCGGTTTTGAGTGCCAGCTTTTCGATGAGAATGGGTCCGAACAGGCCCATGAGGAATGCCGGCAGGAAGATCAGCTCGGGCGGCATGGCGGGCCAGAGTTTCTGGAACACCTCCCGCGTGGTACCCGTGAAAATCACATGAAACAGGAAGATGGCGTAGGTGTGGGTCCCGAAATAGAACAGGATTTTGGACCGGGGCTTGAACAGGAACAGGAACAGCGCGCTGCACAGCCCGAGGATGACCCGATGGACATTGACGATCGGTCGCGGCAGGTGGAGCAGTTCGAGGACCAATGCGGTGTTGACGACAAGCAGCAGCGCCAGAAGCACGCCCAAGACGACGGTCAGCCAGGCCGGCAGGTCTCCCTCATCGCGTCGCGTCCGGTGGCGTAAATAATAGGCGAACAGGTGCCCTGAAAGGAAGAAAGGCGCCAGATAGCTCCCCTGGAACATCGACATAACGTTGGGTTCCCAGCGCCCGACGAAAATGAAAAACGGCACAAAAAATACAAGCAGCACTACGGCCGCTAGGTCGCTACGCCCCTTGAGCAGGAGGCTCACGGTGAGGAGCAGCGCCGTCAGCACGAATGTGGCCTGCAGGAACCAATAGTGGGCGTATTGGACGAAGAAAATGGACAGGAACGGCTGCTGATCGTAATCCGCTAACGCCCGCATGGCGTAAAAGATGGCGCTTACTACCGCCATGGGTACAAGCAGGCGTTTTACCTTGCTGAGCATAGCCCCCTGCCACTGGCTGACGCTGACAATGGCCGCGCTCAACACAAAGCCGGAGATAAAGGAAAAGATGGGCATGCGCGAATTATCGAGCCCATCATTGACTACGCGCAACGGGTGCCATTGATCCAGCATCAGACCGTCAGTGAGATTGGTGCCGGTAACGTGGAAGGCGACGAGCAGCAGGCAGGCCAGGCCACGGATAGTTTCGACATATTCGAGCCGTCCAGATCTTGCTTGCACCTCAGACCTCACTGGTCGTGACAAACCGAACCGGGCGCCAACAGAAGGCCCGACCTGCTGCGGCTATCGAAGGGCTGCTAGCCATGGCGCATCTGCGTCATTTCAGGCTCACCACCGACCCTTTCCAGACCCACTTCGAGACTGTCGAGAAGGTCGGCGAGCTCGCCTAATCCGGCTAGAAGCCTTCCCTGGCAAAGGGCCGGTCGGCCAGTGTCGAGATCAGAGATACTGCAGGTGACTTTGAATTCGGGCCGAATGTCGCATCTGCCGAACATAGCATTCTCCTCGCATCCTGTTTGCCGCCGCCTGTTGTTGATGTCGTTTATGCCCGAGATCGCCGCTCCTTGTCGGCCCCCAGTATTTGTCGGTCAGGTCTTCCGCCGGATATTTCCACCCAATGGCGGGCAGACCTTCACGCTCGAAAAGCTTGGCTGGTCAGAGAATGGCACGAATAGCTGCAAGCATAGCGCCGCTATTGCGAAACCACTCAAATACATCTGCACATGGTCTTGCATTTGTCATGTCAATATGCAGGCCGTTCAGCGCCAATATTTGACAGTACAGATATTGTCTTCAAATGAACAAGCACAAATTTACTTGCGACGGGCATGCGGGGGATCACCCCCCATTTGTATGATTGCGACAAGCGCGAGCGAGCTGCAGCCAAGCTGGGCTGCACGCCAAGGCGAGCTTCACATGCAGTTGTGTGAACGTTCTGTCTAACTTACTGACATCTCGACAGTGCCGCCGCTGGCACACCAATTTACCTCAGTGCGCGCCCGTCCCCTCCCGAATCCAGTTACGGTGAGGTCGGCGCGACAGACGCCGTCGGGCAGAGTGATCGTCTTGACGCAAAGAGTCGCGCTCTGCCACCCGCACGGCTCCCCCTCAACAGTCCCACCCGTCACCCAAATCTTGCTAATGTCACCACTGTAAGGGGCGATCGTGAGTTTCAATGTGTAGCTAGCCGCAAAGCTGGGTGTAGCTGTCAGCGCGAGTGCAAACACGGCCGCAATAATCTTCTTCATGATGTCCCCCAAGGTAATGAGGTCAGAAGATCGGTCCGGACGATCGTTGTCAATTCGAGCGCAGTTACCCCTCGGGCCATTGCACCAGCGCCCATTCACTTCAATGTTTAGGAACCGCAGCAAGCGTGTGTTCAACAATAGTGAAAGTGAGCAGCTTGCAGCGCGACGTCCGCATTTTTCTGTGGTTAATGCAGCAGATTCGTGCTCAATATTTGTTGAGCCCAGATTTCTGGGAACGCCCACGAGAGAATGGCCCTGATGTCACGTCTCTCGGATCTGAAGAATGGCCGCTACGCCTGTAGCTGCCAAGCTTTGTGTCGGGGGCAGAAATGGCGATCTTCAAGATACGGACACTCGCTGGCGATCTGGTCACTGTAGAAGACGGGCGGGACCTGACCACGCTGTGCAATACGTTGCGGGACCTGGGCTATCTGCAGGTGCAACGGCGCGATTCCCACTATTCCCCCTCGATGATGACCCTGGTGTCCTTCATGGCGCATGCGGTGGTTTCGATTGAGCTGGCCTCGGCCGCCGGGGAAGTTGAAGGCGCGGTGTCCTCCAATATCTCTCTTCCAGGGACCTACAACGGCCGGCGTTGATGTCGCGGCGCGGTGCGCGGCACACGGTCGGTTTCAAACAGCTGCAGCGTGTCATCCTCCGGCCGGGGGCGGTAGGCCAGCTCGATCGCCGCTTCTAGCGCGACCCCGATATGGACGCGTAGGGGCGCAGCGTCCGGCGCCCTGGGCGCAATGGCCAGCGCCTGCTCGAGATGGTCGCGGACGCATTCATAGCGGGGATCGGGAAGATTGTGCTTGAGCATGGCGGCCTCGTTGTAGGTAGCCGCACGAACAGGTTGCCCTGATCTGGTTCCCGAGCTGTCAAAGCCGGAGTGGCGATTTTATTCGAATGCGAGTTTCCACAGGGCGGAGGGCCGCCCCTTTCCCGTTGCCTGAAAGCGGCTGGCATCGCATAGCTATCAGGACCGCAGCGAGGGAGGATCGGGCGTGGATTTCATGCGCCTGCTCAAGTCCGTAGAGGAATTGCTCTACGAACTCGTCACCTGGATCTTGTTCTATCCCCTGACGCTGTGGCGCTGTCTGCGGCATCCGGTGCGGATGATGAACTATGCCAGCACCGAGCTGGGTGACGCCGAGGCCGAGCAATATGACGATGCACTCAGCCCGCCGATTTTCCTGCTGCTGACGCTATTCATCGCGCATCTGATCGAGCTGCGCTTCGGCGTGGCGACCAAGGTGGTGTTGCCGGATGTATTTGCGGACGAGCGCAATCTGCTGTTCTTCCGCGCCATCGCCTTCAGCCTGTTCCCGTTGCTGCTGGCGCTGCAAGATGTGCGGCGGCGTGGCGCCAAGCTGACCCGCCGGACATTGAAGCCGGCGTTTTATAGCCAGTGCTACGCGGCGGCGCCGTTCATCCTGTCGATCGATCTGGCGGTGATCATTGCGCAGCATTCCAATGTGGCGGCTGTTGTCGCGAGCCTTGCGGCCTTTGTTGCGGGCCTGATCTGGTATGTGGGCGCGGAGACTGCCTGGCTTTTGCTGGATGGCCGCCTTGGCCGTCCGCGAGCGCTGCTGAACGCCAGCGGGGCTATTGCGCTTGGATTTGTCGCGGTGCTGGTCGTGCTGGTGCTGACGGCTTGGACGATTATGGCGCCGGCCTAAGCCGCCGTCTTCGCTCCGATATGGTGGCGGCCGATGGGTACGATCATGGGGGTGTCGGAGATGGGGTCGATGACCACGCGGGAGGCCATGCCGAAGATTTCGGCGACGATGGCTTCGGTCATGACTTCGGAGGGCCTGCCTTCGGCCACGAGGCGGCCGGCTTTCATGGCAACGATGTGGTCGGCATAGCGGCAGGCCAGGTTCAGGTCGTGCAGCACGACGACGATTGTGCGGCCATTGTTGCGGACCAGATCGGTCAGCAGGTCGAGGACTTCGACCTGGTGGTTGATGTCGAGGAAGGTGGTCGGCTCGTCGAGCAGCAGCAGATCGGTTTGCTGGGCCAAGGCCATGGCGATCCAGACGCGCTGGCGCTGGCCGCCGGAGAGCTCGTCGACGGGGCGATCAGCCAGTTCGAGCGTGTCGGTGGCGCGCAGGGCTTCGGCGACCGCAGCGTCATCCTCGGGGGTCCAGCGGCGGAACCAGCCTTGATGGGGATAGCGGCCACGGCCGACCAGATCGGCAACGACGATGGCGTCGGGGGCGATGGGCGATTGCGGCAGCACGCCGAGGATGGTCGCGACTTCGCGGGTCGGCATGGTGTGGATGGGCTTGCCATCGAGATAGACCGCGCCGCGCGTGGGCGCCAGCAGCCGGGCCATGCCGCGTAGCACGGTGGACTTGCCGCAGGCATTGGCGCCGACAATGACCGTGAGCTTGCCGGGCGGAATGGCCAGGTTGAAATCGGACACGACCTGGCGGTCGCCATAGCCCAGATCCATGCCGGCGGCGATAAATTGGTGTTCAGCGGACATGTGTGTCTCCCGGCATTAGTTGACCCGGCCTGCCCGATTGGATGCGATGAGCAGCCAGAGCAGGAACAGCGCCCCGAAAACGCCGGTGACGACGCCGACGGGCAATTGAATGGATGGCAATGCGTGTTGGGCGACCATGTCGGACCCCAGCATGACCAGCGCGCCGACCAGCGCGGCTTGCAGGAAGCCATTGCCGGCGCCGTTGAGCAGGCGGCGGGCAATCGGGCCGGCGACGAAGGCGACAAAGCTTACCGGGCCGACGGCGGCGGTGGCAAAGGCGGCGTAGCCGACGGCGGCCAGGATCAGGCCCAGCCGGGAGAATTCGACGCGGGCGCCGAGCGCGGTGGCGGTGTCGTCGCCCAATTGCATGGCGTCGAGCGTGCGCACCAATGCGATGGTCAGCGGGATGAGCACGACGAGCGCCATGGCGAGCGGGTAGATATCGCCGGGATTGGCGGCGTTGAGGCTGCCGATCAGCCAGGCCAGGGCTTGCTGGACTTCGAACAGGCGGGCCCGCGTGAAGAGATAGGACATGACGGCGCCCATGATGGCGGCCATGCCGATGCCGATCAGCACCACGCGATAGGCGGTGACGCCATTGCGCCAGGCGAGGCCATAGATGGCCAGAGCCGTCAGCACAGCACCGGCAAAGGCGCCGACCGAAACCCAGAGCCCGGACAGGCCCAGCACGATAATGCAGAACACGGCCGAGGCGCTGGCGCCGTGTGAGATACCGATAATGTCGGGGCTGGCCAATGGGTTACGCAGCAATGTTTGGAAAATGATTCCGGACAAAGCGAAGGACATGCCGGTGAGCACGGCCAGCACGGCGCGTGGGACGCGCACATTGAGCACGATGAAATCGACGCCCTTGTTGACCTCGCCGGTCAGCGGGGAAAGCAGCGAGCGCAACACATCGAGCGGGACGACGGGGAAATCGCCGAGATAGAGTGCGAGCGCGAAGGCCAGGGCTAGCGCGACGGCAAGGCCCACCGTGACGTTGCGCCGGCGGGTGGCGAGGCGGCCGCGAATGGCATGGACCGCTGCGGATGGGGCGGGGGCGATACTCATAGCGAGGCGAGCTTGCGGCGGCGCACCAGCGCGATGAAGAAGGGCGCGCCGAGAAAGGCGGTGACGATGCCGACCTGCACTTCGCCGGGCGGGGCGAGGACGCGCCCCAGCACATCGGCGCCGAGCAGCAGAATCGGCGCCAGCAGCATGGAATAGGGCAATATCCAGCGGTAATTCGGGCCGGTTATCGCGCGCGCCACATGGGGCACGGTGAGACCGACAAAGGCGATGGGGCCGGCGGCGGCAGTAGAGGCGCCGGCCAGGACCACGGCGGCAAGGCCGGCAATGGCGCGGGAGAGGCCTATGCGCTGGCCCAAGGCGCGGGCGACATCTTCGCCCATGGAGAGGCCATCGAGCAGGCGGGCGGAGGCCAGAGCCAGCACGATGCCGACGGCGAGGAAGGGCGCGACCTGGATGACGATATCCATGTTGCGGCCGGCCAGCGACCCAACCTGCCAGAAGCGGACCTCATCGAGCGTGCGGGGGCTGGTGAGCAGGATGGCGCTGATGACCGATTGCAGCGCCGCCGTCATGGCCGCGCCAGCCAGCGCCAGTTTGATCGGCGTGGCGCCTTCCCGGCCCAGCGAGGCGACGGCGTAAACAATCAGCATAGCCGCCCCTGCCCCGGCAAAGGCCAACCAGACATAGATGCTGAGCTGGCTGATGCCCAGGATGGCGACGCCCAGCACGACAAAGAGCGCAGCGCCGGCGTGGATGCCCAGGATGGATGGATCGGCCAGCGGATTGCGGGTGGCGCCTTGCAGTACGGCACCGGCCAGGCCCAAAGCGGCGCCGACCAATAAGCCGATCACTGTGCGCGGCAGTCGCAATTCCCAGATGATGCGGTGATCGGTGGAGTCGGGATTGTAGGCGGTCAGGGCCGCCCAGACAGTGTCGAGGGTCACGGGTCGGGCGCCGACGGTGATCGACAGGAAGGCGACGCACAGCACGATGGCCACGAGCCCGAGGAGGCCGAGCAGGAGAGGCACGCCGCGGCGGGCGTCGAATGTCGGCGCGGAAACGGTCATTGCGCGGTGGTCAGGTTCTCGTCGGCGGCCGCGACCACGGCGGTGAGCTTGTCCAACTCGCCGGCGTAAGCACTGTAATTGCGCAGCCAATAGGCCGGCCATTCGCCGATGGCGCCGGCCGCGGCGGCTTTCATGGCGGTCCAGGTGGGCTTAGCCTCGGCGCTGGCGCGATTGGTCGGCTTGCGATTGTCGATCAGGATTATGTCGGGCTGGTAGGTGTCGGAGCGTTCCCAGCTGACGGTTTCCCAATAGCCGCTATCGGGGTTGAGCCCGGTTTTGAGGAAGCCCAGGCCCCAGCGCTTGAGATCCATCAATTCGGCGGAGCCTTCGGGCGCGGCAACCCATAGCCCGTCATCGCCGGCCCATACGGCCAGGGCGGTCAGATTTGGCTTGGCTTTGGCGGCGGCGGAGAAGGCGTCGCGGGCGCGCTCGAAATTGGCTTTGGCAGCAGCGATTGCGGGGGTCGACAGATCGGCGCCGAAGCTCGTGGCGAGCTTCTCGTATTCTTCGATCAGGCCGACGACGCTATCGAGCTGGGCCGGGCCGGTGACCGGGGCCAGGGCGCGCAGCTGGCCATCCTGGCCCGTGACGGCAGGGCCGCCGCCCCATTCGCGGTCGCCGGGCCAATATTCGGCAATCACCAGGTCGGGTTGCAGCATGGCGGCTTTTTCGATGTCGACTTCGTTATAGGCGACGCCGACCATTTCGATGCCGGTGAGATCGAGCCCCTGCAGCGCCCGCGATTCCTGGGGCTGGCTGCTGGCGATGATGCCGACGGGGCGGATGCCCAGGGGAATGAGCGCGGCGGCGGCGTCCTCGGTGGCGATAATGCGCTGGGGTACGGCGTCGAGCGTGATCGTTTCGCCGGCGCCATCGGTATAGGTCCAGGACTCGGCATGGGCCGCCAGGGGCGACGCCGCGAGCACGAGGGCGAGCAGGGTCTTGAGCGCGGTGTGCATCGCTTACTCCGAAAGGTTCGCGTCGGCGGCTTTGATGGCTGCGGTCAGCTTGTCGAGCGCGCCGGCATAGGCGCCGTAATTGCGCAGCCAATAGGCCGGCCATTCGGTGACGGCGCCGGCAGCGGCGGCTTTGATACTGGTCCAGGTGGGCTGGGCCTGGGCGATCTGCAGCTGGGTGCTGGTGCGATTGTCCAGCATGATCAGGTCGGGTTGGTATTTGTCGGCATTTTCCCAGCTGATATTTTCGAAATAGCCGTGCTGGTCGATGGCGTCCGGCACGATGATGTCGAGGCCCCAGGTCTGGAAATCGGTGAGTTCGGAACTGCCATGCGGGGTGGCGATGTAGAGTGCATCGTTGCCGGCAAAGGCGGCCAGGGCGGTGAGGCCGGGCTTGGCTGATATGGCGGCCTTAAAGGCGTCCCGCGCGGCTTCGAAGCGGGCGCGTTCGGCAGCGATATCGGAATTGGCCAGATCGGCGCCCAGGCTTTGCGCCAGGGTTTCGTAATCCTCGATGATGGCGATGACGGATTCGCCGACGGTGACGCCGGTTATTGGCGCCAGGGCACTCAGCGGGCTATCGGGGCCGGCCAGCTTGTTGCCGCCGCTCCATTCGCCGGAGACGGGCCAATATTCGGCGACGATGAGATCGGGCTGCAGCGCGGCAGCTTTTTCGATGTCGATTTCGCCCCAGCTCTGGCCGATGATTTCGATGCCGGTGAGGTCGAGCCCCTGCAGGGCCTTGGCATCGGCCACGGGACTATCGGCATAAATGCCGACCGGGCGAATGCCGAGCGGGATCAGCCCGGCTGCCGCGTCCTGGCTGGCGATGATGCGGGCGGGAATGGCGTCGAGCGTGACCGTCTTGCCGGTGCCATCGGTATAGCTCCAGCCGGCCGCGAAAGCGGTGGCAGACAGCGACAGGAACAGCGCCAGGAGAGCGAGGCGCAACGAGACTCTGATCATGATCGGCAGCTCCGTCGCGTGGTGGCGAAACGGGGCTACCTAACGGGCGCAAACATGAGAGGTCAAGTCATGTTTGGCAAAACCCGCCCGATCACGCGGGTTTGCGGTATTGGTAGATGCCGACGTCGATCGAGCCTTCGGTGAAGCCGGCCTCGCAATAGCTGAGGTAATAGACCCACTTGCGCTTGAATTCCTCGTCATAGCCGAGCGGGGCAATCATCGGCCAGCGTTCAAGGAACCGCTCGCGCCACAGCTTGAGGGTCTTGGCGTAAGACAGGCGGAAATTCTCCACATTTTCGAGCACCAGGCCGACCTTGTCGCCGAATTCGCGCATCACCGTCTTGGTCAGCAGCATGCCGCCGGGGAAGATGTAGCGCTGGATGAAATCGGGGCCGGAACGATAGCCGTCGAAATCGGCTTCGTTGATGGTGATGGCCTGAATTGCCGCCGTACCGCCGGGCTTGAGCCGATCATGCACAGTCTGGAAATAGCTGGGCCAATTGTCCTCACCCACGGCCTCGATCATTTCGATGGAGCCGATATGGTCGAACTGGCCTTCGGTGTGACGATAATCCTCGAACACCAGGGTGGCGAACTGGTCCAGCCCCTGCTTGGCCAAGCGCTCCTGGCCATATTTGAGCTGTTCGGCCGAGAGGGTGATGCCGCGCAGATTAGCCTTGTAGTCACGCGCGACGGTTTCGGCAAAGCCACCCCAGCCGCAGCCGATCTCGAGCACCGAGGAGCCCGCGGTAATGCCGGCCATATCGGCCACGCGGTGGTATTTGGCCAGTTGGGCTTCCTCGAGGCTTTGATCGCCGGAGGTGAAGACCGCCGAGGAATAGGTCATCGAGGGGTCGAGCCACATGCCGTAGAAGTCGTTGCCGAGATCATAGTGCTCGGCAATGTTCTTCTTGGAGCCTTCGAGCGTATTGCGGCGCGACAGATGGTAATGCAGGTCGCCGGCAGCGCGGCGGAAAAAGCCTGGATTGGCGCTTTCGAACATGTCGCGATTCTGCAGGAAGAAACGGAACAGCGCCGTCAGGTCATCGACCTCGATATCGCCGCGCATATAGGCGGCGGCAAAGCCGACCGTACCGCGCTGCATGGCTTCGGTCAGCACCTTGAAATTGTTGAGCCGCAGCACCGCGTGCTCGCCCGTTGCGGGGCTGCCGACGGTTCTGGTGCGACCATTGGGAAAAATGACGGTAATGCCGCCGTGGCGGGGATGCCCGATCAGCGCAACGCCGATGCGCTCCACGAGCCAAGATACAAAATGAGTCCACGGCGTGGTGCCGGGGCCGGTATTCTCAACTGCTGTTTTGGTCATTGAGCCGCTGGTCCAAATATCGAAAAGCTTGGCGGCGGCTCCTCAGCTGTCGCCTGAATTCAAGCGTCGGCGGCATACCTTTGAGCTACAAAACCAGTGCTTCCCAGTGCATGCCCATGACTACTTTAGCTGTCATAAATGGATATGCAAGCAGCAGTTTCAACTGGGTCACGCCGGATGGCGGGTGGGTCAAAGCACTGAAAATGCTGCTGGAGTGGGCCGAGCCACGACTCACCCGCCCTTTTCGCGGCGCTTGCTCAAAGCCATCCTTACCCACGGTGTCATCCCGGCGCAGGCCGGGATCCAGGTCCGTGGTGATCAGCACACATCCAGCCCCGGGACGGCCTTCAGCATGGATTCCGGCCTGCGCCGGAATGACACCGTGGGCGGTTTCAAATTCAGCGAAACGGCCGTCAGCCCTTGGGCCGGGCCAGGTCGGTCAGGCGGAACTGGACCTGTTCGCGGCCCTGATAATGATCGATGGAGAGGCCGCCGGCGAAGTGGAAGGCGGTGTCGGTTTCGCGCAATAGCGCATCGCCAATGGGGGTGTTGGCGGCGCGGAAGGCGATGGCTTTGAGGCGGGCGCCATCGCCCGACGTCAGGGTGAAGCTGACATGGCCGCCCTTGCCCACGATTTGGGGGAATTTGGCCCGGTGCGCGGGGAAGGCGAAGACCGGATTGGGATTGCCCGAGCCATAGGGGCCGGCCCGCTCGATATCGTGGATGAGATCGACCGTGGCGCCGCGTGCGGTAAGGGCCGCGTCGATCTTGAGCGCGGTCATGGCGCGGGCGGCGGTGACATCGAGCGAGAGCGCCTGGGCCAGGAACGAGCGGAATGGGCCGAGCTGGCCCGGCTTGATGGTGACGCCGGCCGCCATGGCGTGGCCGCCGCCCTTGGCGATGAGGCCGGTTTCGACCGCCTCGATGACGGCGCGGCCCAGATCGACGCCGGGCATGGAGCGGCCCGAGCCGGTGCCGGTGCCGTCGGGCTGCAGGGCGATGGCGAAGGTGGGGCGTTCGAAGCGCTCGCGCAGCCGGGCGGCGATGAGGCCGACCACGCCGGGGTGCCAATTGGCGGAGGCGAGGACCAGTACGGGCGGCCCCTCCCCGCTGCCGATTTCCATTTCGGCGACGGCGGCGGCTTCTTCGACGGCTTCGATCTCGATGCGTTGGCGTTCGGAATTGAGTTCGTCCAGCCGTGCGGCGAGGGCGAGCGCGTGATGTTCGTCATCGACCGTCAGCAATTCGGTGCCCATGGCGGCATTGCCGATGCGGCCGCCGGCATTGATGCGCGGGCCGACGAGGAAGCCCAGGTGGTAGGGATTGAGCGGGCCGCTGACGCGAGCGGCAAGAGCCAGTGCGGCAATGCCCTTGTTGTCGCCGCGGCGGGCGACTTCGAGGCCGCGCACCACGAAAGCGCGGTTGAGGCCGACCAGAGGCACCACGTCGCAGATTGTGGCGAGGGCGACGAGATCAAGCAGCTTGAGCAGGTCGGGCAAGCCGGTGTCGCCGCGCAGACGCAGCGCGCGGTTGACGGCGACCAGCACCATGAAGGTCACGCCGGCGGCGCAGAGATAGCCCAGGCCCGAAATGTCGTCGGGCCGGTTGGGATTGACCAGCGCAGTGGCGTTGGGCAGGTCGTGATCGGACAGGTGGTGGTCGATGACCAGCACATCGGCGCCGCGGGCGCGGGCGTGGGCGATGGGGGCGTCGCTGGTGGTGCCGCAATCGAGTGTGATGATGAGGCTGGCGCCGCCATCGATCAACTTGTCCATGGCCGCGCTATTGGGGCCGTAGCCTTCGAAGATGCGGTCGGGGATGTGCACCTGCGGATTGATGCCGAAATGGTTGAGATAGCGGGCCATCAGGGCGCAGGAACAGGCGCCGTCCACGTCGTAATCGCCGAATAGGGCGATGGTTTCGTTATCGGCAATGGCCTTGGCGAGGCGATCGGCCAGGGCATCCATGGCGGTGAGCGTGGATGGGTCAGGCATCAGGCCGCGAATGGTGGGATCGAGGTGCTTTTCGGCATCCTCCAGCGTCACCTCGCGAGCGGCGATGATGCGGGCCAGGATTTCCGAAATGCCGCTGCGCTGGGCGATGGCGGTGGCCATGCGCGTGGCATTGCCATCGAGACGATCCGTCCAGGCGCGACCGGTGACCGAACGGCTGACGTCAAGAAAAGGGCGAGGCGCTTCGAGCATGGGCGAGAGGTAGGCGATTTAGGGGAGCGGGGGAAGTCCCCTCTTCCTTCTCCCCTTGAGGGAGAAGGTGCCCCGCAGGGGCGGATGAGGGGTTCTGCGCCATCCTCAACGGTGAAGCATGGGATGGCGCAGCACCCCTCACCCTGGCCTTCCGCTGAACGCGTCAGGCCGTCCCTCTCCCTCAAGGGGAGAGGGGTAGGGATCAGCGTGCGTGCTGCGCCTTGATCCAGCGGACGGTCTGGCTCCAGCTGCGCATGACGAGAGTGTTGGTTTCGACCGAGTCGCGGCGCAGGCGGACGCCTTCGAGCAGGGTGCCGTCGGTGACGCCGGTGGCCGCGACCAGGACGTCGCCGGCGGCGAGTTCGGTTACGTCGTAGATGCGGTTGGGGTCGGTGATACCCATGGCGTGGGCGCGCTCGCGTTTGGCAGGGCTATCGAGGATCAGCTTGCCCTGCATCTGCCCGCCAATGCAGCGGAGCGCCGCGGCGGCCAGCACGCCCTCGGGCGCGCCGCCGGAGCCGAGATAGATATCGATGCCGGTATCCTCGGTATTGACCGCATGGATGACGCCGGCAATGTCGCCATCGCTGATCAGCTTGACCGCGACGCCCGTGGTGCGCAGTTCTTCGATCAGCCCGGCATGGCGGGGGCGGTCGAGCACGATGGCGGTGACTTCGCTGAGCGGCACGCCCTTGGCGCTGGCGAGCGCCCGGACATTTTCGGTGGCCGACCAATCGATATGCACCGTGCCGGGCGGATATTCGGCGCCGATGGCAATCTTGTGCATATAGACATTGCGGGCGACATTGAGCAGGCCGCCGCGCTCGGCCATGGCCAGGACCACGATGGAATCGGGTTGGTTCTTGGCGCAGAGGGTGACGCCTTCGAGCGGATCGACGGCGATATCAACCTCGGGGCCCTCCCCCGCGCCCACCGGCTGGCCGATGAACAGCGCGTCGCATTCATGCTCTTCGCCTTCGCCGATGACGACGCGGCCGGAAATGGCGACGCGGTCGAGTTCGGCCTTCATGGCATGCACGGCGGCATCGTCGGCGGCTTTTTCGTCGCCCTTGCCGCGCCATTCGGCGGCGGCAATGGCGGCGCGCTCGGTGACGCGCACCAATTCAAGGGTCAAGCTGCGGTGCAGATGCGCAGGGTTTCTGTCACCCTCAACTTTGGACAGTCTCATGCTTCCTCCCGGGCCTCCGATTTGCCCGGGAACGGGTATCAGAGCGTTTCGATCCGGATCAATTGCGGTTCACCCACTATGAACCCGTCGGCGGCGATCTGCGCAAGCGAGTCGCGCACGTCTGATTCCAAAGTCTGCTGCGTGATCATGACCACGGTGCGGGTCGGCGAGCCGTCCGGCGCGACTGCCTTAGCGCTCAAATCGGACCGCTGGATGACGGAATCGATGGAAATGCCGCGTTCGCCCATGCGGGTGGCGATGGCGGCCAGGGCGCCGGGCACGTCCTTGGCATTGAGGCGGATATAATAGCCGCCCTGATGGGCGCGCATCGGCGCCTCGCGATAGGGCATCAGCTCGTCGCTGGGTACGCCGAGCGGCGGCACGCGGGTGCCGCGGGCAATGTCGAGAATGTCCGACAGCACCGAGGAGGCCGTGGGCGGGCCACCGGCGCCGGGGCCGGCCAGCAGAAGCTCGTGCACGTGGTCGGTTTCGAGCGCCACGGCGTTCATCACGCCATCGACGCCGGCAATGGCGCTTCCCTTGGGCACGAAAGTAGGGTGGACGCGCTGCTCGATGCCATCATCGGTGCGCTGGGCGATGCCGAGCAGCTTGATCTTGTAACCGAGCTCGGCCGCGACCTTGATGTCGTGCTGGCTGATCTTGGAAATGCCCTCGACGCGGATTTTGTCGGGCGCGATTTCGTAGCCGAAGCAGAGCGTGGCAAGGATGGAGAGCTTGTGGGCGGTGTCGTAGCCCTCGACGTCGAAGGTCGGGTCGGCTTCGGCATAGCCGAGCGCCTGCGCGTCTTTCAGGCAATCGGCGAAGGAAATGTCCTCATTGCCCATGCGCGTCAGGATGTAATTGCAGGTGCCGTTCATGATGCCGAACACCTTGGCGATGCGGGCCGAGCCCAGCCCTTCGCGCAGGGTTTTGATCACGGGAATGCCGCCGGCGACCGCAGCCTCAAAGCCGAGCTGGGCGCCGGATTCCTCGGCCAGTTTGGCCAGCAGCACGCCATGCTTGGCCAGCAATGCCTTATTGGCCGTGACGACGGGGCGGCCGATTTCGAGGGCGGCTTTGACGGCGGCAAAAGCCGGGCCGTCTTCGCCGCCGATGAGTTCGACGAACAGATCGATGCCGTCGGACTTGGCGAGCGCCACCGGATCGTCGAACCAGTCGAGCCCAGAAATATCAATGCCGCGGTCGCGGGAACGCGAGCGCGCGGCAACGGCCGTCACCACCAATTGGCGGCCAAGTTTTCGCGTCAGCTCGGCGCCGTCCTTTTGCAGGATGCGCACCAGCGTGGCGCCGACATTGCCCAGGCCCGCCACACCCACGCGCAGCGGCGGCAGCGCCTCGCCATCGCCGAAATCCTGCATGGCCTTGAGGATGCGCGCCCGCGTATCGGAACGCGGTTCGCGGCCCTCGCGCAGGTCGAACACGAACAGCGGATCGCCCGCAACGGTGCGGCCGAAGCGGGTCGGGGTCCAGCCGCGTGCGGCGATAAAGGATTCAACGGTTTGGCGGAAGGAAGCGATATCACTCATGGTGGCGACATCTGCATAGGAATTCGCCTAGCCGTCAATAGGAGTTTGCGCCGAAGGGCGGGACTTCCCTGCCAGACCGCAGGGAAGTCCTAGACGGAAGGAAGGCCCCTACCCCGCCAGCGGCACTACGTTGCTGGTGCCGGGCTTGGAGCCCAGCAGCTTCTTGATGTTGCGGGCGGCCTGGCGGATGCGTTGTTCGTTTTCGACGAAGGCCAGGCGGATATATTGATCGCCATATTCGCCGAAGCCGACGCCGGGGGCGACGCCCACGCCGGTTTCCTTGATCAGGAGCTTGGCGAATTCGAGCGAGCCCATATGGGCGAATTGTGCGGGAATGGGCGCCCAGGCAAACATGGTGGCCTTGGGCACCGGAATGTCCCAGCCCGAGCGGCCGAAGCTTTCGACCAGCACGTCGCGGCGGTATTTGTAGATCTTGCGAACCTCGTCGATCACGTCGTCGCTGCCGTTGAGGGCGGCGGTTGCCGCCACCTGGATCGGGGTGAAGGCGCCGTAATCGAGATAGGATTTGACGCGAGCCAGGGCCGCGATCAGGCGTTCATTACCCACGGCAAAGCCCACGCGCCAGCCGGGCATGGAATAGGTTTTGGACATGGAGGTGAATTCGACGGTGATGTCGATGGCGCCGGGCACCTGCAGCACCGATGGCGGGGGGGCGTCCTCATCGAAATAGATCTCGGAATAGGCGAGGTCGGACAGGATGAAGATGTCGTTGGCCTTACAATACTTGACCACCTCGGTGTAAAAATCGAGGTCGGCCGTATAGGCGGTCGGGTTGGCCGGATAGTTCAGCACCAACGCGATCGGCTTGGGGATCGAGTGCCGCACGGCACGATCCAGCGAGCGCATGAAATCCTCATTGGGGTCAGCCGGCATGGAGCGCACGACACCGCCACTCATGATGAAGCCGAAGGAATGGATGGGATAGGTCGGGTTGGGCACCAGCACCACGTCGCCGGGGGCGGTGATGGCCGAGGCCATATTGGCAAAGCCTTCCTTGGAGCCCAGGGTCGCGACGATCTGCGTATCGGGGTTCAGCTTCACGCCAAAGCGGCGGCCGTAATAGCTGGCCTGGGCCTTGCGCAGGCCGGGAATGCCGCGCGAAGTCGAATAGCGATGGGTGCGCGGGTCCTTGACCGTTTCCTGCAGCTTTTCAACGATGTGCTGGGGGGTCGGCATATCGGGATTGCCCATGCCCAGGTCGATGACATCGACACCGTCGGCGCGGGCCTTGGCCTTGAGCGGATCGATATGGGCAAAGACATAGGGCGGAAGACGGCGGATTTTGTGGAAGTCGTCGCTCATGATTTCCTCGGCGGCCCGCTGGGGACCTTGATCTGGGCCGCGACGCGCCTGGTGCGCTACGCATCTGATACAGATGTCGTGATTATCGCGGAATTATGGTTGTGAACGGGTTAAACGGCCCCGTTTGGGGCGCTTTTCTCATGTTCGGCTCTTCCCGGCCCTTTGGCGGGGCCATTCGGGAAGAGCTAGCGGGCGTTCGCGCCCGCCGCTGCAAAGGCGGCCGCCGACACGAAATTGCCGGCGAGCGAGGCTCCAACCAATGCAAATGTGTACAGGGACGGCATATGTCTTGCCCTTCAGAAGCGTTTTTTGTAATGAAACCAGCTATCGATAAGGCCGTTCATAAATCCTCGTCGGGGTATTGTAAATGGTCCGGAGGACGCCAACCTTCGGGATCAGAACGGCGTATGTGAGGTAATATCTTGAAGCGGATTGCCCTTGTTACAATCGGCACGCAAGGCGACGTTCAACCCTACCTAGCCTTGGCCATTGCGCTCAAGGAGCGCGGCTATTCGGTTGTATTGGGAGCCTCCGAGGAATTCCAGGACATGGTGGAAGGCTATGGCGTGGAATTCCACACGCTCGGCCCCTCCATCCAGGCCTTCCTGCTGCAGCAGCGATTCGAGAATGCGATGAGCCAGTCCATGCTCATCAACGGCCCTTCCCTATTGCGGCAAGGCCAGCAAATTGTGGACACCGCCGCGCGTCACGCCTGGAATATGTGCCAGGGCGCGGACATGCTGATCCTCAACATGAATACCAGTTTCGGCATCGACATTGCCGAGGCGCTGCATGTGCCCGCCGTGATGGTGGCCCTGCAGCCGCTGAACTCGACCAGCGAATTCCCGCTCTGCATCTATTACGGCGCCGATTTCGGGCCGGCCTTCAACAAGCTGACCTATACGGCCATGACCGTGCAGCAGATCTATTACAACCTGCCGCGCAACAAGCTGCGCCGGGAGCTGATGGGGCTGGATTCGCGCAAGAAGGGTGGCTTCTTCCGCAATACGGACGGCACGCCGCTGACCACGCTTTACCCCTATTCCCCCGAGATTTCGCCGCGCCCGCGCGATTGGCCGAAAAGCGCCATCGTCACCGGCTATTGGCAACTCAAGGACCGCACCGACTGGCAGCCTTCCGAGGCGTTCCAGAAATTCCTCTCCGAGGGCGAGGCGCCGGTCTATATCGGGTTTGGCTCAATGCCGTTTGGCGCCGAGCGCAATACCAAGATCTTGAAGGAAGCCGTGGGCATGTGGGGCGGCCGTGCCGTCGTCGCGCGCGGCTGGGGCGGCATCAACCCGCAGGATTTGCCGGATAGTATTTTCGCCATCGAAAAGGCGCCGCACGACAAGCTGTTCAAATATGTCTCGGCGGTGGTGCATCATGGTGGCGCCGGCACGACATCGGCGGGGCTGCATCTGGGCCGGCCGACCTTCGTCGTGCCGCAGACGGTGGACCAGCCCTATTGGGGCCGCCGCGTCTATGAGCTGGGCTGTGGCCCCAAGCCGGTGCGGCTGCGCAAGCTGACCTCGGAAATCCTGGCCGGGGCTTTGGCTGACCTGTCCACCAATGAAGACTATCGTCGCAAGGCCGCCGATATCGCGGAAAAGCTGCATGCCGAGAACGGCACGGACAAGGCGATCACCATCATCGAGCGGGTGATGGCGAATTATGTGCCGCATGCGAACAAGGTCAAGAAGGTCAAGAAGCCGTCGCTTAAGCTGGTTGGTTGAGTTGCGACGGGGCCGTTGGTCCCGCGCCCTACCCCCGACGTTGCAATTTCCCACGATGTCATTCCGGCGCAGGCCGGAATCCATGCTGAAGGCCATCCCGGCGCTGGATGTGCGTGGATAACCACGGACATGGATTCCGGCCTGCGCCGGAATGACCCGGTGCGTGTGGGGAGCTTTGGGGCACAAAAAAGGGAGGCTCGCGCCTCCCTTTTCCATTTCAGCGATGCAACCAGCTTATTGCGCCGGCACGCCCACTTCATCGAGCGCGTCGATGCTTTCGCCGCGGTCGTAGACGTCCTGATTGAGGATGCCTTCGCGCTTGGCGACGATGGTGGGGATCAGGGCTTGGCCGGCGACGTTGACCGCGGTGCGGCCCATGTCGAGGATCGGATCGACGGCGAGCAGCAGGCCGACGCCTTCGAGCGGCAGGCCCAGGGTGGAGAGCGTCAGCGTCAGCATGACCACGGCGCCGGTGAGGCCGGCGGTGGCGGCGGAGCCGATCACCGAGACGAAGACAATGAGCAGGTAGTGATGGAATTCCAGCGGGACGCCGTAGAACTGCGCCACGAAGATAGCAGCGATGGCCGGATAGATCGCCGCGCAACCGTCCATTTTGGTGGTGGCGCCGAGCGGCACGGCGAAGGCAGCGTATTCACGCGGTACGCCCAGATTCTGCTCGGTGACGCGCTCGGTGAGCGGCAGCGTTCCGATCGAGGAGCGGGACACGAAGGCCAGTTGGATGGCCGGCCAGGCGCTCTGGAAGTAGCGGATCGGGTTGAGGCCATGGGCCTGCAACAGGATCGGGTAGACTACGAACAGCACGAGCGCGAGGCCGATATAGATGGCGGCCGAGAACCAGCCGAGCTGCGCCAGCGCATCCCAGCCATAGACGGCGACGGCGTTGCCGAGCAGGCCAATGGTGCCGATCGGGGTCAGGCGGATCACCCACCATAGGATCTTGTGCACGACCTTGAGGAAGGAGCGGTTGAACGCCAGAAACGGATCGGCAGCCGGGCCGACGCGCAGGGCGGCGACGCCAACGGCGATCGAAACCACCAGGATCTGCAGCACGTTGAAGCTGAGGCTGGTGGTAGCCGAACCATCGGTGACGCGGGTCGAGGCGGTGAGGCCCATAATGTTAGAGGGGATCAGACCCTTGAGGAAATCGAGCCAGGAGCCGGTCGAGGACGGCGCCTTGGCAGCGGTTTCGGCGACGGCGGTATTGAGGCCGGGCTGGATGATCAGGCCCAGCGCAATGCCGATGGCCACCGCGATCAGCGCGGTGATGGCGAACCAGAGCAGGGTCTGCCAGACCAGTTTGGCGGCATTGTTGAGTTCGCGCAGATTGGCGATGGACGCCACGATGGCGGTGAACACGAGCACCGGCACCAGCGCCCGCAGCAGCGAGACGAAGGAGGAGCCGATGGTCGACAGCGTCTGGGTCAGCCAATTGGCATTGCCGGCCGCGTCGGGGCCCATATTGCGGGCGATGAAGCCCAGGATGAGGCCGATGACCATGGCGGCGAGCACCTGGAAGCCGAAGGTCCGGTAGAACGGCTTGGGCGCACGCGCCGGGCGCGCGGCAGAAACAGTGGTTGGGGACATGTCAAACCTGTGAAGCACCGAGGAATCGCACACCAATTGAGCGAAGCGCCTCGAAATTAGCCACAAGATAGGCCGGCAAGGCGCTTTTTTCTGCGCATCGTTTTCCGTTTGGCTCAGGCGAGGAGAAAATTCTTCTCGGACGCAGGGCTGTTGCGGCAATGCTGATGCGTGATCAGAGGCGGCGGCACAGTATCGTGGCTAAGCCTGCAATGGCGGGCAGCAAGACCAGCGTCACGGCATAGGCGGTGATCAGCAGACCAAGGCCGGGGTCGAACCACGCCAGAGCCAGCAGAACTGCGCCGGTAAGACCACAGGCGATCCCCACAATGCGATGCACCAGTTTCCACGCTCGGTCCGAAACGATGGGCCAGGGCATGCGCAGGCCGGCATAGGTGTGCCGCTCGGCCTCGAAGAACACGATGCCCAGGATCAGCAGCACGATGCCCAGCCCTGCCCCGGTCAGCCGCACCAGATCGATATCCGAGCCGATGCCGATGACCAAGAGGCCTAACTGGATTGCCGTGACGACGGCCAGCAGCAGCGTCAGCGCGGGATCGAGGATGTGCTGGACCTTGGCGAAGTGATTTTTGCTCAGCAGGCGCCCGAGCAGGAAGAAGGCGGCGAGTATCAGCACTTCGATCAGCGGCGCCACCGGCAGGGCGAGATCGCGCGGCCAGAGCCAATCGGCATAGCTGCCCGACCAATGCGCCGGATAGGCGAAATCGGCGGGAACGCGGAGGAAGCCAACGCCGGTAATGGCGATTGTAACTGCGAGCAGCAGGAGGTGGAAGCGGGTGACGAGGCGTTGCATGGGCGAGGTCCGGAAGGCCAACCAGATATAGGCAGCGGATGCAGCTTGGGAAGAGACAGGCGCCTGCTGACACCATGTGTCATGCCGCCATGACAGGTTGGCCCGGCGTCAACAATTCGCCAATCGCAAAAAGGAGATGACACATGTTCATCATTTTGGGCGCTAGCGGCAATATCGGCTCGCAAGTGGTAAAATCATTGAGCGAAGCGGGGCAGCCGGCGCTGGCCGTGGTGCACAGCGCCGAGAAGGCCAGGGCTTTCGAAGGCGGGAAGGTCGCGGCGGTGGTCGCCGACGTCACGGACAGCGATGCACTCCGCGCGGTGTTTCGGCGTGGCAAGCGGGCCTTTCTGCTCAATCCGCCCGGCGATACGAGCGGCGACAGCAACGCGGCGGAACTGGCCACATCGCGCAGCATCACCGATGCCCTCGCCGATAGCGGGCTTGAGAAGATCGTGGTGGCGTCGACATATGGCGCCAGGCCGGGCGCTGGTGTCGGCGACCTCACGACCCTCTACGACTTCGAGGAGCGGGCGAAGGCCAGCGGCATTGCCACGGCTATCAATCGCGGCGCCTACTACTTCACCAACCTGGCCATGCTGGCGGAGCCGGCCAAGGGCGGGACGCTGCCTGCCATGTTCCCGGCCGCGTTCACGCTGCCAATGGTGCATCCGGCCGATCTCGGAATCGTGGCCGCGGAGCGGCTGCAAAGCCCGATCGACGATACTGGCGTCGTCTATATCGAGGGGCCTGAGCGCTACAGCTTCGGTGATGCAGCGGCTGTGTTTGCGCGGCATCTGGGGCGCGAGGTCACGGTCGCCACGACACCGCGTGAGCAGTGGGAAGACAGTTTTCGCAAGATCGGTTTTTCTGATGAAGCGGCCCGCTCCTATGCGAGGATGACGGCGGCAACGCTGGATAAACTCGATGTTCCGCCATCGCCACGGCGCGGGCGCGTGACGCTGGATGAGTATGTGGCGGGGCTGGTGGGCGGATAAGACCAAAATACCCGGCCATCACCCTCCCCCACAGTGCGGGCAAAACAAAAGGGCCGGTTTCCCGGCCCTTTCGCAAAAATCGATATACCGAAGCTTAGCGCTTGGAGAACTGGAAGGACTTGCGGGCCTTGGCCTTGCCGTACTTCTTGCGTTCGACGACGCGGCTGTCGCGGGTCAGGAAGCCACCCTTCTTGAGGACCGGGCGCAGGGCCGGCTCGAAGAAGTTCAGCGCCTTGGAGATGCCGTGACGAACGGCACCGGCCTGACCGGAGAGGCCACCACCGGCAACGGTGACGACGACGTCGTACTGGTCATTGCGTTCGGTCGCGACGATCGGCTGCTTGACGATCAGCTGCAGAACGGGACGAGCGAAATAGGTAGCGAACTCGCGACCATTGACGGTCACAGTGCCCTTGCCCGGCTTGATCCAGACGCGAGCAACGGCGTTCTTGCGCTTGCCGGTGGCATAGGCGCGGCCGAGCGAATCCAGCTTCTGCTCGTGGATTGGGGCGGTGTTGACGACCGGAGCGACCGAGCTGGTGCCGAGATCTTCGAGGGAGTTGATGGTGTCGGCCATATTACTTCACCCGCACATTCTTGGAGTTCATCGCAGCAACATCCAGCGTGGCCGGGTTCTGCGCTTCATGGGGATGCTCGGCGCCGGAATAGACGCGCAGGTTCTTGAGCTGGGCACGGGTCAGCGGGCCACCAGGCATCATGCGGCGAACGGCGTTCTCGAGAACGCGCTCGGGGAAACGGCCTTCCAGCAGTTCACGAGCGGTACGGTCCTTGATGCCGCCGGGGTAACCGGTGTGCCAGTAGAAGCGGTGCTGGTCGAGCTTGCGGCCGGTCAGCTTCACCTTGTCGGCATTGATGACAATAATATTGTCGCCCATGTCCATGTGGGGGGTGAAGGTCGGCTTGTGCTTGCCGCGCAGGCGCGAAGCGATGATCGAAGCGACACGACCCACGACCAAGCCTTCGGCATTGATCAGGACCCACTTCTTTTCGATCTCGCTCGGTTTTGCCGAGTAAGTGCTCATCGTTGAATTCCTTAGATTTCTGGCTTGCCGACCTTCGTCCAAGGAAGAAAGCAGCATGTTCGGCGGTCCGTGTAGGAGGGAAACGCGATGCCGTCAAGAGCCTTAATAAAGACAAGCAATTTCAATCACTTATCTTTGCGGTATTATGATACCACTCGCTTTGCCCGGATCAGATCGGCCAGATAGAGCGTCCCGGCCCCGGCCAGCAGGAAGGCCATGGCCTGGTGGGCGACCGCCAGATCGATCTGCACCATGGTCAGCAGCGTCGCAATGCCCAGGCACACTTGCAGCAGCACCATGATGGCGAGCCGCGGCAGCCAGGCATTGGCGCCGGCAAAACCCTCGCGGCCAGCCTGTAGCCAGAGCAACACACCCAGATAGAGCACGATGCCATAGGCGATGCAGCGGTGAATGAACTGCACGGTGAGGCCATTTTCAAAGAAATTGCGCCAGAGCGGGTCCATGCGGCCCAGCCCGCTGGGAATCAGCGCGCCATCCATCAGCGGCCAGGTGTTGTAGCCCATGCCCGCATCGATGCCGGCGACGAAGGCGCCTGCTGCGATCTGGAGGATGACGAGCGCGACGAAAGCGCCGGCTGTCCAGAAATGGACGGGTTTGACACTGCCGGTGATATGGCCGGGATGCAGGCTGCGCGGCACATAGACCAGCGCGATGAACAGAATCGCGGCGGCGGTCAGGTGCGCCGCAAGGCGATATTGGGACACCGAGGTCAGCTCGGTGAGGCCCGACGAGACCATCCACCAGCCCAGCACGCCCTGGAAACCGCCGAGCAGGAACAGGCCGAATAGCGGCCAGGCCAGCTGCGCGGTGAAGCGCTTCTGCACCAAAAAGACCAGGAAGGGCACGATGAACAGCACGCCCAGGAACCGGCCCAGCAGGCGGTGGAACCATTCCCAGAAGAAGATCATCTTGAAGTCGTCCACGCTCATCCAGGTATTGTTGACCTGGTATTGCGGGATCTGTTTGTAGGCGTCGAATTCGGCCAGCCATTGCGCGTCATTGAGCGGCGGAATGATGCCGGAAATCGGCTTCCAGCTGGTGATGGACAGCCCCGACTCGGTGAGCCGTGTGATCCCGCCGACCACCACCATGAGCAGCACGAAGGCTGCCATCACATAGAGCCAGATGCGAACCGGGCGAAGGCGATCGGCCGGATAGCTGGTCTGACTGAGGGCGGGCGAATGGGTCGAAGTCACGGCGGTTTCCCGGTATAAGTTGGGGCAAGGGAGTGGTATGCCCCCCCGAACTATCCCGCAAGAGCACCGATGCCGCACATGACCCAGAGCCACCGCAAGTTGATCGGCGTGTTTTTGACCATGATCTCGATCGCCCTGTGGGCCGTGCTTGGCACCGCGATCTATCTGTTGCTGCCGCCCGGCCTGCCCGGCTGGGTGCTGATCATCTATTTCATCATTGCAGGAATGGGCTGGCTGCTGCCGTCGATGGCGATCATTCGTTGGATGGCAAAGCCGGATGTGGCGGGCTGATCAGCCGGTCAGCTTGCCCATGGTTGAAAAGATCACTCCGGTCGCAAATACATCGACATAGCGCCGAGACTGGAAGTAACCGTTGAGCGAGATGCGCGGCAAAGCGTGCAGGCTTTGGGCGTGGTGGGCATAGAGCCCGCCGGGGCGCGTGGTGACGCCGCTGACAAAGCCGAGGTCGCGCGCCATGTCGAATTCGCGCTGGCCCGCCGAGGCCGGGCCGCCAATGGGGTAGGAAATATGGCTGGGGCGTTGGCCGAACTGGGCCAGTAGCACTTCGGCTGATTGCTGCATTTCGGAGCGGGCCTGATCGGCGTCGAGCTTGGCCAGTTCGTAATGGTGCACAGTGTGGGCGCCGATGGTGCAGAGCGGATCATCGGCCAGTTTGCGTAGTTCCTGCCAGTCCATGATCAGGGTGCGGCATTGCTGGGCCAGGTCGTAGCCGTAGCTGCGGGCGAAGCTGTGCATCAGCGCGACGCGGTCGGCCTCGGGCATTTTGCGCATGCGCCAATAGAGCGCGTCATAGGCCTGCTGCTTCTCGGCCGTGGTCCGCGTATCGACATAATCGGTCTCATCGCCCTGGGTGAAAGCAACCGCATCCTGGCGGGCGATAATGTCCTCGATGGCCTGCCACCAGATGTCGCCGACGCCATCGACCAGCGCGGTGGGTACATAGAGCGTGAACGGCGCATTGTGACGGCGGAGCACGGGCAGCGCGTATTGCAGGTTGTCCTTATAGGCGTCGTCAAAGGTCAGGACGACGAAGGGACGGCCCTTTTCGCTGGCTTTGAGCCGGTCGATGGCTTCGTCGAGGCTGACAATGTCGATGCCCAGGTCGCGGACCCGCTCGATGACATAGTCGAGGAAATCCGGCGTCACCTGCAGGATGGCATTAGGCGAGAAATCGGCCGGTGCACCGGGCAGGACCCGGTGCAGGGTGAAGATGACGCCGCGCGAGGCCGATAGGCTTCGCAGCAGGCCGGGCAGCCGGGACAGCCACAGCGCCTCGAACATGGCCCTGATGACGGTATATTTCAGCGACATTGCGGGCTCCGCTCAGGCAGCAACACGCTCGGGGACGGCGGCGATCTCGATCGAACCGAAGCCGGCTTCAGCCAGCTGGATGCGGGTCTGCTCGATGGCTTCGAAGGGTTCGTCCTTGGGAGCGACCAGCAGGATGCGGCCATCCAGCGCGCCGAACATGGACAGGGTAGAGGCCATGCCGACCGGGCCGGTCATGATGACGACCACTTCGTAGATATCGCCCAGGGCCTCGATCAGGGTGATCGGCTTGCTGGAGCGGCGGTCGATTGCGGTCCCCTGCCCCCATGGAATTTCGGCGAAGCTGTTATCGGCCGATTTGTGCACGACATCGCCAAAGCTGACGCTTTCGGTGCTCAGATCGGTGAGGCCCGCCTCGTCGGAGGCACGGCCGCTGCCGGCGTCGACCAGGGCCACGCTCAGGCCCTTGGCGAGCGCGTCGCCCACCAATTCCTCGGCGAGGTCTTCGCAATCTTCGTTGGAGCTCTGGCCGGCCAGGATGACCAGATGGGTGCGGCCCAGCACGAGGTCCGAGGCGAGCTGGCTATAGCTGATGGTGTTCGCGGGTGGCAGGTTTGCACGAACTGGCTCGGCAGGCGCTTTGGCTTCCGCCGTGATCTCTGGCTCGGCCATGATCGCTTGCACCGGCTCCTCGACCGGCTTGGCTGGTGCGACAGGCTCATCTTGCACGGCGACCACAGGCTCGATCCGCTCGGGCGCCGGCTCGTCCTTCACCGGTACGGCCTCGGCCACCGTGGGTTCTTCCCAACGCTGGTCGGGCTCGAGTTCGTCTTCGGAAAAGGGCACTGCTTCCAGTTCGTCCTGCGGGCGGACGCCGGGAACGATGGCCCGACCCGAGATCAGTTCGGAGAAGATGATGATACCGACCTGCAGCGCCACCGAAACGATGCCGACAGCCAGCAGCACCATTGCGGTGCGCGGCGAGGCCGGGGAGACGGACGGGGCCGCGACGCTGATGACGCGGACGTCCGGCAGGGCCGAATTGGAGTCGGTGCGCGAAATGGCTTCGTTATAGCGCTGCAGATAGCCTTCGAGCAGGTCGCGCTGGGCCTTGGCCTCGCGCTCCAGGCCGTCAAGCGTCACCGTATCCTGTGTGGCGGTGGAGGCGGAGGATTTGACGCGAGTCAGGTCCGCCTGCAACGAGGTTTCGACATCGGCCTCGACCTGCGCTTCGGCCTCAAGGGCTTCGGCGACACGGCGGCCTTCGATGGCGATCTGGTTGTTGAGCTCGGCAATCTGGGCGGTCAGCGCCCGGATGGTGGGGTGATTGTCCAGCAAAGTGGCCGAGCGCTGAGCCTTTTCGCCCTGCAACCGAGCCTTTTCTTCGCTCAATTGCTGGATGGCCGGGGATTGGCGCACATCGTTGAGGCTATCGATGGGCTGGCCGCGATCGAGCAGGCCGCGAATGACCGCGGCGCGCGACAGGGCAGTATTCTTGCGCTCCTGGGCGGCGCTGATCTGGCTGGCAATGGTGGAGAGCTGCTGATCGACCAGGCTGGTATTGTTGCCGCCGGTGAACAGGTCATTGTTCACCTTGAAATCAGCAACGGCCCGTTCGGCATCGGTCACGCGGACGCGCAGCTTGTCGATTTCCTCGCGCAGCCAGGTGGATGCCTCGGCAGTGTCGGACAGCGAGAGCTGGGCGCGGCGGGTGACGTGGGCATTGGCGACGGCATTGGCAATGTCGGCGGCCAATTGCGGATTGGTCGAGCGGACCAGCACCGACATGATGCGCGAGTCGCGGGCCTGGATCACGGTCATGCGGTCGTAGAGCGTGCTCAGCACGATTTCATCCACGCTGACCGGCGCCGATTTGCGGCCCAGCATCTGGGTGATCACCGCCATGGGCGAAAAACCGCCGCCGGCCGAACCGTTGAACTCGGGGACCGAGCGCAGGTCGAGCTGATCGACGACCTTAAGCAGGGTATCGCGCGACTTCAGCAGCTCCATCTGGCTGGAAACCACGCTGGCATCCGTCGGATTGGGCGCAACAGCGTCATTGGAGGCGCGGGTATAAACGTTGTCGCGCGGCTCGATCAGGATGGATGCCGAGGATTCATAAAGCCGCGGCTGAAACATCAGGAAGGCGAAGGCAGCAGCCAGCAACAGCAGTGTAATGAGAATGATGCGCGGCAGACGCTTGAAGACGGCGCCAAGCACCGCTCCCACGTCTATTCGCGCATCGCGCACGGCCGGCGACTCATAAGTCATCGCAATCCCTCGTTTGTTGGCAGGATTTATGGCCGCAACGTAGTAAGCAATCCGTTAAACTTCATGCAGATCGCAATAGTACGATGCCGCCTTAAGGGAATTCTTAACCATAGCCGGATGACATTGGCGCCACCTCAAATGCGCGAGATTCTGATGCGCTGGCTGCCAATTCTCATCGTCGCTCTCATGCCGCCGCTGGCGGGTTGCGCCACCACGGGCTCGGCTACCTATCTGGTGGAAACCAAGGGGCCGTATCAACTCGACACCGGCGACTCGGTGCGCGTCACCGTTTACGGCGATGCCGAACTCAGTTCGACCTATCGCGTCGACGACGCCGGCTCCATCGCCTTCCCGCTGGTCGGGCCAGTGCAGGTGCGCGGCACGACGACGACAGGCGCCGCCGCCCGGCTGGCGGCAGCGCTGTCCAACGGCTTCATGCGCAATCCGAACGTGGCCGTGGAAGTGGCGGAATACCGCCCCTTCTTCATCCAGGGCGAAATCGCCCGGGCCGGCCAGTTCCCCTATGTCTATGGCATGACCGTCCGCGCGGCGATCAGTACGGCGGGTGGTTTCTCCGATACGGCCAACCGCGACGAGGCGGTCGTTTACCGTAGACAAGGCAATGAGATGGCCAAGGGCGTTGTTGGGCTCGACTTCCCGATCTTCCCGGGCGATACCATCGTCATCCAGGAAAGATGGTTCTGACGGAGCGATAGATGGCCGAGCCCAAGCTGCGCATCCTGCAAGTGATGCGCGCTCCCGTGGGTGGCCTGTTCCGGCACGTTGCCGATCTCACGCGCGCACTCTCCGAAATGGGGCATGATGTTGGCCTCGTGGTCGACAGCCTTGCCAATGATGCCCAGACCGAAAGCAAGCTTGGGGCGCTGCTGCCCTATGCAAGCCTGGGCATCCATCGCTTTGCCATGCCGCGCGTGCTCGGGCGCGGCGATCTGGTGACGCCGCTGGGCGTGCGCAAGCTCGCTAAATCGCTGGATATCGATGTGCTGCATGGCCATGGCGCCAAGGGCGGCTTTTATGCAAGGCTGGCCCGGATGGGGGGCGGCAAGGCCATTGCCGTCTATACCCCGCATGGCGGGGTGCTGCATTTTTCGCGCGCCTCGCGATCGGGCCGCATCTTTCACCGGCTGGAGCGCCTGTTGATGGGCCAGACCGGCGCCATCATTTTTGAAAGCGCCTATGCGCAAAAGACCTATTCGGCGCTGATTGGCGAGCCCACCTGCCCTACGCGCATCATTCACAATGGCCTGACGCCGGATGAATTCGTGCCGGTGCCGCCCGATGCGGATGCGGCCGATTTCGTGTTTGTCGGCGAATTGCGCGACCTCAAGGGCATTCATGTGCTGGCCGAGGCGCTGGTGGGCGTCCACCGCCCCGATGGTCAGCCCGCAACGCTGACGCTGGCCGGCGACGGTCCCGACCGGGCGGCGTTGGTCGAACAGATTACCCGGCTAAATCTCACAGACCGGATCACCCTGCCCGGCGCGCAGCCAGCGCGGGCAATGTTTTCGCGCGGCCGCTGCATAATCGTGCCCTCGCTGGCCGAATCCCTGCCCTATATCGTGCTGGAAGCGGCCGCCGCGCGGCTGCCGGTGATTGCCACCAATGTCGGCGGCATTCCCGAAATCTTCGATGGCAGCGCGGAAAGCCTGATCCCGCCCAGCGACGTTCCGGCCCTACAACAGGCCATGCAGCGCGTGCTGGATGATCCCCAGGCGGCGCAGGCGGAAATGGAAATACGGCTGGCGCGGATCGAAAGTGCTTTCTCGCTGGCCAACATGGCCGGGCAAATCGAAGCGCTCTATCAATTGCTGTTGGTAAAGACTTAGGCAGTCGGTTTCACCGAGTTTTCATTCCTTGAACTCAAGATGTCGCCAGTTTCGAAGACTGGTGGCATCAGAATGTATCGTGTCGATGCAAAACAAGCCGTGCTGGATCATGTATCCAAGCAGGGCGCGGCGGGCGAGCGTCAGCTTTCGCCCGAGGCGGAGGCGATTATCGCGGCGCCGGTTGAGCGGACGCTGTCGGGCGCCGTGGTCGTGGGCATCGCGCAGGTGATCGAGGCCGTGTTGCTGGCGGGCCTGGGCTATTTCATCTTTGAAACGCTGGTGGCGATCGGCGAGGCCGAATTCTATGTGCCGGTGATCCTGGCATCGTGCCTTCTCGCCAATGTGCTGTTCAACGCCGCCCGCACTCACCGCATTGTCGCCTATCGCACCCTGTTCAATCAGATCGGCCGGGTGCTGGTGGGCTGGACGCTGGTGATGACGGTGCTGGCCGTCGGCATCTTTTTCTTCAAGGCCGCTGACTTGTTCTCGCGGCTGTGGCTGTTGAGCTGGTTCGCCGGTGGCGCCGTGCTGCTGGTCGCCTATCGGCTGGCATTGCGGGCCATAGTCATGCGCTGGACCGCCGCCGGACGGCTGCGGCGCCGCACGGTCATCGTGGGTGGCGGCAAGGATGCCGAAGTGCTGATCGAACAGATCCGCGCCAGCGCCAATAACGATATTCGCCTGCTCGGCCTGTTCGATGACCGGGTCGATGCGCGCTCGCCCGACAGCGTCGCCGGCTCGCCCAAGCTGGGCAAGGTTGCCGATCTCATCGAATTTGCCCGCCGTACGCCGATCGACCTGGTCATCGTGTCCATGCCATTGTCGGCGGAAAAGCGCGTGCTGGAAATGCTGACGCAACTCTGGGTGCTGCCGGTAGATATCCGGCTTTCCGCCCATATGAGCAAGCTGCGCTTCACCGACCGCGCCTATTCCTATGTCGGCGATATCGCCGTGTTCGACATGGCCGACCGGCCGATTTCGGACTGGAACCTGGTGTTCAAATGGGTGTTCGACAAAGTGGTGGCGCTGACTGCACTGATCCTGCTGTCCCCCGTCATGGTCGCCACCGCCATTGCCATCAAACTCGAAAGCAAGGGGCCGGTGTTCTTCATGCAGAACCGGCACGGCTTCAATAACGAGCTGATCAAGGTCTATAAATTCCGCTCGATGCGCACCGACATGCTCGACCACAACGCGGTCAAGCAGGTCACTAAGGACGATCCGCGCGTCACCAAGGTTGGCAAGATCATCCGCAAGAGCTCGATCGACGAGCTGCCGCAATTGTTCAACGTGCTCAAGGGCGAACTGTCCATCGTCGGCCCCCGCCCCCATGCCCTGCAGGCCAAGGCCGACAACAAGCTCTATTACGAGGCCGTTGAGGGCTATTTCGCGCGCCACCGCGTCAAGCCCGGTATGACCGGCTGGGCACAGGTCAATGGCTGGCGCGGGGAAACCGACACGATCGACAAGATCATGCAACGGGTGAACCACGACCTCTATTATATCGAACACTGGTCGATCCTGTTCGATTTCTACATCGTGCTGCTGACCCCGGTGTCGCTCGTTTCCAAGAATGAGAATGCATATTGAGCAGCATCGGCACGGTTGATGGCGGCGCCTTTACGGCCGGATCCAAGGGGTTCGGCTTTGCCGTGCTGCGCTCCAAGACCGGGCGGCTGCTCGATATCCTGGTGGGGTTCTGGGTTTTCACCGGCGCCATGGTGTTTATCGAGCCCTCGCCTTATGAGGTGAGCTTTGCCGCCATGCTGCCGGTGGCGATCCTGGCCGGCATGGGCCTCTATCGCTCCACCTTCGGCCTCCTTGCCATCATGATCGGCTTTATTCCCTTTGCGCTGATCGCGGTGTTTCAGGTGCGGATCACCCCGCTCGATGATGCGCTGATTTTCACCGCCGTCACCATCTTCCTGCTGCTGACCAGCTATTTCATCGCCAATTATCTTGCCGAAGACACGACGCGGCGGTCGCGCATCGTCATAGGCGCCTATACGGCAGCGGCGGTAGTGGTTTCGCTGATCGGCACGCTCGCCTACCTCCGGCTCATCCCGGCCGCCGATCTTTTCGTGCTCTATGGCCGCGCCAAGGGCACGTTCAAGGACCCCAATGTGTTCGGGCCGTTTCTCGTGCTGCCGGCCATGTTCGCCTTGCAGCGCGTGCTGCTGCTCAAGGGGCGGCGGGCGCTGTTTGCCGGCATGGTTTATGGCATCCTGTTCGTGGGCGTGTTTGCCAGTTTCTCGCGCGCCGCCTGGGGGCATTTCGCCTTCTCCTCCATCATGGTGATGGGGCTGGTGTTCTGGCTGGAGGCGGCGGCGCGCGACAAGGTGCGCATCATGATCATGTCGCTGCTCGGGCTGGTCATGCTCGGGGTGGCGCTGGCCGGGCTGCTCAGCATTCCGGCGGTGTCGTCACTGTTCGAGGAGCGCGCCGCCGGGCAAAGCTACGATCAGGGCGAAACGGGCCGGTTCGGCCGCCAGGGCTATGCCTGGGACCTGGCGCTGGAAAATCCCTCGGGCATCGGCCCCAAGGAATTCCGCAACCTGCGGGTGAGCGAAGACCCGCACAATTCCTATGTCACCGTGCTGCTTGTCTATGGCTGGGGCGGCGGCTTTTTCTACTACCTGCTGATCGTCCTGACGCTGTGGCGCGGCTTTGCCGCCCTCGCCCGCCCCTCGCCCTACCGGCTGATCATGATTCCCCTGATCAGTACTTTCGTCATGCTGGTCGGCGAGTCGGCCATTATCGACACCGATCACTGGCGCCATTATTTCCTGATTGCCGGCATGATCTGGGGCATCTCCACCGCCATTCGCAACGATCACCGTTCCGGCGCGCCGCGCGAGCAGATGGTCATTTAGGCCAGAGCGCGCCGCGCAGGTAGCGTTCGGCCAATTGGGCGGTTCCGGCGGCGAAGCCCCGCTTATGGGTTTGCGCCAGCCGCGTTTCCGCATGCGAACCAATCCAGGCCAATAGCGCCATGCGGCGCAGCATGACCATGGAATCGATGGCCTCGACATGCTCGTCGTCCAAGGGCCGCACCGTGCGGTAGCCCTCGATCCAGAGCGAACGCAAAGCGGGAATGGCGGCATTGGTTTCGTGGAAGGAAATGGCGGCGGCAAAGTCGTAGACGAACCAGCAGAAGCCCGCATCGTCGAAATCGATCAACGTCACATTGGAGCCATCGACCAAAAGATTGCCCAGCCGCATATCGGCATGGATCAAACCAAAGCGGTCTTCGCCCAGGCCATATTCGCCCAGCCGCCGCCACAGGGCGGAATCGGTGCGATCGAGAACGGCCCGGATCGTCTTGTCGACGCCCGGCGCGATGCGCCAATCGCCCCATAGCCCATCGGCATCCAGAATGCTCGCGGCGCGCCAGACCGGCCGCTGGAAGCCCTCGGGCTGCTGCCATTGGGTGGCATGCAGGTGCAATTGCGCGGCGTAGCGGCCCAGAGTGCGGAACAGTTGGCACATATCGTCATCGGGCGTTGGCTCGGCGCCATAAGCAAAGCGGAACAGCACGGCGAGGCGGGTTTCCTCGCCCGAGGTCTTGAAGGCCTGCAGCAGCCGGCCATCGAGGCCTGGAATGGGTTCGGGAATCGGCACATCGGTATCGCGCCGCAGCGCCGTGAGCCAGGCCAGTTCGCTCTCGATAGCGGGACGCGACTGATAGCCGGGACGATGGATGCGCAGGGTGAAGCGGCCGCGGCGCTCGGTCTCGACCAGGAAGGTCTGGTTTTCCGAATGATTGATCAGCCGGGTGGTGCCCCCGGCCAGATCCGGCCACAGCGACAATGCCGGTTGAACGTCGCTTGCGCTGAGCGGCATCACGGCTCTCCAGATTGCATCGCACCCCGAGGGGGTAGCAAGAGGATCATCAATGAGGAGGGATTTGGTCGGAGCGGCCGGATTTGAACCGACGACCCTTTGTCCCCCAGACAAATGCGCTACCAGGCTGCGCTACGCCCCGACTGCGCGGAGACATACGGAAAGGGTGGTTTTGATGCAAGAGCTGTTTTCGGGAAAATGGCACAAACCCACATTGGCCACAGCCTAATCGCATTCGGACGCCGCCGTGAGTCCCCAAGCGAATGCGCTTTTTATGCTAATGCGATGGAACCGCTGAGGGAACCTGGCCGCGGGCGCCGCGTTTAGTATGAACAGGTTTGCCCCTGTGACCTCCAAACGACGTCATGTCGAGACCCCGGCCCCATGCACACAGGACCGGGGTCATTTTTTGTCTGAGGCCAGGAAGTCGTTGGGGCGGCTCAGGCAGGCCACGTAGAAATCGACCAGGCGGGCATCCAGAGCTGCGCCGAGCGTGGCACAACGTTCGATTTCGGCCTGTACTGGCCCCTGTTTCGCCAGCGTTTCCAGCAGATTGGCGTGCACGGCTGCCAATGCGATAAATGCCGGATTTTTGGCAAGTGTCTCGTCACCCAGCAGGAGGTAGACGGGCTCGCGTTCGCTCATGCCGCGGAGTTCCAGTGCGCCGGCCGGCAGGCAGGCCAGTTCCGGTGCGGCGGCGCGGGTTGGGGCCGATATCAGGATATCGTAATTCGCGATCCGGCAGGCGCCTTCGAGACGGCTGGCGACGTTGACGGTGTCGCCGACACACGAATAATTGAAGCGGCTTTCGAGCCCCATATTGCCCACCAGTGCCGGGCCGGTCGCCACCCCGACACCGATCGCGATGGGCTCGGCCGAGCCCGCATTGAGCCGCTGCAACGCCGCGCGCATGGAGAGGGCGGCGCGGCAGGCGTGCAGCGGGTGCCGGTCGAGCGTGGCTGGGGCATTCCAGAAGGCCATCACCGCATCGCCCATGAATTTGTCGATCGTGCCGTGCTGACCGATGATGGCGGCGCCCAGGGCGGCAAAGAGCCGGTTGAGGATGGCGACGAGTTCAGTGGGCGCGGTGCGCTCGCTGAGGGCGGAGAAATTGCGCACGTCGGAGAACATCACACTCATCTCGCGCAGATCGCCGCCCAGCTTGAGCAGGCTGGCGTCCTTATCGAGCCGGTCGAGCAGGGTCGGCTCGACATAATGGGCGAAAGCCTGCCGGACGCGGCGTTTGTCGGCATCGGTCACGGCGAACTGGAAGAAGGCCATGGCGGCATAGGTGAGCACGGCGCCGAACAAAGCAAAGCTGGGGTCGATCAGCAGGCCATATTGGCTGAAGGCAAACCAGCTGCCGGCCAAGGACAGAGCCGCGATCATCGACGAAAACAATAGGCCCACCAGCGGGCCGCTCGACAGCAGGACCAGCACGATGGCCAGCCCGCTCACCGCCAGGACGACGATTTCGAGGCCCGCCACCCAATCGGCGCGATTGAGAAAGGTGCCGGTCAATATTTGTTCGAGTGCCTGCACATGGATGGAGACGCCGGCCACCGCCTCGCCCAGTGTGCTGGCACGGATGTCGAGCAACCCGCTCGCCGAGGCGCCGATGAAGACGATGTGGCCCGCGACGAGTGGCGCGAGTGTGGCGTAATTCTGGGCGAGGAGATCGGCCGCCGGAACATAGATCGACGGCTCGAGGTGCCGGTAATAGAGCCACATATCGCCGGTGGGGCCGGTTGGCACGGTATAGTCGCCGACGCGCAGGCCTTCGACCATGCCGGCGCTGTCGCCCAGGACCACCAGTGTCGACGCCCCCTGCGCCACGCGCAACGCCTCCACTGATAATGTCGGCAACGGCGCCGTACCGTTGGACCACAGCAGCGGCAGGCGGCGGGCCACCCCTGCCCCGGTGGTGTCGAGGCTGGCGACACCCAGGCCCTTGGCCGCCTGCTCCAACAGGGGCAATGGCGATGCCGCCCCGCCCAGCGCTGGAAGAGCATTCAACGGGTCCGTTCCCGTCAGTGCGAAGCCCGATTTGGGCGCTGGCAGCGCCGCCTGGCTCTTCTCGCTGCGCGTGAGGCTCAAGATGCTTGGCCCGGTCGCAAGTGCGGTGGCGAATTCGGCGTCATAGTCGGCACCAATCGACAGGATCGAGGATGGCGAGAGGCGGTCTGGCTCGGGAAACAGCACGTCGAAGGCGATGGCCGCGGCACCCAGTTCGGTCAGGCGGTTGGCGATGGTCGCCATGGTGCGCCGCGACCAGGGCCATTGCCCAACCTTTGCAAGCGAAGTTTCGTCTATGTCGATGATCCGCACCGGCAGATCGGCGGGCGCGGGGCGTGGCCGCAATTGCTGGAAGGTGTCGAAGGCGGTCTCGCGCGCCACCTGGACGGGATAGGGATCGCTGGCGCGCAATGCCACCAGCAGGCCGACGATGACGGCGCCGAAGACCAGGGCCGACAGCCGCCGTTTCCACATGGAATTAGTTGATGCGCCTGCGGTTTGGCGTCCGCACCGTCACCGGCGCGCCGGGCCGGGTGCGCACATCGCGGCGGAAATCGCTGGGCGAGGTGCCGGCGATCTTGCGGAAGGACTTGTTGAAAGCACTGAGCGAGCCGAAGCCGCTGTCCATCGCCACCTGCAGCACATTGGCCTCTTCCTGCATCAGCAGGGCCTGCGCATAGCTCAGCCGCATCAGGTTCACATAATCGTTGAGCGTCATGCCCGTGGTCTTCTTGAACACGTTCATCGCGTATTTCGGGTGAACATTGGCCGCTGCGGCGATATCGGAGGAATCGATGTCCTCACGAAAATTGTCGGCGATAAAGTCGCAGATGCGCACCACGATCGGGGAGGAATGGTGATCCAGCCCCTCCACCGCATTGGCGATATCGGCGCGGCCGGGCAGCAGCGAATAGGCGTCAAAGCGCACCCGCTCGATCCGCAACAGCAATTCGTCGACGGCCATACCGGCCTTCATCGGATCGCCCGAACGGGCATAATCGTTCCAGCGGGCAAAGTTGAGCGTGTCGGACGCGTCGGTGGCCTGAGTGATCAGCGTCGCGCCCTGCATCAGCTTGGATTGCACATCCTGGGGCAGCCGCAGCCGGAAGAAATGCACCAGCGGCAGGTGTCCGCCGGCATAGACGACATCATCGGCCGCATCATCCAACTGGTGGGGCAGCCCGCCCCAGAACAGGGCCATGTCCCCTTCGCTGAAGCGCACCTCGTGGCCGCTCATCTTATAGTGGACCCAGCCGCGCACGATGTAATTGACCTCGACCTGGGCATGCCAATGGGGCGCCCGCATTACCGGCGGCGCCGCATGAAACATCGACAGCACGGTGGGCAGCCGCTCTACCCCGTTGGCATCCGGCACATAATAGATCCTTTCGGTCATCTTACTTTCCGCCAACTCCGCATGCCTTTTCGCATGGACGTATTGCACCAGAGGCATAGCTTAGGAAGGGCTCGAGCTAAGAGCAAATGAAAAGGGAGGACTTACATGATCCGCATTACATCGCGGTGGCGCAATACGCTTGCTGTTGCGCTGACCGGCGTGAGCCTGTTCAGCGTCGCCGCCGCCTCGGCAGCCGAAATCACCGTCTGGTGCTGGGACCCCAACTTCAACGGCGCGACGATGGAAGAGGCATTCTCGCGCTACAAGGCCAGCCATCCCGACGATACGATCAAGGTCGAAATCTTCGACAAGGCCGCCATGGAGCAGAAGCTGCAGGCGCAGCTCGCATCCGGCGCCACCGATGGCCTGCCCGATATCGTGCTGATCGAAGATTATCGTGCGCAGAAATATCTGCAGTCCTTCCCCAGCTCCTTCGAGCCGCTCAATAGCCATGTCGATTACTCGACCTTTGCCCCCTACAAGGTGGAACTGGCGACCCTCAACGGGCAGACCTATTCCATCCCCTTCGATTCCGGCGTTACCGGCTATTTCTACCGTTCCGACCTGCTGGCTGAAGCCGGCATCACCCCGGACCAGCTCAACAACATCACCTGGGATCAGCTGATCGAGATCGGCAAGACCGTCAAGGAAAAGACCGGGCTGCCGCTGCTGCCGATCGATCCGACTTCGTCGGACTGGATCCGCATCATGCTGCAATCGGCCGGTAGCTGGTATTTTGATGCCGATGGCAATGTGACCATCAAGGACAATCCGGTCTTCAAGGCCGCTGTGGAAACCTATCAGCGCCTGATGACCGCTGGCATCACCACGCCGGTTTCGGGTTGGACGGAATATACCGGCTCGTTCACCTCGGGTAAGACCCCCTCGACCTTCTCGGGCGTGTGGATGACGGCCACGATCAAGGCGAATGCCGATCAGTCCGGCAAGTGGGGCGTTGCCCCCTCCCCGCGCCTCGATGGCGTTGAAGGCGCCGGCAATGCGTCCAATCTGGGCGGCTCGAGCTGGTATGTCCTCTCCTCGGCTCCCGAGAAAGAAAAGGCCATAGATTTCCTGACCTCGATCTGGGCCAAGGATGTCGATTTCTACCAGAAAATCCTGGTCAACCAGGGCGCTCTGGGCACCTATCTGCCCGCCCGTGAAGGCGAAGCCTTCAAGGCCAGCGACGAGTTCTTCGGCGGCGAGCCCGTCTGGCAGAACTTCTCCACCTGGCTGGCCGCGATTCCGGCGGTCAATTACGGCATCTTCACCGAAGAAGCCGACACCGCCACGGTTGCACAAATCCCGGCGATTACCAGCGGCGGCAACGTCGATGAAATCATCGCCGCCATCGATGCTCAGGTTCGTCAACAGACCCAGTGATACCGGCATCCCGGGGGCGGCCTAGCCGTCTCCGGTCCTCCCGCGGCCTCGCGCTCTGCGCGGGGTCGTTGGCTCGACATGGCACAAAGGGGATACAATGGCGCAATCCGCATTGGCGCGCAGCGAACGGATAAACGGCTGGCTTTTTGTGATGCCGGCGCTCGTTCTGCTCGGCATTTTCATGGTCTATCCGATCCTGTGGTCCCTCTGGATGAGTTTCCAGGTCGGCCGCGGGATGAATTTCAGCTTTGGTGGCTTTGCCAACATCATGCGACTGACGCAGGACCCGGTTTTCCTGCGCGCGCTCAGCAATACGATGCTGTTCCTGGCCATGCAGGTGCCGATCATGCTGGTGCTGGCGTTGTTTTTCGCCAATGCGCTCAATGACAGCAAACTCTGGGGCCGGGGCTTTTTCCGCACTGCGATCTTCCTGCCCTGCGTGACCTCGCTGGTTGCCTATTCGGTCATCTTCAAATCGATCTTTGCGATTGACGGCATTGCCAACCAGACGCTGCTGGTGCTTCACCTCATCGAAAACCCGATCAACTGGCTGTCCGATCCGTTCTGGGCCCGCGTCGTTGTCATCACCGCCATCACCTGGCGCTGGACCGGCTACAACATGATCTTCTATCTCGCGGCCATGCAGAATATCGACCGCTCGATCTATGAAGCGGCCCGCATCGACGGCGTTCCCGCCTGGGCGCGCTTCTGGTTCATCACCGTGCCGCTGCTCAAGCCCGTGATCCTGTTCACCTCGGTCATCTCAACCATCGGCACGCTGCAATTGTTCGATGAGGTCAACCTGTTGACCCAGGGCGGCCCCTCGGATTCGACGCTGACCCTGTCGCTCTACATCTACAATCTCAGCTTCAAGTTCATGCCCAGCTTCGGCTACGCGGCAACCGTCAGCTATGTCATCGTCATCCTGGTGGGCATTCTCAGCCTGATCCAGTTTATCGTGGCCAAGGACCGCCGCGCATGAGCAATCCAATCGCCCTTATCGGCCGCGCCGGCACTTATCTGCTGCTGTCGCTCGCGGCCTTCCTGTCGATCTTCCCGTTTTTCTGGATGGTTGTCGGCGCCAGCAATACCTCGGCCGACATCATTCGCGGCAAGGGTACGCCCGGCGGCGCGCTGTGGGACAATATCGTCAAGTTCGTCAACTCGTTCGACATGGTGCGGGTGCTGTTCAACTCGTTCCTGCTGGCCGGCCTGGGAACCGTGCTGACCCTGCTGATCGCCTCGATGGCCGGCTATGGCTTCGAGATGTTCCGCTCGCGCTTCCGCGAAAAGGTCTTTGGCGGCCTGTTGCTGATGCTGTCCATCCCGTTCGCGGCCTTGATGATCCCGCTGTTCATTTTGATGGCGCAGTTCAAGATCATCAACACCTACCAGGCCGTGCTGCTGCCCAGCATCGCCTCGATCTTCATCATCTTCTACTTCCGGCAGGCGACCAAGGCGTTCCCGAGCGAGTTGCGCGACGCGGCCAAAATCGACGGGCTGAAGGAATGGCAGATCTTCCTCTATGTCTACATGCCGGTGATGCGCTCCACCTATGCGGCGGCGACCATCATTGTCTTCATGGCAAACTGGAACAGCTATCTGTGGCCGCTGATCGTGCTGCAGACCAATGAGATGAAAACGCTCACCCTGGCGGTAGCGACGCTGGCTGCCGGCTACACGCCCGATTTCGGCGTCATCATGGTCGGCGCGATCGCGGCCACCCTTCCCACCCTCGTCATCTTCTTCCTGCTCCAGCGCCGCTTCGTCGAAGGCATGCTGGGCGCGGTCAAATAAGGTTCAGTCATGAGCAGTTTGAAACTTACGGCCGTACGCAAGTCCTACGGCAATGTCGAAGTCATCAAGGGCGTTGATCTGGAGATCAAATCCAAGGAGTTCGTGGTTTTCGTCGGCCCCTCGGGCTGCGGAAAATCGACGCTGCTGCGGATGATTGCGGGCCTCGAGCACATTACCGGCGGTGATCTCGAAATCGGCGGCCAGCGCATGAACGATGTCGACCCGAGCAAGCGCGGCATCGCCATGGTGTTCCAGTCCTATGCGCTTTATCCGCATATGACGGTGCGCGACAATATGGGCTTCGCGCTCCGCTTTGCCGGGGTCGCCAAGGAGCAGATCGCCAAGCAGGTGCAGCAGGCCGCCCGCATCCTGGCGCTCGAACCCCTGCTCGATCGCTATCCCAAGGAACTCTCCGGCGGCCAGCGCCAGCGCGTCGCCATCGGCCGGGCCATTGTCCGCAATCCGCAGGTCTTCCTGTTCGACGAGCCGCTGAGCAATCTGGATGCCGAGCTGCGCGTGCATATGCGCATCGAGATCGCCCGGCTGCACAAGGAATTGCAGACCACGATCATCTATGTGACGCACGACCAGGTCGAGGCTATGACGCTGGCCGACACCATCGTGGTGCTGCGCGATGGCATTATCGAGCAGGTCGGCCATCCGCTCGATCTCTATGACGATCCGGCCAACCAGTTTGTTGCCGGGTTCATCGGCTCGCCGCAGATGAATTTCCTCGCCGCCACCATGGTCGAGAAAACCGCTGACAGCGTCACTGTCGAATTGACCAACCATGGCAAGACCCGCCTCACCCTGCCCGTTTCGGGTGGCGCGGTGGGCGACAAGGTTTCCCTCGGCGTGCGCGCCGAGCATTTCGGCGAAGCCGGGGCCGGCAGTTCCGATCTGACGCTACAGATCGACGTGGCCGAACATCTGGGGTCCACCAGCTATGTCTATGCCAATGCCGGCGGCGAGTTGGTGGTGATCGAACGCGAAGAATCCCGGCACGAGCTGGGCCACGACGCGATCACGGTCTCCATCGACGCCAACCGCGCCTACCTCTTCGACGCCGCGGGCCATCGCCTGCGCTAATCCATTTCACCCGGGAGCACGCCCCCGGGATCAGAAAGCCGTTTCAACAAGGACTATTATCATGTCGACCGATCAGAAAATCCGCTGGGGCATTATTGGGCCGGGCAGCATTGCCAAGGCCTTCCAGGGCGGTGTAGCCGGTTCCAAACACGGCGTTCTGGCCGCCATTGCGACCCGCGACCCCAATAAGCCGAACCTGGCCAAGGACTTCCCCGGCGCGAAAATCGTGCACGGCTATGATGCCCTGCTGGCCGACCCCGAAATCGACGCGGTCTATATCGCCGTGCCCCATACCGGCCACGCCGAATGGGCCATCAAGGCGGCCGAAGCAGGCAAGCATGTGCTGATCGAAAAGCCCTTGGCGCTGTCGGCCTTCGAGATCGATGCAGTGTTCCACGCCCATCGCAAGGCGGGCACCTTTGCGGGCGAAGCCTTCATGTATCGCCTGCATCCGCAGACGGCCAAGCTGGGCGAACTCATCCGCTCGGGCGTCATCGGCGATGTCCGCATGATCCAGTCGAGCTTCGGCTTCTCCATGGGCAAGTTCCAGCCCCAGCATCGCCTCTTCGCCTCGGACCTCGCTGGTGGCGGCATTCTCGACGTCGGCGGCTATCCCGTTTCCATGTCGCGCTTCATCGCGGGCGCGGCTCTGGGCAAGCCCTTTGCCGATCCGATCAAGGTTTCGGGCACGGCCAAGCTCAATGCCGAAGGCACCGATGATTGGGCGGCTGCCGTGCTCACCTTCGAGAACGGCATTGTCGCTCAGGTCTCCTGCGCGGTGATGGTCAACCTCGACAATGTACTGCGCATTCACGGCTCGGAAGGCCGCATCGAGGTGCCGGACTTCTGGTTTGCCGGTGGCGACCGCGACAAGGGCGTCGGCAAGATCGACATCGTCAAGAAGGACGGCAGCCGCGAGACGATCAGCGTCGGCGAAGAACGCCATGTCTATTCCTTCGAGGCCGATGCCGCTGCCGAAGCCATCTTCGCCAAGCGCCAGGAGCTGGCTGCGCCGGGCATGAGCTGGGCCGATAGCCTGGGCAATGCCCGCGTGCTCGACGCCTGGCGCAAGGATGCCGGGATCGAATATTCGGTCGAAAAGCCCGCCACGCGCGTCAACACGCTGGCCAATCGCCCGCTCGGCCCCAATGGCACTGTCATCCCCAAGCGTTCCATTCCGAACCTGCCCAAGCAGGCTTCGGCGGCAGCCCTCGGCTTTGAGGATTTCAAGAGCTTCGCCTCGGGCGCTATCCTGCTCGATGCCTTCTGGGAAAAGGGCGGTAATCTGTTCGACACCGCCTTCATCTATGGCGGTGGCTATACCGAAAAGCTGTTCGGGCAGTGGCACACCAGCCGCGGCACGCGCGAGCAATCGGTGCTGATCGGCAAGGGCGCGCATAGCCCGCTGGTTTATCCGGACGTGATCGCCAAGCAGTTGACCCAGTCGCTTGATCGCCTCCAGACCGACTATGTCGACATCTATTTCATGCACCGCGACAATACCGATGTGCCGGTGGGTGAATTCGTCGACGCCATGGATGCCGAGCTCAAGGCCGGCCGCATTCGCGGGCCGTTCGGTGGTTCCAACTGGACCAAGGAACGGTTCGATGAGGCTATCGCCTATGCCGAACGCACCGGCAAGACCAAGCCCAGCGCCTTGTCCAACAACTTCGCTTTGGCCGAAATGCTCGACCCGATCTGGGACGGCTGCGTCACCTCTTCGACACCGGATTGGAAGCAGTGGCTCAATGACCGCCAGGTCACCAATTTCTCCTGGTCGAGCCAGGCCCGTGGCTTCTTCACCGACCGCGCCGGTCGCGACAAGACCGACAATGAGGAACTGGTCCGCGTCTGGTATAACGAGCAGAACTTCGGCCGCCGCGACCGCGCCATCGAGCTGGGCAAGCAACTCGGCAAGAGCCCGATCCACATCGCGCTCGCCTATGTCCTGGCCCAGCCCTTCCCCAGCGTCCCGCTCATCGGCCCACGCACCCTGGGCGAGCTGGACGACAGCATGAATGCCTTCGACATCAAGCTCACGGCCGACCAGGTGAAGTGGCTCGAAAACGGCTAGGTTTTGACGGGAGGGGGTGGCCACTGGGCCAGCGCTACCCTCCTAACCTCCCCCTGATAGGGGGAGGGATATCTCCACTCTTGGGACAATATGGAGTCCCAACCTCAAAACGGTCCCTCCCCCTATCAGGGGGAGGCTAGGAGGGGGTACTCCGATGCCCGTATCTCCCAGAACGAAGTCACCCCGACCTCTTCCACCCACCGCGTCTCCCTCGGGCCTGACCCGAGGGCCTTTCTCAATCGGGCGCAAGCGGCGAGTGGCCCTCGGGTCAGGCCCGAGGGAGACGCGGTGGTTGATTGAGGTTCCATGTGTCTCGCACCACAGTCCTGCCACCGGGTCATTCCGGCCTGCGCCGGAACAACGCCGTGGCCGTACCGCGCCGCCGCCATCCCACCCAAGCCCTTCCCCGCGCAAAACTTTTCCGCACTGTTCACGCAGCGCGTCCAGTATCATGCGTGTGTCTTCTTGCGCGCGTTAATCCCCTGCCCTATCTTCATCGTTGCGAGACGATGGTTCTCGCATTCGTTCTCAGGGCGGGGTGTAATTCCCCACCGGCGGTAAAGGGGAAAAAACCTCAAGCCCGCGAGCGCCTTGCCACATGCAAGGGTCAGCAGATCCGGTGTAATTCCGGGGCCGACGGTCATAGTCCGGATGAAAGAGAACGGGACAAACGCTGCTTGCCGGCGTCTGTGCCTTTTTGGCCGGGCGCTTGCTGCTGCGCCGCCTCCCGTAACCCTGAGGAAACTGGTTACGGAAAGGACTTTAGATGAGCCAGATTTCCTCTACTTCCCAAAACGCCACCACCGGCGCCCTCTTCATGGTCACCGCGAGCCTTGCCTTTGCCGGCACCAACGCGCTTCAGTCCGTGCTGCCCTGGCAATTCGGCATGAGTTCCACCGGCATGGCCTTCTGGCAATATGTCATCGCCTCCGTGCTGGCCCTGCCGCTCATTCTGCGGATCGGCGTCGATAAGCTGCGCACGAGGCACCCCTTGGCGCACGAGGTCCGCGCTTTCGTTTCGGCGCTTGGCGTTCATGTCTTCGTCTATGGCTTTGCCGCCGGCGTGCCGATCTGGCAGATGGTGACCCTGCTGTCCACCGGCCCGCTGTTCATCATTCTGGGATCCACGCTGTTCCTGGGCGAGCGCGCTTCCGCCCCCCGCATCGTGGCAGCGATGGTCGGTTTCACCGGCGCCATCATTGTCTCGGGCGTCGGCAGCGAAGGGGTCACCTGGCACACCCTGATCCCCGTCGCCGCAGCCGCCCTTTGGGCCGTGACCGATGTGCTGACGAAATATCTCGCCCGCGAAGAGCCGCCGGAAACCCTCACGCTTTCCCTGCTCGTACTGGTGACACCCAATCACCTGTTCATTCTGCTGGTGGTGAATGCGCTGGCATGGCTATCGCCTGCCACTGTCCCTGCTGAATTGGCCACTGGCTTCCCCTTCCAGCTCCCCACGGGCGCAGGACTGTGGCTGCTCCTGCTGCTTGGCGCTCTGACGGCGCTGGCGCGATATTTTTCCAGCTTTGCCTATAAGAAAGCCGATGCGACTTTCCTGCAGCCGTTCGGCGATCTGCAAGTGCCATTGAGTGGCCTTATCGGCTGGATTTTCCTGGGCCAGGTACCATCCATGTGGTTCTGGCCGGGCGCCGCGCTGATCCTGGCCGCGTCCTCGTTCATTCTATGGAGCGAGACCGACAGGGGGCAGAGGCTGAGTTTGGCTTAGAGCCAATCGACATTCAGGTTTTTCGCAGCTGGAGAGCCCCGATCCGGTCTCTCCCCCTTGAGGGGAGGGTTAGGGTGGGGGTGCCGATGTCTCTACAAACTCCATGCCGGCGGGTAGCTCGACACCCCCACCCTCGTTCCCTCCCCTCAAGGGGGAGGGAGGCAGATCGTGGCTCGCTGAGTACGCGTTCGATTGCCTCTAAACCTCTACCCAGCGCTGCTCCTCGTGGCTCCGTGCCATGGCATGCACGGTCCGCTCGATGACCAGCCCCTTGGCAAAATCGATCACCCGGGCCGGCTGCCCGGCAATGGCATTGAGCAATTCGTGGCACTCGATGATCTTGAGGTCGTTGAAGCCCAACCCATGTCCCGGCGCTGGAATGAACCGGTCATAGGGCGCATGCTGCGGCGCGGTCAGGATGGTTCGATAGCCCCGCTCGGTGCCCGGCCCATCGGTGGTGTAGAGCTGCAATTCATTCATCCGCTCCTGATCATAGACAATCGAGCCCTTGGACCCGAATATCTGCAGCGCAATGCGCCCTTTGCGGCCCCAGGCTGAGCGGTTGAGCGCCATGACGCCACTGATCCCCTCGCCCATCTCGAACAGCACGCTGGCAATATCGAAGGTTTCGACGGCCCGCGCCGCCCCGTCCTTGGTGGGGCGCGTCGGATATGGCTTGGCCAGATGCGCAAAGACCCGCGTCACCGAGCCGAACAGAATGTGCAGCAGGCTCAGCGGATGCACGCCAAAATCGTCCAGCGCGCCATAACCTGAACTGGCCTCGCTTTTCCAATAGAACAGCGCCTCCGGGTCGGCCATGAAGTCCTCGTCCATTTCCAGCCGGACGTGGTTCACCTGGCCGATGGCGCCCTGCTCCAGCAGCGCCCCGATATGGCGCACCAGCGGGTTCTGAATGTAATTGTAACCCAGCACCGCAACCTTGCCCGAGGCATTGGCCACAGCTGCCATGCGTTCGGCATCGGCCAGCGCCACCGCCATCGGCTTTTCACACCACACATGCTTGCCGGCTTGCAGCGCCGCGATCGCCATTTCGGCGTGGAAGGCATTGGGCGTGGTGACTGAAACGACATCCACTTCCGGATCCGCAATCAAGTCGCGCCAATCGCCCGTCGCCTTGGCAAAGCCGAACTCGTCGGCCTTGGTCTGCGCAATGTCGGCATTCACCTCGGCCAGATGCACGAGGCGCGGCTGTGGCCCGCTGCCGAAGACCGGTTTGACGCTGTTCCAGGCCAGCGCGTGGCATTTGCCCATATAGCCGGTGCCGATCAACCCGACGCCAATTGATGCTTTCATTCCGTCCTCCACTCCTATCGAAATGGATATGCCATTTGTTCTATTTTCGGAATAGGCTTTCTAATAGCACTTGATTGGCGGCACGGATTGGGGATTATGGGGGCAAAAAGGGGGACGGAATGGTCGAGAAGATGCAGCCGCCGGGGGATTTTGATGCGCTGCGGGCGGCCATTTTGGAACGCAAGGGCGAGTTGCCGAAGCGTCTGACGCAGGTGGCCGCCTATGCGCTGGACCATCCCGACGAGATCGCCTTCGGCACCGCGGCCAGCATTGCGGAATCAGCCGAGGTGCAGCCGTCGACGCTGGTGCGCTTTGCCCAGCACTTTGGCTTTGAGGGTTTTTCCGGCCTGCAATTGCTGTTCCGCGCCCGATTGCGCGAGCGCACATCGTCCTATGAGGACCGGCTGCGCACGCTGGAGCAGAATGGCGCCGCCTTGGCCGAGAGCACCACGATTTTCAATGGCTTCGCCGCCGCCGCGCACCGCTCGATCGATGCGCTGACGGCCGCTGTGGACCCCGACGGCTTCGAGCGCACCGTGACTTTGCTGGCCAATGCCGAAACGATTTACCTGATCGCCAAGCGGCGCTCCTACCCGATCAGCAGCTATATGGCCTATGCCTTTGGCAAGCTGAAGGTGAGGTATCAATTGGTCGGCACGGCGGCCGGCATTGACGACGATATGCTAGCCATGGCGACGCCGCGCGATGCCGCCTTTGCCATCAGTTTCTCGCCCTATGCCTCCGAAAGCGCGACCCAGGCGCGGGCCATGGCGGCGCGGGGCATTCCCGTCGTGTCGCTGACCGATTCGGCGTTTTCGCCGCTGGCCGAGTGCTCGCGCGAATGGTTTGAGGTAGTGGAGGCCGACCATGCCGGGTTCCGCTCGCTGTCGGCCAGCATGGCCTTTGCCATGGCCCTCACCGTTTCCATCGCCGAGAAGCGCCGCCGGCGCTGATGTCACAGCTTTGCCGTGGTAATGGTGCATTCTAACGTTTGGAATGAACATTCCATGTTGACGAATTGCCGGAACCCATGTTTCATAATCGCAAGCGCCGGACAGGCGCAGGAATAGCTTAGAGACCGGCGCAAGCCGAGGGGAGGACCGATTGACGAATGCGCAGCCAGGCCACGGGCGCCAGACGCTCGACGTCATCACCATCGGCCGTGCCTCGGTTGATCTCTACGGCCAGCAAATCGGCACTAAACTCGAAGATATCGGCAGCTTTGCCAAATCCGTTGGCGGGTGCCCCGCCAATATCTCCATCGGCACGGCGCGGCTGGGGCTCAAATCGGCCCTGATCACCCGCGTCGGCAATGAGCAGATGGGCCGCTTCATCCGCGAGCAATTGGTGCGCGAAGGCGTCGACACCGCCGGCATCGCCACGGACAAAGAGCGCCTGACCGCGCTCGTGCTGCTGTCGGTCGAGGCCGAAGGCGTCTCCCCGATGATTTTCTACCGCACCGATTGCGCTGACATGGCGCTGTCGGAAGAGGATATTTCGGAAGCCCATATCGCCTCTTCCCGCTCCATCGTGGTCACCGGCACCCATTTCTCGCGCCCCAATAGCGAAGCGGCGCAGAAAAAGGCGATCCGCTTTGCCAAAGCGCATGGCGGCAAGGTGGTGTTCGATATCGATTATCGCCCCAATCTATGGGGTCTTGCCGGGCATGAGGCCGGGTTCGAGCGCTATGTCGCCTCCGATCACGTGTCGCAGAAATACCAGTCCGTGCTGCCTGATTGCGATCTCGTCGTCGGCACCGAAGAAGAAGTGCTGATCGCCTCGGGCGAGGCCGATCTGCCGGCGGCGCTGAAGACCATTCGCTCGCTGACCGCGGCAACCATCGTGCTCAAGCGCGGCGCCATGGGCTGCATCGTCTATGACGGCGCCATTCCCAATGATCTGGAAGACGGCATTGTCGGCGCGGGCTTCCCCATTGAGGTCTATAATGTGCTGGGGGCCGGCGACGCCTTCATGTCGGGCTTCCTGCGCGGCTGGCTTAGGGGTGAAGACCTCCAAACCTCGGCCACCTGGGCCAATGCCTGCGGCGCTTTTGCCGTGTCGCGCCTGATGTGTTCGCCGGAATATCCGAGCTGGGCCGAGCTTGAGAGCTTCCTAACCAAGGGCAGCACCAAACGCGCCCTGCGCAACGACGACAACCTCAACCACATTCATTGGGCCACCAATCGCCGCCGCGAGTGGCCCAAGCTGATGGCGCTGGCTATCGATCATCGCAGCCAGCTCGAGGACATGCCGGGCGCCAAGGAAGACTCCATTGCCGCTTTCAAGGTGCTGGCCGTGGAAGCCGCCGCGCGCGTCGCCAATGGCCGGCCGGGGTTCGGCATGCTGCTCGATGACAAGCATGGCCGCAAGGCGCTGTTCGCCGCCGAGGCCAAGGGCTTTTGGCTGGCCCGCCCGGTCGAACTGCCCGGCTCGCGCCCGCTGCGCTTTGAATTTTCGCAGGATCTTGGTTCGCGCCTGCTCGATTGGCCGGTCGAGCATTGTCTCAAGGTGCTGTGTTTCTTCCATCCCGACGATCCCGCCGCGCTCAAGGCTGAGCAGATCGACAAGCTGCAGGCCGCCCATGATGCTGCCCGCAAAATCGGCCGCGATATCCTGATCGAAATCATCGCCAGCAAGCATGGCGCGCTCAAAGCCGACACCACTGCCCGCGCGCTGACCGAACTCTACGATGCGGGGCTCAAGCCCGATTGGTGGAAGCTCGAGCCCCAGGCCGACCGGGCCGCCTGGGCCGCGGTGGATGCAGTGATCGAAGCGCGCGATCCATTCTGCCGGGGCGTGGTGCTGCTGGGGCTCGAAGCCCCCCAGGACGCATTGGAGGCCGGCTTTGCGGCGGCGCATGCCTCGCGCACGGTCAAGGGTTTTGCCGTGGGCCGCACGATTTTCGCCGAAGCGGCCCGGAAATGGCTGCTGGGGGAAATCACCGACGAAGAGGCCGTGGCCGATATGGCGCGCCGCTTCAGCGCACTGGTCGAGATTTGGGAGCGGCTGGGGGAGACGAAGGCGGCTTAGCCTTCGCGCCGGACCGACCCGCAATATACACTGACCGGGCGAACCCGGCTGATCTTTGAGGAACAGGCCCATGAGCCAGAACACGATCCGACTAACCATGGCGCAGGCTGTTGCGCGGTTTCTGACGATGCAGAAGACCGTGATCGATGGCGAGACGGTGCCGATTTTTGGCGGGGTGTTCGCCATTTTCGGACATGGCAATGTGGCCGGCGTGGGTGAGGCGCTGCATTCCATCAAGGATACGCTGCCGACCTATCGGGCGCAGAACGAGCAGGGCATGGCCAATGCGGCGATTGCCTTTGCCAAGGCCAGTTTCCGCCAGCGCTTCATGGCATGTACCTCTTCGATCGGGCCGGGCGCGCTGAACATGGTGACAGCGGCCGCCCTGGCGCATGTGAACCGCCTGCCGGTGCTGCTGCTGCCGGGCGACGTGTTTGCCAATCGCCTGCCCGACCCGGTGTTGCAGCAGGTGGAAGATTGGGGCGATGGTTCGGTTTCGGCCAATGATTGCTTCAAGCCGGTGAGCCGCTATTTCGACCGCATCACGCGGCCCGAACAGATCATTCCCGCCCTGCGTCGCGCCATGCAGGTGCTGACCGATCCGGCCGAATGCGGCCCGGTGACTCTTTCGCTGTGCCAGGATGTGCAGGCGGAAGCCTATGATTATCCCGAGAGCTTTTTTGCCGAGAAAATCTGGGTACCCCGCCGGGTGATGCCCGATGCCGAGGAATTCGCGGCCGCCGCCGCGGCTTTGCGCATGGCCAAGAAGCCGGTGATCATCGCGGGGGGCGGCGTACTTTATTCGCAGGCAACCGACAGCCTGCGCACTTTTGCCGAGGCCCATGGCATTCCCGTGATGGAAACGCAGGCGGGCAAAAGCGCCCTGCCCCATGACCATCGCCTCAATATGGGTTCGGTTGGCGTTACCGGTTCATCGGCATCCAACGCGCTGGCTCAAGACGCCGATGTGGTGCTGGCCGTGGGCACGCGGCTGCAGGATTTCACCACCGGCTCCTGGGCGCTGTTCCAGAACCCGGACCTCAAGATTATTGGCCTCAATGTGCAGCCCTTCGACGCCCATAAGCACAATGGCATGCCGCTAGTGGCCGATGCGCGGGCGGGGCTCGATGCGCTCCATGCCGCACTGCCAGGCTGGGTCGTCGAGGATGCGTGGAGCGAAAAGGCCGAGGCGGGCAAGGAGGAATGGCTGATCGCCGCCGACAAGGCGACTGCGAGCACTAATGCCGAGCTGCCCTCCGATGCCCAGGTGATCGGGGCCGTGCAGCGCGCCCGCGAGAACGCCACGCTGGTCTGCGCCGCCGGTGGCCTGCCGGGCGAATTGCACAAGCTGTGGAAGGCCGGCAAGCCGGGCAGTTATCACCTGGAATACGGCTTCTCTACCATGGGCTACGAGATTGCCGGCGGGCTGGGCGTCAAGCTGGCGCGACCGCAGGACGACGTGGTCGTCATGGTCGGCGACGGTAGCTACATGATGCTCAATTCCGAGATCGCCTCTTCGATCATGCTGGGCGCCAAGCTGACCATCGTGCTGCTCGACAATGAAGGCTATGGCTGCATCAACCGGCTGCAAATGGCCACGGGCGGCGCCAACTTCAACAATCTGTTGAAGGACACCCACCATGTCACTCTGCCCGGAATCGATTTTGCCGCCCACGCCGCCGCGATGGGCGCCGTATCGCGCAAGGTCGGCTCGATTGCCGAGCTGGAAACGGCGCTGCACGAAACCGAAAGCGTGGACCGAACCACAGTGATCGTGATCGATACCGATGCGCTGATCACCACCGATGAGGGTGGCTCCTGGTGGGACGTGGCGGTGCCGGAAGTATCCGACCGGCCGCAGGTAAATGCGGCTCGCGAAGGCTATGTGAAGGCGCTTAAGGCGCAGCGGGCAGGGTAAAACCTGGATCGGTACCCCCTCCTAGCCTCCCCCTGATAGGGGGAGGAACCGCGTGGTGGGTGTTGTGAGATTTACGAAAGCCCCGATCTGTCCCTCCCCCTATCAGGGGGAGGCTAGGAGGGGGTACTAGGCGCGAACGCGCAGGAGAGACGAATTGAAAGCCAAACTCGGCATGTCGCCCATCGCGTGGTGGAACGACGATCTGGTGGAACTCAGCGATGATGTGTCGCTGGAAGAATGCCTGCGCCAGTCGCGATCGGCCGGATTTACCGGCATGGAAAAGGGCCGCCGCTTTCCCGATGATCCCGATGTGATGCTGCCGATTTTGCGTGCGGCCGACGTCACCCTCTGCGGCGGCTGGTTTTCCGGCACGCTGGTCGATGAGGAATTGGGGGCCAATAAGGACCGCATCGCCCCGATGATCGAGCTGTTCAAGGCGGTCAATGCGCCCTGCATCGTTTATGGCGAGGTTGGCCGCTCCATCCAGGGCGACCGCTCCAAGCCACTGGCCACCAAGCCCAAGCTTTCCGACGACGAAATGGTCGCCTATGCCAAAAAGGTCACCGCATTTGGCGAATGGTGTGCCGATCAGGGCATGCCGCTGAGCTATCATCACCACATGGCGGCCGTGGTCGAGACCGAGCCGGAGCTGGATGCCTTCATGAAGGCGTCGGGCGCGGGCATTCCGCTGCTGCTCGATGCGGGCCACCTGGCCTTTGCCGGTGGCAATGTGTTGCGCGCCATCGACAATCACCATGCCCGCATCAACCATGTGCATGTGAAGGATATTCGCCGCTCGGTGGTGGACGGGCTGGATCGCACCAAGCAGAGCTTTCTCGATGCGGTGGCACTGGGCGCGTTCACCGTGCCGGGCGATGGCTCGCTCGATTTCGGCGCCATCGTGCAGAAATTTGCCGATTATGGCTATGAGGGCTGGTTTGTCGTCGAGGCCGAGCAGGACCCCAAGGCCAATCCGCCGCTGCGTATGGCGCAGGTGGGCCACAAGGAGCTGATGCGGGTGATGACTGCTGCTGGCTACACCGTGGAGACCGAGGGCTTTCCCAAGGGGTGAGCTTTCGGCCCGCGATATGCTAAAGGCTGGTCAGGTTCTCAAGAAGAAGGCGGATCGGTTTTGAAAGCAGACGACCTTAAATGGTTCAAGCCCCTGTGGCGGCGCGTTGCCATCACCGGGTTTCTGGCGGTGTGGTGCGCCTATGAATGGCTCTGGAGCAAGGAGCCGTTCTGGGGCGTGCTGGTGGGCGCGGCTTTGGCCTATTCGCTCTACAATTTCTTTTATGCCTTCCCCAAGGAGGACCCTACCGATGAGCAACTCCCACCTCCGCCTCCGCCCGAAAGCCAAGACGGGCCTGGTTCATGACGTAACTCCGGCATCGGCCGGCTGGACCTATGTCGGCTTTGCCCTGCACAAGCTGGCGGCCGGCCAAGTGACCGGCGGCGAAGCGGGGGATCGCGAGCTTTGCCTGGTGCTGGTCAGCGGCAAGGCGCGCATTTCGGTCGATGGCGTGGATTTCGGCGAAATCGGCGAGCGCATGAGCCCGTTCGAGGGCGCGCCCTGGGCGGTCTATGTGCCCAAAAGCAGCGAATGGGCGGTCGATGCGACAACAGCGCTCGAGCTGGCAGTCTGCGCAGCGCCGGGCGGCGGGGATTACAAGGCCAAGGTAATTCCGCCGGGCACCCATCCACGCCTCACGCGCGGCAAGGGCGCCAATATCAGGCATGTCCACAATATCATGCCCGAGGACGATAATTCGGCCCATTCCCTGCTGGTGGTGGAAGTGATCACCCCCCAGGGCAACACCTCCTCCTACCCGCCGCACAAGCATGATCAGGATAACCTGCCCCACGAGAGCCAGTTGGAAGAGACCTATTTCCATCGCCTCAATCCACCGCAAGGCTTCGCCTTCCAGCGCGTCTACACCGATGACCGCAGCCTCGATGAGGCGCTGGCGATCGAAGACGGCGACGTGACGCTGGTGCCCAGGGGCTATCACCCGGTGGCGACCACGGCGGGGTATGATCTCTATTATCTCAATGTGATGGCTGGGCCCAAGCGGGTGTGGAAATTCCACAACGCGCCCGAGCATGAGTGGTTGTTGAAGTAGGCACAATGCCGTCCTCCCCACCGCATCTCCCTCGGGCCTGACCCGAGGGCCATTCGCCGCTCACGCCGTGCTGAGAGTGGCCCTCGGGTCAAGCCCGAGGGAGATCGTGGGTGAGGAGCGCGTGGTGATCCACGCGTTCCTGAGTGCTTACCGCCCCTGGAACACGCTCTTATCCGCCAACACCCCAAGCACTTCACTCACCTTCACGGCCCGGCCTTCCCTGACCGACTTCAGCGCCGCATCCGCCAGCGCTAGTGCAATCAAACCATCCAACCCACTCGGCGAAGCCGGAGATTTTGATTCAACCGCATCCACGAAGGTGCTGATTTCTCGCGCATACGCGTCGGTATAGCGGGTCATGAAGAAGTCGTGCAGCGGCGGGCGGGTGTAGCCGGTGGCATTGGCGACTTCGATGGAGACCGGGCGCTGGTTTTCGGCCGAGACGGCGCCCTTGGAGCCATGCACTTCGATGCGCTGGTCATAGCCATAGGTAGCGCGGCGCGAATTGGAGATGGTGGCGTGCTTGCCCGAGGCGGTCGAGAGCATCACCGAGACACTGTCATAATCGCCGGCCGCGCCGATGGCTGGATCGACCAGCACGGAGGCCTGGGCGGTGACACTGTCGATCTCCTCGCCCAGCAGGAACCGGGCCATGTCAAAATCGTGGATCGTCATGTCGCGGAAAATGCCACCCGAGCGCTTGATGTAATCGACCGGCGGCGCGCCGGGGTCGCGCGAGACGATGGTGACCATTTCCACAGTGCCGATTTCGCCCCTGGCGATCACGTCATGCACGGCCATGAAATGGGGGTCAAAGCGGCGATTGAAGCCGACCATCAGCGTGGCGCCTTCGGCATCGACCACCTTGAGGCAGGCCTTGACGCGCTCGACATCGAGGTCGATCGGCTTCTCGCAGAAGATGGCCTTGCCGGCCCGGGAGAACTGCTCGATCAGATCGGCATGGGTGTCGGTGGGCGTGCAGATAACCACGGCGTCAATGTCGGTTGCCGACAGGATTTGCTCGATGCTGCGGACGTCGCAGCCATATTGGCCGGCGATGTCAGTGGCGGCCTTCTCAAAGGCGTCGGCCACGGCCACCAGTTGGGCGGTTGGATTGGACGAGATGGCCTTGGCATGCACCTTGCCGATGCGGCCGGCGCCAAGCAGGCCGAAACGAACAGTCATTTGATAGTCTCCGGGTAGTGGCGCCGTGGGGCGCGGTTATTCTAATGCACGCGAAGGCGATGCGCCGGCGGGGTGGCGAAAATCAGACCTTCTTCCGCTTGCGCTGCCGGTATTGGTCGGTGACCACGGCGGCGACGATGATCATGCCCTTGATAATCTCCTGATAGTAGGCGTCGACCCGCAGGAAGGTGAAGCCCGAGGTCATGGTCCCCAGAATAATGGTGCCGATGACCGTGCCGGTGATGCGCCCCTGCCCGCCCGCCAGCGAAGTGCCCCCGATAACGGCCGCAGCAATGGCATCAAGCTCATACATCACGCCCATGCCGGCCTGCGCAGTCTGGGCGCGGGCGGCGGTGACCAGGCCCGCCAGTCCCGCCAGCATGCCGGCAATGGCATAGACCTTGATCAGGTGCTTTTCGATATTGATGCCCGAAACCCGCGCCGCCTGCGGATTGGCGCCGATGGCGTAGGTGAATTTGCCATAGCGGGTATAGCGCAATGCGATGTGGAAGATCAGCGCCACGCCGAGGAAGATCACCACCGGCCAGATGCCCATGCCGATGAAGGTGAAGTCGGGGGTCAGGCCCGAAACCGGCTGGCCCTTGGTGTACCATTTGGCCACGCCACGCGCCGATACCATCATGCCCAGAGTGGCGATGAAGGGCGGGATTTTGGTGTAGGAAATCAGCGAGCCATTGATGATGCCGGCCAGCGTGCCGATGGCAAGACCAATCACTAGCGGGATGATGACCGGCAGGCCGACCAGCGCCGGATAGACCGGGCGGGCCCAATCGGCGGACTGGGCGAAGCTGGCGGCGATCATGGCCGTCATGCCCACGACCGAGCCGGAGCTAAGGTCAATGCCGCCGGTGATGATGACCTGCGTCACGCCGACGGCGATAATGCCGACCACGGACACCTGCAGGATCATGATGGTCAGCCGCTGCTGGTTCATCAGGAAGGACTGGCCGATGAAGATCCAGCCGAGCAGCTCGAAGGTCAGCGCAATGCCGGCCAGCACGAGCAGGATGGACAACTCCGTCGGCAATTTGCGCCGCCGCGTCCGCGGCGTTGCGAGGGTTTCTGATGTGGTCATGGCTGGGTCCTCCCCAAATGTTTTGTCGTGGGAGCAAAGAAAGGCCCCCTCATCCGCCCCTTTGGGGCACCTTCTCCCACGAGGGGAGAAGGGTGGGCTTCGAGCATTCGGCTGGCGCTGAGTTCCCCTTCTCCCCTCGTGGGAGAAGGTGGCGCGCAGCGCCGGATGAGGGGGAACTGGTTCATCATCGTGCCGCCAAATCCATGATCTTCACCTGATCTGCCTCGGCCCGATCCAAAAACCCCGTCGCGCGGCCATGGTGCATCACCATGATGCGGTCGCTCATGCCCAGCACTTCGGGGAGTTCGGATGAAATCATGATGACGGCCACGCCCTGGCGCGCCAATTGGCTGACCAGCTTGTGAATCTCCGCCTTGGCGCCGACATCGATGCCGCGCGTCGGCTCGTCCAGAATGAGGATTTTCGGATTGGTCAGCAGCCAGCGCCCGATCAGCACCTTTTGCTGGTTGCCGCCGGAGAGATTTTCCACCCGCTCATCAAGGCTGGGCGTTTTGACGCGCAGCTTCTGGCTCATCTCCTCGCAGGTGCGCGACAGCGCGCCCTGGGTGACAAAGCCGAACTTAGTATAGCCATCCTGCAGCACAGCAAGCTGCATGTTTTCCTGAATGTCGAGCGCCAGGAGACACCCGGTTTCCTTACGGTCTTCGGTGATGAACGCCATGCCATGCTGAATGGCGACGGTGGGCGACTCGATGGTGACCGGCTTGCCATTGATGGAAATGCTGCCGCTGGTGGCCGGACTTACCCCAAAAATCGTCTCGGCCACATTGGAGCGCCCCGAGCCGACCAGCCCGGCAATGCCCAGGATTTCTCCGGCGCGCACATCAAAACTGATGTCGGAGAACACGCCCCTGAGCGCCAGGTCCTTGACCGAGAGCACCACATCGCCAATCGGCACGATTTCCTTGGGGAACATCTGGGTGATTTCGCGCCCCACCATCATGCGGATGATTTCGTCGCGGGTCACATCGGTCGAGGCATGAGTGCCGATATAGCGGCCATCGCGGAACACCGAGAACTCGTCGGCGATCTCGAACAGCTCATTCATCTTGTGGGTGATGTAGATAATGCCTTTGCCCTGGCTGCGCAGGTCGCGAATAATCGAAAACAGGTGCGCCACCTCGGTTTCGGTCAGCGCCGAGGTGGGCTCATCCATGATGAGCACGTCGCTCTCATAGGACACCGCCTTGGCGATCTCGACCATCTGCCGGCTGGCCACGGAGAGCGTTGAAACCTGCACTTCGGGATCGATATCGATATTGAGCTTGGCGAACAAAGCAGCCGTGCGCCGGTTGAGCTCGCCATGATCGACAAAGCCGAAACGGGTCAGCGGCTCGCGCCTGATCCAGATATTTTCGGCCACGCTCATATAGGGCATCAGGTTGAGTTCCTGATGGATCATGGCAATGCCGTTTTCGAGCGCATCGAGCGGCGACTTGAGCTGGATATTGACGCCGCGCAGCTTCACCTCGCCGCTATCGGGCGTGTAAATGCCGGCGATGATCTTCATCAGCGTAGATTTTCCCGCGCCATTCTCGCCCATCAGGGCATGAACGGTGCCGCGCCGCAGCTTGAGCGACACGTCATCGAGCGCCACAACGCCGGGAAATTCCTTGCGGGCATTGGAGATTTCCAGCAGCAGCGAAGCATTGGGCACCGCCCCGCTTTCACGCACCGCACGCATTGTCTGCGGACTAACCATCGCTGCCTCCTGCTCTGATTTGCGGGACGCGCCGGGCTCACCAGCGCGTCCGCGCGATTGCTGCCTAATTGGCGTAGTCGGCCATGTTTTGTGGGGTCACCAATTCGAAGGGGACCCAGATTTTCTGCTCGGTCGGCTCGCCCCGCGCCAGGGCGAGAGCGGCATCGATGGAGGCAGCGCCCTGCGCATGGGCATTCTGGAAAATGGTTACGTCGAGATCGCCGGCGGCCATCGAGGCCAGACCATCGGGCGTGGCATCGACGCCTGCGACCAGCACGGAATTCATGTCCCGGCCGACCGATTTTAGCGCCTGGATGGCGCCGATGGCCATCTCATCATTATTGGCGATGACGGCATCGAATTCGAGGGACGAGGAGAGCCAATTGGTCATCAGATTGGCCGCTTCGAGGCGATCCCAATTGGCGGTCTGCTCTTCGAGCACGCTCATGCCCTTGCACTCGTCGGTGGCGATCACATCATGCACGTCCTTGGTGCGCTGCAGGGCCGAATGGTTGTTGAGCGGACCCATCAGGATCAGCACATTGCCCTTGCCACCCAGCAGGCGGCAGACTTCCTTGGTCTGCAGCGTACCGGAATCGATTTCGTTGGAGCCGACAAAGGCGGCCTTGGCCGGCAGGCTATCGAGATCGGCGGGCGGGTGATTGGCATAGATGATGGGAATGCCGGCCGCATCGGCCAGCGCCGTCATGGCCGGGGTGCTATCGGCATCCACGGCGGCGATGATGATGGCGTCAACGCCCGAAGCGATGAAATTGCTGACCTGATTGAGCTGGTTGCTGGGGTCGTTGACTGCGTCTTCCACCTGCATCGTCACATCGCCCAGCTCGGCGGCGCGGGCCTCCATGCCATTGCGCAGCAGGGTGAGAAAGGTGCTGTCAAAGCGGGCCATGGAGACGCCGATATTTTCGGCGTGGCTGGGCACCGATAGCAGGAAGGGCAGCGCCGTTGCGCCAAGCAGGGCTGTGGTCAGCTTCATGTTCAAACTCTGTTCAAGGAAAGATGCCGGCGCGCCGTTGGGGACGCGCCGGCAGGAGATCAGTTCTTGGCCTGGTAATCGGCCAGGTTAGCCGGGGTCACCAGTTCGAACGGCACCCAGACTTCGCGTTCCACGCTCTCGCCACGGGCAAGCGCGAGAGCCGCGTCGAGCGCACCGGAGCCCTGGGCCGCGGCGTTCTGGAACACGGTGACGTCGAGATCGCCGGCGGCCATTGCGGCCAGGGCGTCCTGAGTGGCGTCAACGCCGCCCACGATCACGGCATCCATGGCCACGCCGCCGGCCTTGAGGGCCTGGATGGCGCCGATGGCCATTTCGTCATTATTGGCGACCACGGCATCGAACTGGATGCCGGCCGAGAGCCAATTGGCCACCAGATCGGCGCCCTGCTGGCGTGACCAGTTTGCCGTCTGCTCTTCGGCGATCTTCATGAACGAGCATTCGGGCGTGGCGATCACATCATGCACGTCCTGGGTGCGCTGGCGGGCAGCCTGGTTGGACAGCTCGCCCATCATGACCACGATATTGGCTTCCGTCTTGCCCGCTTCGGTTAGCAGGCGGCAGACTTCCTTGGTTTCGAGCGTGCCGGAATCGACTTCGTTAGATGCGACGAATGCCTGCTTTTCGGGCAGGGTATCGAGGTTGACCGGCTGGCGGTTGACATAGACCAGCGGAATGCCCGCATCGGCGGCCAGCTGGGACATGGGCGCAGTGGCGTCGGTATCCACGGCATTGACGATGATGGCATCGACGCCCGAAGCGATGAAGTTCTGGATCTGGCTCATCTGCTTGGACACGTCATTCTGCGCGTCCTCCACCTGCAGCTCGACGCCATCGAGCGTCTTGGCATAGTCGCCCATGCCATTGCGCAATACGGTCAGGAAATTATCGTCGAACGCGGCCATGCTGACCCCGACGGTCTCGGCCATTGCGGCGCCGGTAAAGCTGGTCAGCATCGTGGTCGCCAATGCGGCCATTACGATCTTCTTCATTGCTCATTCTCCTCCAAGAGAGCTGGGCGTCCGGTCGCGCCCATTATGTCCGGATCTTTCCCTTGCTCGGGAATTAGTTGGTCACGCGGCCTTCTCCTTGAGCCCCGCGACGATGAAATCCATGCTTTGGCTGATCGCAGCGGCCGGATCGGCCAGGTGACGCAGCTCTTCGGCAAAAGGCTCGAACGAGAGCGGACCAATGTAGCCCCCTGCCCGCAGCGCGGCGATCTGTTCGAGATTGCCGAGGCGATCCTTGGGACCGACCAGCAGGCGATGGCTGTCGCGCATGTCGCTGACAGCAATCGTCGGGTCATCGACGCCGGAGATGTGGATGAGGCCGGTCAGCTCGGGGAACAGGTCGGGCTCACCCGCGAGGTGATGGTGGAACGTGTCGTGCGTCAGCCGGAACACGTCGCGGCCATCGGCATTGTCGATCGCCTGAACCGCTTCGCGTTTGGAGCGCAGCGAGCAGGTTTCAAAGCCCAGGCACTCGACGAGGCCAATCAATGCACGTTCGCGCAAGATTGGCGCGATCAACGCTAACAGTCCGCTAGCATTTTCGACCCTTTGGTGTGCGTCGGCGATAGCACCATCATTGGCCGCAACGAGCACCAGAGCCTGGGCGCCGGCTTGGGCGGCGTAGTCGGCCAGGGCTTCGGCCTCGGCCAGGCGGGTGGCGGAGGGCTGATTGAATTTCTGTAGGGCATTGATGGAAATGATGGTTACATCATTTGCCCTGGCGAGGGCTTTTACCTCGGCTGCGGGCGTGCCGTCGAGGATGGCATTGCCGGCAATGTCATTGCGGATTTCGACGCGCGGGGCGCCCAATTGGCGGGCCAGCGCGAAGAATTCGGGCAGCCGCAACTGCGGCGCCGACATGTGGTTGATGGCAAAATCCATCGACTGGCTGGTGGACACGCCTCGCACTCCCTGGATCGCCGGGCCGGACCCGATCTTTCGTTGGATCAAATGAAATACGGGTTCTGTTCTATTGTCAATGCGGAATGTTCATTCCAAAATATGACAGAATGGACCGCATAATCCGCGGTCAAACGGAATATTCGTGCGACTAGAAACGTTTCAACCGGCGAGACTAGATGTTCTCTGAGACATAGATATCGAAGGGCAAGAAGGTCTGGCCGGCAGAATCGGCGGCGGAATGGGCCAGCGCCGCCGCCATCAGGCTGACAATGCTGGGGCCCAACGCGGCGAGCGGAGTGCCGATGACGGCGGTGGCGATATTGTCGGCCAAAGCCGCGTGGGTCACCGGGTTCAGCTCATTGCAGACCAGGGCGATGCGGCCCGCCATACCCTCGTTACGCAGGGCGGTGATGACGCCCTCGGTGCCACCGCCGGCGACATAGATGGCCGATAGATCGGGATGGCGGCGCAGCAGATCGAGCGTTGCTTCATGGGCGAGCGCACCGTCTTCGAGGCTAACCTGGGTGTCGATGATCGATAGATCAGGCGCCGCCTCGCGCAGATAGGAGCGGAAGCCGATCTCGCGCATTTCATGGCCGTGAAAGCGGTGGCTGCCGACAAAGACCACCACCTTGCCCGGGGCCTTGGCGGATTTGGCGATCAGCCAGCCGGCCGTGCGGCCGACCTTGCGGTTATTGGTGCCGACATAGCCGCGCCTGATGCCGGCGGCAAAATCCGACAGCAGCGAAAACACCGGCTTTCCAGCCGCCTCGACCTCCTGCACTGCCGCAGTAACGGCGGGGTGATCCACGGCCACCATGGCGATGGCATCAACGCGCGGCGCCATTTCGGCCAGCCGCGAAGCGATTTCACCTGGGGTCTGGTTGGCGAGGAAAGCGATGGCAGGAGTGACGCGGAACTGCGTCGGACTGGCGCTGGCCTGTTGCAGCGCCGTCGCGACGTCCTGATAGAACAACTGATCCGGCCGTTGCAGTAGGAAGCCCAGCCGGTAATGCGGCAGATTTTGCTCAAGCCGGCGGCGGATGAGGCCGGAGCCGTGATAGCCGATTTGCTCGGCGGCGCTGAAGACCCGCTGGGCCGTTTCCTGGCGTACCGGCAGGCGGCCATTGAGCACCCGATCGACTGTGGCGACGCTCAGATCGGCAATGCGGGCAATATCGGCAACAGTCGGGCGGCGGACCAAGGCGATCTCCTGCAAATTTCCATCATACAGGCAAGTGCAATAATGATGGCAATGATAGAAACCATCATGCGCGGATTGCGGAAAAGTCGCAAGTTTGCCAGCATCAAAAGCAGGGAATTCGCTAGCGGACTGTTAGCATCGAGAGGCACAATTGGCCCAAACTGCGAAACGCGACTACAACCTGCTCGGCCCCAGCTCGGAAGCCGCTATTGCCAGCGGTCTGGCCGCCGCCGAGTGGTATCACACCGAGGTCGACCGCAAGCAGATGAAGGCGCTGATGCAGCGCTCGGACGGCCCGGCGATCCGCGACACCGTGATCTGGCTCGGCTCCATGCTGGTGCTGGCGGCAGGCGGTATCTACTTCTGGGGCAGTTGGTGGGCCGTGCCGTTTTTCCTAGGCTATGGAGTACTTTACGGCTCGGCCTCGGACTCCCGCTGGCATGAATGCGGGCATGGCACGGCGTTCAAAACGCGGTGGATGAACAACGTCGTCTATCAGATCGCCTGCTTCATGATCATGCGCAATCCGGTGACCTGGCGCTGGAGCCATGCGCGGCACCATACCGATACGGTGATCGTCGGGCGGGACCCGGAAATCGCCGTGATGCGGCCGCCCGACCTGTTTCGGGTGATCCTCAATTTCTTCGGCATCCTCGACGCCGGCTGCGCCATGCTCGACATGGTGCGGAACGCTGCCGGCGTGGTGACGCCGGAGGAGAAGAGCTTCATCCCCGAAATGGAGCATGCCAAGGTGATCCGCGTGGCACGTATCTGGCTGGCTATCTATCTGGCGACGCTGGCGCTTTCGCTGTGGATGGGGTCGATCTTGCCACTGATGCTGATCGGCCTGCCCCGGCTCTACGGTGCCTGGCACCATGTGTTGACTGGCCTGCTCCAGCATGGCGGGCTAGCCGACAATGTAACCGACCACCGGCTCAATTCCCGCTCGGTGCTGATGAACCCGGTGAGCCGGTTCATCTATTGGAACATGAACTACCATGTGGAGCACCACATGTTTCCCATGATCCCCTATCACGCGCTGCCGCAACTGCATGAGCTGATCAAGCATGACCTGCCGACGCCGAACAAGTCGATCATCGATGGCTATCGCGAGATGGTGCCGGCGTTTCTGCGGCAGTTGCGGAATGAGGACTACTTCTTGAAACGGGAGCTGCCGGCGACGGCCAAGCCGTATCGGGAGGAGCTGCATAGTGGGGTGGCGGCGGAGTGAGAAGCAAACAGAGGTTCCCGCTTTCGCGGGAATGACAGTGTGGGTGGAGTGAGAATGGCGCAGTGGATTGAGGCTTGTGGGGCTGGCGATGTGGACGAGGAGGACGTGATCCGCTTTGACCATGGGGGGCGGGTTTACGCGATTTATCGCAGTCCCGAGGACCGGTATTTTGCCACGGACGGGCTGTGCACACATGAGCAGATCAGCCTCGCCGATGGGCTGGTGATGGACGATATCATCGAATGCCCCAAGCATAATGGGCGGTTCAACTATCAGACCGGCGAGGCCAAGGGCGCGCCGGTCTGTGTGAACCTGCGGACCTATCCGGTGAAGGTTGAGGACGGGGCGGTGTTTATCGAGGTGTAGGCACCAGCATCGCAGTCCCCTCACCCTGACCTTCCGCTGAACGCGTCAGGTCTGTCCCTCTCCCACAAGGGGCGAGGGTGGGGCCGGTGGATATTAATGCGCCGAGCCCTCCCTTCTCCCCTCGTGGGAGAAGGTGCCCCGCAGGGGCGGATGAGGGGATTTTTGGAGGACCATATGAGCCAGCACTATGTAATTGTCGGCGCGGGCGAATGTGGCGCGCGGGCTGCTATGGCACTGCGGGAGCAGGGATTTGCGGGCGATGTGACGCTGGTGGGTGGGGAGAGCCATCTGCCCTATGAGCGGCCGCCGTTGAGCAAGGAGGGCATGCTGGCGGAGCTGTTTGCGGCCAAGACCATTGCGACGGCGGAGCGGCTGGCTGAGGCGGGGATTGCGTTTCGCGGCGGGCTTGCTGTTGCGGGGATTGATCGGGAGGGCAAGCGGCTGGAGGGCGCGGATGGGCGTGTCATTGGCTATGACAAATTGCTGCTGGCGACGGGTGCGGCGCCGCGGCGCCTCCCGGGGGTAGAGGGCGAGCGGATCGTTTATCTGCGGACGATTGAGGATGCGCTGCGACTGCGCGAAGCGTTGGGCGCGGGCCGGCATTTGGCGGTTATCGGCGGCGGATTTATCGGGCTGGAACTAGCGGCGAGTGCGCGGCTGCGTGGGGCGGAGGTGACGCTGATTGAGGCCCTGCCCCGGTTGCTGTCGCGCGGGGTGCCCGAGGCGATGGCGCGGCAGATCGAGGCGCGGCATCTGGCGGGCGGGGTAAAGCTGGTGTTTGGCGATGGCATTGCCGGGATTGCCAGTGGGGCCGAGAGCGCGGTGGTGACGCTGGCGAGCGGGCGGCGGATCGAGGCCGATCTGGTGCTGGTGGGGATTGGGGCCGTGCCCAATGTGACGCTGGCGGAGGGGGCTGGGCTGGCGATCGAGAATGGGATCGCGGTGGATCGGCATCTGGCGACGGGCGACCCCGATATCTTTGCGGCGGGGGATTGTTGCTCGTTTCCGCTGGAGATTTACGGCGGGCGGCGGGTGCGGCTGGAGAGTTGGCGCAATGCGCAGGACCAAGGGAATCTGGCGGCGCGGAATATGCTGGGCGCTGGTGAAGCAATTTCCAGCGTGCCGTGGTTTTGGTCGGATCAGTATGAGCTAACGCTGCAGATTGCGGGGCTCAGTGGCGAGGGGACGACGGTAGTCCGGCGGGAGCTGGAAGATGGGGCGAGTATTTTGTTTCATCTCGCGGCGGATGGGCGGCTGGTGGCGGCGAGCGGGCTGGGCGTGGGGAATGCGGTGGCGCGGGATATCCGATTGGCGGAGATGCTGATTGGAAAGCGGGCGCGGCCGGATGTGGCGGCGCTGGGGGATGCGGGAGTGAAGCTGAAGGGGTTGTTGGCGGCGGCTTAAGTTTAGGGGATACCCCCTCCTAGCCTCCCCCTGATAGGGGGAGGGATCTCTCCACTCCAGGGCGGAATCGAGGACGCCCCCTAGCCTTTCCCGGCTTTTGCCTTGGCTTCGGCGATCCAGCTGCTGAAGCGTTGGAAGAGGCGGGCGAAGGTGACGAGGTCTTCTTCGGGCCAATCGCCCAAGGCTTCGGCGAAAATGCCCCATTTGTAGGCGCGGATGGCGGCGGCGTGCTGCTTGCCGAGATCGGTGAGTTCGAGGCCGATGCGGCGAGCGTCGGACTGCGAGGCGACGCGGCGCACGATGCCTTTTTCCACGGCATCCGCCACGACGCGGCTGGCGCGGGAGGGGTCGATATTGAGGCGTTCGGCAATGAGGCCGACCGTGGCCTCGCCGCCCTCTATGGCGCAGAGTTCGATTGCGGCCAGAATTTCAAGATCGGCGGCCTCAATATCGAGCTTGAGGTCGCGCAGGGCCATGCGGCCCATTTCGCGACGCTGCATGGAGCGGCGGATGTGGGTCATGACATGGTCGATATCCATGGTCGCCTGCGCGGCGGCGGGGCTTAGCCCAAGCCCAATGAGGTGGGCAAGGTGGCTTTCGCGGGCGTCGCTCTCAGTTTTGGCCATGCTGTTCCATGCTTTTATCATATATGTGCTATTGACATGTATATGACTCTAGCACAGTTTGGCGCAAATTCAACAGGTGCCCGCCATGACCGCTACAGCTCCCGTCCTCACGCATCGCCGCAAGATGGTGATCTATGTCCTGGTGCTGGTGGGCATGTTCATGGCCTCGCTCGACATGCAGATCGTGGCGACGGCGCTGCCGACTATTGCAGCGGATCTGGGCAAGCTCGAACTATTCGGCTGGGTGGGCGCGGCCTATCTGCTGGCGACGGCGGCAGTGACGCCCTTCTATGGCAAGCTGGGTGACCTGTTCGGGCGCAAGAAGGTGTTCATGGTGGCGATCGGGCTGTTCGTGATCGGCTCGCTGGCCTGCGGCTTTGCCTGGTCCATGGAAAGCCTGATCGCGGCGCGCGTGTTGCAGGGGCTGGGCGGCGGCGGCCTGATGACCTCGGCTTTCGGCATCATTGCGGACCTGTTCGAGCCGCGCGAGCGGGCGAAATACCAAGGCTACAGCTCGGCGGTGTTCACCCTGTCGGGGCTGATCGGGCCGGTGGCGGGCGGGGTGATCAGCCAGGCGATCGGGTGGGAATATATCTTTTTGATCAACCTGCCGATCGGCGTTGCGGTGATTGCCGTGCTAGCTTTGGTGATGCCGAGCTTTGAGACCGGGCGGCAGCCGAGCATTGATTATCCGGGCGGCTTGCTGCTGGCGGGCGCGGTGACGGCGACGGTGTTCTGGGCCGAGGAAGCGCTGGGCGGCGGCTATGGCGGGGTGATGGTTTACCTGCTGCCGGTGATCGCGCTTGCGGCGCTTGCCGCCTTTGTACTGGTGGAAAAGCGCGCGGTGGAGCCGATCGTGCCGCTGCATGTGTTGCGCAACAGGACCATTGCGCTGGCGCTGATGATTTCGGTGATTTCGGGCGTGGCGACGCTGGGCATGCTCAACTATTTCGCGCTGTTTCTGCAGACGGTGACCGGCCTGCCGCCGGCCTATGCGGGGCTGCTATTCTTGCCCTCGTCGGTTGGCTCGCTCGTGGCGTCGATCGGCACGGGATATATCGTGGCGCGGACGGGGCGGTATAAGCCATTTCCGGTGGCGGCGATGGCGCTGGGCATTTTGGTCATGCTGGCGTTCTCAACGGTGCATGCCGCCACCCCGATCTGGGTGATCGGGATTTTGATGTTCTTCTTCTCGTTCTCAATCGGTCTGCAAATGCAGACGCTGATGGTGGCCGTGCAGTCTTCGGCGCCGCGCCGGGATGTGGGTGCAGCGACCGGGACGCTGACGTTGGCGCGGATGATCGGGGCCTCGCTGGGCCTGGCGGCTAATGGCGGAATATTGACGGCGGGGCTGTTGCGCGGCCAGACGGGGATCTCAGCAGAGACGCTGGCCGTGATGCCGGGGACGATGAGCGAGATGACGCCAGCGGCGATTGCCACTCTGCCCGCTGCTGCGGCGCAGGAAGTGGTGGAAGTGTTCGCGACGGCCTTCGGCTCGGTGTTCTATTTCGGCGCGGGGCTGTTTGTGGTGGGGCTGATCTGCGCGCTGCTCGTGGAGAACAAGAAGCTGGAGCAGCATAAGGCTGAGCCGGGGCCGCAGGCGGCTGTGGCGGAATAGGCCAATTCAACCCACCGGGTCAGTCCCGCAAAAGCGGGAATGACACCGTGAATGATCGGGGTTGGAGCGCCGACTGATAGACCCGTCAGGTCTCTCGGGCGCGTTCGAGGATGCGTTTGCATTCCAGCAGTTCGCGCAGGACGTCGGAGAGCTTGTCGCGGGATTCGCGGTCGAGGGCGGGGCTCGCGTGCATGACGGCTTCTTCGATTTCGGCTTCGTCGCCGGCTTCTTCGGCCATCTCGATCAGGGGGAGCAGCTCTTCGACCGGGCGGCCTTCGCCGACGGCGATGACGTAGCGGCTGCCCTGGTCCTTGAGAATGCGCTGCACGCCCTTGATGGTGAAGCCCTGATCATAGAGCAGGTGACGGATGCCGCGGAGCAGGAGCACGTCTTCGGGACGATAGTAACGACGGCCACCGCCGCGCTTCAGCGGCTTGATGGTCGCGAACCTGGTCTCCCAGAAGCGCAGGACATGCTGTGGCAGGTCGAGCTCTTCGGCTGCTTCAGAGATGGTCCGGAATGCGTCTGGTGACTTATCCACGGTGGGCCATAGACTCGCTGAAATGCCTTATTTTCCAGCGCTGACCATAGACTTGTTGATTTTGGACTTCAACACGTTGCTGGGTTTGAACACAAGAACCTGTCGCGGAAGGATCGGAACCTCCTCGCCGGTCTTGGGATTGCGGCCGATACGCTCGTTTTTCGAGCGCACCTGAAACGAGCCGAAAGATGACAATTTGACATTGGCGCCCGTGATCAGGGCATCGCCGATCAGCTCGAGCACGCGCTCCACCAGCTCGGCCGACTCGGTTCGAGAAAGCCCAACGCTGCCGTAAACCGCTTCGGCCAGATCAGCGCGTGTTACCGTCTTCTGCGTCATTCGCACCCCCGTGTTGCCAACAGGGCCAAATCCCCAGGCCGGGACGGCCAATGGCGTCCCTGATACACTTGTTCCAGCACCGCTCATCGAGAGCCGTGCCACACTGCGGGATCCTTCCCTACGCCCCAGCGCTTCCTGCCAATCCGTTACGGGGCAGATTTCTGCGCGAGGTTTCCTCCGACGGCAAGGACACTAACGCCTTGAAACGGTTGAGGTCAATGCGCCCTTGGCGGTTACCAGCGAATAAGGGAGGCGCCCCAGGTGAAACCGCCGCCCATGGCTTCGAGCATCACCAGATCGCCCCGCTTGATGCGGCCATCGGCCACCGCAGCGCTGAGCGCCAGCGGCACGGAGGCCGCCGAAGTATTGGCGTGGCGATCGACCGTGACGACGACCTTTTCGGGCGGCAGGCCCAGCTTGGCCCCTGCCCCATCGATAATGCGGCGATTGGCCTGGTGGGGCACGAACCAGTCGAGATCGGCGACGGTGTAGCCGGTTTTCTCAAGGGTGGCGTAGACCACGTCGGTAATTTTGCCCACGGCGTGGCGGAAGACTTCAGGGCCCTGCATGTGGACATGGCCGGTGGTGCCGGTGGAGGACGGACCGCCATCGACATAGAGCTTGTCCCAATGGTGCCCGTCGGAACGCAGGGCCGAGGCGAGCACGCCGCGTTCAGGCGCATCGTCGGCCAGCTCGACGCGTTCCATGATGGCCGCGCCCGCGCCGTCGCCGAACAGCACGCAGGTGGTGCGGTCGGTCCAATCGAGAAGACGCGAGAAGGTCTCGGCGCCGATGACCAGAGCGCGATTGGCGAGGCCATTCTTGAGGTAGCTATCGGCAGTGGCCACGGCATAGACAAAGCCCGAGCACACGGCCTGGATATCGAAGGCCATGCCGTGATGCATGCCCAGCTTCATCTGCACCAGGGTGGCAGCGGCCGGGAAGGTATAATCGGGCGTGGTGGTGGCGACGATGATCAGATCGATATCGTCGGGGGTAACGCCGGCATTGGCCATGGCCTGGCGGGCAGCCTCGACCGCAAGATCAGAGGTGAACTGACCTTCGGCCGCGATATGGCGCTCCTTGATGCCGACACGCTGTTGAATCCACTCATCGGACGTGTCGACCATGGTGGCCAACTCGGCATTGGTGAGGATTCGCTCAGGAAGATACCCGCCGACACCGCGGATGATGGAACGCGTCTTGGTCACGCCGGTTTTGCCTCAGATTCGGTCACATCTGCGGCTGGGGCCGCATGGACGGGAAAGCGCTTCATGGTTTCGCCGATCTTGTCGATCAGGTGGCTGCGCGCCATTTCATAGGACAGGCCCAGGGCACTCTTATAACCGATTTCGTCGGTGCCGCCGTGGGATTTAATGACAATGCCATTCAAACCCATGAACACACCGCCATTGACGGTGCGCGGGTCCATCTTACGGCGCAGGGCATTGAGCGCCGACATGGCGAAGAAAGCGCCGATGCGGCTCATCAGATTGGATTTGAGGGCGCTGCGCAGATAGGAGCTGACCTGGCGGGCAGTGCCTTCGGCGGTCTTGAGGGCGACGTTGCCGACAAAGCCCTCGGTGACGACAACGTCCACCGTGCCCTTGCCGATATCATCGCCTTCGACAAAGCCGTGATAGATGAAGCCGGCGCCGCTGGCCTGGGCCAGGATCTTGCCGGCGTCCTTGATCGAATCGAGGCCCTTGACCTCTTCGGTGCCGACATTGAGCAGGCCCACTGTGGGTTGCTCGCTATCGAACAGGCAGCGGGCGAGCGCGGAGCCCAGAATGGCGTAATCGACCAATTGCTGGGCATCGGCGCCGATGGTGGCGCCCATGTCGAGCACGACGATGTCGCTGCGCAGAGTGGGCCAGATGGCGGCGATGCCGGGGCGGGAAATGCCTTCCATGGGGCGCAGGCAGAAGGTGGCCATGGCCATCAGTGCGCCAGTATTGCCGCCGGAGACGGCCACATCGGCTTCGCCATCCTTGACGGCCTGAATGGCCATCCACATGGAGGAAGTGCCGCGGCCCTTGCGCAGAGCCTGGCTGGGCTTTTCGTCGCCGGCGATGACGACATCGCTATGGCGCACGATCGAGACAGGCTTGAGGGCCGGAAACTCTTCGAGCAGAGGAGCAATCTGCTCCTGCCGCCCATGGAAGATGAATTTGGTATTCTTGCGCTCGCGCAGCGCCAGATAGGCCCCGTGGATCACCGCCCGTGGCGCGTTGTCCCCGCCCATGGCGTCCACTGAGATTGTAATCGTGTCGGTCATATTTGCCCGTAAGTCGACCCCGTAAGGGGCAGTGCCGCAACATATCCCATCACAGGGAGGGTGCAAGCCCAGCCAAGTGATCCGGCGGGCTTGATGAGGTGAGAAAGGGGCTTCCCTATGGCCGGATCATGCCTTTTCAGGCCCCGGCTTGAGCTTTTTGAGCCCGGCAAAGGGGCCGGTATCGGTTTCGTCGGGCAGAACGCCCAAAGCATCGAGGCTTTCGCCCGGCAGGCGCGGATAGGGATCGATGCCCAATGCCAGTGTTTCGATCAGCAAGGGGCTGAGATCAACTTCGGGTCCATCGATGTGATCGGGAAAATCCTCATCGTCCAGATCGACGAAAACCTCGGAGCCGGGCGTGGGCTTATGGCTCTGGGCTTCGGGCAGGAAAACCCGATCGATGGGTTCATCGACCTCCTGGGTGACCGATTCGAAGGTGACAACGGAGGGCTGCACGATTCGCGCCCTTAGCCGGCCCTGGGCGCGCAGGCCGCCGCGCAGGGGCACCACGGTGAGTTCGGCGTGGAAGGTTTCGACAGCGGTGAGCTTGAGCAGGGCAGCCAATGCCTCGCGGGTCGCCGCATCGGGCGCGACCTTGATGGCGCGACCGGTGGCGGGAAGCCGGTCGATGCGGACAATGGCGTCGAGCAAGGGCGTTTCCTTATGGGTCATGCAGCGGCCTCGAACTGGACGGCGCCAGTCATGATGGATTCGGCGGACTGGGCGGCAAGAGCATCGTCCTGCACAAACAGATAGGCGGCCAGCGCCTGAACATGGGCGCCGGATGCCCCGTCATATATATTGCGCGACAGCACGGCCTCAAGGGCGGCCGCATCGCGACGATCCATGGCCTCGGTAAGGGCTGCGAGCAGGCCGAAAAATATATTGCCCATTTTCTGGATTTTCTTGGGGACACCGATATCGCCCACACCCATTTCGCGCAGGGAACGGTCCATATCCTTGAAGAAAAGGTCGAACACGGCCTGGCTGAACGCCTTCTGACCGCCCTGCTCGGCCCGCAGGCGGCGGAACAAGAGCGCCATATGCAGGCTGATCATGTCGAAACGGCCGGTGACGGTGTCGGGCACGAGCCAATCGGCGTAGAAGAAAGGCTGCCGGGATTGCGCCACAATGGCGTTATAGACGGCGTAAACCGGCTCGGTGGCAGTGTTCTTGCGAAAGAGTGACAAGATCATGGGATTGCGCTCAATGGCTCGATCGTTTTAACAAGACACCCTGCCCGCCCAATGCCAGCTTGCCAGACCGACATGTTGGCGGCTACACATTCCGGCGGCCAGAACAGGCCAAAGCCTTGTCGTCGTGCCTATAGTCGAGAGCCATCGGGGAAGTCAAATTCATGCCTCTGCGTACCGTTTCAGGTTCCATTGCCGCCGTTGCAGCGATTGCCGTCGTGCTGGCGGGTTGCAGCAGCAGCGGCACCCAGCTGATCAGCCAGCGTACCCAGGGCTATGAAATCTCCGAAGCCGCGATGGCACAGATTCGCCCCGGCCAGAGCCAGGAACTGGTGACCATCGTGCTGGGCTCGCCGCAATCGACCAATACGTTTGGCGACCAATCAGCTTATTACTATGTCGAGACCAAGGTGCAGCAGACGGCGTTCGGGATGACCTCGATCAAGTCGCGCACGGTGCTGGCGATCTATTTCGACAAGAACAAGAAGGTCATCGACAAGGCCGTGTACACGGCAGCCGATGGCAAGACCGTGACGGTGGAAAGCCGCCGTACGCCTTCGTTCGGCGAGGACCGCACGTTTATCCAGCAGATTTTGCAGTCGTTCGGCGGGTAAGTCCAAACGACGATGCATTGAAAAAGCCCCGGTCTTGCCGGGGCTTTTTTTGTTTTTGTGAAGTGCGTTCAAAACGCGGTGTCATTCCCGCGAAAGCGGGAACCTCTGTTTTATTGCCGGCATCCGGGAACGGGGGTCCCCGCTTTCGCGGGGATGACATTGTGGGTGGGGCAACAGCTGCGGAATTCACCGAGGTGGTGGTCTGCGCCACTAACGCTTACTTGGTTTCGTTCAGGTCCGCCCCGGCTTCACGGGCGATGGCGTCCAGGGCGGCATTGACCATGCCGGTGGCGTCGTCTTCGTAGAAGGCCTTGGCCACGTCGATATATTCGGTGATGACGACGCGGGGCGGAATGTCCTTGCGGCGCAGCAGCTCGAAGGCGGCGGCGCGCAGGATGGCGCGCAGGGTGGCGTCGACACGCTCGACGGGCCAACCATCGGCCAGGGCGCGATCGACGGCGGGGTCGATGGCCAGTTGGTGCTTGGTGACGCCGGAGACGATCTGGCGGAAGAAATCAGCATCGGCGGGCAGATATTGCTCGCCTTCGATCTCGCGGCCGAGATGGAAGCTGCCGAACTGGGCCAGCGTGTCTTCGAGCGTCGCCCGGCCGACATCCATCTGGTAGAGCGCCTGAACGGCGGCAAGGCGGGCGGCGCCACGCTGGTTGGCGGGGCGTTCGGATTGCGGGTCGCGTTTGGGTGCGTCGGCCATTTAAGCGTTCAGCCGGATTTTGAGGGCGGCCATGGCCAGAGCCGCGCGGGCAGCGCCGCCGCCCTTGTCCTGCTCGGAGACGCGGGCGCGGACCCAGGCCTGAGCCTCGTTTTCAACGGTGAGAATGCCATTGCCCAGCGGCAGGGCATCGACCACCGAAATCTCCATCAGCGCGCGGGCACTTTCGTTGGAGACGATCTCGTAATGGGTGGTTTCGCCGCGGATAACGGTGCCCAGGGCGATAAAGCCGTCATAGTCGCCAGCTTCCATGGCCATGGAAATGGCAGCGGGGATTTCGAGGGCGCCGGGGACGGTCACCACGTCGAAGGTGGCGCCGGCAGCTTCGAGAGCGGCGGAAGCACCAGCCAGGAGTTCGTCAGCCAGCTCGACGTAATAGCGGGCCTCGACGATGAGGAAGTGCTGGCCATCGGCGGAGCCGGGCTCGATGGGGAAGTTGGCGCCGTGAGAGGCCATGGGGCAGTCCTTATTTGCGGAAGTCGCCAAGCGTTTCAAACAGGCGCGCGGCATAGCGCGCCATGGGGTCGACCTCGATATTGACGCTGTCGCCAACCCCATAATCGCCCCAGGAGGTAACTTCAACCGTATAGGGGATCAAATGGACCGAGAAGCGGTTGCCTTCGACATCATTGACGGTGAGCGAAGTGCCATTGAGAGCCACGCTGCCCTTTTTGGCGATGAAGGGGGCAACGGCATCGGAAACGGCGAATGTATAGGTGATCTGCTCGCCGGTCTCCTTCTTGTCGACGATTTCGGCCATGCCATCGATATGGCCAGAAACGATGTGGCCGCCCAGCTCGTCGCCGATCTTGAGGGAACGTTCGAGGTTTACCCGGCGGCCGGCCTGCCATTTGCCGACCTGAGTGACAGCAAGGGTTTCGAGCGCTGCGAAGACTTCGAACCAGTTCTGGCCGTTCTCATTGCCCTTATCGGTAACTGTGAGGCAGATGCCGTCATTGGTGATGGAGGCGCCCATGTCGATGGAGGCAGCATCATATTCCGTGCCGATGCGCAGCACGCGGCCGTCATTGGATCTTCGACCTTGAGCAATTTGCCGACGTCGGTGACGATACCGGTGAACATGGGCAATCCTATATGTGAGTTGGCAGCACCATATAGCGAGGCGGAGGCGCCTGCGACTACTGCGAAATGGTTGAACGCCGTTCGAAGATGGTGAGCAGATCGTCGCCCAGCTGTTGACGGTCGGTTTCGACGAGGCCCGCCGCTTCGAGCCGATCGGCCAGTGGGTCGCCGGAACTGGCGGGCAAACCGCCCTTGCCGATGGTCACGGGGCTGGTCAAAAGCGCAAAACGGTCGATCAGCCCGGCGTCGAGCAGGGCCGCGGTGAGGCGGGCGCCAGGTTCGACCAGCAGGTTTTGGATGCCTTTGCCGGCGAGAGCAGTAAGCGCCAGGGCGAGGTCGGGGCGGCCCTTTTTGCCTTCGACGCGGATGACCTCGACGGACGGTGGCGCGTCCACCGGCGAGTCGGTTTCTGCAATGATTGCAAGGCGATGCGTGGAGAAGCGATCAACCAGATTCACCTTGCGATCGATCCCTTTGGCGCCGACCAGGATGACGCGGAGCGGGCTGCGATTCTCGAGGCCCGGCAGGCGGACGGTGAGTTGGGGATCGTCGAGGCGCGCGGTGGAGGCGCCGATGAGAATGGCTTCAGAGCGGGCGCGCTGCAGATGTGACCAGTCGCGGGCAGCCTCGCCGGTAATGGCGACATTGCCCTGGCCCTTGCGGCCAATCATGCCATCGGCAGAGACGGCGAGCTTGACGGTGACGAAGGGGCGCCCTGCCCCGTGGCGCATGGCATGGCCGGCATGCAAGGCGCGGGAAGGTGCGTGATCGGCCAGGATGACTTCGATGCCGGCCGATTCGAGGCGGCGGATGCTCTCGCCGGCCGTGCGCGGATCGGGATCGCCAGTGCCGATGACGACGCGCAGCACGCCGGAGCGGATCACCGCATCGACGCAAGGCGGGGTGCGGCCCCAATGGTGGCAGGGCTCAAGCGTGACATAGAGGGTGCGGCCCGAGGCTTCAAAGCCAGCGGCCTCCAGCGCCTGCGACTCGGCATGAGGGCGGCCGCCCTTGGCGGTGACGGCGCGGGAAATCAGCGTCTGGTTGACCGGATCGACGACGAGTGCGGCAACGGTGGGATTGTCAGCGGTGGTGCCGAGATAGGGCAAGGCATAGCGGACGGCGGCATCAAGCCAGCGGATATCCTCGGGGCTGGGCCCGCTCAATCGTCCTGATCCTGCACAATGCCCTTGCCGGAGGCGAGTTCGGTGAGGAAGGAACGGAAATCGTCGGCAGCGGAGAAGTTCTTGTACACCGAAGCGAAGCGGACGAAGGCCACGTCATCGAGGCCCTTGAGGCCTTCCATGACATATTCGCCGATCTGGTCGGAGGTGACTTCGACTTCGCCCAGGCTTTCGAGCTGGCGGACAATGCCCGAAATCATGCGTTCGGTGCGATCTGGATCGACCGAGCGCTTGCGCAGGGCGGTGTAGACCGAACGCGAGAGCTTTTCGCGGTCGAAGGGGACCTTGCGGCCCGATTTCTTGACCACTGTCAGGTCGCGCAGTTGCACGCGCTCGAAGGTGGTGAAGCGGCCGCCGCAGCCATTGCAGACGCGGCGGCGCCGGATGGCACCGGAATCCTCGGTGGGACGGCTGTCCTTGACCTGCGTATCGTCGTTGCCGCAATACGGACAGCGCATCCTCAGCCCTTTTAGTTTGCGTAAATCGGGAAGCGCGCGGTGAGCGCCTTGACCTTGTCGCGCACGGCGGCTTCGACGAGGGCATTGCCCTCGTCGGAATTGGCCTCGCGCAGACCATCGAGCACTTCAACGATCAGACTGCCGATTTCCTGGAATTCGGCGACGCCAAAACCGCGGGTAGTACCGGCTGGGGTGCCCAGGCGGATACCCGAGGTGACGAAGGGCTTTTCCGGATCGAAGGGAATGCCGTTTTTATTGCAGGTGATGAAGGCACGGCCAAGGCCCTGCTCCGCACGCTTGCCGGTGGCGTTCTTCTTGCGCAGGTCGACCAGCATCAGATGGTTATCGGTGCCGCCGGAGACGACATCGAGGCCATGCGACTTGAGCGTTTCGGCCAAAGCGCGGGCATTATCGACGACCTGACGGGCGTAAGCTTTGAATTCGGGCTGCAGTGCTTCCTTGAAGGCGACTGCCTTGGCGGCGATCACATGCATCAGGGGGCCGCCCTGCAGGCCCGGGAACACCGCCGAATTGATCTTTTTGGCGATATCCTCGTCATTGGAGAGAATCATGCCGCCGCGTGGGCCGCGCAGGGATTTATGCGTGGTGGTGGTGGTGACATGGGCATGAGGCACGGGCGATGGATGCACGCCACCAGCAACCAGACCCGCAATATGGGCCATGTCGACCATGAGATAGGCGCCAACGGCATCAGCGATCTGGCGGAAACGGGCCCAATCCCAGACGCGGGAATAGGCGGTGCCGCCGGCCAGAATCAGCTTGGGCTTATGCTCATGGGCGAGGCGTTCGACTTCATCCATATCGAGCAGGTGATCGTCGCGGCGCACGCCATAGGAGACCACGTTGAACCACTTGCCAGACATGTTGACTGGCGAGCCATGGGTGAGGTGACCGCCCGAATTCAGATCGAGACCCATAAAGGTGTCGCCCGGCTGCAGCAGCGCGAGGAACACGGCCTGGTTCATCTGCGAACCTGAATTGGGCTGCACATTGGCGAAATTGGCGCCGAACAGCTGCTTGGCGCGCTCGATGGCGAGGGTTTCGGCCACGTCGACGAACTGGCAGCCACCGTAATAGCGCTTGCCCGGATAGCCTTCCGCATACTTGTTGGTCATGATCGAGCCCTGGGCTTCGAGCACGGCGCGGGAGACGATGTTCTCGGACGCGATCAGCTCGATTTCGTGCTGTTGGCGGCCCAGTTCGTCATTGATGGCGCCCGCGATCTCGGGATCGATCTCGGCAAGATTGGCGGAAAAGAACTTCGGAAAGAGCGGAAGAGAGGTCGCAGCGCTCATGGGCTTAACTCCAGGGCGATCCCAACATGTGGTGTCGGAAGGATGATACGGGCGCAGCCTCTAGCACGAACCGCCGGTTCAATCCATGCATTGCCACAGTAAATTCTCAATTGGCAGGCAACCGGAGGATGCGCTTGCGCATTTGTGTTGCAGTGGGCTGGAGTTCCCAGCCGGCGGGGTGGTTTTGGAGAATTCGAAATGACGACGAAATTTGGAAAACTTGCCGCGACGGTGATGGCCGGAGCCGTGATGCTCGCCGGTGCGATGCCAGCATTTGCCCAGGGCGGCGTGATGATGAACCCGAAACCGGGCAACAGCTTTTCACAACGCGACCGGGTGATCACCAGCTATTGTGACCGCTACCGCAATGACCGCGACTGCCGCCGCTATTATGGCGGTGGGTGGAACGATCGCGATTATAACAACTTCTACCGCAATCGCCGCGACTCGCTCGATGGCATCGCAGCTGGCCTGTTCGGTTTCGGCTTTGGCGCACTGCTGGGCGGCGCTCTCGCCAACCAGAACAACAATAATTACGGCGGGCAGCCGGTTTATGGCGGCAGCTCGTATCAGGCCCATGTGAATGCCTGCTATTCGCGCTACCGCTCCTATGACGAAGAGACCGACACGTTCATGGGCTATGACGGCGTCCGCCGTCGCTGCCAGCTGTAGTTAAGCCTAGAACAACCGCTTTTCGGGCGCCGGGGCTTCGGTTTGGAGTTTCCGGCGCAGTTTGGCGAGGGCGAGTTGCTGCATCTGATGGCGGGTCGCCGAGACGGGGGTAATGACGACCACCTCAGTGCCACTGGCGCTGTCAATGGCGGCGACGCGCATTTGCTGGCCGAGCTGGACGAATTCAAACAGAACTTCACCTTGCGGCATGGGCGCGGTCCCTAGTTTGCCGGTGAAGCTTGCCCGATTCCTGTAGAAACGAAAACGCCCTCCAGATGGAGGGCGTTTTCGTTGGGTGAGACCTGGATTTAGGCGTCGAAAGTGACCTTGCCCTGGGCGTCGAATTCGTAAACGTCGTCGCGGAAGCTGACCGTGCCCTGCTTGTTGGCCCAGGCGGTGATGTAGGTGGTGTGCAGCGGCACGCGGGCCTTGCACTCGACATCGAGGCGCTGCAGCGATTCAAAAGTCATGTCGACCTTGTTCTGATCCCAATCGCCATTGTCGCGCAGCAGCCAGTTGACCAGTTGGTTGACACCCTCGACGCGCACACAGCCTGAAGAATGGAAGCGGGCGTTTTCGCCGAACAGCGCCTTGGAGGGGGTGTCGTGCAGGTAGCAATCGTAGGGATTGTAGAAGTTGATCTTGCAATGGCCCATGGAATTGGCCGCGCCCGGCTCCTGGCGGTACATGTAATTGACCGCATTGCCGATATTGGTCCAATCGATGGTGGAGGGCGAAATTTCGTTGCCGCTGCCATCGTAGATATGGATGTTCTGTTCGGCCAGGTAGTTCGGATTTTCCTGCATGTATTTGGTCAGGTCGCGCTCGACCAGCGACTTGGGCACATGCCAATAGGGATTGAAATTGATCTGGCTGACCTTGCTGGCCATGATCGGGGTGGCGCGATCGACCCGGCCGACAACGGCGGTGTGGCGCTGCTCGACCATGCCGCCCGCGACAGCCTCGATGGTGGCGGCCGGAATGTTGACCACGACATAGCGTTCGCTGAGGTTCGCCGCCATGGTCTGGACGCGCTGGGCGTTCAGATAGAGCTGGTTGAGGCGGGTTTGCGCCGGCACCGACAGTGCATACCAGGTGGCTTCATCGACCTCGCCATTGACGACCAGGCCATGGCGGGCCTGGAAAGCACGAATGCCAGCATCGGCGGGAGCGTCGATCATATCGCTGACGCTTTCGACCATTGCCATGTCGCCTGAGGAAATCAGGCGGCGCTTGAGCGCGATGGCGGCCTTGCGCGATTCACCCAGCTTGAGGCCATAGGCTTCCTGCGGGGTTTCTTCCCAGCCGCCGGCAGCGACAAAGGGCTCGTATTGGGAAATCGCCAGTTGCAGATTGTAGGCCGTGTCATAGGACAGGATCGGCTCATTGGTGGCAATCAGCGCCTGGGCGGCGGCCGTATTGCCGTTCTGATCAACATTGCGCAGGACACGGTTGCGGTCGAACATATCCCAGAAGGAATCCTGGGCCCGCACAACTGAAGGCATGGCCAGGGCAGCACCGCTCACAGCCATGGATTGAAGAAGAGAACGACGATTCAATCGCATCAAGTCACCCGAAATATTCAGCCCGCCGCATCAAAGCGGCTTTTACCATCGCGTCCCGCCCGTCACAACGCAGTCAAGCGAGTGTGAACCTTTGGACTTCGTATACCAAGAATAGGCGGGAAATGGTTTCAAACCACGTAACAACGGCAGATGATGGGCATTTGCGGCTGAAATAAGAAACGCCAGCACTGAGGCTGGCGTTTGCTTGATGATGTGGCAGGAGGGCAACAACCACCCTGCCCCGCAGTTTGGTCGATGATCAGAGCTTGTAGAGGATCTGATCGACCCAGAAGCGCTCGAGACGAGCCAGCGCCTTGTTGAGGCCGTCGAATTCATCGTCGCCCAGGCCACCAACCTTGTCGATCGACTTGAGGTGACGGTCATAAAGCTCGTCGATGACCTCGGCCACTTCCTCGCCCTTGGGGGTCAGCTTGATGCGGACCGAGCGGCGGTCGGAACGGGAGCGTTCCTGGAAGATATAGCCGGTTTCGACCAGTTTCTTGAGATTGTACGAGACGTTGGAGCCCAGATAATAGCCCCGCGACCGCAGTTCGCCAGCCGTCAACTCGGCATCGCCGATATTGAACATCAGCAGTGCCTGGACTGGGTTGATGTCATCCCAGCCCATGCGGTCGAACTCATCCTTGATGAGATCGAGCAGGCGGCGGTGCAGACGTTCGACGCGCGAAACGGCTTCGAGATAAAGCGGCTTCAGGCTCTGGGGACGGTCCGGGGACATAGCCTCGGCTGCGTTGGATTTGATCGCCATTTGTGCCTCACTGTTCATCAGTTCGTGCGATTTTTCGCATCTCATGAGGCCAAACTACGGCGCCCCGACTAAGATCGCCCTAAGCCACACGCTTAAAACTATCTTACTGGAATACAATGAGAATTTGGCTTAATTCTTCGTATCACCTGGTGATAAAATTGTAACCTTACCGAGGTGTGACGGGCGCGGGTGAGCTCAAGCACCCACGCCCGCACCGGCTAGGCCGGATTGAAGAACGGCCGCGCGAAAGCGAGCTTGAGCAGCAGCATGCCGGCTACGGCAACAGCCTGTCCCAGCACCAGAAACAGACCCAATTGCCCCATCTGGCTGGCATGGAGCGCGGCGAGCGCGACACTGCCGGCGACCCATAGGGCATCGCCTGCGACATGGGTGGCGAGGATGGCAGGCGTTAGCCGCTGGACCCGGGCTGTCATTAAATTGAACGCGGCCCAAGGGAGCAAGATGACGCCGAGGGCGATGAGAAGAGCCGGGGGCAAGGTCCAGCCGATAAGCGCCGTGACCGGTGCCGCGGCAGCGATGAGGACAGCGCCGAGGACGAGGCAGGCGGCGGTGTCGGCGAGATAGATCAGCCGGGGGTGAAGGTTAAGAGCAGGCATTGGATGTCTCCTTGTCGGTGTGTTCAATAGACATGAGACTGACGGACAGACGTAATGCTCTCAATTACCTCATAGGTAATGGAATTGCGGCGCTATCCTGGGCCATAAGGAAGAGGACAGGAGAGCGCGGCATGATCGGGCAGATGTTACGGGAATGGCGGGGCTTGCGCGGCATGAGCCAGATGGAGCTAGCGCTGACGGCCGAAGTATCGTCGCGGCATATTTCGTTTCTGGAATCGGAACGCGCCAAGCCTAGCGCCGAGATGGTGTTGCGGCTGGCGGAGGCGCTGGCTATGCCGCTGCGGGAGCGCAATGCGCTATTGGTCGCCGCCGGCTTTGCTCCGCAATATGGCGAGAGCGACTGGCAGGGCGAGCAGATGGCCGAAGTGCGGCAGGCGGCGGCGATGATCCTTGCGGCGCATGCGCCCAATCCGGCGCTGGTGCTGGACGCCGCCTTTACGATTCTGGATGCCAATGCGGCGGGATTGGCACTGACGGGTGGCGAGCGGGACACTTTGGGCCGGGTTAATTTGGTCGATCTGGTGTTCAACCCAGGGCCGCTGCGCAAGAGCATCGTCAATTGGCAGGAAGTGGCTGGTTATCTGCTGCACCGGATGCGAGAGGGCGTGCGCTTGCGCGGGCCGCATTCGGGCATGGCCAAGGTGTTGCGGCGGGCGCGGCAGCAGCCTGGCGTGGATGGGCTGGTGCAAGTGCATGGCGGGATGGGGACGGTGTTGCTGCCGGTGGTGATCAACGCCGGTGGGATCACGACACGGTGGTTTACGACCGTCACCACCTTTGGCGCGCCGCAGGACGCGCTGGCTGAGGAAATCACCATCGAGCAATTCCACCCAGCCTGAGGCCTAGCCCCTGCGCTCAGGTGAGTTCCTCGGCGAGGCCGATGAGCAGCCCTTCGGGCCCACGAATGTAGCAGAGGCGATACACGTTCTCATACTGGACGACGTCGCCAACGAGCTGTGCACCGCGATTGCGAAGTCTCTCCACCGTCTCGTCAATGTCGGTCACGGTGAACATGGCCCGGAGATAGCCCAGGGCATTGACCGGGGCGGTGCGGTGATCGGCGATGACAGCGGGCCTGATGAAGCGGGACAGCTCTAGCCGGCTATGGCCATCTGGCGTGCGCATCATGGCGACTTCCACGTGCTGGTCGCCCAATCCGGTGACACGTCCGGCCCATTCGCCTTCGATCGTGCCGCGCCCTTCAAGCTCGAGGCCGAGTTCGCGGAAGAACTCAACGGTTGTTTCGAGGTCTTCGACAACGATGCCGACATTGTCCATCCGTTTGAGTGCCATGTGTCCAATCTCCAAGCGGTTGATCGAGGGCTAGTCCGTGGCGCGAGCGCGGCGCATGCGCAGCCTCAGAAAGAAGATGATGAGGATGGAGGCGACCAAGACCAGCCGGATGGCAAAGCCGAAGGCGGTCATCTGCACATCAGAATTGCCGGCCAGATAGAGGGCGAGTTCGACCCCGGTAGCGCCAACGAGCAGCACTGCGCCCCAGCTGGCCCTGATCCATAGGCCGACGGCCGCAAAGAGGCGGGCCAGGCAGAAAATGGCCAGATAGATGAAGCCGGCCGTGCCCAAGGTGGTCAGGGGGCTGGTGGCGCCGGTATTGACGCCGAGCAGGCGCGCCGCGTCGTTGAGCCCGAGCAGCAGGCTGATAATGGCGACGATGCGGATGTAGATGCCGATGGCGGGGGCGTTGAAATCCATGGCGGGTTTCTACCCCCTACCGCCAGATGCGACAAGCCGGAGCTTGGAGCGGCCCCTCGCCTTTGATACATGGAGGCCAATCAAGGAGCAGACGATGGCCGAGCACTGGAACAAGCACGACATGGACTTCCTGGGCGGCCGCCGGTTGCGACGCAGCCGCCGGACCGAATGGAGCCGGGCCATGGTGCGCGAGACCGTGCTGACCCCAGCCGATCTGATCTGGCCTCTGTTTGTCATCGAGGGGCAGAATGAGAAGACCCAGATCAAATCCATGCCGGGCGTGGAACGGCTGAGCGTCGATCTGTGTGTTGAGGCGGCGCGGGCGGCACGTGACGCGGGGATTCCGGCGCTGGCGCTGTTTCCCAATACGCCGGATCATTTGCGCAGCGAGAATGCGGCGGAAGCCTATAATCCCGACAATCTGATGTGCCGGGCGCTGAGCGCGATCAAGAGTGCGGTGCCCGATATCGGGCTGATCGCCGATGTGGCGCTGGACGAATATTCGAGCGACGGCCAGGACGGGCTGGTGCGCGACGGGGAAATCCTCAACGACGAGACCATCACGGTGATGGCGCGCTCCGCCATTGTGCAGGCCAAGGCGGGAGCGGACATCGTCGCACCCTCGGACATGATGGACGGGCGCGTGGGGGCGATCCGCGCGGTGCTGGATGGTGAAGGGTTCGACCAGGTCCAGATCATGTCCTATGCGGCCAAATATGCGTCGTGCTTTTACGGGCCATTCCGCGAGGCGGTGGGCTCGGGCAGCCGGTTGCGGGGCGACAAGCGGACCTACCAGATGGATTTCGCCAATTCCGATGAGGCGCTGCGCGAGATCGCCGCGGACATCGAGGAAGGCGCCGACAGCATCATGGTCAAGCCCGGGCTGCCCTATCTGGATATCGTGCGGCGGGCCAAGGACAATTTCAATGTGCCGATCTATGCGTACCAGGTGAGCGGGGAATACGCGATGATCGAGTTCGCGGCAGCGGCGGGTGCGCTGGACCGGACGCGGGCTATTCATGAGAGCCTGCATGCGTTCAAGCGGGCTGGAGCGAATGGGGTGTTGACGTATTTCGCGCTGGAAGTGGCGCGGGAATTGGGGCGCTGACCTCCCAGGCACATTTTAGTGCCCTGCCCCTTGCAGAGGGGCGAGGTCATAACAATGTTTCGGTCATGAACCAGACCCAGACTGCCCGCCCCATTTTGCCCGATCCGGAAACTGCGCCCGAGCTGTTTGACGGTGTGCTGACGCGCCGTGCTTTGGCGTTCGTCATCGATCTGGCGATCATGGGCATGTTGATGCTGATGTTTGGCCTCGTCGGTCTGATTGCCGGCTTCCTGACCTTCGGGCTGGCTTGGCTGGCGCTGGTATTCCTCGTTCCCGCGACTGTGCTGTTTTATTATGGGGTGACGCTGGGTTCGCCCAGCCGGGCGACGCTGGGCATGCGGATGATGGATCTGGTGCTCACCCCGACCCGTGGGCAGCCGCTTGATGGGTGGATGGCGATTATTCACGCGGGCCTGTTCTGGGTCACCTTCTGGATTTCCTGGCCCGTTTCGCTGCTCTTCGCGCTGTTCACGCCCCGCCGGCAGATGATCCATGATTTGATCGTGGGCACGCTGATGGTCCGCCGCTCGCCGATGACCCGGCATTGGCGCGCGTATAATGGGCGGAGCCAACAGGCGTATTGAGCGTTGCTTGGGGTAGAGCAGAGGTTTACACTCTGCTGATTGCACTCAAGGGTCATGGATGACCGACCACACGCCTGAAACCACCCAGTTGTTTTTGACAGCCGCCATGCCGTGCCCGTATTTGCCGGGCAAGCAGGAGCGCAAGCTGTTCACGCACCTGACCGGGCGACGGGCTTCGGCGCTGCATCACCTACTGAGCGAAAACGGCTTCCGACGCAGCCAGAACCTGATTTATCGGCCGGCTTGCGAAGGCTGCAATGCCTGCCAATCAGTGCGGATCGTAGCGGGGGAATTCGAAGCGTCATCGCGCTTCCGCCGGGTGCTGCGCAATAATAACGACATTGCCATAGATGTGCGGCCGACCACGGCAACCAGCGAACAATATGATCTGTTCAAACGCTATCTTGAGTCGCGCCATGCCGGCGGCGGCATGAACCAGATGAGTTTCGTCGACTATGAATATATGGTCGAGGATACGCCGGTGCAGTCGGTGCTGGTCGAATATCGGCTGCGCGACCATCCGGACCAGCCACTGATCGCGGTGGCGCTGACCGATGTGATGCCTGACGGCCTGTCCATGGTCTATAGCTTCTACGACCCCGATCTGGCGCATCGCAGCCTGGGGACATTCCTTATTCTCGACCATATCGCGCAGGTCCGTTCGGCGGGGCTGAGCTATGTCTATCTGGGCTATTGGGTGAAGGATTCGCCAAAAATGGCCTATAAGGCGCAGTATCGGCCGCTCGAAGTGCAGCGCGGCACGCTGGGCTGGTGCTCGCTCGAGTAGTTTGACCAGCGCCTTGTTTGGGCCATAAGGCTGGGCGAGACGGCGGGATTGCCGTTGCTTGCTACCGGATCGTTCATGTCATTGCTGTTTTTGCTGGTCCGGCTGGGCTTGGTGCTGGGTGCCCTGGGTACCGCCACATGGTCGATATTGGCGGTGTTCGGTTTTGCCGTGCCGGTGCTCGATCTGCTCAACCATGCGCAAATCCTGTTATTGCCGGCAACGCTGATCGGGCTGTTCCTCGTGACCGTTTTGCTGCGCGGAAACTGGCGCAAGGCGGCGATGATCTATGCGTTTCTGGGCGTGGCCGCTTCGGCCAATGTCATGGTGCCCGAATTTTTCGCCTCGACCCAGGCACGGCCGGCAGCGCCGGCGACGGGCGTGGTGCGGATGATGACGCATAATCTGTTCGGCATGAATTACGCGATGGACAAGGTGACCGCGGCGATTTTCGCCGAGGATCCGGACATTATCGTGCTGCAGGAATATTTCGGCGAGCAGGCACGCGAGTTGCATCCGCTGCTGATCGAGCGTTATCCCTATTATGTGCGTTGCCGGGGCGGAAAGCGGGCCAATCTGGGGCTCTATTCGCGTATTCCGTTCGAGCAGGTGGAGGACGGGGCATGCCCCGATAATGCCTATGTGACCGAGCGGACGGCGCATATCCTGGCGAAATTCCACACAACGGATGGCAAGGCCTTTTCGGTGATCACCACGCATATGGACTGGCCGCTGCCAGTGCAGCGGCAGCAGGATCAGCTTGATAAGCTATCGGGTGTGTTGGGCGGGATCGACGGGCCGATGATCCTGGCGGGGGATTTCAACTCGACGCCCTGGTCCTATGCGCTGCGCGACTTTGTCAGCCGGAACGGGCTGGTGCGGCAGACGGTGAACCTGCTGACCTATCCAAAACGCTGGTTTTACCTGGGGGCGTGGCGGGACACGATACCCTTCCTGCCGCTGGATCATGTGATGACGCGGGACGGCATCGTGGTGCATGAACTGCATGCCGGGCGGCCGACAGCCAGCGACCATTTGCCGGTAGTGTTTAGTTTTTCGGTGGAGTGAGATTGGGGTGGTCGACCTGCAGGTCGAAGACAATGAGCCCGTCACGGCCGCCTTCGAGCGCGGCCACGAGGCGCGCGCCGGCGGCCTGGTGGGCGGGGTCGACGAGATAGCGATCGCGCGCGGCCTCATCGACAAGGTCCATGATGAAACCATCCTTGAAGCCCTGCGCCAGGCTTTCAGGGGAAATATTGGGACCGAAATCGGCGGAGATCAGTCCGTCGATTTGCCCGACCAGCGCGGCAAGGCCGGCATAGATTTCGGCGCGCTCATCGCCCGAGACGCCCGAGCGGAACTTGACGAAAACGCAGTGGCGGATCATCCGACAAACCTGTTGTTGCGCGGGAAGCCATTGGGGGGCTGACGGCCGGCGGAGGCGCGATCGCCGAGCCAGTCGGTGAGCTCTTCGGTGGGCTTGGTGAAGGTACGGCCGGAACTGTCGGTCCAGGTGAGGCCATCGGCGGCGTAGAAGGCCTTGAGGTCGGAAATGCCGCCATCCTTGTAGCGCTGCAGGCGCACGCCCTTGCCGCGCCCCATTTCGGCCAATTGCGACGCGGGGAAGACCAGCAGCTTACGGTTTTGTCCGATGACGGCGACGCGGTCGCCCAGCATGGGCACGAGCAGGCGGGCCTCGTCGGGCGTGGTGACATTGAGGATCTGCTTGCCCTTGCGGGTATTGGCGATCATGTCGTCTTCGGCCACGATAAACCCGTAACCGGCAGATGACGCGATGATGCGCTTTTGGCCGGGGCGATAGACGAAGAGGCTGACAATGTCCTGCCCCTCTTCCATATCGACCATGATGCGCACGGGCTCGCCCTGGCCACGGCCGCCGGGGAGCTTGTCGCCGCCCAGCGTATAGACCTTGCCGCCGGTGGTGAGCATGAGCAGCTTGTCGGTGGTTTCGGCCTTGATCGCCAGCTTGAGCCGGTCGCCGGTCTTGAAGCCCTTTTCGTCGATCTCGTCCGTGTGACCCTTGAGGGCACGAATCCAGCCCTTTTCCGACAGGATGACGGTGATGGGCTCGCGCTCGATGAAGGCGGTGGTGATTTCGGCGTGATCGGCATCGGGCGCCAGGCTGAACAGCGAGCGGCGGGCGCCGAGATGGTGGAGCGTCGTGCCATCGGCCTCGTATAGCGGATAGGCCTTTTTAAGGGCTTCGACCTGCTTGGCGATTTCACCCCATTGGCGCTTGTCGGAGCCGAGCAGGGTTTCGAGCCGCCCCTTTTCCTCGGTGAGCTTGGTATGCTCCTCGCGCAGTTCCATTTCCTCGAGCTTGCGCAAAGACCGCAGGCGCATATTGAGGATGGCTTCGGCCTGGTTGTCGGTGAGCGAGAAGGCAGCGATCAGCGAGGCCTTGGCATCGTCTTCCTCGCGAATGATGCGGATGACCTCATCGAGATTGAGGTAGGCAATGATGTAGCCTTCGAGCACTTCGAGACGGCTGGCGATCTGTTCCAGCCGGTGCTGGCTGCGGCGGACCAGCACGATCTTGCGGTGATCGAGCCACGCCTTGAGCGCATCGGCCAGGCTCATGACGCGCGGCAGCGTGCCCTTGTCGAGCACGTTCAGATTAAGCGGGAAGCGCAGTTCGAGATCGGAGAGCTTGAACAGTTGCTCCATCAGGATGACGGGATCGACTGTGCCGGCGCGTGGCTCGAGGACGAGGCGGATGTCGTCGGCGCTTTCGTCGCGCACGTCCTTGAGCAAAGGCAGGCGCTTGGCGAGCAGCAATTCGGCGATCTTTTCGACCAGCCGGGATTTCTGCACGCCATAGGGAATCTGGGTGACGACGATCTGATAGACGCCCCTGCCCTTTTCCTCTTTTTCCCAGACGGCGCGCACGCGGAAGGAACCGCGGCCGGTCTCATAAGCATTGACGATGGCCGCGCGACTTTCGACCAGATGCCCGCCGGTGGGGAAATCGGGGCCGCGCACGAGATCGTCGCTGGAGGGCGGAGCGCTCAGATCCTGATGGATCAGCTCGTCCGTGGTTGCGGCCGGATTGTAGATGATCTTGAGGGCGGCGTTACACAGCTCAAGGACGTTGTGCGGCGGCACGGAAGTCGCCATGCCCACGGCAATGCCCATGGAGCCATTGGCGAGCAGGTTGGGGAAATTGGACGGCAGGACGACCGGCTCTTCGTCTTCCCCGTCATAGGTCGGCTTGAAATCGATGGCGTTTTCGCCAATGCCTTCGAGCAGGCGCGTGGCCACGTCGGTCATGCGGGATTCGGTGTATCGCATGGCGGCAGCGCTATCGCCGTCGATATTGCCGAAATTGCCCTGGCCATCGACCAGCGGGTAGCGCATGGCGAAATCCTGCGCCAGGCGCACCAGGGCGTCATAGATCGACTGATCGCCGTGCGGGTGAAACTTACCGATCACGTCACCGACGATACGGGCGGATTTCTTGTAGCCCTGATTGGGATCGAGCTTGAGCAGGCGCATGGCATGGATGATGCGGCGATGGACGGGTTTGAGGCCGTCGCGGGCATCGGGCAGCGCGCGCTGGGTAATGGTGGAGAGCGCATAGGACAGATACCGCTCTTCGAGCGCCTGCCGCAGATCGACGATGCGCTGATCGTCGGCGGGAGGGAGGGTATCAGCGTCGGACATCGGCACAGCTTCCAGGGGAACGAATCAGGAAATGACTATAGCCGATGATGGCCGGGAACGGGCGCAGACAGGCGGTTTTGCACGGGTTATGGGCGAGCGGGTGCGCCGCCTGTGCAGCGGTTGCCGATAGACGGACGGACCCCGAGACGGCTTTCGCCTCGTAGTAGTAAAAAGTGAGACAAAAACCGCCTCGGGGCGCCGGGCCTTGATCGGAAGGCGGCATCGCGACCCCAACAGGTGACCGTAGTCCTCCTGCCCGCTGATCCGTCCGCTCATCCCGGAGCGAGGCGCGACCCCCACTCCCCCGGCTGGCATCCGGACGCCGGTCGCTGCAGCGCCGTCCGTGTTCCAGATGATGGGGGGAGTATGCGCGTGAAATTCGCTGTGGGGATAAGATGGGTAAGTGGGGGCTTTCCCTATCGAGGGGAGTGTTCGATTCGAATTTCCGTGACTGTCCCCCACCCCACCCTCAATCCCTCCCCATCAAGGGGAGGGAGGCGCAGACTGAAAGCTCACGGCCCTTTTGCTTCCCTCCCCCTTGAGGGGAGGGACTGAGGGAGGGGGTCGACGAGTTTGGCGCAGAAGCCGCAACGACCCCCTCCCCGGCCCTCCCCTCAAGGGGGAGGGAGGGAAAGAGCCGATGGATTGGGGAGCCCCCTTGATGGGGCGAGGTGAGAAGATCACGTCTCTCGGGCGCTAGTTGTCGTGGTCGCGTGACAGCATGCCGATGAGGATGTCACGGGTGGGCGAAGGGGTTAGTTCGCGCGGCCCCCAGACGTGGTCCTGCAGGAAATGGCCGGTGAGGCGGAAGGCGGCGGCAATGTCGGAGGGGGCGGCGTTGCCGCGGCCGGCGAGGAAGGACGGTAGCGGCAGCAGGCGATCGAGATAGGGCTGGGCGGCGGCGCGGGAGACGGCGCGGCCGGATTTTGGCGAGACGTGGGTGAGATCGCCTGATGTGCCGGTGACGGCGCAGGTGGTGAGATCGAGGCCGTAACCGAGGTCGTCGAGAATGGCGAGCTCGAAGCGGGCGAGTGCGGCGCCGTCGGGGGCATGATCGAGCAGGCCCAGCGCCATGCCGAGCAGGCGATCATGCGGGTCGCGTTCGGGCAAGAGGCGCAGGTGATCGCAGATCAGCTGGCTGGTGTAGAGGCGGGTGCGGTCGCCGATGAGCTGGGCGGCGCGGGCCTGGAGCAATTCGACGGTGAACTGGCCGAGCTGGTCTTCCAGCCGCGCGCGCCAGGTGAGCTGGATGGTGTTGCCGGGTTGGAGAACGGCGGAGAGGCGCCGGCTGCGACCGCCGCGCACCAGGCCCATATGCCGGCCGCGACCGGCCACCATGGCTTCGGCAATGACACTGCTCTCGCCGTGGCGGCGCACACCGATCAGCAGGGCTTCGCCGGTCCATTCCATCTTAGTCCTGATCCGCCCCTTCTGGGTTGGTGCCGTCTTCGAGGCGATTGCGCAGGGTTTCGAGCACTTCGGCGGCGATAGCGATTTTGCTCGCGTCGAGGCCGGCGGCGAGGACATCGACCCAGGGGCGTTGCAGCTTGTGGGCGGCGGCCATGACCTGCTGCCCCCTCGGCGTCAGGCGGACCAGCTTGGCGCGGCGGTGATGGGGATTGTCTTCAAAGGCAACGAAATCCTCGTCGGCCAGCTCGTTGACAATGCGCTGCACGCCCTGACGGGCCAGGCCCATGTCGCGGGCAAGATGGGCAACGGGCTGGGGCGTGCTGGCCATGGCAACGGCGCCCAGTACCTGCCAGCGAGCGCTGGTGAGGCCGAGCGGCGCGATGAGTTGATCCCCGGCGGCGATCAGCCGGCCGTTGGCGCGGAAGATATCGAGGAACAGAGCGCTCAGGGCCATGGATGCCGCTTGATCGTCAGACTTCATGTTGACAACATATAACCAATATGACAATGTATTGTCAATTCAGCAGGGTGTTGCTGAATCAATCCGGGCGGACATTCCGCCCCTGCATGGAGGCGGCTATGAACGCACATACACAATTACAGCATGGTTCGGTTTATCGCATCGACAAGTTCGCAGTGCCGGTGGCGGCGCGGGAGGAATTCCTGGCGCAGATCGAGGAAACCAAGGTGTTTCTCGATACACAGGCCGGGTGCCTGCAAAATCTGGTGCTGGAAGTGCAATCGGGGTCGGATCGCTTCAACTTCCTGACCGTGGTGGAATGGGACAGCGCAGCGGCATTCGAGAAGGCCAAGGCGGCGATGGGCGAGGTGCGGCGCGTCAGCGGTTTTGATCCGCGGGCGTTTCTGGGGCGGTTGGGGGTTGAGGCGGATATGTCCAATTATGGGGTGATTGGGTAGGTCGTGCCACGACCTCGTGGTTCGACAAGCTCACCATGAGGTCTACTCGTATTCCGGTGCAGCATCCCACGCATCTAAGCCTGGGAGGGCGCAGACCCCTCACCCTCGAAAATCCGCTGAACGGGCATTTTCTATCCCTCTCCCTCAAGGGGAGAGGGATAGAAGGGCGGCTAGCCCTTGCCGTGGGGGTATTCCAGGCCCATTTCGCGGTAGCGTTCGGGGTCGTCGCCCCATTTCTCACGGACTTTGACGAATAGAAAGAGGTGGATTGGCACCTCGTACATTTCCATCAGTTCCTTGCGGGCTTCCTGGCCGATGGTTTTGATGGTCTGACCGCCAGCGCCGAGCACGATCTTTTTGTGGCTGTCGCGGGTGACGTAGACGACCTGATCGATCTTGTAGGAGCCGTCCTTCTGGATCTTGAAGCTCTCGGTTTCGACCGTGCAGTTATAGGGGATCTCGTCATGGACGCGCAGAAACAGCTTTTCGCGCGTGATCTCGGCGGCGGTAATGGCCATGGTGAGATCGGTCAGGTGATCCTCGGGGAAGTGCCAGGGCCCGGGCGGGATGTGCTTGATGCACCAATCCATGAAGTCCTGCACGCCATAGCCCTTGAGGGCCGAGATCATGAAGGTGGCCTCGAAATGCAGCTTCTCGTTGAGGGTCTGCGACAGGGCCAGCAGGGCCTCGTTCTTGATGGTGTCGATCTTGTTCAGGATCAGGATTTTGGGGTGGTTGATATTGGCCAGCCCCTCCAGCAGTGATTCAAGATCGGGGGTTATCCCCCTTTCGGCATCAATCAAAAAGGCGACCAGATCGGCATCCCCTGCCCCACCCCAGGCGCTATCGACCATGGCGCGATCGAGCCGACGCTTGGGCGCGAAAATGCCGGGCGTGTCGATGAAGACGAGCTGGGCCTTGTCGAGCGTGACGACGCCACGGACCTGGGACCGGGTGGTCTGGGCCTTGTGGGTGACGATGGAAACCTTGGTGCCGACAAGAGCATTGAGTAGCGTCGACTTGCCGGCATTGGGGGCGCCGACCAGGGCGATGAAGCCGCAGGACGTGTCGGTGAGTTCGGGGAGTGTGGTCATACGGGCTCCTTCCAGACTTTCTGGTGGATAAGGAACAGCTCGGCGGCCTTGTGTTCGGCGATCTTCTTGGAAGGGCCGGTGGCGCTCAGCGTTTCGAAATCACCCAGAGAGACGGAGATGGTGAATTGGGGGGCGTGGTCGGGACCGGTGCGTTCGGTCTGAGTATAGGTGGGGGGCTCGAGGCCACGGGCCTGGGCCCATTCCTGTAGCGTGGTCTTGGCATCGGCCTTGTTGGCGGAGCCATCGGCCAGGAATTCCTCGAACATGCGCTCGACAAATTCATAGGCCTTGTCCAGCCCGCCATCGCAATAGATGGCGCCGATGACGGCTTCGGTGACGTCGCCCAGGATGGCGTCCTTTTCGGCGCCGCCGGTACGCGCTTCGCTATCGCCCAGGTTCATTTCACTGCCCAGATCAAGCTGGCGGGCGATGATGGCGCAGGTTTCCTTGCGCACCAGGGTGTTGAGCGTGCGGCTCAGCTCGCCCTCATTGGCCTTGGGATAGCGGCGATAGAGCATATCGGCCACGACAAGGCCGAGGACGCGGTCTCCTAAGAATTCGAGGCGCTGATAGGAGCGCTCGATACGTTTGGCGGGCGAGACGGCGCTGGAATGGGTGAGTGCGCGATTGAGCAAGTCCGGATCGGCAAAGCGGTAGCCTAGCCGGAACTGGAGCTTGTCGTGATTACGCGCAGCTCGACTCACGGGGTGGCCGTGGTGTCGTAGGGCTGGTCGCTGGAGACGGACTGGAACATCCGGTCCCAACGCACATTGGCCGGCCATTGCCAGATCTGCCAGGGCGGCAGATTGTCCTTGATGGAGAAGAAGCGGGCTTCGGCCTTGGCGATCAGATTGACGGCGGGGACATAGCCGACCTGGCTGAGCACACGGCTATCGGCGGAGCGGTCGCGATTGTCGCCCATCATGAAGTAATGCCCGGCGGGAACGACATATTCCTGGGTATTGTCGAGCGAAGCGTTGTCGGAGATTTCCTGGATGATGTGGGTCGTGCCCTCAGGGAAAGTCTCGCGATAGACGGTGACTTCGCGGGTATCGCCTTCGCTATCGGTGTCCTGCGCCTTACCGAGCTCTTCGCGCTCGATCATGGTGCCGTTGATGTAGAGGCGGCCTTCGCGCATCTGGATGCGATCGCCCGGCAGGCCGACAACGCGCTTGATATATTCGATATTCTGCGGCACCGGGCGGAACACGGCGACATCGCCACGGTTGGGCTCGCGGCCGAAAATGCGGTTGGAGATGGGCAGCTCGAAATCGAGCAGGCTGAAATCGCCATAGCGGCCGAGCGAGAAGGAATGCTTGCCATAGCCCCAGACGAATTTGTTGGCGACGAAGTAGTCGCCAATCATCAGCGTCTGCTGCATGGACGCGGTGGGGATGGAGAACGGCTGATAGAGGAAGGAGCGCAGCACGATGGCGATCAGCAGCGCCTCGACGACGACCACGATGGTTTCCCACCACTCGCTGGCGGCGGACTTCTTGGCGGTTTTGTCGGCGGGCTGGCTCATGAATATCCCCGGGGGAGTGATGCCGAAGCGTTAGGCGTTTGTGACCGCGTGGTCAATTGGCAGCGCCTCGATGATGACGAAGGCTTGAGCAAGCCCGGCGTCATCGGTGATGGTCAGGTGAATGTGGGGAACGTGACCGGGCGGGACAAGCCGGGCCAGTGCCTTGGCGGCCCCATTGGTCAGATGCATGGTCGGTTTGCCCGATGGCAGGTTCACCACGCCCATGTCGCGCCAATAAACGCCGAAATTGAGGCCGGTGCCGAGCGCCTTGGAGCAGGCTTCCTTGGCAGCGAAACGCTTAGCGTATGAGGCAGCGCGCATGGCGCGGCGGTCCGATTTGCGGCGCTCGATCTCGGTGAAGCAGCGATGAGTGAAGCGCTCGCCGAACCGCTCGAGCGTGTGTTCGACGCGGCCGATCTGGCAGAGGTCGGAGCCCAGCCCGATGATCATTTCACCCCCTGAATGCCGCGGCTGCCGGGTTTTACGGCGGGGAGCGCGGCGAGTTCGGGGGGAGTTGGTCGGCGGGGTAAGCGGGGACTTTGAAATCGATGAGCTTGACCAGTGGCACGCCGACATCGGCCTCGCCGCCGGAGCGGTCGATGAGGCAGGCGGCGGCGATGACATTGGCGCCAATGCCGCGCAGCGCCTCGACGCATTCGCGGATGGAGAGGCCGGTGGAGACAATGTCTTCGACCACGATCACCTTGTCGTCGGCGGAGATTTCAAAGCCGCGGCGCAGCTCGAACTTGCCTTCGACGCGTTCGGTATAGAGCGCGGGCAGGTTCATGTGGCGGGCGGTTTCGTAGCCGGGGATGATGCCGCCGATAGCGGGCGAGACGATCTTCGTCGCATTCCCGAAGCCTTCAGCGTGAATCTTGGCGGCCAGCGCCTTGCAGAGCTTTTCGGTCTGGTGCGGATATTGGAAGACCCGCGCCTTTTGCAGGAAGACGGGAGAGCGGAGCCCCGAAGACAGGATGAAATGGCCTTCGAGCATGGCGCCACATTCGCGGAAGATCGCCAGCACTTCATCCTTAGTCATCGTCATTTCTCCGGTCGATATTGCCGTCCCATTCCAGCGTCGAAATCATTGACGCTTCCCGCATGCCCGCGCGCTGGACGGAGGAAAGGCCCGGACTGCGCTTGAGCGTTGCCAGAACATCGGTCAGTTGCGCAAGGTCGCGGACTTCGATTTCGAAGATCATCTGGTGAAAATCAGGCGAAATCATCCGCATCACCAGATTGTTGATATTGGCGTCGCAAGCGGCGATAGCCGAAGAAATCTGCGCGAGTGAGCCCGGACGATTGACCGATTCCATCGAAATCACGGTGGGATAGAGATCTTCCTTGCCAGATAGATTCCAGCGCACATCGACCCAGGCGACGTCGCTGTCATGCAGATCGATCAGCGCATCGGAATGGATGGGATAGACCAGCATGGGCGCGTCGGGCTGCAGAATGCCCACAAGGCGATCGCCGGGTACGACCCCCTCCCCCGAAATGGTGACGGGCATGTGGAAGTCGAGCTGGGCGAGCGCCGCCTTGGCGCGGGTGCCGGAGCGCTGACCGCCCGGCACGCGGAAGCGAAACAGATCGGTGGCGCGCAGGGCGAACCAGCCGTCGGCGGTGTCGGCTACGGGCAGATCGAGCTTGCGGCGGCGTTTGCGCAGGCCCTTGATGCGGGCAAGTTCGGCCGCCAGCGGTTCGGAGCCGACCTTGCCTTCGCCGACGGCGATCAGCAGATCGCGCTTGGACGGGGAACCCAAGGCCTCGGCCAGCGCCTTGGCTTCGCTGTCGTCGAGCATGACGCCTTCGCGCTCGAGCATCATCTTGAGGACGTGCTCGCCCAGGGCAAAGGCGCGCTGGGCGGCGGCGTGCCGCACGGCGCGGCGAATGGCGGCACGAGCCTTGCCGGTTGCGGCGATGCCGATCCAGTTGGATGGCGGCATGTGGTTCTGGTCGCGGATGATCTCGACTTCGTCGCCGCTGCGCAGCTGGGTGACCAGCGGCAGGATGGCGCCGTTGATCTTGGCGCCGACACAGGTATCGCCAATGTCGGTATGCAGCGCATAGGCGAAGTCGATCGGCGTTGCGCCACGCGGCAGGGCAATGAGACGCCCGCGCGGGGTGAAGCAGAACACCTGGTCCTGGAACAGTTCGAGCTTGGTATATTCGACGAAATCTTCGGTCGAGAGGCCCTGAGTCAGGTGGCCGATGGTCTGGCGGAGCGAGCCATAGGCCTGCGACTCGATCTCGATGCGGCCCATATCGGCCGAAGCGCCATCCTTATAGAGGGCGTGGGCCGCGATGCCGAATTCGGCGATGCGGTCCATTTCCTCGGTGCGGATCTGCAGCTCCGCACGCTGGCGACCGGGGCCGACAATGGTGGTGTGGATGGATTGGTAATCGTTGTGCTTGGGGACCGAGATATAGTCCTTGAAGCGTCCGGGCACGACTTTCCACTTGGTGTGGACCACGCCCACCGTGTGGTAGCACTCCTCGATCGAGTTCACGATGACGCGGAAACCGATCATGTCGGAGAGCTGTTCCAGCGCAATCGACTTGCGTTCGATCTTGGAGAAGATCGAGTAAGGCGATTTGACGCGCGCCTTGACGCGGGCAGTGATGCCCTCGGCGGCTAGGCGCTCACTCAGCTCGGTTGAAATGGTCGAAATCGTCTCGCGATATTCGGCCTGCATCTCGTTGAGACGCTCGGTAATGGCGGTGTAGTGGTCGGGCTGGAGAATCTTGAAGGAGATATCTTCCAGCTCGTTGCGCATGTCCTGCATACCCATGCGGCCGGCGAGCGGGGCATAGATATCCATGGTTTCCTGGGCAATACGGGTGCGCTTTTCGGGCGGCATGTATTGCAGGGTGCGCATATTGTGCAGGCGATCGGCCAGCTTGACGAGCAGGACGCGCACGTCCTGGCTGATGGCGAGCAGCAGCTTGCGCAGATTTTCGGCCTGAGCTTCCTCGCGCGAGACCAGATTGAGGCGGTCAATCTTGGTCAGGCCATCGACAATGGCGCCGATTTCCGAGCCGAACAGCTGATCGATCTCGGCGCGGGTGGCGTCGGTATCCTCGATCGTGTCGTGCAGAAGGCCCACGGCGATGGAGGCATCATCGAGCTTGAGCTCGGTCAGGATGGCGGCGACTTCGAGGGGATGATTGAAATAGGGGTCGCCGGACGCGCGCTTTTGCGAGCCATGCTTCTGCATGGCGTACACATAGGCCTTGTTCAACAAATTCTCGTCGGCGTTCGGGTTATAGGCCTGAACGCGTTCGACAAGCTCGTACTGACGCATCATGACTGTAGGGGCCTCACCCGCCTGGGGAGCTTAGCGGTTGGGATAGAAATGAAAAGGGCGTCCGGTGATCCGAACGCCCTCTCCTATACGATAGCTTGAAGCCAGATCAATCGTCGCGGCGTTCCGGCGGCGCGAGGCTTTCGATACCGCGCAGCAATTCTTCTTCGCTGATGGTGTCGAAATTGATCGAGTCGTCGCCATTGGCGCTTTCGATCAGCGGAGCAGCATGCTGCTCGGGCTCGTCGACTTCGACATATTTCTGCAGCGAATGGATCAGGTCTTCGCGCAGGTCTTCCGGCGAAATGGCGCCGTCACCGATTTCACGCAGGGCAACGACCGGATTTTTGTCGTTATCACGGGATACGGTGATCTGAGCGCCGGAGGAAATCATGCGCGCACGATGCGCAGCCATGAGGACGAGATCGAAGCGGTTCTCGATCTTTTCAATGCAGTCTTCAACGGTGACGCGGGCCACGAACGTCTCCAAAACTTATGGAATGAACGCTTCCCATACACGAGAGGTTATCAGGATACAAGGTTTGCACGCACTTGTGCAGGATTGGCTGATTTCAGTGGCGAAAAGGTGAGCGCAGAACGCTTGCGGGGCCTAGAGCAAATGTGCGAATACCGAGTTTAACGGATAAATTGAGCCGCGGAACTTAATTTAGCTGCTTTTTGCCCGCTATCGGGCGCAAGTAATTTTGCAGCCTCGCTGCTGGGTACAGGAGTTCGTCATGCCCATTGATCCGCGCGAAAAAATTGTACTATTCATCGATGGCGCTAATCTCTACGCGACGTCCAAGGCCATCGGCGTGGATATCGACTATCGGCGATTGCTGACCGAGTTCAGCGGCAAGGCCTATTTACTGCGCGCCAATTATTACACCGCGCTGGTGGAGGATCAGGAATATTCCTCGATCCGGCCGCTGATCGACTGGCTGGACTATAATGGCTTCACCGTGGTGACGAAGCCCGCCAAGGAATTCACCGACGCAGCAGGCCGCCGCAAGATCAAGGGCAATATGGATATCGAGCTCTGCGTCGATGCGCTGGAGCTGGCTCCCTATTATGACCACATGGTGCTGTTTTCGGGTGATGGCGACTTCACCGCGCTGGTGGCGTCCCTGCAGCGCAAGGGCAAGCGAGTGACGGTGGTGTCGACGCTGACCACCTCGACACCGATGATTGCCGATGATTTGCGCCGGCAAGCGGACTTTTTCATCGATGTGGCAGATTTGGCCAAAAGCGTGGGACGCCCGCCAAGCACGCGGCCGGTGGTTGCGCCAGCGGCCGTGCCGGTGGTGGATGACGAAACAGACCCGGATTAACGGGCGTTTGGTGAGCTAACCCCGGTTCAGGGTGTTGGATGCACCGGCTGATGCGCCGGGCGGCCGAACGGCAGGCCCGGCGGTGCATTGTCAAAGTCGGTGGATCGACCACCAGGGGGCAGTGCTTCGCCCTCCTCGCAACGAATGAGGATGGCGCCCTGCATGCCGCGCAGTACTGCGCCGAGTTCGGGCGGCAGTTCGGTCACTTCGGCGGGCAGAGCGTTCAGTTGATCGGCGAGCTCTGGAGGCAATTGCCTGGCGGGCCGCAGGCTCGCACTGCAACCGGCTGGGGCATTGCGCAAGGTCACCGCGGCAATGTCGTCCAGGCCGAGCGCGACATAATATTCCGGATCGTAGACCGCTATCTCCAGCTCTTTGCCGATGCGATAGGCCTGGATCGGCACGAGCGAGAACTCGAGGACGGTCCGGCCGCCGACATAGGACATGCGGCTATCGGGGCCGACCTCGAAATGCAGATCGGTCGCCCCCTCCCCGGCATAGGTGTAGAATTCGCGCCGGGCCAGGTCCGCCATGCTGTCGCGCGTCAGCTCCGAGAGCTCGTCGCCGCTGATATTGCCGTCGCCGTTGGTGTCCAGGCCCTGAATCTGCCAGGCGGAGATTGCCCGATCGAAGCTCCAGCGATGCTCGATGGCGATGACATTGCCGGTATTGTCGAAGGCAATCGTCGTCTCCGCATCCACGAAGACATGGGGATGTGCAAAAGCCCATCCAGGAGTGAGCAGCAACGCCGCCAGGGCGAGGCCCGATGAAAGGGCATGAAAACGCAACACTTCTGCCCTAGATAGATTTGCCGGGTCATCCGACTTTAGCAGAGCTGCAAGCATTGAAAAGACTGCGCCAATATCGCCGCCCTGTGGTCGCTCTGCTGACGGCCTGTGCCATAGCGCCGGCTTGGGGCGCATGCGCCATCGCCGCCGAGCTGGTGGTGACGATGAACCAGACGGCCATGACGATCCCCATCGCTGAATATCTGGTGGTGGATTTTGATCTCGACGGGCAGATCGTGCCCATGGGCTTCAGCGACGACCCTGAGATCAGCAAGCGCCGCGCGAGCTTCTTTGCAGCCAACCCCGGCACATTGCCGGCGGTGCAGTTGCGCTACCTGTTTTATCTGGCAAGGGCGGCCTGTAGCGGCGAAGGATTTTTGCTGTCGGCCTGCGAGAGCCGCGACGGCACCGGCACTGCGCAGATTGTGCAGCTGGTGCTTCGTTCGGGCAGCGTTCCCGGCGTGGGTACGCAAATGCTGCGCCCGGCCGAGCTATCACCCGCCGACGTGGAAGGCGAGGTCGTGACATATGACCAGCCGGGCTGGAGCTATATGGAAACGCTGGTGGACGGCAACCGCCTCGCCGCAAGCTGCGCGCCGGCCAAAGAGGCCGGCTGGGGCCTGACTTGCCGACACAGTGCGTCACTGGCCAATGGCATTTTCTACCAGATCGACTTCCTGATGAAGGGGAAGGCCGCAGCCGAGGCGAGTGAAATCCTGCGGGCGAGTCATGCCGCCGCGCAGTCTCTTACTTCGCAATAGCAGGCGCTAGCCGCGCCCGCCCTCTTTCATGATGCGGGATTTGTCGCGGTTCCAGTCGCGGTTGCGCTCGGTTTCGCGCTTGTCGTAGTTCTTCTTGCCCTTGCCCAGGCCGATCAGCACTTTGGCGCGGCCCTGATCGTTGAAGAACAGCTTGAGCGGCACGATGGAATTGCCGGCGCGGGAGACTTCCTGGCCGAGATGGGCCAGTTGCTTGCGCGACACCAGAAGTTTACGCGGGCGCTTTTCTTCGTGGTTGAAGCGGTTGGCCTGCAGATATTCGGGGATATGGGCGTTGATCAGCCACAGTTCGCCCTTTTCGGGCGAGGCGTAGGATTCAGTGATCTGAGCTTTGCCCAGACGCAGCGATTTAACCTCGGTGCCGGTCAGCACAAGGCCGGCCTCGAGAGTGTCGATGATCTCGTAATCATAGCGCGCGCGGCGGTTTTCAGCCACGAGGCCGTGGCTGATTACGCCGTTCTTGGATTTGTCGTTCTTGCTGGCCATAAAGGTTAGATAAGACCTGCATGGCTCAATGCAAAGTCCATCGCTTCTTGCGTTGGCTTGCTGATCGGCAAAAGCGGCAGGCGCAGCTCGTTGGCACAGAGGTTGAGCCGGTTGGCGGCATATTTTGCCGGCGCGGGATTGGGCTCCATGAACAAGTCCTTGTGCAGGTAAGACAGCTTGTCCTGAATGGCCAGGGCGCCCTTGAAATCGCCGGCGAGCGAGAGTTCCTGCAGCTGCGAGCAGAGGCGCGGCGCAATATTGGCGGTGACCGAAATACAGCCATGGCCGCCATGGGCGTTGAAACCCAATGCCGAGCTGTCGTCGCCGGAGAGCAGGATAAAATCCTTGCCGAGCTTGGCGCGCTGCAGGCTGGCGCGCTCCATATTGGCCGTCGCGTCCTTGACGCCAATGATATTGGAATGCGCCTCTGCCAGGCGCGCGATGGTGTCGACGGTGAGGTCGACGGTGGTGCGGCCGGGGACGCTGTAGAGAATGACCGGAATGCCCACGGCACTGGCCACGGCCGAGAAGTGCTGGAACAGCCCTTCCTGGTTGGGCTTGTTATAATACGGCACAACAGAGAGCACGGCATCGGCGCCGGTTTCTTCGGCGAAGCGGGCCAGCGAAACGGCTTCAGCAGTCGAGTTGGAGCCCGCGCCGGCGACCACAGGAACGCGCTTATTGGCGACTTCGACGCAGATTTCGACGACGCGGCGATGTTCCTCGTGGCTGACCGTGGGGCTTTCGCCCGTGGTGCCAACCGGAACCAGGCCGTGTGTGCCCTCGGCGATCTGCCAATCGACAAAGCTCGAGAAGGCTTTCTCGTCCACTGCCCCATTAACGAAGGGAGTGATGAGTGCCGTAATCGATCCTCTGAGCATTTGCCTGGTATTCCTCGGTTTGATGAATGCCACAGTTCAGCCGTGGCGGAGTGTCATAGCCGTTTGATAGCGGCTGATTTGAGTGGCGCACCATAGTTTTTATTGCATGCCATCACAAGGCGGCAGCGACATGACCGGCATCTGACGGGCGGCGGCAACCTGATGTTTACCCAGATGGGGTAACTTTGAGTTAACCGCAAGGATGGGGGTTCTTGCCGGCTGGTTGAATGTGAGCAGCAGGACGGCAGATGGGACACGGCTTTCGAGCGGGCCTCATTGCAGCGGCGCTGGGCGTTTTAAGCATAACCCCAGTGGCCGATGTGATCGTGGCCAATGACACCATTGATAATGTGGTTACCGGCTCGATTGGGAACGGAGCGGCGACGCCTGCCCCGGACAATAAGGGCTCTGCGGCATTCCGCGCAGCGCTGGACCTGCTGGGCAGCGACGATGCGGCTGGCGCCTATCAGGCAGCCCGCGCCCTGCCCGATGCGCTTGAGCGACGCACGGTGCAGTGGGCGGCGATCTACTTCAATCCCGGCAAAGTCGATTATCATTCGGTGCAGCGTTTTGCTGCGGACGCGCCTGATTTTGCGGCCAGCAGTGTTTATCGGACGCGGATTGAGCAGGCGTTGCTCAAGGCCGAGCCTACTGATGCCGATGTCATCGCGGCGCTGGGCGGGGCGGTGCCCAATACGATCGAGGCCCAGGTAATGCTGGCTTCGGCCTATCTGGCCGAGGGGCAGAAGGAGCGGGCAACGCGGCTGGCGCACAGTATCTGGATCGACAATTTTTTGACCCCGGAGCAGGAAAAGACCGTGCTGGACAAGCTCGGCGCCCTGCTCGACCGCGACACGCATTGGGCGCGGGCGATGCATTTGATGATGCATGATCGGGCGCAGGCCAGCGAGCGACTGCTGGAGTTTTTGAGCCCGGCGCAGAGATCGCTGGTGGCGGCGCGGGCGGCCGTGTCGCGCAATGATGCCGACGCCAAGAGGCAACTCGATAGCGTTGATCCCTCGATGCAGTCCAACCCGGTCTTTATCTTTTCGCGAGCGCAGCGGGCGCGGCAATTCGAGCTATGGCAGAGCGCTGTCGATTGGCTCAACAAGGCGCCGGACGAGCTGCCGGATGCGGCTGAGTGGTGGTATGAGCGGCGCGCGCTGATCCGCCAATTGCTCAATGCAGGGCAGCCCAAACTCGCCTATCAGACGGCTTCGGGCTATACCAAGGGGCCGGATGGTCGCGTGGTGGAAGCGCAATTCCATGCGGGCTGGATTGCCCTGTCATTCCTTGATGATGCGGCGGCGGCCAAGCAGCATTTTACCGCGCAAAAGGCCCTGTCCACCCTGCCGGACACAGTCAGCCAGGCCAATTACTGGCTGGCGCGGGCCGACACCAAGCTGGGTGACGCGGTCGGAGCCAAGGCGGCTTATGAGGCTGCGGCGCGCTATGGCAATGTCTATTATGGGCAATTGGCGCGGGCGGAGCTGGGGCACAAGGGCGTGGAAATCCGCCCCCTGCCCCATTGGCAGGATAGCGAGAGCCTGTTCAATGCCAATCCAATCGTGCGCGCAGTTCGCCTCTTGGCGGCCAATGGGCGGCAGAGCATGGCCCTACCGCTGCTGCGCTATTATGGCGAAGGGCTCAAGACCGGTGGCGAGTTGTTGCTGGCGGCGCGGCTGGCGCAGGAGATCGGCGCGCATAATGTCGCGATTCTGATTGCCGATGCGGCCGACAAGCTGGGCGTACCGCTGGATCTGTTCAGTTTTCCTAAGGATGGTTTGCCGGCCGACGCCCAATTGGCGGCCGACCGGGCGGCGGTCTATGCCATTGCGCGGCAGGAATCGATGTTCCAGCTCGACGCGATCTCCACCTCGGGAGCGCGCGGGCTGATGCAGTTGATGCCCGGCACCGCCAAGGAGGTAGCAGGCAAGGTAGGAGTCGATTATTCGGCGAGCCGGTTGATAAGCGACGGGGCTTATAATGCGCTGTTGGGCTCCACGTATCTGGGGACGCAGTTGGAGCGTTATGACGGCTCGCTGGTGCTCGCGGCGGCGGCCTATAATGCGGGGCCGGGCAATGCGAATAAATGGATTGCCGCTTATGGTGATCCACGCGCCGAGAATGTCGATCCGGTGATCTGGGTGGAACTGATCCCCTTCCAGGAGACACGGAAATATGTGCAGCGCGTGCTGGGCAATTACCTGGTCTATCGCGAACGGCTGGGCGATGGCGGGCTGACGCTGCAAGAAGCGTTGCGGACAATCCGGTGATGAATGCCGGATTTCGCTTGAGGCCAATGCGGCCCCTTCCCTAAATGATGGCCATGGCCCGCAAACGCACAATTCCCGACGATCATCCAGCTTTCGCAGCCCTGCCGGTGACCCGGGTGAGCGTGTCGGCCGGGCATTTGCGGGCGGCGGTCCATATTTCGGGGCGGCTTTCCAGCCAGCGGCTGCCGGTGGTGTGCATCCCCGGTTATCAGCGCAATATGAGCGATTTTACCGAGTTTACGGCCTATTTCCAGCGCATGGGCGGCGGCAATTGGCCGGTAGTGTTGCTGGATTTGCCGGGCCGCGGGCGCGCCGATGATCGGGCACGACCGCAGGATTATAACTCACTGGCCGATGCGCGGGACGTTGCCAGCATATTGCCGGCATTGGGGATCGAGCGGGCGGTGATTTTAGGCCAGGGGCATGGCGGACAGGTGGCCATGGCGCTGGCCAAGGACCATCCGCTGCTCGTCGCCGGAACGGTGCTGCTGGACGCGGGGCCGGTGACGGATTCACGCGGCATTGTGCGGCTGCGCAGTAATCTCAAGCATGTCGAAAGTCTGCGCGGCAGCAAGTTCGTGACTGCGGGCTTCCGCCGCATGCTGAGCGGGGATTATCCGGGCCTGCCGGAAGCGCGGCTGGATGGGCTGATGGGGCGCAGCCATGTGATCGATCGTCGTGGGCGGGCACGACCGCTTTACGATGCGCGGCTGATCGAGGCGCTGGGCAGCATCAATTTCGACGATGTTCTGGTGGCGCAATGGCCGCTGTTCGACGCGCTACGCTGCGCGCCACTGATGTTGCTGCGCACGCAATTGACCGATCAATTGCGCCGCGAGACCTTTGACGAGATGCAACGACGGCGGCCTGACGCCCTCGCGCTGACCATTGCCGGGCAAGGCTCGCCTGCCCTATTCGATCAGCGCGATGAGATCGAGGCTGTTGCCGACTTCGTCATTCGCACCAGCCGAGCGGCGTTGGGCCGCGCGGCTTAGGACCAATCGACATTCAACTGATGCTGGCCTGCAAATGGAGGTTTTCTGCGTTTCCGGTGCTCACGTACCCAAAAGTACGCTGCGCGCCGGTTCTCGAAAACCACCATATTCGCTGGCGCGGACCTTCGGTTCGGCTCAGCCTGAGTGAATGTCGATTGGTCCTAGCGCTCCTAATAGTGTTCCGGCAGCACAGTGACGACGATGCGCCGGTTCAGGCGTTTGCCCGCAGGCGTTTCGTTGTCGGCGATCGGGCTGGCTTCGCCATAGCCGACCGCATAGAGGCGGTCTGGATTGACACCGCGGGTGATCAGGGCGGCAATAACGGCCTCGGCACGGGCCACCGAGAGGGCCAGGTTGGACGCTTCATCGCCATCCGCATCGGTATGGCCTTCGATGTGCACGACGGCATCGGGGCAAGCAGAGAGGTCGGCGGCCAATTCATCAAGTGCGGGTTCGGACTCCGCAGTGATAATGGCGGCGCCGGATTGGTAGAGGATCGCGTTGCGGGCAGAGAAATCGGCGAGCGGCGCTACACAGGCGGCGACGTCGGCGGTACCGGTCGACGGTGTTACGGGAGCGGCGACCGCGGGAACGGCGACTGGTTCGGGAATGGCGATAGTGGCCGTCCATTCGGCGGGGTTCGCCGCAGCGGCAATAGCCGCCTTGATGGCCTCGGCTGTGACGCTATCGGGCGCAGTGCCGGACAAGGCCCAGGCATCGGCGCTGTAGTTCAACCGTCCATCGGTCAGTCGGGTGAGTTGCTGCAGGCCGAGTTGGGCATTGGCGACAAAATCGTCCGGGGCGCCGGGCGCGACGGAGAGAGCGTCGATGGAACCGCCAGTCTGGGTGGCAAGCGCCTGCAGATCGGCATCGGAGGGAACCTGGCCGCTCAGGACAGTCTGTCCTTCAGTGCGCGTTGCCGAGAAGGTATAGGCCGGGTCGGTAGTTACCGGATTCTGCTCCGGATCTGGTGCCGGAGTTTCAGCCGCAGGCTCGGGGGGAGTCTCGGGCGCAGTTGGCGTAACGACCGGCGCAGCGGTTGCAACGGTGGCCGCGGGTGCAGCTATGGCCATGGACCAGCCGGCGGCGGCAAGCTGCTTGTTGGTGAACTCGGCTTCGATCGCGCCCTTGTCCTCCGGCGATCTCGCTGTGCCGGTCAATGTCCAGGCGGAGCCTTGCAGCTCAATCTTGCCCTCGGACAGACGCTGCAGCAAAGCCAAGCCGGTCTGCGCCGATCCGCTGAAGCCGTTGGGTGCTCCAGAGGCGTAGGTCATGCCGGTTCGCGCATTGGCACCGGCTCTGGCCAACAACGCCGCTTCATCGTCCGGGGTGGGCACGGACCCGGACAGCATGACGGCACCATCGGCAGATTTTACGGCCGTCCAGGCGAAGTTGGTGGCGACGGGCGCAGTGATCTCGGCTTGGGCAAGAACGAGGCCCTGCGGCGCACCGGCGGAGACGGTGTTGCGGAGGGCCTGATAATCGGCACTGGAGCGGGCTATGCCACTGATCGTAATGACGTTCTGGCGCAAGGCGAAGCGGCCCGCGCTCATGCGGGCCAGCACCGAAAGGCCAAAGTCGACAGCTGGTCGATAATTGCCGGGCGCCCCGCTTCCCAGTTTGAGCCACGAAATATCAGCGCCCTGGAACTGGCGCAGGGCTTGCCGGGTAGCGTCGTCAGGCGCGTAGCCGTCGAAGACGATGGTCCCACCGGGCTGCAGCGTAGCGCTCACCCAATAATCGGCAACGCGCGGCGCATCGAGGGTGACGATACTGCCACCGGATTGGAGCTGTGCCAGGATGAGCGGGGCAGGATCAAGGCGCTGGGCACCATCATTGGCGGCTGCGCTCGTGAGACAAATGGCTGTTGTCGCCAGAGCCATGGCTAGCCCCGGCGCGACCCATTTGATGAGGTCCTTGATCATGCCCGTTCCAAAAAGAGAGTTCCGCAATTGGCGGCAAACCTAGAGCATTTCGTCTGGCTTTGGAACGAAAATGCGCGGGTTAAGTGGTTGGATTTTATGTCTGATTCAGATGTTGAACGCTGTCGGGTGACAGGAGGTGAGCGAAGCGGCGAATCATACCTTGCTAGCGCTAGGGAAGGAAACGGAGGTTCCCGCTTTCGCGGGAATGACAGTGTGGTGGCGGAATGAAAGTGTGTGGGAACGGCGCCGCGGAAGACGTCCGCCCGAAGGGTAGCGCGCGGCAAAAAGAAAGGCCCGGCAGAGCCGGGCCTTTCCCAATCCAAAAGAAGGATCGACGATTAGTCGAAGGTCTTCTCGGCAGTGAACGAGACCTTGTAGGCGCTTTCGGTGGTGACTTCGCCCTTGAGGCTGGAAGTGAAACCGCCGCCAGGAGCCCACTTCAGGCCCAGAGCACCGTAACCAACGCTGTCGGTAGCACCGGCAAAACCGATTTCGACGCCATTGCCAAAGTAACCACCAACTTCACCGGTGACTTCGATGGTTTCGGTGACGGCAGCAATGAGCTGAGCCGCAACCTGAACGGTATCTTCGTCGAGAGTGTCGTTGCGGAACCAACGGCTGCCGAGGTTGATCTTGATGCCATCGGTAACAGCGAAGCCAACCGAACCACCAACACCGTAGCCTTCAATGCCGTAGGCATCAACATATTCACCCGACAGAGCGACGGTGAACATATCAAAACCAGCTTCGGCCGAGATCAGAGCATGGAGCTTGTCGTCGTCCAACACCTCGCTGTAGAGGTAACCCAGAGCAGCGCGAACCTTGAACTGCTCAAAGGTACCCGTGGCACCGGCGTGGATGCCGTAGAAATCGGCTTCGCCGTCGAGGATACCGCCGGTGAAACCGGTCAGATGGGCAGTGACGGCTTCGCCAGCATAGCTGACAACACCGACAAGGGTACCGGCCAGATCAGATTCCGTGCCGACTTCATCGATGACGCCGTCGCCATCGGTGTCGTACGACACAGAATAGCCGCCATCAAGGTTTTCGAGGCCGACGCCAACCGAAACGCCGTTGCCGAGATCGGAAACGACCTGGATGACATGACCGCCGAAACCGTCTTCATCGCCTTCAAGCAGAATGCCGTTGTCAACTTCGTTGTAACCAAAGGTACGCAGGAAGTTGAAGGGCTGGGAATCACCGAAGTTACCGATGGTGCTCTTCTTACCGGCCATCAGAACGGTCGAGTCACCAACTGAAACGTAGGCTTCATTGATCAGCTTGCTGGCATCTTGCTGCGGGTTATCGCCGTGAGGAACGACTGCACCTTCATTCTGAACGTCGTAACGATCATTGAACTCAAGTTTCAGGACAGCCTTAGCCGTACCGAAGTCGCTATCAGCCGACCCAACAAACTTCAGCCAAGCCTGGGTCTTTGAACGCCAATCCATCTCGCCATCAGGGCCCGAACCGGCGCCGATGATGTTGATCTTGCCGTTGTCGATACCGCCACCTGCGAGGATGCTGTCGGTCAGACCGACAACGCCCAGGATCGGCTCGTCCTTGTAGTCGCCCCAGTAGAATTCATACTTCACGCCGCCCGAAATCTGCAGGCAGTTGGTGTCCGACGAGATCGTCAGGCCCGAGATGCCGAGCGAGTCGCAGACGTCCAGCGACGTCAGCACGCCCAGATCGGCTGCATAGCCAGCGGTCGAGAGACCAGCAGCGGCAATAGAACCGAGGATAAGGCTCTTGAGTTTCATTATTTGACCTCCAAAGTCAGTCATTCTTGGTGCCGGTTACCCAGCGGTTTGCCGTAACGCGACCACACTATCGTGGTGCAGTGTGTTGCCGTCGCGTTGCGACCGACAAACGATCCCATGCATGGATTCGCAAGACCCACTCTACGCATGCAAACTTTGGACGCAATCGAACAAAGCCGGTTTTGGGGCCGCCACAATATGGTTCCCCCCCAATGTTGCAGATTCAACACACAGGCGGTAATCACTCGTTAAGGCGGGTGAATCCGGGGTTAAATTTTCTATCTTTTGAAGGGGTTAACAGGCTCTTGCCGTCATAAACGGGCAAAGTTATGCCCTTGGCGGGCTTTCACGCCGCCCATAAGGTCGCCGCAATGCCGTGGCGGGAATGTGCCGAAATCGGGACGCAATGGGGCAGCTCGCTGCCGGCAACGGGGAACATGCATGACACATCGGGACAAAGTCGCTGTTATTACTGGGGGTAGCTCGGGGATCGGCCGGGCGGCGGCGATCGGCTTTGCCAAGGCGGGATACCGGGTGGCGATCTGCGGGCGGCGTGCGGAGGCCCTGGAAGCAGTGGCGGCGGAAACCGGCGCCTATTGGGCGACGTGCGACGTGACGGACCCGGCGCAGGTGGCGCATTTCTTTACCGGGCTGCGGGCGCACCATCCCCATATCGACGTGGTGTTCAACAATGCCGGACGCTTTGCGCCGGCCCTGCCCTTCGGGGATATCGATGTGCCGACCTGGCGCGAAATGATCGATACCAACCTCAATGGCGCCTTCTATATCGCGCGCGAGGCATTTCGGGCGATGCGGGACCAGAGCCCGCAGGGCGGCCGGATCATCAACAATGGCTCGATCTCGGCGCATGCGCCCCGGCCGGGCGCGGCGAGCTATACGACGTCCAAGCACGCGATCACCGGGCTGACCAAGGCGATTTCACTGGATGGACGGGCATTCAACATTGCCTGCGGGCAGATCGATATCGGCAATGCGGCGACGGACATGACCAGCCACATGAATTCGGGCTCGCTGCAGGCCAATGGCACGATCATGCCGGAGCCGACATTCGATGTGGCCCACGTCGTGGATGCGCTGCTCTATATGAGCGGGCTGCCGCTGAGCGCCAATGTGCAGTTCATGACGGTGATGGCGACGACCATGCCCTATATCGGGCGAGGCTAAAGGCCCCCTGCCTGGTACACTGCCGCGCCCGATATCCAGGTGGAGCGGACATGGCGGCTGGCGTCGAGGTGAACGAAGTTTGCTGCTGCGCCAGGACGGAGATGGCCATAGTCCGCGGCGATCCCCATGGCTTGGGCTGGGTAGAGCGAGGCCATGCGCAAGGCCTCATCGAGGGGCAGGCCCATGCTGGTGTGCATGAACTCGACGGCGTCGATCATATCGAGGTCAGCGCCGGCCAGCGTGCCATCGGCAAGGCGCAAGGCGCCGTCGGAACGGGTTATGGTTCGGCCGTTCAGCGTCAATGTCTTGATGTCGGTGCCGGTTTGGGACATGGCGTCGGTGACCAGGAAGATGCGGCCGGGACCGGATTTGGCGCGGAGCGCGACGTCGATCGAGCCGGAATGGACGTGAATGCCGTCGGCGATCAGGCCGGCGAAGACGGTGCCATGCGCAAGGACGGCGCCGACGACGCCGGGTTCCCGGTTGCCGAGCTGGCTCATGGCGTTGAAGAGATGGGTGGCCATGCTGGCGCCGGCGGTGAAGGCCGCGGCGGCTGTAGCAGCACCCGCGTCGGAATGACCGATGCTGACTATGATACCAGCGGCGGACAGGGCCGCGATCTGGGCCGGGGTGACGGTTTCGGCAGCGACGGTGCAGAGCAGGTTCGGCACCTGAGTGCGCGCGGCGAGCAGACGGGCCAGATCGGCCTCATCCATTGGGCGGATCAGAGCCGGGTCGTGGGTGCCCTTGCGGGCGACGGAGAGGTGGGGCCCCTCGAGGTGAAGGCCCAGGAAGCCAGGGACACGCTGCGCGGTTGCGGCGGCGCCGGCGGCGATGGCGCGGATATTGACCTCGACAGTGTCGGTAATCAGCGTGGGCAGGAGCGCGGTGGTGCCGAATTGGGCGTGCGCGGCGCAGATGGTGCGGATGCCCTCAAGCGTGGGGTCATTGTTGAACAGCACGCCGCCGCCGCCATTGACCTGCAGATCGATAAAGCCGGGCACCAGCATGCCGCCGGCCAAATGGGCGGTTTCGGCATTGGTGGGAATAGCGCTCGCCTCAACGATGCCACTGACCTGGCCGAACTCGATCAGCAGGGCTGCGTCGTCCTGCCAATCGTGCCCATCGAAAATGCGGGCGCCTGTTACCGCGAGAAGGTCGCTCATACCGTCTCGGTCACCTTTTTGAGCAGGCGCGGCTCATCGGGGTTGAGGCCGCGATGGCGGGCGAGCGCTTCAACGAAGCCATAGAAGGAGACGATGAGGGCCAGCGGGTCGGTGATGGGATGGCTGGTGGGCGCGAAGGGCAGACGCGTGGCCGGGCCGGCCAGATCACTGGTGAGGAAGGCCAGGGCGCCCTGCCCGGCCAGCTTGTGCGCCATTTCGGCGACGGAGGGCTCGGCGGCATCACGAGCGGCCAAGGCCAGCACGGGATAGCCCGGCGTGACGATGGAGACCGGACCATGCATCACTTCGGCGGAGCTATAGGATTCGGCCTGGACGCCGCAGGTTTCCTTGAACTTGAGGGCCGCTTCATTGGCGATGGCCCAGCCGGGACCGCGCCCGAGGACATAGAGCGCATTGTGGCCATCGAGCGCGCCGATCAGTTCGGACCAATCGCAGGCGACCGCGGCGGCCAGCGATTCCGGCAAAGTGTGGACCGCACGGGAAAGGTCGGCGTCACCGCTCCACTCGGCCAGCAAAGCGAGGCCTGCAACGGTGGAACTGGCGAAGGTTTTGGTGGCGGCAACCGATTTTTCGACGCCGGCATGCAGGTCGATGGTGAAATCGGCGCTTTCGGCCAGAGGCGAGGTGGCGGTGTTGGTAATGGCAATCGTAGTAGCGCCACCGCGCTTGGCGGATTGAGCCATGCCGACAATGTCGGGACTTTTGCCGGACTGGGAGATGGCGATGGCCACGGCGCGATCAAGCCGGAGTTGCTTGTTGTAGATCGAGGCAATCGAGGGACCGATGGAGGCGACCGGCAGGCCCAGCGTCAGTTCGATGGCGTATTTGAGATAGGCGGAGGCATGGTCGGATGAGCCGCGCGCCACGGTGGCGACCAGCGATGGATTCCGGTCCCGCAAGGCGGCGGCAGCGGCGGTGATGACCGGCGTGCTCTTGTCGAGAAAATTGGCCACGGCGCTCGGGATCTCCTCGATCTCGCGGCGCATATGGGTCTGGTTAGTCATGGTTTGGCGGCTCCATTGGACGGCGTGTCCCCGATCCGCAGTTCGGCGACGAAGTCATAGGTATCGCCCCGATAAATGGAGCGGGTGAATTCGATGACCCGGCCGGAGGCCAGGTAGGATGTGCGCTCAATGTTGAGACTGGCCGAGCCGGGGGCAACCTGCAGCAGATCGGCATCTTCGGCGCCCAGATTGGCGGCCCTGATGCGCTGGATGGCCCGGATGGGCCGATTGCCGGAACGTTCGAGCAACTTGTAGAGCGAGTCCGAAACGACAGCCGGATCAGGCAGGACCCGCGCCGAAAGGCTCGCCCGCTCGATGGCTAGCGGGGTATCGCCGGTGAGCCGCAGGCGGGCGATGCGGGAGACATGCTCGCCGGGCGACAGGCCAAGGATGACGGTTTCTTCCGGCGAGGGCAGGTAGAGGCCGCGATCTAGCCATTCGGAGCGCACCGCCATGCCGCGGCGAGCCATGTCTTCGGTGAAGGAGGTGAGCTGGGATAGTGATTGCTCGACGCGCTGCGGTTGGGGGGCGACGAAGGTGCCCGAGCCGTGCCGCTGCACGAGAACGCCATCCTGCACCAGTTGCAGCACTGCCTTGCGGACGGTGACGCGGGACACATCGACCTTGAGCGCCAGATCGCGCTCGGAGGGCAGCGCATCGCCAGGGCTGATGGCCCCCTTGTTGATGGCGTCCTCGATCCAGCGCTTGAGCTGGAGATAAAGCGGGCCGCCAGTGGGCAGGACCACCGGGCCATCGAAAAACAAACTATTGGTCAGGTCAGCCACGGCTCCCCCGCATAAGACGCTAGCGCTTGCCCGCATCAAGATACCAATAAAATACCATTCACCAAGCCAAAAATGACTCCTGAGGGCGATTGGCCGGGCATAAGCGGAAAATTCCCTGTCGTTTCGGCAAAGCGACGCTGCCGGCATCACGGCGGCGAGATTGAATGCGGAAGTGGTATTTTTTTGGCATTACCCGGCGAAAAGCCAGTTGATGCGATAAAAAGTACAAAAAAGAGCATGGCTTTGTCGAAAAGCCGCTAGGCGGCTCGTTGACAGGTTGAACCCGCAACACATGGAGATTGCCAAATGACTGCTCAAGCCAACACCGCCCCGGATGTCAATCGCGACCTCGTGCTGACCCGCCTGATCGATGCGCCGCGCGAGAAGCTCTATGCCGCCTGGACGCAGCCCGAATTGCTGACGCAATGGTTTGCGCCCAAGCCCTGGTCGACGCCCAGGGCGGTGCTGGATGTGCGGCCCGGTGGCGCCAGCGTAGTGACGATGGCCGACGAAAGCGGCACCGAATATCCTAATCCAGGGCAATATCTGGAGGTCGTGCCCAACGAGAAGCTGGTGTTCACCGATGCCTATATCGGGGACTGGGAGCCTTCGGCCAAGCCGTTCATGACGGTGATCCTGACCTTCACCGAAGAGGCAGGGAAGACGCGGTACACGGCCATCGCCCGCCACTGGACTGCGGAAGACCGCAAGAGCCACGAAGATATGGGGTTCCATGAGGGATGGGGCATGTGCACCGACCAGTTGGAAGACCTGGTCAAGCGCATCTGAGGCGGACCAACGCTGCGAGGCGGCAGGCAAAGGTTGCGGCCTCAAGGGCTGCAACTTTGGCCGGATGCGCGCATAGCTTGCCTTCTGCGCCCATTATGTCAGGCTCGGTGCTGTCGAGTCCCTTTCTTGAGGAGGAAAACAATGGGTTTTGACGGCGTAGGCTGGCTTGCAGCAATCATCATCGGCGGTGTTGCCGGATGGCTGGCCAAACAGTTCATGCAGACCAATACGGGCCTGCTCATGAACATCATTCTGGGCATTGTCGGCGCCATCGTCGCCAGCCTGGTGCTCGGGCTATTGGGCATCTCGTTTGGCGGATGGATCGGCTATCTGATTGCCGGCTTCATCGGCGCTTGCATCATCATCGCGATCGGCCGCGCCGTTACGCGCTGAGTTCGTCATCGCACTGGGCCCCGAGCGTTTTGCCCGGGGTCAGCCTCGTCGACGTTCCACCGTCCCGAGACTCTTCGACCCGATACTGCGCCTAGATCCCGAGGGGCAAAACAGCGCATAGGGGAAAGTGGCGGAGAGGATGGGATTCGAACCCACGAGACCCTTTTGAGATCTGCGCCCTTAGCAGGGGCGTGCCTTCGGCCACTCGGCCACCTCTCCGACAAGGGGTGGATAGCGGGCACGTTCCTGGATGGCAAGTGGTTTCTGACGATGGGTGTGGAAGATGGCGGATGGCGCCGCCCCTAGGACGGCGCCAGGTGTTTACTTACCGACGAGGAGGCCCTTGGCGACGGCGGGGCGGGCAGCCATGCGTTCCATCCAGGCTTTCACATTGGGGAATTCCTCGATGTCCTGGCTCTGGTTTTTCCAGCCCTGGGCCCAGCCGATGGTAGCGATATCGGCGATGGAATAGTCGCCGGCGATATAGTCGCGGCCTTCGAGCTGCTTGTTCAGCACGCCATAGAGGCGCTTGGTCTCGTCGATATAGCGCTTTTGTGCATAGGGCAGCTTTTCGGGCGCGTAGAGATTGAAGTGGTGGTTCTGGCCGAGCATGGGGCCGAAGCCGCCCACCTGCCAGAACAGCCATTCATCGACCTTGACCTGGGCGCGCGGATCGGTGGGGTAGAGCTTGCCGAATTTGAGGGCGAGATATTTCAGAATCGCGCCGGATTCGAAAATCGAGATCGGCTCGCCCCCCGGCCCTTCGGGGTCGATAATGGCGGGAATCTTGTTATTGGGCGAGATGGCGAGAAAATCGGGGGCAAACTGCTCGCCCTTGCCGATGTCAATGCGGTGGTAGGTGTAGGGGACGCCCAGCTCTTCGAGCATGATGTGGAGTTTCTGCCCGTTCGGGGTGGGCAGCGAATAGGCTTCGATCGGCTTGGTCTGGGTGGTCATGGCACGTCCCGTTCGGAAAGGATGGGCAGATATATCGGCGGGAGACGATGGATGGCAAGGCCGGGGTAAGCAGCCCTGCCATCCAGAAGCGTCAAAGCCCTATTCCCGCGACAGCCGCAGCTGGGGCTGGCCATTGCTGGTATGGGCGGGCGAAACGCCATTGATACCAACCGTGGCGGTGACCCGCTGGCGGAAGGCGGAGAACAGCTCGGAGGTAACCACATCGACGGGCTCGTCGAATTTGATGGTCACCTGATAGTGCTGCATGTCACTGAGCAATTGCACGCCAATGACGAGACCACGGAAGTTCTGGCCAAGGTAGGTGCCCTTGACGCGGTGGCCGACCTGGACGGGCGAGGCCACGCGCTCGGGCAGCATGGCGCGGGCGGTGTTCCAATCGCGATAGCCATGGGCCTTGGCGATGGATTCGAGCGCGGCGCCATGGGTGATGGGTTCACCGGTGCGGGCGCGTTCGTCGCGATAGGCCTTGGCTTCGGATTTCAGCGTTTGAATGCTGGGAGTATCGAGCGAAAAAGACATGAAAAGGTCCTCTCATTTGCATGAGGCTGCTCAAATCACGGGAGCTCGCATTGCCATGAAGCGCCTCGCAAAGATGAACCAGTTTCCTGGATGTCTTGGCTTAACGAGCTGGACTTCACCATCGGAAATTGCTTTCCGGCGAGCGGCGGGTGCCAGTAACCTGCTCGCTAAATGAGGCGTTGCTGCCGGTTTGTCAACTTCGTGGCTGGGATGCGTCATCAAGCGGGGTGATGGGCGGATCAGACAAATGTGTTGGGCAATGGCCTTTCCAGCGGCTAGGGCTGTCTGGAGGCGGAGGACTATCGCGTGTTTGAAATATTGTTGCTGATTGCCGGGCTGGTGGGTGGCGCGTTGAACTCGCTGGCGGGGGGCGGCTCGTTCATCGTGTTTCCGGCGCTGCTGGCGGTGGGGGTACCGCCGGTGATCGCCAATGCATCCAACACCTATGCCGCCCTGCCCGGCTATGCCAGCGGCGCGGTGGGTTACTGGCATGCCATAACCAAACACAAGGACCGGCTGGCGCTCTATTCCATCATTTCGGTGATCTTCGGCTGGGTGGGGGCCGAATTGCTGCTGGTGGTGTCGGACGAGCAATTCTCGCTGGTCGTGCCCTGGCTGATGCTGTTCGCGGTGTTGCTGTTTGCGTTCGGCAATCGGCTCAATGCCTTTGTGGCGGCGCATAGTGGTGGACGGCGCGGGATGAAGCTGGCCGGGACCGTGCTGCTGCTGGTGTTCCTCGCCGGGGTTTGCGTCTATGGCGGGTTCTTCAATGCGGGTCTCGGAATCCTGCTGCTGGCATTTCTTGCCACTGCGGGGATGAGCGACATTCATGCCATGAACGGGCTCAAGCTGTGGATTTCCACATTGGTGGCGCTGGTGGCCGTGGTGCGGTTTGCGCTGAATGGGTCGATCGATTGGTATCATGGCTCCATCGCGCTGGTGGGCGTGACCGTGGGTGGATATCTGGCGGCGCGCAATGCACATCGCGTGCCGACCGGAGTGATCCGGGCAGCGGTGATTGTATATGGGGTGTTTATGACCGGGTATTTCTTTTGGGGGGCTTATGCCTGAAGTCTCTCCCCTTGAGGGAGAAGATGGCCGGAGGGGTTTCTTTCTGCAGCATCAAAGCATGGGATGACGCAGAACCCCTCACCCTGTCATTTCTGCTGAACGCAGAAATGTCGTCCCTCTCCCTCAAGGGGAGAGGGGAAGAAAGAGCTTAGTCGGCCCTCCTGATCCAGACGGCCGCGTCGTGGAAAGTGGCGCCGCCGAAGGGGGGCGCGGGGGTGGCGTTGGTTAGGGTGTTGATACCTTTGCCCCCACGATGGGATTTGTTTTGGTGCAGGCCTTCGGCGATGAGGACGCCGGTGGGCAGGCCGGTGCGGATGCGGGCGGTGAGGTGGACGCTGCCGCGACGATTGCCCAGGGTGACGAATTGGCCTTCCTCGATGCCGAGGCGCGTTGCGTCGTCGGGGTGGATGAAGACCGAGGGGACGCCTTCGCGCTTCTGGCTACCGGGGGTTTCGTTGAACGACGAATTGAGGAAGGCGCGGGCCGGACTGGTAGCGAGGCGGAACGGGTGTTCGGCGTCGGTCTTTTCGGTGACGTCCCAATGGTCGGCAAAGCGCGGCATGTCAGCGGGGTCGCAGGTCCAGAGATAGCCTTTTTTATCGGCCGTACCCTGCCAATTGGCGGCGAAGCGGAAGCGCTTGTCGGGCCAGGCGAAGCCATCGGCATAGCGGGCGACGGCGTCGGGGCGTTCGCGATCAACGAAGCCGGTTTTTTCGATCTCGTTGAGATCGCCATAGTTGGAGCGGCGGAAGGTTTCGGCAACGAGGTCGCGGTCGCCGGTTTTGAAGCTCTCGTCATCGAGGCCGAGGCGGAGCGCCAGGGCGTTGATGACTTCGTGGTTGGACCGGGTTTCACCGGGGCGCTCGATGACGGCCGGGCCATAGAGCACGCGGGTGTGGCCGCCGCGGGTGTAATAATCGTTGTGTTCGAGGAACATGGTGGCGGGCAGGACGATATCGGCCAGCTCGGCCGTTTCGGTCATGAACTGCTCGTGGACGACGAGGAACAGGTCTTCGCGGGCTAGGCCCTGACGCGCCAAAGTCTGGTCGGGGGCGACCGAGGCGGGGTTGGTGTTCTGCACGATCATGGCCATGACCGGGCCGCCGTTTTTCAACGCCTTGGCATTGCCGGTGAGGATCGGGCCGATCTCGGACATGTCGAGCCAGCGCGGATCGCCCTTTTGCAGATGGGGGCCGGTGATGCGGGATTTGTCGAGTTGCCAGGTGCCCGAATTGGAATGGAAAGCGCCGCCGCCGCGATGCTGCCAGGCGCCGGTCATGGCTGGGATGCAAAGGGCGGCATGCATGGCGGTGGCACCATTGCGCTGGCGGGTGAAGCCATAGCCGAGGCGGAAATAGGAACGCGGCGTGGTGCCGACGAGATGGGCGAATTGGGTGATCTGCTCGACGGTGAGGCCGGTGATATCAGCGGCCCATTCTGAGGTTTTGGTCGCCAGATGGACTTCGAAATCGGGCCCGAAATCGGTGAATTTGGCCATGTAGGCGCGGTCGGCCAGGTTGTCGCGCAGCAGGATATGCATGACGGCCACGGCCAGGGCGCCATCGGTGCCGGGGCGGAGGACGAGGCCCAGATCGGCCTGGGCCATGGTGGCGGTTTCGTAGATATCGATGACGACGACCTTGGCGCTGCGCTCCTTTTTGGCCCGCATGGCGTGGGTCATGACGTTGACCTGGGTGTGTACCGCATTGGTGCCCCAGATGACGACGCAATCGCTTTCGGCCATTTGTTCGGGATTGACGCCGCCCAGCATGCCGGTGCCGGCGATATAGCCGGGCCAGGCGGTGCCGGTGCAGATGGTGTCGTATTGGCGGGAATAGCCTTTGGCGGCGCGGAGGCGATCAATGCCGTCGCGCTGCACATGGCCCATCGTGCCGGCGTAATAATAGGGCCAGATGGCTTCGGCGCCGTGCTCGGCTTCGATCTGGTTGAAGCGGGCGGCGATTTCGTCCAGCGCTTCGTCCCAGCCGATCTGTTGCCATTGGCCGCTGCCCTTGGGGCCAATGCGGCGCAGGGGATGGGTCAGGCGGTCGGGGTGGTGGATGCGCTCGGCGTAACGGGCGACTTTTTCGCAGATGACGCCGGCGGTGTAGGGATCGTCCTTGGCGCCACGGACGCGGCCGATGGTGCTGTTGTCGATGATATCCACATCCAGCGCGCAGGCGGAGGGGCAATCATGAGGACACACGGAGCGTGCGGTGCGAAGGGCGACTGGTTTGTTCATGGGGTCAAAATAGCCCAGTGGCGAAGGGGCGTCCAAGCGATTGTTTTGATCGCGGGATCAAGGGGCGTGATGGGCGTGCGAAAGCGCCGCCTGGTGCGGTTATCGAATAGACGGACGGACCCCGAGACGGCTTTCGCCTCGTGAGGAATTTAAAAATGAGACGACGCCGTCTCGGGGTGCCGGGACTTTTTCGGACGGCGCGATCGCAGACCCCAGCGTTTGCCGTAGCGCCCGCCCGATTGCCTCGTCCGCTCGACCCGGAGCGGAGCGCGACCTCCCCTCCCCCGGCTGCCCTCCGGACGCTCGTCGCTGCAGCGCCGCCCGTATCCCGGAAGATGGAGGGAGTATGGGGCAGGTTTTGGGGGTGGGGGATAAGAGGGATAAGTGAGCTCTTTGCTGTCCCCGAACACCTTTGGTGGATGCCACTACTGTTCCAATATCACCGGCCCTTCCCTCGGACTCGTCCCGAGGGCCCTTCTCAATCCGGCGCAATTGGCGAGTGGCCCCCGGGTCGAGCCCGAGGGAGAGAGGTGGGGAGGAGAGATTGGGGGCAAACCCGGGGACGGAAACGCCTACAGCGTAGCAAACGCCTTGGTGGCGGTTTCGGCGTTGCGGCGGGCGCGGTTGGTGGCGTGTTTGGCCAGTTGGGCGGCGCCGGAGTGGAATTGGGAGAAGGTGACTTTGCGCGCATCGTGGGTGGCGATGGTGATGCCGCGCCAATTGGGGCGCACGCTGCTCACATCCGACCAGGCGAGACTGGTTTGCTTGCCGAAGGCGGTGTGGTGTTCGAGCAGCGTATTGTTCCAGCGGACGCGCGTGAACAGGCCGCCGATGCCGATGCCGACGGCCCCTGCCCCGAGCAGCGTGGCGGCGGTGAAGGCGGCCAGCATCTGGGTGGGTTCGACAATGGAGGTGCTGCCGACGAAAATGACGGCGGACATGAGGACCACGGCCAGCGCTGCAGCGCCGTAGCAGGCGAAATATTCGACCATGGAAGGGCGCAGTTCGGTCCAGCCGTCGACGCTGACAGCTTCTTCGCCTTGCACGAGGCGTAGCGCCAGGAAGGCGGCATAGCCGAAGGCAACCACGCCGGCGGCGCGGGCAAGCGGCAGGCTGGCGGTGGCGGGAATATGTTTGAGAAGAAGAAGGACGAGGATCACGGCAAGTGGCATAGCCACTTCCTGCCAACGCAAGGGCACTATTGCTCTCCAAAACTGGGGGCCGGCGACGCGATCGGCGGATACGAAACCGAATCTAGCAAGGATCGCAGATTTGGCTATTAACAATTTCGGGAAGAGGCAATGCCGTGGCAGTGCATCGGCCTTTTTGTCACAGATTGGCGGCGCGGCCGGGTTCGCAGATTGATTCAAGGCGCTGGCATTTTGATTCATGCCAGCGCCGTAGAGAATTGAAAGATCAGGACAAAATCTTGAGACCGACAATGCCGGCGATGATCAGGCCGATGCTGGCGAGGCGCGCGGCAGTGGCGGGATCGCCGAACAGATACATGCCCAGAATGGCGGTGCCGACGGTGCCGATACCGGTCCAGACGGCGTAGCCGGTGCCCACGGGCAGATCGCGCAAGGCGATGCCGAGCAGGATGACGCTGATGATCATGGCGCCGACGGTGAGGATGGTGGGCAGCGGGCGGGTGAACCCCTCGGTATATTTGAGGCCGATGGCCCAACCCATTTCAAAGATGCCGGCAATGGTGAGATAGACCCAAGCCATGGGATTTACTCCTAGCTGTGGCGGGTCGTCCCGGCCGAAAAGTTGGGAAGCGCAAGGTCGTCCTCGCGTCGCGCCATAGATAGGACATTGGGGGGCAAAGGTGAAGGGGTGGGCCTAATAAGCCGTGCCGGTCAGTTGCTCGCTTAGCGTCCAGAGCTGTTCCTGGGCCGCTTCGTCATAGGCGGCGGGGATGGCTCGGCTGGGTTTGTAATGCTTGAAATAGACGCCGGAGGTTTGCGCCAGGGCCGGATCGGTGGCGAGGCGGACGAGCTTTTTGCCGGCTTTTTCGGGCGAGGCCATGAGCGGCGCCAGTAGCGTATGGGCGAGGAAGCGGGAAGCGCCGCGCGTGCGGCGGTAGATGTCGGTACGGACTAGGCCCGGGGCGAGGCAATTGGCGGTGATGCCGGTGCCTTCGAGGCGGCGGGCCAGGGCGAAGGTGAATTGCACGTTGGCGAGCTTGGTCTGGCCGTAGACGCGGTAGCCGTCATAGGCGCGGTCGCGGTTGTAATCGGAGAAATCGAAGGGGAATTGCAGGCTCGAGGCGGTGAGCACGATGCGGGCGGCGCCATGGGCCTTGAGGGCGTCGTGGAGGAGATGGGTGAGCAGGAAGGGCGCGAGGTGATTGATGGCGAGCGTCATTTCCACGCCATCGGGGGAAAGTGTGCGCTCGCTGAAATGGGCGCCGGCATTGGCGATGAAGCCGGAAAGGCGCTTGTGACGCCCGGTGATGCGGGCGGCGGCGGCGCTGATATCGGCTTGCGAGGACAGGTCGGCATGTTCGAGCTCGACGGCGCGATTGCCGGAGCGCTGCACGATTTCGGCATGGGCGTCCCTGCCCTTTTGGCCGTCGCGGAGCAGCAGGACGAGCGGATGACCCAGTTGGGCCAGCTGGAGTGCGGCGGCCTTGCCCATGCCTGAGGAGGCGCCGGTGATGATGATGGGGGAAGTCGGCAAGATGGGTTCCGAAGTGCGCTGGGTGGCGGTGTACTAGGGAGACAAAAGGGCTGGCCGATGGCGGGAACGGAGTTGTGAAGGGCGCTTACGTCCGGGCCTTTGTGGCTCCCGTCACCCCACCCTTGATCCCTCCCCATCAAGGGGAGGGAGACGATGGAGCGGAGGGATTGGGGTACCCCTCCTAGCCTCCCCTGACAGGGGGAGAGATCGAGGTCTCAGATTTGCGGCTTGCGCTTGGCTTTGTGGTCTTTGCCGGCTGGTTTGTCTTTTTTGGCGTAGGGAGCGCCATCGCCAGCGGGCTTGCCGGCCCATTTTGGCTTGCCCTTGTCCTTGGTGGGAGCCTTGGGAGCACGGGGCTTGTCGAAGTCCTTGCGAGGCGGACGCGGGGCCTCGGCGGGCGCGGGCTGGAAGTCTTCGGCGCCGAGGGTGGACGAGCCGTAGCGCTGCTGGCGGTCACTGCGTTCGGGACGGGCGGCCATGGGGTCGTAGCGTTCGACGGGGCCTGGCGGGCGCTTGCCGGATGGGCGGGGCGTGGCCTGACGTTCGCCGGGGGCTTCGATGGACGAGATGGTGACGCCGCGTTCGCCCGAGCCATTGCGCGCGATGGCGGCAGCGAAGGCATCGGCCTTGCCGGCAGCAACTTCGAAATGGGATTCGGTATCGAAAATGCGGATCGAGCCGATGGCCGTCTTGGTGACGTTACCGGCCTTGCACAGCATGGGCAGGACCCAGCGGGGCTCGGCCTTGTGCTTGCGGCCGACGGTGACCTTGAACCAGGTGCCGCCCTCGAATTTTTCGCGGGTGCGGGGGTCCTTGTCGCCCGGCCGGTCCGGCATGGCGTTTTCGGTGACATCTTCGGGGGCTGGGCGGGCGGCGAATTGCTGGCGCAGATAGGCGGCCGCGATGGCTTCGGGGCTGTAGCGGGCGAGCAGCTGGCCGACGAAATCGGCTTCGTCCTCGGCGACCGGCAGGCTGAGGGAGGCGTTGGAGAGGATGCCTTCGCGGTAGCGGGCATCGATCTCGCTCGCGGTGGGCGGGCCCATCATGGTGACGTCGAGCTTGGCGCCCTTGAGGATGCGCTGGGCGACGTTGCGGCGATGCATCGGGGCGATGATGACGCAGGTGCCCTTGCGGCCAGCGCGACCGGTGCGGCCCGAACGGTGCAGGAGTGTGTCGGGATTGGTCGGCAGGTCGGCGTGGATGACCAGGTCAAGATTTGGCAGATCAATGCCGCGGGCGGCAACGTCGGTGGCGACGCAAATATGGGCACGGCCATCGCGCATGGCCTGCAGCGCATTGGTGCGCTCCGACTGGGAGAGCTCGCCCGACAGGGTCACGACGTCGAAGCCGCGATTGTGGAGGCGGGCGGAGAGGTGTTTGACGCCTTCGCGGGTGGAGGCGAAGACGATGGTGTTGACCGATTCAAAGTAGAGCAGCGTATTGATGATGGCGTTTTCGCGCTCGGCGGCGGGAACCAGCATCAGCTTGTAGTCGATGTCGGCGTGCTGCTCGGTAGCGCTGGAGGCGGCAACGCGCAGGGCATCGCGCTGGAAGGTCTTGGCGAGCTGGGCGATCGGCTTGGGCACGGTCGCGGAGAAGAGCAGCGTGCGACGATCTTCGGGGGCGGCGTCGAGGATGAATTCGAGGTCTTCGCGGAAGCCGAGGTCGAGCATTTCATCGGCTTCGTCGAGCACGACTGCGCGGAGCGCCGACATGTCGAGGGCCCCACGGGTGATGTGGTCGCGCAGACGGCCGGGGGTGCCGACGACGATATGGGCGCCGCGTTCGAGCGCGCGGCGCTCGGTGCGGGCATCCATGCCACCAACGCAGGAGGCGGTGCGGGCGCCGGCTTCGGCATAGAGCCAATCGAGTTCGCGCTGCACCTGCAGGGCGAGTTCGCGGGTGGGGGCAATGACCAGCGCCAGGGGGGCGCCGACTTCGGTGAAGCGCTCGGCATCACCCAATAGGGTTGGCGCAATGGCCATGCCGAAGGCGACGGTCTTGCCGGAGCCGGTTTGAGCGGAGACGAGTAGATCGCGGCCGGCGGTTTCATCTTCGATGATGGCGGCTTGCACGGGCGTCAGCGTCTCGTACCCCTTGGCGGCAAGGGCACGGGCGAGCGGAGCAAGAATGGTTTCAGGCAGGGACAAATCAGTTCTTTCGTGGGACGTCGATCAAGCAACGACGTCATTTCCGCGTAAGCGGGAATCCCACTTCTTGCGGATGGATTGGCCAGGGAAATTCCCGCTTATGCGGGAATGACGCCGGGGCGGTTGCGTGCAGCATAGCACAAATAAAGCAAAAGGCCGCCCGGCGGGCGGCCTACCAAATGAATTGGCAGTCGTCAGCCTTCTCCCCTTGAGGGAGAAGGTGCCCCAACGGGGCGGATGAGGGGTTCGATGCTCACTCTAACATATAAGCATGGGCGAGCGCAGAACCCCTCACCCTCGAAAATCGGCTGAACGCCGATTTTCTATCCCTCTCCCTCAAGGGGAGAGGGGAAGTACGGTTGTTGTGGAAAATTCGTGCCATTCGAGCATAGCTCTCATGGCCTTCTTACCTCAAATCGCTCCACCGGAGCGATTTGCCCTGCGGGACGGCTCGAAGTCCCTCAAGGGGAGAGGGGTAGGAAGTGGGACTAGCCGACCAGTTCGTCGTCGTTGAAGAAGAACTTGATTTCCTGGGTAGCGGTCTCGGGAGCGTCCGAGCCGTGCACGGAGTTTTCGCCGATCGAGAGGGCGAATTCCTTGCGGATGGTGCCTTCGGCGGCGTTTGCCGGGTTGGTCGCGCCCATCACGTCACGGTTCTTGAGGATGGCGCCTTCGCCTTCCAGAACCTGCACGACGACGGGGGAAGCGATCATCTGCTCGACCAGTTCGCCGAAGAAGGGACGATCCTTATGGACCGCGTAGAAGCCTTCGGCCTGAGCGCGGGTCATGTGGATCTTCTTGAGCGCGATCGGACGCAGGCCGGCGTCTTCGAACTTGGTCAGGATCTTGCCGATGAGGTTACGACGGACGGCATCGGGTTTGATGATGGAGAAAGTGCGTTCGATCGCCATTGAAGCTGGTCCTTATTGCGATAAAGGGCTGAGAAAGGTGCTGCCTTCTATCGGGAGACGGTGACGGAGACAAGACTAGTTGGAAACCTCGATCGTGCCGCTGTGCTGAGGTTGCCCGCTTGGTGCCTGAATGATCACGTCGAGTGCGGTGATGTCGGCGCCGGCGTCGATAGTGACATCGACCGGGATCTGCACGATCTGCATGGTGCACATTTCGGAGGTGTCATGGGTGGGGATGGTGAGGGCCAGCGTGCCGCCGGAAACATCGCCCAGAACCGGCTCGTCGACGGCCTGGCAGGCGCCGCCCTCGAAGGTCAGTTTGAGCTGGACCTGATCGGCATCGACGCGCGTGGCGGAGGAGTCGATAAAGGCGGGGCCTTCATTGGGCGATGGCTCGGGCATTGGGGCGAAGGGCGCGTCGGCGAATGCAGCGGTCGTGCTGAGGGCCAGGATGGTGGCGAGGGCGAATTGGCGCATGTGGTCCTCCATTTTTGAGGAGGCTAGATGGCGAGTTTGGCAACCGCGTGTCAACTATACCGCAATGGCGGTTGCCATAAGGGGTTCTTAACTTTATCCAGCAGCCAACACCTTTTCGCAGGGGCGTTGCCGCATTGGCGCCGCATGTGCCGCACAGACCCCTGCCCTCCTCACTAGATTGCCGTTGTCATGCTCACGATCAATAATCTCACCTACCGCATTCAGGGCCGCGAATTGTTCGAGGATGCCTCGGTGGTGCTGCCCACCGGCTCCAAGACCGGGTTTGTCGGCAAGAACGGCACGGGCAAGACCACATTGTTCCATTTGCTGCAGGGCCATATCTCGGCCGATGCGGGCAATATCGAATTGAACAAGAAGGCGCGCATTGGCGCGGTGGCGCAGGAAGCGCCGGCCGGCAATGAAAGCGTGCTGGACGTGGTGATGGCGGCCGACAAGGAGCGCACCGCGCTGATGGCGGAAGCCGAGACCGCGACGGACCCGGACCGGATCAGCGAGATCTATACGCGGCTGGCCGATATCGACGCCTATTCGGCGGAGGGGCGGGCATCATCGATTTTGAAGGGCCTGGGCTTTGAGCAGGACCGCCAGAATGCGCCGACGCATGAGCTGTCGGGCGGCTGGCGCATGCGCGTGGCGCTGGCCGGCGTGCTGTTTTCCCAGCCTGATCTATTGCTGCTGGACGAGCCGACCAACTATCTGGATCTCGAAGGCACGTTGTGGCTGGAAAAATATCTGGCCACCTATCCCTATACCGTCTTCATGATCAGCCACGATCGTGACCTGCTGAACAAGTCGGTCAATTCGATCATCCATCTCGAACACAAGAAACTGACCTTCTACAAAGGCAATTACGACACGTTCGAAACTACGCGACGCATGCAGATGGAGCTCAACAACAAGGGCCGCGAAAAGGCGCTCGACCAGGTGGCGCATCTGCAGAAATTCGTCGACCGCTTCAAGGCCAAGGCCTCCAAGGCCAAGCAGGCCCAGTCGCGCATGAAGATGATCGAAAAGCTGCGACCGCCTGCGGCGATGTTCGACGAATATGCGGCGCCGTTCACTTTCCAGCAGCCCAAGGCCGAGCAGGCAACGCCCATGCTTACGCTAGATGGCGTATCGACAGGCTATGGCGACAAGACCATTCTGCGCAATGTGAACATGCGGATCGACCCAGAGGATCGGATTGCCTTGATCGGGGTGAATGGTAACGGCAAGTCTACTTTTGCAAAGCTCCTTGCCGGCGACATCAAGCCGACGGGCGGCACGCTTGCGAAGGGCAAGAAGCTGGAAATCGCGCATTTTGCGCAGCACCAGATGGACAAGCTCAAGCCCGACTGGACGCCATTCGAGCATGTCGTGGAGCTGATGCCCACCGAGAGCGAAGCCAGGCGCCGTTCGCGCCTGAGCCAGATGGGCCTGACCAAATCGCGCATGGACACGCTGGCCAAGAACCTGTCGGGTGGCGAGCGCGCGCGGCTGTTGATGGGCCTGATCACCTTTGGCGGTCCGGGGATGATGATCCTCGACGAGCCGACCAACCATCTCGATATCGATAGCCGCGATGCGCTGGTGCATGCGCTGAACGATTATGAAGGCGCCGTGCTGATCATCAGCCACGACCGCCATCTGATCGAAGCGACCTGCGATACGCTATGGATCGCCGAGGGCGGCACTATTCGCGAACTGGACGAGGATCTGGACAGCTACCAGCGCTCGATCACTTCCAATAAAGAAAGCAAGAGCAGCGGTGGCAAGGGCGGCGGCAACAAGCTGTCCAAGCAGGAGGCAGCGGCCAAGCGGGCCGAAATCGCCCCGATCAAGGCGAGCATTAAGGATGTGGAAACCAAGATTGCCCGTTTGAAGGTGGAAATCGACAAAATCGGCGCCCAGCTCGACGATCCGAAAATCTACAATGGCGCTCCCGAACGCCTGATCGCTTTGGGCAAGGACAAGGCGCGTCTAAGCGCCGATCTCGAGGCTGCGGAAGAAAAATGGCTGGCGCTGAGCGCCGAACTTGAGAGTGTCGAGCGCGCATGAGGAAACTGGCCGCCAAGGACGTGATTTTCACGTTAGGGATGGAACGCCATCCCGAAGGCGGCTGGTATGCGCGGACATTCGAGGACAATGCCAGCACTGACGGACGGCCTAAATCCACGGCGATTTATTACCTGCTCGAAGCGGGCGACCAATCGCACTGGCATCGCGTGGACGCGGTCGAAGTGTGGCATTTCTATGCCGGCGCGCCGCTGCGCCTGCGCATTTCCGATGGCCGGACGGTGGACGAACAGGTGCTGGGCGCTGATCTCGATAGTGGTCAGCGGCCGCAAATCGTGGTGCCGCGTGAAGCCTGGCAGGCCGCGGAAAGCACGGGAGACTGGACGCTGGTGGGCTGCACCGTGGCGCCGGGGTTCCAATTCTCTGGATTTGAGCTCGCCGACAAGACCTGGGCGCCGGGCGGCGATTAAGAAAGTTTCAAACGGTCTTTAAGCCCGTTTGTCAGCGTGAGTTGACAGCGCAGCGTCCTTGCAATCTGCTGGCCACAACGAAGAATCCGAAGAGTTGGTCATGCGCACATTCTATCGTGGCATCGTTCTTTCGATCGGTTTGTGCGCGATGGCCCTGCAAGGGACGGCGGCAGCGGAGCTGAGCAAGAAGGAACGGGCCGAAATCCGGCGCTTCGCGGCCAATAACAGTCTTTTCGTGCTGTATCATGAAATCGCGCATCTGCTGGTCGACCAGCTCAACCTGCCGGTGCTGGGGCGGGAAGAAGACGCGGCCGACAACATGGCCACCTGGACCTTGCTGAGCAAGCGGACCCGCGAGGCCGACCAGGCGCTGGCCGACGCGGCCAAGGGCTGGGTGCTGTCGGGCGTGGCTTATGACAGTGGCGGGGTGGAGAGCGACTATGCGGCCGCCCATACGCTGGACAAGCAGCGCGCCTATCAGATCGTGTGCCTGATGGTGGGCAGCGACGACAAGGCGTTCCAGCCGATCGCCAATGATTACGCGCTGGATCGCGACCGGCGCGACACCTGCTATTTCGACTATGAACTGGTCAAGCGCAGTTTTGAGGGCCTGCTGGGCACGCGGGCGAACAAGAATGGCACGGGCACCAAGGTGACGGTGACCTATCATGATGCGGGTGGACGGCTGAAAGATGCGGCGGCCGCGTTCAAATCGAGCGGGGTGTTCGACCAGGTCGCCGATGAATTGCGCAATCGCTACAATCTGCGGGAAAATGTGCAGTTCAACGCCAAGCGCTGCGGGGAGGCCAATGCCTTCTATGACCCAGAAACCGTCGAGATCATCTTCTGCTACGAGCTGATGCAGGACTATATGGACCTCTATCAGGAGGACATAACCCAGAAGGCCGACGTGCCGCCGCAGAGCCGGCAGAAGGACAAGGACAAGCCTAGCTGAAACCGACGTAACGGCCGGGTTTGTGATTGAGCGCGACGATCAGGTTAAGCACCAGCGCGCCGAGGACCGAATAGAGCACCCGGTCGAACGGCAGCACGAAAAACGCGATCAGCAGGATCACTGTATCGACGCCGAGCTGGAAATAGCCGGCGCGGATGCCGAAATTTTCCTGCAGGAACAGGGCGAGGATGTTGATGCCGCCCACGCTGGCCTTGTGGCGGAACAGCGAGAGAATGCCCAGCCCGATCAGCCCGCCCCCGACCAAAGCCGCAAACAGCGGATGGATGCTGGAAATATCCAGCCAATCGGGAAAATGGACGGAAAACCACGAGACCAGGGCAACGCTGAGGAAGGTCTTGATGGCGAAGGGCCAGCCCATGCGCAGCACGGCCAACACGTAGAATGGCAGGTTGATGGCGAAGAACAGCCAGCCGAAGGGGATGCCGGTGGCATATTGCAGCAGCAGGGCAATGCCGGCCGTGCTGCCGGTGATCAGGGTGACTTGCGCGTAAAACACGATGCCGAGCGAGACCAGCGTGGTGCCGATCAGGATGGCGAAAATGTCTTCGTGGAGTTGGTGGCGGCTGGGAGTGGACAGATCGGGCGTCATGCCTTCTTGACCCAGCGGCCGCTGGCTTCCTGCTGCCAATAGGTCACACTGTTGCCGTCGCGCAGGGCTTTCCAGGCGAGACGGGCTTCGGCCACCGCATCGGGATCATGGCCGGAGAACATGTAGACGATGCGCTCATAGCCATCGGCGGATTGGGGCACGGCGCGATCAACGAAGAAACGGCAGGCGGCGCCGTTGGGATTGTCGAGGCCGGTGGTGATGAGGATGGGCTGGAGGCTGTCGGTTTCTTCCCCGGCCAGGCCATGGGCCAGGAAACTATCCTCGCGATAGGTCCAGAGATGCGCATCGAGCGCCTCGGCGCGCTCGGTGGAGCCGACTTCGACTACGGCACGCCAGCCGCGTTCGAGGGTTTTTTCCAGCAGCAGCGGAATGACCGCTTCGAGCGGGCGGGCTTCGAGATGGTAGAAGAGGATATCAGGCATGGCCCTACTTAAGCGCGAGAGGCTGGTGGGTGGAAGACTGAATCGGTGCGCGACGATGCCGAAGTGGTCGCCTTCTCCCCTTGTGGGAGAAGGTGCCCGAAGGGCGGATGAGGGGTTCTGTGGCGTCTGCGAGCCCCGAAGCATGGGCTTGCGCAGCCCCCTCACCCTCGCAAATCCGCTGAACGCGGATTTCCTATCCCTCTCCCACAAGGGGAGAGGGATAGAAGGTTGGCTAACCCTGGTAATAGTCCCTGACTAGCCGATCGAGCAGGGCGACGCCGAAACCTGCCGACCAGGAGGTGTTGATTTCGGTGGCGCTAGCGCCGAAGGCGGTGCCGGCGATGTCCAGATGCGCCCAGGGGACGTTGTTGACGAAGCGCTGCAGGAATTGGGCCGCGGTGATCGAGCCGGCGGGGCGGCCGACCGAATTGCGGATATCGGCGAATTTGGATTCGATCAGCTTGTCATAGGCGGGGCTGAGCGGCATGCGCCAGAGCTTTTCATTGGCGGTGAGGCCGGCATTGAGCAGCTGAATGGCCAACTCGTCATTGTTGGAGAAAAGGCCTGCATGTTCGTGGCCGAGCGCGACGATGATGGCGCCGGTGAGGGTCGCCAGGTTGATCATGAAGCGGGGCTTGAAGCGGTCCTGCGTGTACCAGAGCGCGTCGGCCAGCACGAGGCGGCCTTCGGCATCGGTATTGATCACTTCGATCGTGGTGCCGCTCATGGCGGTAACGATATCGCCGGGGCGGACGGCATTGCCCGAAGGCATGTTTTCGACCAGACCGATGACGCCCACCGCATTGACCGGCGCCTTGCGGCCGGCGAGCGCCCGCATGAGGCCGGTGACGGCGGCGGCGCCACCCATGTCGCCCTTCATTTCCTCCATGGAGGCGGCGGGCTTGATGGAAATGCCGCCGGTATCGAAGACCACGCCCTTGCCCACGAAGGCCAGCGGCGCAGCGCCGACATCGCCACCGCGCCATTGCATGACGACGAGGCGGGCAGGACGATCCGAGCCCTGGGCGACGCAGAGCAGCGAGCCCATGCCGAGCTTTTCGAGCTCGGCGGGTTCGAGAATTTCGACATCGACGCCGAGGGCGGACAATTCGGCGGCCTTGGCGGCGAATTCGACCGGGCCCAGGACGTTCGCCGGCTCGTTGATCAGGTCGCGCGCGAGCAGCGTGCCCTCGACGACGGCGCCGCGATCGGCAATGGCGGTATCGGTGGCGGCGGGGTCGGCGACATGCAGCGTGATAGAGATGTCGCCGGCCGGCTCGTCGGGCCGCGCGGTCTTGTATTTGTCGAACTTGTAGTGGCGCAGACGGAGGCCCGCGGCCAATTCGGCAATGGCGGCGGGAGTGGCGCCGGGTTCATCCACGATGACGGCGACCGACTCGGCGCGGGCGGCGGCGATCTTGGCGAAGAGCGAGCCGCCGCGATCGGTCCAGGCGTTGAGGGGGGCCTTGTCATCAGGCTTGCCCTTGCCCAGGACGATCAGGCGGCCAGCGCCCTGCCCTATAATGTCGAGCGCCTGGCCCTGCTTGCCCTTGAAGGCGGCGGAAGCGCTGACTGAATGCCAATCGAGCCCAGTGGCGGACCAGATGGCGGCGCCGGCGCCGGCGGGGGCTTCGCCTTCGGCGGCATAGATGATGGTCAGGGGTGCGGAAACGCCGGCAAAGGCTGCCGTTTGGATCGAAAGTTTCTGGGACATTGGACGGCCTTGCAAGACATGGCGGGCGCCATGCGAAGATGTTTTCCGAAGCATTGAGGGGAATGGAGGCCGCGTCAATCCCGCAACACAGGCGAGGCAAAGGCGCGCGGCTTCTGTCCCCAGCTTGTGCGAAAATTGGAAAGGCCGCAGTGTCGACACGGTCCTGAACAGGACATAAAAGCGGCGCTTGTGGACGCCATGGGTGCCGAATGAAGCGACTAACCGCCTATCTGTCACGCCTGTTCGTCATCGATGCGATGATCCTGTTCGGCGTGGTCTGCGTGCTGCTGTGGCTGGTCAATTGCCTGCGTTCGTTCGATGTGGTGTCGGTGAAGGGGCAAGGGCTGGTGACGCTGGCGCTGCAGGCGCTGCTGACCATGCCGCCGCTGGCGCTGACCTTCTTTTATGTCTGTATCGGCATCGGACTGGCGCGGGCGCTGCTGGCGCTGCAGGCCAGCCGTGAATTGCACATCATCCATACCAGCTATGGCCTGCCCTCGCTGTGGCGGGCCACGGGCGTGGTGGCGGTGGCCGGCGTTGTGGCGGTGCTGCTGATCTCGAATTTTCTGGCGCCCATGGCCAATAAGCGGCTCAACATTCTTTCGGCCAGCGTGGCCGCCGACCTGATCAGCACGACGCTCAAGCCCAAGCGCTTCACCCAGGTAACGCCGGGCGTGCTGCTGCTGATCGGCGGGCGCGCGGGCAATGGCGAAATCACCGAATTCTTTGCCGATGACCGGCGCGACCCGGAAATGCGCCACACCTATATGGCCGATACCGCGCGTGTTTCCACCGATGGCGAGGGCTATGTCATCGAGCTCTATAATGGGGCACTGCAATATACTTCGAGCACCGGCCAATTCTCGGAAATTTCGTTCAGCCGGTACGACCTCAATGTCGAGCGGCTGTCGCAGACGACGGGGGTAGCGGACCCATTGCTCGAAACCGACAGCGTCTCGCTGGTGAGCGCGGCCCTGGCTAGCGGCGAATGGCCGCCGGAATTGGTCAAGGAGCTGTCCAAACGCATGTTCGAAGCGCTCAAGGTGGTCGGTATCTGCATGCTGGTGCTGGCGATCTGCGGCTTTCCCAGCGGGCGGCGAACGCGCTTTTCTCTGCCAATGGAAGTGGTCGTGATGCTGCTGGCCTTTGTCGAGCTGGGCGTCAGCGCCTATAGCCCGCTGGGGTCCTCGACCGGCGCATTGCTGATGATGGTGGTGGGCGGCACAATTCTGCTGGTGCGGGCACGGCCGCGCCACCCCGGCGCCGTGGTGCCCGTATGACCCGGATCGACTGGCTGGTGCTGTCGCGGCTGGCGAGCCGCATCGGGGTGACCGTGTTCGTGTTCTACGGCATCATCACGCTGGTGGAAGCGCTGGATACCGGGCGCTTCAATTTCGTCGCCGAAAGCCGGGGCATGGCCATGGCCTTCCTGATGGTGGCGATGAGCGGAGTGCGCTGGACCATCAAGACGCTGCCGGTGACAGTGCTGATGGGCGCCATTGTGGGTTTCATCGACCTCAAGGCGCGGCATGAACTGACGGTGATCAAAAGCAGCGGGCTATCGATCTGGCGGATCGTGCGCGCGCCCACCATTGCGCTGATGCTGGTCAGTTTCGTAATCGCGCTGGGAGCGGAAACGATCAGCACGCAGATCAATCGCGAACTCAATCCGACGCCGCCCGGCGAAGCCTCGATGCTGACTCCGGGGGAAATCTGGCTCGAGCAGCGGTCCGGGGACACGCGCTATGTGATGCTGGCGACCGATATGCGGCCGGGCGGCTCGGTATTGGGCAATGTGACGGTGTTCAACCTCAGCAATGCCCCCGACCATCGAATCGAGGCCCCGGAGGCGCGGCTGGAAAACGGCTATTGGGTGCTGCCGACCGCCATAGTGCGCAATCCCGACACGCCACCGCATGAGGTTTACAACTACACATTGCCCACCACCTCGACGCCGGCCGAGATCAACCTGCGGCTCGCCTCGACCGAGGATATGACGTTTTTCGAGCTGGCGCGCCTGCTGCAAACCGGCGTGACGGACAGCGCAATCCGCAGCGCCGCATCGATGCGGCTGATCAAATTGCTCGCCCTGCCGCTGGTGTTAACAGGCTCGCTGTTCATTGCTTTTGCGTTTACCGCAGGTTATCGAAGGTCGTCTAATTTTGGTCCCGCGGTTCTCTACGGGATCGTGCTTGGGTTTGTAGTATTCGTGATTACCGAGATGGCCGACCGGGCCGGGTCGACCGGCGTTCTCGATCCCGCGTTTGCCGCAGTCGGACCAGCGTTCGTAGCCATCGTCATTGGCGTGACGGTGCTGCTGCATAAGGAAGACGGGCGTACGTGAGTAAGGGCTGGGGCGCATATATCCGATCGTCACTCCGCCTGGCGGCCGCCGGCGCGGTGCTTGGCATTGCCCTTGGCGGGGGCGCGATGGCGCAGGGCCTGCTCCCCGCCGATTTCTTCAACGCTCCGATCGATCCGAGCGCGCCCACCGGCGTCGAGGCCGACAATCTGGCGTTTGACGGCAATACCAATATCATTACGGCCAGCGGCAATGTGGTGGTGACCCGTGGCGGCTATACGCTGAGCGGGCAGAACCTGGTTTATAACCGACTGACCAGCGACGCGCATTTTGTGGGCGCGGTCACCATCCGCGACCCATCCAACAATGTGACCGAAACCAACGACCTGCAACTGACCGGCGGGATGAAGCAGGCGCTGCTCGATGCCCTGACCATTACCAGCTATGACGGCGCGCGGATCACGGCGGACAGCGCCGATTACGTGGGGGCGCTGCAGACGGTGTTGAACAACGCCACCTATGCGCCCTGCGGGGAATGCGTGGATGGCAAGGGCCGGCGCATTGGCTGGTCGATGCATGCCAACCGCGTCACGCAGAATCGGGCGGATGGTTCGCTAGCACTAGAACAGCCAAGCCTTGCCATATTGGGTGTGCCGGTGGCCTGGCTGCCTTATCTTTGGCTGCCTGACACCAGTTCGGGGACGGTTGCGGGGCTCCGTACGCCTTCGTTCGACTATAGCGAAGAGATCGGCCTCAAGGTCGAAGTGCCGGTGGCGGTTTATTCCACGCGCTGGACCGAGGTGATCCTGACGCCGACGCTGCTGACCGGCCAAGGCTTCCTGCTGGGCGCGGAATGGATCCAGCGCTTCGACAATGGCTCGTTCAACATCAAGGCGTCGGGCCTGTACCAGTTCAATCCCGGCGCTTTCACCTTCTCTGAAGCGCAGGAGGAATGGCGGGGGGCATTGCAGAGCTCGGGCGAGTTCCGCCCGATCGCCGACTGGACGGTTGGCTGGTCCTATACCAAGTTCACCGACGCGGCCTATCTAGAAGATTACCGGATGACCACGGCCAAATCGTCGGTCAACGAGGTCTATGCCACCAATCTGACGCCCGACACCTATATCGACCTACGGATGCAGCAGTTTAACGTGCTGGGCGACGTGACCGAGGATAGCCAGCGGCAGCAGGCCAAGGCGCTGCCCAATGCCCGGTTCGAACATTTCATCGAAATGGCTCCCGGCATGGGGCGGTTCGAGATCAGCGGGCGGCTGCTGGGCGTGCGACGGGATGATGGTTCCTATACAGAGCGCCGCGTGGCAGACGACGAACCTGCCGTCCCCTACCATCTCGGCTATTCCGGCGAGAAAACCCATGCCCTGTTCCAGGCCGGCTGGCAGAACCAGTGGATTGGTGCGGGTGGGTTTGTGGCGACGCCCTATCTGGGTGGCCGGGCCGATGTCGCTTATTACGACGGCACCAGCGCCGCCGCGGGCGCTCCGGGCGAAACGACGCTGTGGAGCGCGACGCCCATTGCGGCGATGGATGTGCGTTTCCCCATGGCGGCCAGCGATGGCTCGACGGTGCATCTGATCGAGCCGATCGGCCAATTGGTCTATCGCGGATCGGACACTACGGCAGTCGGCGTCACCAATGACGATGCGCAGAGCTTCGTCTTCGATGACACAAATTTGTTCAGCTATAACCGCTTCAGCGGCAGCGACCGGCAGGAGACGGGCCTGCGCGCCAATATCGGTGGGCGCTACCAGGCCAATTTCGTGGATGGCTCCTATCTCGAACTGCTAGGCGGGCAATCGTTCCACCTGGCTGGCGCCAATGCCTTTGCGGCCCCGGACCAAGCGCAGACCGGCGTGGGCGGCGGGTTGGAAGACGAGACCTCCTATGCCGTGCTGGGCGCCTATGGCGTGTTCTCACCCGGCTTTAAGGTCGGCGGCAAAGTGCAGGTAAACACTGACGATTGGCTGCTGGCGCGCACCGGGCTGGGCGTGACCTATTCCAATGCCGGGTACTCGGCGACGGTGGATTACAATTACATCGCGGCCAATGAGCGGGCCGGCGTGATCAAGGACCAGCAGGAAATCGGGCTGGAGCTGGGCGTGCCGCTGATGGATTATTGGCGCGTCACCGGCAACACCTATTGGGACATCACCAATAGCAGCTGGCTGCAAGTGGGCGCGGGCCTGACCTATGACGATGGCTATGTGGTGATCGGCGCCACCGCGACGCGCACCGGACCGACGCATACGAGCCCCGATGATACCCGGTTTACCGGCAGCTTCCGGCTGAAGACACCGGCCGGGCTCGACCTGGGGGTCATGGGCGCCACACAGTAGCGTGTGTTGCGGATTTTGGCCGCAATCATCGGGCAATTGACAGCGTGCTTTTCCCGCCGCATTGAGAGCGGGCACGAATTCTTGGACAGGCGGAAGACGATGATGGCATTGCAACACTTTGGACGCGCAGCGGCCGCAGCGATGGTTGGCCTGGTCTTGACCGTGGCCATGGCCGCGCCAAGCCTGGCCGCGACTGTAGTGACCGTCAATGGCACCCCGATCACCGACACGCAGGTCGATCAGCGGCTGCGCCTGTTCAGCATGGAAGGCAACAAGACCGGCCGCAAGGGCGCGACCGACCAGCTCATCGACGAAGCCCTGCAGATGGAAGAGGCCAAGCGCCTCGGCATCACCGTCTCCAATGCGCAGGTCGATGAGGGCCTGCAGCAGGTGTCGCGCAATATCAAGATCAGCCAGGACAAGCTGATCCAGATGCTGCAGCAGAACGGCGTCGGCATCGAGACCCTGCGCGACCGGCTGCGGGCCGCCATCGCCTGGAATGCGGTGAGCGAGCAGGCGATCATGCCGCAGGTACAGATTTCCGATCTGGAGCTGGACCAGAAGGCCGCGAGCCAGGTCGCCGCTTTCCAGACCTATGACTATATCCTCAAGGAAATCATCTTCGTGGCGCCCGGCGGCCAGGGCGCTGGTGGCCGTACGGCGCAGGCCAATCGCTACCGTTCGAGCTTTGCCGGCTGCGATAGCGCCGTGCAGCTGTCGCTCAGCTATACCGATGCGGCCGTGATCGATGTCGGCCGCCGCCATGCCACGCAGTTGCCTGAGGCGATTGCCAAGGAGCTGGCTGGGCTCAATGTGGGCGGCATCACCAAGCCGCGCGTGGTCGATACCGGCGTGTCCATGCTCGCGGTTTGCCAGAAGACCCAGGCGGAAGACCTGACCTTCATCAAGGGCAATCTCGAAGCCGAAGCCGGCACCAGCGCCCTGCAGCAGCAGACGACCAATTACCTGGCCGACCTGCGCAGCCGCGCCAAGATCATCTACAACTAAGCCACTGCCCGGAAACGGGCAGCGGGCGACCGACGGGGGCATGATGAGCAAGCCGCTGGCCATCAGCATGGGCGAGCCGGCCGGCATTGGTCCGGACCTCATTCTGTCGCTCTATGCGCGCCGCGTAGAACTGAACCTGCCGGTGTTCTGCGTCTTCGGGCATGTGGAATTCCTCAAGGCGCGCGCGCAGCGGCTGGGACTGTCCTTCGATATCGTAGCGACAAGTGCGGCCGAGGCGGGTGCGGTCTTTGCCGGCGCCCTGCCCGTCATGCCGGTTGAGGGATTGGTGTCCGACCATCCCGGCAAGGCCAGCCCATTGGCGGCACATGCGGTTATCCAGTCGATTGCGGATGCGGTGGAGGCCACCTTGGCCGGCACCTGTCGGGGGTTGGTGACGGCGCCGATCAACAAGGCGAGCCTTTATCATGCCGGGTTCAAGCATCCCGGCCATACCGAGTTTCTGGCCGAGCTTTGTGCGGGCGGCGGTGTGCAGAAGCTGCCGGTGATGATGCTGGCGCATGGTGGGCTGCGCGCCGTGCCGGTGACGATCCATGTGCCGATCAAGGATGTGCCGCGCTTGCTGACCAAGGAATTGATCGTGGAGACGGGGCGGATCGTGGCGCATGATCTCAAGCAGCGCTTCGGCATTGCCAATCCGCGGATCGCTATTGCCGGGCTCAATCCGCATGCGGGCGAAGGCGGGGCGATCGGGCGCGAAGATCTTGAAATCGTGGCCCCGGCGGTGGCTGAGTTGCAGTTCGAGTTGATCGATGCCGTGGGCCCCCTGCCCGCCGATACCCTGTTTTACCCCGCCCATTGGGCCAATTATGATGCGGTTCTCGCTATGTATCACGACCAGGCGCTGATCCCGATCAAGACGGTTGCCTTCGAGGATGCGGTGAACGTGACGCTTGGACTGCCCATCGTGCGGACCTCGCCGGACCATGGCACGGCGTTTGATCTGGCGGGCACCGGCAAGGGCTCGAACAAGAGCTTTCTGGCGGCGATCCGCATGGCCGATGCAATGACGGCGCAGGCGGCATGAGCCAGATCGATAATCTGCCACCGCTGCGCGAAGTCATTGCCGAGCATGGGCTGCGTGCCAAAAAGGAATTGGGGCAGAATTTCCTGCTCGATCTCAACCTGACTGCGCGCATAGCCCGTGTTGGGGGATCGCTGGAAGGCGTGCGTGTTATCGAGGTGGGTCCGGGCCCCGGTGGGTTGACGCGTGCCTTGCTGGCCGAGGGCGCCCGAGAAGTCATTGCTATCGAACGCGATGCGCGCGCCCTGCCCGCGCTGGCGCAGATTGCCGAGGCCTATCCGGGCCGGCTGACGGTGATTGGTGGCGACGCCATGGAAATGGATTACCGGCTGCTGGCCGATGGGCCGACGCGGATCATTGCCAATCTGCCGTATAATATCGCGACGCCGCTGCTGACCGGCTGGCTGACCAGCGACCCTTGGCCGCCTTATTTCGAGAGCCTGACGCTGATGTTCCAGCGCGAAGTGGCCGAGCGGATTTGTGCGCGTCCCAGCGAAGACCCATATGGTCGCCTGGGCGTTTTGGCCGGTTGGCGCAGCGATGCCCGCATTGCGTTTAATGTCAGCCGCGAGGCGTTTACGCCGCAACCGAATGTCACCTCAGCTGTAGTGCATCTCAAGCCCAAGGCAGTGGACGGAACCGTTACCGTGCGGGACCTGGAAAATGTCACCAAAGCCGCGTTCGGTCAGCGCCGCAAAATGGTGCGCCAGAGCCTGAAGTCGCTGGGCGTGCCCGTCGAAGGCTTGCTGGCAGCGGCTGGGCTCAAGGGCGACGAGCGCGCCGAGGACTTGGCGGTCGAGACGTTTCTGGCCATGGCACGGGCGCTGCCGGGGCTGCGGCCGCGCGGCTGACGGAATAGGCGTTACAGCCCGGCGGGCGGCTCCGCGGGTTTTTCGGCTATGGGCAATGGCGGCAGGGCCATGAGGCGGATGGCGACCAGCATGGCGGCCACGATGGCGCCGCCGCTGACCAGCATGACGCCGGTCCAGCCCCAGGCGACCCAGGCATAGCCGCCCAGCGTGCCGAGCACGGACGAGCCCAGGTAATAGGCGAAGAGATAGATGGCCGAGGCCTGCGCCCGGCCGACCAGTGCGCGGCGGGCGACCCAGGCGCTGGCAATGCCGTGGGCGGCGAAATAGCCGATAGTGGCGATAGCAAGCCCGGCAATGATGACGGGCGTGGACGGGACGATGGTGAGGAACACGCCGACGGCCATGGTGAGGACCATGGCCCAGAACACTTTGCGGCGGCCCAGGCGTTGGGCGAGGCCGCCGGCCCAGGCGGAGCTGAAGCTGCCGAGCAGATAGACCACAAAAATGGCCGAGATGGCGGTGTGGCTCATGGAAAATGGCGGCAGTGCCAGGCGGAAGCCGGCGTAGTTGTAGAGGGTGACGAAGGAGCCCATCAGCAGGAAGGCCGAGAGGAACAGCCAGGGCAGGCCCTTGTCGTGGAATTGCAATCCGATGAGCCGGGTAAGATCGCGGACGGACAGGCGGTTGCGGGCGGAGTTGTGCGGCTTGGGGAGCAGCAGCACGACGATGAGGGCGGCGATCGCGATGGCGGCGCCCAGGATGGCGAGAGCGGGTCGCCAGCCCAGGGAATCGGCGAGGATGCCGGATACGAGCCGCCCGGCCATGCCGCCAATGGCGGTGCCGCCGATATAGAGGCCCATGGAAAAGCCCAGGGCGTCGGGGTCCATCTCTTCGGCGAGATAGACCATGGCCACGGCGGGGAGGCCGGACAGGGTCAGGCCGATCAGGGTGCGGATGGCGATGAGGGACGCCCAATTGGGCGCCAGTGGCAGGAGCAGGCCGAGGCCGGCGGTGAGCAGGATGGCCCAGACCATGAGCGTGCGGCGGCCGAGGCGGTCGGAGACCCAACTGGCCAGCAGCAGGGCGATGGCGAGAGTTGCCGTGGTTGCCGAGAGCGCGAGGGAGCTGGCGCCGGCATCGAGGCCGAATTGCTCGGCGAAGATGGGCAGCAGGGGCTGGACCGAATAGAGCGAGGCAAAGGTGGCGAAGGCCGCGAGGAAGAAGGCGATATTGGCGCGGATGAAGGCGGGGGTGCCGCGCTTGATGGTGGTGGGCGGGGTCATGCTGGCACGACCTCGTGGTTCGACAAGCTCACCATGAGGTCTACTGAGAGCATGGCCCGCCACCTCTCAAAGAGAATCGATCTGGCTCTGCAAGTCTTTGACGAAGCTGCTCAAATTGAGTTGGCGGTCGCGTTCCAAGCGCGAGGACACGAGAATTGAGCGCACGCGCTGGGTCGAGGCCTCAAGGTCTTCGTTGACGATGACGTAGTCGTATTCGTGGAAGTGGTCCATCTCGTCGCGGGCGTTCTGGAGGCGCTTTTCAATGGTGCCGACGCTGTCCTGGGCGCGACGCTCGAGGCGGGCGCGCAGCTCCTTGATGGAGGGCGGCAGGATGAAGACCGTCACCATGTCCTTGCGGCTATTGCGGTAGAGCTGGAGGGTGCCCTGATAATCGATATCGAAGAGGATATCATTGCCGGCAGCAAGCTGCTCTTCGACATGGGCGCGCGGGGTGCCATAGAAATTGCCATGCACCTCGGCCGATTCCAGCAGTTCGCCATCGGCCTGCATGCGCTTGAAGGTGGGCACGTCGATGAAGTGATAATGCTTGCCATCAACCTCGTCGGTGCGGCGCGCGCGCGTCGTGACCGAGACGGAGAGCTTGATATTGGGATCGGCGCCGAACAGGGCGCGTGAAATGGACGATTTACCGGCGCCTGACGGCGACGCAATTACCAGCATGACGCCGCGGCGCTGAAATTCCATCGCCAAGTTCCTATTCGATGTTCTGCACTTGCTCGCGTAGTTGATCGATCGCCGCCTTGAGGTCAAGACCGATCGCGGTGAGCTCCACGGCATTGGCTTTGGCGCACAGCGTATTGGCCTCGCGATTGAATTCCTGGGCCAGGAAATCGAGGCGGCGGCCGGCCGGACCACCGGCAGCGATCAGTTGGCGGGCGCTGGCGATATGGGCGGTGAGGCGGTCGAGTTCTTCGCGGATATCGGCCTTGGTGGCCAGAAGCAGGGCTTCCTGGGCGAGGCGGTCGTCGGGAATGGCGATATCGGCTGTGAGGTCGGCAAGCTGCTGGCGCAGGCGGGTCAGGATGGCGTCGCGGCTGCGGGCGGGGTGGGCTTCGGCGCGGGCAACCAAAGCCTCGATCTCGTCGAGGCGTTCGAGCAGCACGCTGGCGATATGGGTGCCTTCCTGGCGGCGGGCGAGGACGAGATCGGCCAGGGCCTGGGCGACGCTTTCGAGAATGGCCGCGGCGAGGGCTTCTTCGGCGGCGGAACCCATGGGGCTGTCACGTTGTTCGAGGACGCCCTTGAGACCCAAAATGCCGTCGAGGCGGGGGCGGTCGGCATCAACGCGGCCAGACAGATCGGCGAGCGCGGCCAATACGGTAGCGAGAGCTTGCTGATTGACCAGCAGGTCGCCCCCTGCCCCGTCCCGTTCGACATTGAGCGTGAAGGTGATCGAGCCGCGCGACAGGGCCTTGCCGATGAGCTGGCGGATATCGCCTTCAAGCGTGTCGAAGCCGGGCGCCAGGCGCATGCGGATATCGAGGCCGCGTCCATTGACGGATTTGACCTCGCAGGTGAAAGCGGCGCCAGGCGCGGTGCCGGGGGCGCGCGCATAGCCCGTCATGCTGGCGAGCGAATGACTCACGGAGCGGCTGGTGCGCCGGCGGCCTGTTCGGCCTCCAGCGCCTGCCGGGCGGCCTCGGCATCGGCTTCGGCCTGTTCGGCAGCGGCGCGCGCAATCTCGCGATAGCGGGCGACATTCTGCTGGTGCTCGGCATAGGTTTCGGCAAACACGTGACCCTCGGCGGGCGTCGCGCCCTTGGCCACGAAGTAGAGATAATCGTGGCTATCGGGATGGGCGACGGCCTTGAGCGCCTCGACGCCGGGATTGGCGATCGGCGTCGGCGGCAGGCCGTCGATCTGGTAGGTATTGTATGGCGTCTTGGCCTCGATTTCCGAGCGGCGCAGGCCGCGGCCGAGATTGGACTGGCCCTTGGTGATGCCATAGATGATGGTCGGATCGGATTGCAGGCGCATGCTTTCGCGCAGGCGATTGACGAAGACGGCGGCAACCTGCGGCCGCTCGCTGGCGACGCCGGTTTCCTTTTCGACGATCGAAGCCAGAACCAGCATCTGCTCGGGCGTTTCCAGCGGCAGATCATCCTGGCGGCTGGCCCAGATGGCGGCCAATTCGGTGGTCATCGCCGTCTGCATCTTGTCGAGCACGGACTGGCGGGTATCGCCGGGCACATAATCATAGCTGCCGGGCAGGATGGAGCCTTCGGCCGGCAGGGAGGTGACTTCGCCCACCAGATTGCTGTCACCATTGAGGCGCTGAATGGCATCCCAGGAGGTCCAGCCTTCGGGAATGGTCACCGCATAGCGGATCGGATTGCCCTCGGTGATTTCCTTGAGGATTTCGGCCATGCTAGCGCCTGCAGGAATGCGGAAATCGCCGGCCTTGATATTGGCTTGGCGCTCCAGCGCCCGGCCACCGGCCTGGAAGATGAAGCGGTTGGAAATGACGCCCTGTTCTTCAAGGCGCTGGGCGGTGGAGGCCAGGCCGCTGCCCGATTCGACGCGGAAGGTGGTCTCTTCCTTGAGCGGACCATCGCCGTAGAACTGGGAGGCGCCATAGACGAGAACGCCGCCGGCAATCAGCAGGCCGAGCACGAGCAGGGTCAGAAAGCCATTGAGGATATCAACGAAGCCGTTGCTGGAGCGGCGTTTCGGCCGCCTGACCTTGCGTTCATTCATCGTGATGCATCACCCTGGAAGCCCGTTCGCACGCGAATGCGACGGGTCTTGTCATCGATTTGGCGCCAAACGCTGGGCCCGTTGTTGGCCGCATTGTTCGCATGCGGCCATGCAAAGGCAATAGCCCACGCCACGGTTGGCCCGCGATGTGAACGGCTTTGTTGGCGGAGAAGGTCAGTGGACCTTGCGCATCACCAGGGTCGCATTGGTGCCGCCGAACCCGAAGGAGTTGGACAGCGCCACGTTGATCTCTTTCTTGAAGGCCTTTTTGGGCACAAGATTGATCACCGTTTCGACCGAGGGATTGTCGAGATTGAGGGTGGGCGGCGCGATATTGTCGCGCATGGCCAGCAGCGAGAAAATGGCTTCGACCGAACCGGCAGCACCCAGCAAATGGCCGACGGCCGACTTGGTGGAGCTCATGGCAACGGTGGAGGCGGCATCGCCCAGCACGCGGGTGACCGAGCCAAGCTCGATCTCGTCACCAAGCGGCGTCGAGGTGCCGTGGGCGTTGATATAGTCGATTTCGGACGGAGTGATGCCGGCGCGCTTGATGGCGGCCTGCATGCAGCGGTAGCCGCCATCGCCGTCCTCGGAGGGAGCGGTGATGTGATAGGCGTCGCCGGACAGGCCGTAGCCGATGATTTCGCCATAGATCTTGGCGCCGCGGGCCTTAGCCCGCTCATAATCTTCGAGCACGACAATGCCGGCGCCTTCGCCCATGACGAAGCCGTCGCGATCCCTATCATAGGGGCGCGAGGCAGCGGTCGGATCGTCGTTAAAATTGGTGGAGAGCGCACGGCAAGCGGCAAAGCCGGCCATGGCGAGGCGATTGACGCAGCTTTCGGTGCCGCCGGCAACCATCACGTCGGCATCGCCCAGGGCAATCAGCCGGGCCGCATCGCCGATGGCGTGGGCGCCAGTCGAGCAGGCGGTGACCACCGAATGGTTCGGCCCCTTGAGACCGAAGCGAATCGACACCTGGCCTGAAGCCAGATTGATCAAGCGGCCCGGAATGAAGAAGGGGCTGATGCGGCGCGGACCCTTTTCGTGCAGGGTGATGGAGGCTTCATAGATGCCTCCGACCCCACCGATGCCAGAGCCGATCAGGACGCCGGTGCGTTCCTGATCTTCCTGGGTCTTGGGTTCGACGCCCGCATCCTGGATGGCCTGGGTTGCAGCGGCCATGGCGTAGACGATGAAATCGTCGACCTTGCGCTGCTCCTTGGTGTCCATCCAATCGTCGGGATTGTACTTGCCGTCGGCATAGTCGCCGCGCGGCAAACGGTGGGCAATCTGGCAAGCGATATCGTCGACCCGGAAGTCGTCGATGCGCTTGGCGCCGCTTTTGCCGGCCAAAATATTGGCCCAGGTGGCTTCAACTCCGCAACCGAGGGGCGTAACGAGGCCCAATCCGGTAACGACGACGCGGCGCAATTCCATACTCTACCTGCCTATCCCAGCTGGCCCTAAGGCTTAGCCGACGGCCTTGGTGAGGAAGGAAACAGCATCACCGAAAGTCTGGATCGACTCGGCGGCATCATCCGGAATCTCGACCGAGAATTCTTCTTCGAAAGCCATCACCAGCTCGACCTGATCGAGCGAATCGGCGCCCAGATCGTCGATGAAGCTGGCCTTTTCGACCACTTTCTCGGCATCCACATTGAGGTGTTCCACAACGATCTTGCGGACCCGATCAGCGACATCGCTCATATTTGACTTCCCTTTTAGAAATCGACGTTTCGTTTCGCTTCTTATTGGCGCAATGCCAAATCTTCAAGCATGGTTTTGGCCTGCACAGAGGCAATGTAAGCGGCCTTTCCGGCGCTCGCAAGACGGACCGGCAGAGGTTACCGCGGGGCGGGGTAGCACGTTTTTTCGAGGTTAGCCATAAGGCGCACCTCCCTAAAACCGGGCTTTTCCGCAGATCAGATCATCGCCATGCCACCATTTACGTTCAACGTGTGCCCCGTGACATAGGCCGCAGCGTCGCTCGCAAGGAAGACTGCACAACCCGCAATTTCCTGTGCAGTTCCCAAACGACCGGCAGGAATTGTCCCCAGGATAGCGTCGCGCTGCTTGTCATTGAGCTCATCGGTCATGGCCGAAGCGATGAAACCGGGGGCGATGGAATTGACGGTGATACCGCGCGAGGCGACTTCGTGGGCCAGCGCCTTGTTCATGCCGATCAGGCCGGCCTTGGAGGCGGCGTAATTGCCCTGCCCCGGATTGCCCATGACGCCGACGACCGAGGAAATGCCGATGATGCGGCCATAGCGCTGCTTCATCATTCCGCGCAACACGGCACGGGTCAGGTGGAAAGCGGCGGTGAGATTGACCGCCAGCACCTCGTCCCATTCCTCATTCTTCATGCGCATGAAGAGATTGTCGCGCGTCATGCCGGCATTGTTGACCAGGATATCGATGCCGCCCATGGCCGCTTCGGCGGCGGGCACGAGCTTGTCGACGTCATGAAGCTCGGACAGGTTGCAGGGCAGGATCGGGCTGTCCTTGCCGATTTCCTTGGCCACGTCTTCGAGGGCGCCAACGCGGGTGCCGCTGAGGGCAACGGTGGCGCCGGCTTCGGCCAGGGCCTTGGCGATTTCGCGGCCAATGCCGCCGCTGGCGCCAGTTACCAGGGCACGCTTGCCAGTCAAATCAAACATTTAGGTCTCCTCCACGGAGAAAGTGAATCAAGGGCTTCAAGGCCTCGATCAAGTTGCTTAAGCGGTGAGTTCGGCGACGAAAGCGTCGATATCGGCCGGGGTGCCGATCGCGCTGGCGATGGCCTCGGCATTGATGCGCTTGGCGAGGCCGGTGAGGACCTTGCCGGTACCCAGTTCATGCAGGTGGGTCACACCGGCTTCGGTGGTGAGCCAGGTGACGCTTTCGGACCATTTGACGTCGCCGGTAACCTGTTCGACCAGACGGCGGCGGATTTCGGCGGGATCGGAAATCGGGGCGGCCAGCACATTGGCGACCACCGGCACGACGGGCGCGCGCATTTCGACTTCCGCCAAGGCGATTTCCATGGCTTCGGCGGCCGGCTGCATCAGCGAACAATGGAACGGCGCGCTGACCGGCAGCAGCAGAGCGCGCTTGGCGCCTTTGGCCTTGGCGATCTCCACGGCGCGTTCCACAGCAGCGATATTGCCGGAGACCACGACCTGGCCGGGGGCATTGTCATTGGCGAGATCGCAGACCTCGCCCTGGGCGGCTTCTTCAGCGACGGCGCGAGCGGTTTCGAAATCGAGGCCGAGCAATGCGGCCATGGCGCCATGGCCCACCGGGACGGCTTTCTGCATGGCCTGGCCACGCGTCTTGAGCAGGCGGGCAGTGTCGGACAAAGAGAATGTTCCGGCGGCGCAGAGCGCGGAATATTCGCCGAGCGAATGGCCGGCGACATAGGCCGCGTGATCGGCGAGCTTGATGCCCTTGGATTCGAGCACGCGAATGACGGCGAGGCTGACCGCCATCAAAGCCGGCTGGGCATTCTCGGTGAGGCGCAGGATATCGTCGGGGCCTTCGAACATGATGGCCGAAAGACGCTGATTGAGCGCCTCGTCAACTTCCTGAAACACGGCGCGTGCCTCGGGATAGGCCGCTGCAAGATCCTTGCCCATGCCGACAGCCTGACTGCCCTGGCCGGGAAATGTGAATGCGCGCTTGGTCATAGTGCCCCCTGTGGCATCGCAGTTAGACAAACGTTGAGCGGTCTGTCCAGTTGCGCGGCGTTTGCCGGGAGTGTGTGGCAGAGTCAAGGCGGCACGGTGGCAAAACCATTTCGCGAGCGCGCGCAGCCGCACGTGTGACTGCGTTTACTCTCACCCGCGAGAGGCGTATTTTAGCTTCTGTGACAGGCTCTCAGAAAGGGAGGAAGTTATGCTCACAGATCATCGTGCCTACGCGACCATCCCGGCTGCAGACATGGACCGCGCAAAATCCTGGTATCGCGACAAACTTGGCCTCACCCCGGCAATGGAAGACCAGATGGGGTGCATGTACAAGGTCGGCGGGGGCACCAGCTTCCTGCTCTATCCCACGCCCAATGCCGGCAAAGCACCTAATACCCTGCTGTCCTTTACCACCGACGATGTGGAGGCAGAGGTGCAGGATATGCGGCGGCATGGCGTCAAGTTCGAGGACTATGACATGCCGGGGCTCAAGACGGTGGACGGCATAGCCACGATGGGCAAGTTCCACGCCGCCTGGTTCAAGGATTCCGAAGGCAATATCCTGGCCGTTGGCGACGAGCCAAACTGAACTCCCGCAAGTGAACCGGGCATGCGTTCGACCTGCCCGGTTCGTGGCAATACCCGTTTCTGCTTGATCTCGGGCGGGTTTCCCCCTATTGGGACGCCAGCAATTCGTTTGGCCGGGGGCTGAACGGAGGGTTTGTCGTTTGAAAGAATGGCAAATAGGGCTTATGCTCGGCCTCCCGTGTTCCCGCTCTTTGCAAGACTGCTTTGATGCCTTTCCGGCTTCAAGGAGGCTCCGCGCCAGACATTGCATGTGTGTTAAACCACGAAGGAAGGCGCATTCATGGCCCTTTACGAGCATATCTTCCTGGCGCGCCAGGACGTATCGCAGCAGCAGGTTGAAGAACTGACCGCTGCGCTGACCGAAGTCCTCGCCTCTGGCGGCGGCAAGGTCACCAAGAACGAATATTGGGGCCTCAAGGGTCTCTCCTACCGCATCCGCAAGAACCGCAAGGCTCACTACACGCTGATGAACATCGACGCGCCGGCCCCTGCCGTTGCCGAGATGGAGCGCCAGATGCGCATCAATGAAGACATCCTGCGCTTCATGACCGTGCGTGTCGACGAGCTGGAAGAAGGCCCATCTGCCATGATGCAGAAGCGTGATCGCGACGACCGTGACGGCACCCGTCCGGATCGTGGTGGCGAACGCGGTGGCTTTGCCGGTGGCGAACGCCGCCCGCGCCGTTTCTAATATAAGGACCGAAAAGCTATGGCTATCAAAGACCTGACCACTGCCCAAGCCCGCCGTCCGTTCCAGCGCCGCCGCAAGACCTGCCCGTTCTCGGGTGAAGGCGCGCCAAAGATCGACTACAAGGATGTGCGCCTGCTGAGCCGCTATGTTTCCGAGCGCGGCAAGATCGTGCCGAGCCGCATCACCGCCGTTTCGGCGCTGAAGCAGCGTGAACTGGCACGGGCGATCAAGCGTGCCCGCTTCATCGGCATCATGCCGTATGCCGTCCAGTAAGTTCGCTGGGCTGGCGATCTAGCGGCGGTTCGCTGCGCTTCCGGTGCTCACGTACATTAGTACGTTCCGCTCCGGTTCTCGCGAACCACCACTATCTCATCCAGCCCAACGACTTCCTGTTTGGCCTACTTGTGCCTCTCAATTTTTCGAGGGGCGCAAAGCTGGGGTTGCGGATGGTCCGTGGCTCCTAACCGTCCGTGAGACGGGACAGCCCAAAGGAATCTCAAATGAAAGTCATTCTGCTCGAGCGCATTGGTCGCACCGGCTCCATCGGCGACGAAGTCAGCGTGAAGGACGGTTTTGCCCGTAACTTCCTGCTGCCGCAGGGCAAGGCGCTGCGCGCCACTGCCGCCAATCGCCAGAAGTTCGAAGCTGAGCGCGCTCACATCGAACAGCGCAATGAAGACCGCCGCAAGTCGGCTGCCGGCATTGCCGAAGGTCTGGACGGCAAGGTCGTCGTGATCATCCGCCAGGCCGGCGAAACCGGCCAGCTCTACGGTTCGGTCGCTTCGCGCGATATCGTGGAAGCCCTGGCTGCCGAAGGTTTCACCGTGCAGCGTTCGCAGATCGACCTGGCAGACCCGATCAAGTCGGTTGGCGTGCACACTGTGCCGCTGAACCTGCATTCGGAAGTTGCCGTGTCGATCTCGGTCAACGTCGCCCGCTCGGAAGACGAAGCGGCTCGCCAGAGCGCTGGTGAAGACGTGACCGTCACCCAGTATGAAGACGACGTTGAAGGCGACTTCGCTGCCGGCCAGAAGGACGCGCAGCAGGACGATCGTTTCGACGACGAAGTCTAAGATCCATCATAGATCATTTGAAAAGGCCGGGCACTTGTTGCCCGGCCTTTTTTGTTATGGGCGCTCGGCAAAATTCTTGATGCCGATCAGCCAGGATTGGATGCGTTCGGCCAGTTGAGAATTGTTGAGCTGGACCGCGGCCACGATTGGTCCATCCATCGACTCGGCGGCAGAAATGCGCGTGAGTGCGGGGCCTAGCAGCTCGAAGGCATAGACATGCACCGCTGCGAGGCCCGGCGCCGTCGTGGTCCAGGTCAAGCGACGCTCAGGGTCCACAATGGCGAACCGCGAGGTGACCACCACCTCCCCCGTGCGCCACGTGAAGACGCCCCCAGGAGCCGCTGCTTCGGCTCGCGACACGGTGTTGATATCGGCGCGGATCGCCGGCCAGTTGGTCACGTCACTGAGTACGACCCATACGCGGTCCACAGGGGCCTCTACCACAATGCTGCCCACCGCCTGAACTGGCGCGTGGTTGTCTATCTCGCCAGCCAAGGCCAGAAGCTCGTGCGATGTCGGCTGTTGCATTTCCATCCAGAAACTCCTCAATCATACATCATACGATACACCGTATCGCTTTGGTTGTTGAGGGTCAACGGAATGGCAAAATGTCTGGTCAAACGGGCTTACGCTTGTATCTTGCAGCCAAGGGGTGATCTGGCGACATGATTGAACGAGGCGAAATAGCAACGGATCTGGGGCGGACGCAGGCCCTGTTGTGGAGTTCGCATAGTCGGCCGGTGGGGCGCAGCGGGAAAAGCGTTGGCGATTTCGTCGCCGCTGCCGTGAGCCTGGTGCAGGAGCAGGGCGTGAACGCCCTTTCGATGCGCGCCGTAGCGGCCAAGCTCGGCGTCAGGACGATGGCGACTTATAGTTTCGCACCGGGCAAGGCTGACCTGGTCGCGCTGATGGTCGATCATGCCTATCGCGACCTCTATGCTGGCGGCGCGCCCTCTACGGCGGACTGGCGCGAGGGCCTGCGCACCGTGGCGCATACCAACCGTGCCCTGCACCTGGCACATCCATGGCTGCAGGAATTGCAAGCAATCCGCTCGCCCATGGGGCCGCATGAAATGCGCAAGCACGAGCTTGAACTGGCGCCGATCGAGGGCATCGGCCTGACCGACCCCGAAATGGACCAAACCCTGTCGCAGCTCCTAGCCCAGGTAGCCCATGCCGCGCGGATGGAGAATCGCTTGCGCGCCGAGCAAGGCGAAACGGGTCTGGAAGACGGCGAATGGTGGGTGCAGGCCATGCCGGTGCTAGAGCGTTTGGTCGATCCCAAGATGTTCCCGCTATCGGTTCGGGTCGGCACAGCCGCCACAGCGGCACGATCGGGCCAGTTCTGGGGCCAGGAGGTCTTCGAATTTGGGCTGGAACGCCTGCTGGACGGCGTCGAAGTGCTCGTACAGCGCCGTAAAGCGAGCCGCTAGCCTGCGACTCATGCCATGCTGCTGCCTTGCTCACATGCAAGCAACGCTATTCACATTCCCCGTTGTCCCCAGTGTTCACAGGACCGGGTCAGGGCGTGTTAACCCCTCCTCCGGTAGGTCGAGACTCTGGCCCGCATCGCGTGGTTAAGAAAGGTTAACGTCGTTAGGGAGGCTAAGATGGCAGAGATCGCACGGCTGCATAGTGCCGAGGAAAAATCCTTCCGCCTGGCCCCGCACAATGTGGAGGCCGAGCAGGCGCTGTTGGGCGCTATCCTGCTGAACAATGACGCGTTCTATCGGGTGTCCGACTTCCTCGAGCCCGAGCATTTCTACGAGCCGATCCACCGCGACATCTATGAGCTGGTGGGCAAGATCATCCGCGCCGGCAAATCGGCTGACCCGACCACCATCAAGACCCACCTGCCCGACCAGTTGCTGCCTGAAATGACCATGGCGCAATATCTGGCGCGCCTGGCGGCGGAAGCCACCACCGTTATCAACGCAGCCGATTACGGCCAGGCCATCTATGATCTGGCGATTCGCCGCAGCCTGATTCTGGTTGGCGAGGAGATGGTGTCGGAAGCCTACGAATCCGATGTCGAGATGACGCCGGTCAAGCAGATCGAAAAGGTCGAAGGCGCGCTGTTTCAACTAGCCGAGAAGGGCCGCTATGATGGCGGCTTCCAGGCGTTCGGCACGGCGCTACAGGCCTCCATCCGCATGGCGGGCGAGGCTTATCAGCGTGACGGGGGCCTGTCGGGCATCGCGACAGCGCTCGATGACCTGGACCGGCAGATGGGCGGCTTGCAGCGCAGCGACTTGATCGTACTGGCCGGACGCCCTGCCATGGGCAAGACCTCGCTGGTGACCAATATCGCGTTCAACGTGGCCAAGGCGTATAAGAGCGAGGTGCAGGCGGACGGGCATCTGAAAACAGTCAATGGCGGCGTGGTCGGGTTCTTCAGCCTCGAAATGAGTTCGGAACAGCTGGCGACGCGTATCCTGGCCGAGCAGGCGGAGGTCTCCTCCTCCGATATCCGCCGCGGCAAAATTCACGACAGCCAATTCACCAAGCTGGTCGATGTGTCCAACATGATGAGCGTGATGCCGCTTTATATCGATGATACCGGCGGTATCTCGGTGGCGCAGCTGGCGGCGCGGGCGCGGCGGCTGAAGCGGCAGAAAGGGCTCGATTGCCTGATCGTGGATTATCTGCAGCTGCTGACGGGCTCGAGCAAGGCTTCGAGCCAGAACCGCGTGCAGGAATTGACCGAAATCACCACTACGCTCAAGGCGCTGGCCAAGGAGCTGGAAGTGCCGGTGATTGCGCTATCCCAGCTGTCGCGCCAGGTCGAGTCGCGCGATGACAAGCATCCGCAGCTAGCGGATTTGCGCGAATCGGGCTCTATCGAGCAGGACGCTGACGTGGTGTTGTTCGTGTATCGCGAAGAATACTATCTCAAGAACAAGGAACCCAAAGAGGGTACGCCCGAGCACTTGGCCTGGCAGAGCGAGATGGAAAAAGTGCACGGCAAGGCGGAAGTCATCATCGCCAAGCAGCGACACGGCCCCACTGGTACTGTGCAGTTAAGTTTTGAGGCGCAATTTACCCGCTTCGGCAATCTGGCTCGGGCCGATTATCTTCCCGAGCGCATGGAATAGGCATGGCGCTGACTTCAGGCCTTGGGGGCCAATTAAGCATCGATCTGGGCGCATTGGCCCGCAACTGGCGCGCGCTCGACCGCGTGAGCGCCGGGGCGCTGACGGCTGCCGTGGTAAAGGCCGATGCCTATGGCATGGGCATCACCATGGCGAGCAAGGCGCTGCATGCGGCGGGCGCGCGCTTCTTCTTCGTGGCGACGCCCGATGAAGGCATGGCGGTGCGCGCGGCCGTACCCGATGCGCATATCTTCGTGCTCAACGGGCTTTATCCCGGCGCGGCCAATCTTTATGTGCGGCAGAATCTGATGCCGGTGATTTCCTCGGTGGCGATGCTGGAGGAATGGCTAGCCAAATGCGTCGAGCGCAACGAGGCTTATCCGTCGGCGTTCCATTTCGATACCGGCATGAACCGGCTGGGCTTCCGGCTCAATGAAGCCAGCGTGGTGCGCCAGCAGATCGAAACGCTGGGCTATGCGCCGCAGATGGTGATGAGCCATCTGGCCTGTGCCGATACGCCCAATCACGAGAAAAATCGTACCCAGCTGGCGCTGTTCAGCTCGGTGCTGAACCAGTTTCCGGGAATTCCTGCGTCGCTGGCGAATTCGGCCGGGCTGATGAGCGGGCGTGACTATCACTTTCAGATGGTGCGGCCCGGCATTGCGCTTTATGGCGGCCGGGCGGTGAATGGGCGCAAGAACCCGATGGCGGCGGTGGCGACGCTGCATGTGCCGATCCTGCAGGTGGTCGAGGCCCGCACGGGCGAGAGCGTGGGCTATGGCGCGACCTATTCGCTGTCGCGCAACAGCCGGCTGGCCATTATCGCGCATGGCTATGCCGATGGTTTTCTGCGCTCGCTATCGGGCACGAATATGCGGCCGGGCGGCAAGGTGGTCATTCGCGGCAAGGCATGTCCAGTGATCGGGCGGATTTCGATGGATACGACCATCGTGGATATTACCGAACTCGGTTCGGACCTGCCCTCCCCCGGCGAGGGCGCCGAAGTGCTGGGCAATCTGATCGGCGCGGATGACCAGGCCGATGCCGCCGGCACGATCGGCTACGAAATCCTGACCTCGCTCAAGCAGGGCCGCTATAATCGCAGCTATGTGGGCGACGGCAATCTGCCGGAATAGTCGTTCGCTATTTGTTCTTGCGGTGACTGGCATTTGCGGCTAGCGTCGGCACAGTTGCATTCGCGAGTTTCCATTGGCCAAATCCCGATCTTCCTTTGTCTGCCAAGCCTGCGGCGCCGTCTCGACTCGCTGGCAGGGGCGCTGCGACGCCTGTGGCGACTGGAACACCATGGTCGAGGAGATGACCGATAGCGGGGTTGGCGCGGGCCCCAAATCGGCCAAGGCCAATGGCAAGCCGACCAATCTGGTGCCGCTGTCCGGTGAGACCGAGAGCGCGGCACGGGTGGTGACGGGCATTGGCGAGCTGGACCGGGTCACCGGCGGCGGCTTTGTGATGGGATCGGCCCTGCTGGTGGGCGGCGATCCGGGTATCGGTAAATCGACGCTGTTGCTGCAATCGGCAGCGGCTTTGGCCAATCGGGGCAAGCGCGTCGTCTATGTGTCGGGCGAAGAGGCAGTGGCGCAGGTGCGGCTGCGGGCGCAGCGGCTGGGGCTGGGCGATGCCGAAGTGCTGCTGGCCGCCGAAACCAATGTCGAGATTATTCTCGCGACGCTGGAAAACGGCCCGGCCCCGGACCTCGTCATCATCGATTCGATCCAGACGCTGTGGACCGACCGTGTGGACTCTGCACCGGGCACGGTGACCCAGGTGCGCACTTCGGCGCAGGCGCTGACGCGCTTTGCCAAGAAAAGCGGCGCGGCGGTCGTGCTGGTGGGCCACGTCACCAAGGACGGGCAGATCGCCGGGCCGCGCGTGGTGGAGCATATGGTCGATGCCGTGCTCTATTTTGAAGGCGACACCAGCCATACGTTCCGCATTCTGCGCGGGGTGAAGAACCGCTATGGCGCGACCGATGAAATCGGGGTGTTCGCCATGACCGAATTGGGGCTGGAGGAAGTTTCCAACCCGTCGGCGCTGTTCCTCGATCAGCGGGACGAGGGCGCGGCAGGTTCGGCGGTGTTTGCCGGCATGGAGGGCACGCGGCCCCTGCTGATCGAAATCCAGGCGCTGGTGGCGCCCTCCCCGCTGGGTACACCGCGCCGGGCCGTGGTGGGCTGGGATAGCTCGCGCCTCTCCATGGTGCTGGCCGTGCTCGAAACGCGTTGCGGGGTGCGGATCGGGGCCAATGATATTTATCTCAACGTGGCGGGCGGGCTGAAAATCAATGAGCCGGCGGCCGATCTGGCGGTCGCGGCGGCGCTGATTTCTTCGCTGACTGGGTCGCCCCTGCCCAAGGATTCGGTCTATTTCGGCGAAATTTCGCTGGCGGGTGGCGTGCGGCCGGTGGTGCATGGCTCGTTGCGGCTGCGGGAAGCGGGCAAATTGGGGTTCAAGGCGGTGTCGACCGGGCGGCTGAGCAATGCGGATCGCAATAGCGGGCTCGACGTGTCCGAGTTTACCGCTTTATCGGAACTGGTGGGGCGGATTGCGGCCAATGGCAAGGCGCCGGCAAAAGAGCCGGAGCAGTGGTAGAGCCGGCACAGTTTGTCGCTTTCTGGGAAGATCGCGCATCGGAGGCGCCGTAAGCCTTGGCTTTGCAACACAAAGCGGCTAAACGAAGCCCAATAAGCCGGGGCGGCAACTGGAGCTAAGCGAAGACATATGCTGACAGCGTTCGACGTTGGTGTTGGTGTACTGGTGCTGATTTCGGCAATCCTGGCCACCGCGCGCGGGCTGACCCGCGAAGTGCTTTCGCTGGCGACATGGGCCGGTTCGGCCGCTATCGCCATCTATATGTGGCAGTATCATCCGGAAATTGCTCGGCAATATATTGCCGAGCAGATCGTGGCCGATATCGCCACCGTGGTCGTGACCTTTATTGTCGCGCTGATCGTGCTGCATCTGTTGACCATGCGCATTGCCGACTTTGTCGTCGACAGCCGCGTCGGCCCGATCGATCGTACGCTGGGTTTCGTCTTCGGCGTGTTGCGCGGCGTGCTGATCGCCATCGTGATCACGATTTTCGGCACGTGGCTCTTGCCCAACAATCTGCCGCCTTGGGCTGCGCAGTCGCAATCGCTGCCGCATCTGCAGAATATGGGCAATACGCTGATTTCCATGCTGCCAGAGGGTCTTGAGCAGCAGGTTACCGAAATTCTCAAGGGCGGCACGGGCCTGACCGAAGATCCAGAAGCGCCGCCGGCGCCCGTGGATGAAGGCACCGACGCGACCGAGGACAGCACGGTTCCGCCCGTAACGCCGCCGGCCCCGGCCGCGCCTGGCGCCTGAGGACGATCATTTTCCGGTGAGCGCGCTGTGCTCGCCACAACCCTGACCCTTTGTGACAACATTGGTCGGGGACACCAATTTGGGCTATTGCGTAGAGCGAAAGCGCTGCGCACGGCCTTGTCGCCATTGGCGACGGCAGTTCTGCAGTTGAGGGCAGCATTGGCATGGAGAGCCCGGTGAACCATCCGAGCGACGACTCATTCGATCTCAATGGCGACACGCTGCATGAAGAGTGCGGCGTGTTTGGCATTTTGGGGCATAACGATGCCGCCACCCTCACCGCGCTGGGGCTGCATGCCCTGCAGCATCGCGGCCAGGAGGCGGCGGGTATCGTCAGCTTCGATGGCAAGCAATTTTACACCGAAAAGCGCATGGGCCTGGTGGGTGACCACTATACCGACCCGGCTTTGCTGGCCAAGCTGCCGGGCGCCATGGCCATGGGCCATACGCGCTATTCGACCACGGGCGAGGTGGCGCTGCGCAATGTGCAGCCGCTCTTCGCCGAGCTTGAGGCCGGTGGCATCGCCATTGCCCATAATGGCAATTTCACCAATGGGCTGACGCTACGCCGGCAGATCATCGCCACCGGCGCGATCTGCCAGTCGACCTCGGACACCGAAGTCGTGCTGCATCTGGTGGCGCGGTCGCGCCATTCCTCCACCACCGACCGCTTCATCGACGCCATCCGCCAGATGGAAGGCGGCTACGCCATGCTGGCCATGACCCGCACCAAGCTGATCGCGGCGCGCGACCCGGTGGGCATAAGGCCGCTGGTGATGGGCGAACTGGATGGCAAGCCGATCTTCTGCTCGGAGACCTGCGCGCTCGACATGATCGGCGCCAAATACATCCGCGACGTCGAGAATGGCGAAGTCATCATCTGCGAAATCCAGCCGGATGGCTCGATCAGCATCGATGAACGCAAGCCGGCTCGCCCGGCGCCGGAGCGGCCCTGCCTGTTTGAATATGTCTATTTCGCCCGTCCCGATTCGGTGGTGGCCGGCCGCAGCGTCTATTCGGCGCGCAAAGGAATGGGCATCAATCTCGCCAAGGAAGCCCCCGTCGAGGCCGATGTGGTGGTGCCGGTGCCCGATGGCGGCACGCCGGCGGCCATCGGCTATGCGCAGCAGAGCGGCATTCCGTTCGAGCTCGGCATCATCCGCAACCATTATGTGGGCCGCACCTTTATCGAACCGACCCAGTCGATCCGCGCCTTTGGCGTCAAGCTCAAGCATTCGGCCAATCGCGCCGAGATCGCGGGCAAGCGCGTCGTGCTGGTCGATGACTCGATCGTGCGGGGCACGACCTCGCTCAAGATTGTGCAGATGATCCGCGATGCCGGGGCCACCGAAGTGCATCTGCGCGTCGCCAGCCCCATGATCTTTTTCTCGGACTATTACGGCATCGACACCCCGGATCCGGAAAAGCTGCTGGCCAACCAGCATAAGGACCTGGCCTCGATGTGCCGGTTCATCGGGGCGGATTCGCTGGCGTTCCTCTCCATCGACGGGCTTTATGACGCCGTGGGTGGCGAGCCGCGTAATCCCAAGGCGCCGCAGTTTACCGACCATTATTTCACCGGCGACTATCCGACACAGTTGACCGATCTGAACGGCCGCGCCAAGAACGAGCCGAAACAAATTTCCCTGCTTAAAGAGGCCGGCTAATGGCTGTATCCAATGACCTTGCCGGCAAGGTCATCCTCGTCACCGGCGCCTCGCGCGGCATCGGTTATGCAAGCGCCATCGAGGCGGCGAAGCGCGGCGCCCATGTGGTTGCGGTGGCCCGCACCGTGGGGGGCCTTGAGGAACTGGATGACGAAATCCAGGACCTGGGCTCCTCGACCACGCTGGTACCGCTCGACCTGCGCGATGGCGATGCCATCGACCGGCTTGGGGCGGCCATTTTCGAGCGCTGGGGCGCGTTGGATGGCCTGGTTGCCAATGCCGGGCAATTGGGCGTGCTCAGTCCCCTGCCCCATGTGTCGCCGGAAGATTTCGACAAGGTCATTGCGGTCAATGTGACGGCCAATTACCGGCTGCTGCGCTCGTGCGACCTGCTGCTGCGGCAGGCCGATGCCGGGCGGGCGGTGTTCGTCTCGTCCTCGTCAGCGCGGTCCGCACGGCCCTATTGGGGGCTCTATGCCGCCAGCAAGGCGGCCGTGGATGCCATGGTCAAATCCTATGCCAGCGAAGTCGAGCAGACCAAGGTGCGCGTCAATGTGTTCTATCCCGGCGCCGTACGCACCGCGATGCGGGCCAAGGCCATGCCCGGGGAAGATCCGGCGACGCTGCCAACGCCCGCCGATATCGCGCCCAAGCTGATCGACCTGTTGAGCCCTGCGCTCAAGGAGAATGGTCAGCTGTTCGATATGCGGACTGGGGCCTTCGAAGAGATTTAGGAGCGGGTGCCACGACCTCGTCCTTCGACAAGCTCAGGATGAGGTCCACTGGTAGCTGGCGCAGACCCAATAATCGCAAAGGGCGCCTCACGGCGCCCTTTTTGTTTCGACCGGAAGCCTAGTTCAGCTTGGTCATCATGATCTTGTCGATGCGGCGACCGTCGAGATCGAGCACCTCGAATTTCCAGCCATTGTGCTCAAACGTCTCGCCCACCGCCGGCAGGCGATTGATGATGGACAGGACATAGCCCGCGACAGTTTCGAACTTGGCGTCCTTGGGGATCGCCACTTTGAGCTTTTCGCTGAATTCGTCGACCGGCATCCAGCCGGCGACGAGCCAGGAGCCGTCCTCGCGTTTCACCAAGGCCGGATCGTCGCCAGTTTCTTCCTGGAAAACGCCGGTGATGACCTCGAGAATATCGGCCGAGGTGACAATGCCCTCGAAGTGCCCATATTCGTCCACCACCAGAGCCATATGCACCGTGGCGTTGCGAATGGCGCGCACCACGTCGAGGGCGTCGGCATGATCCATCACCACCGGCACCGGCTGCACGAATTTGCGCACCTCCAGCGGCTGGCCATTGGCGAAGACGCTGATGATGTCCTTGATGGCCACGACGCCAATGATCGAATCGGCGTCACCATCCTGCACCAGCAAGCGCGAACGGTGCGTGCCCAGGATCGCCTTGCGGATTTCGTCGCTGTCGTCGGACAGATCTATCACGTCGACCTCGAGGCGCGGCGTCATGAGGCCGCGGGCCGAGCGGTCGGCCAGACGCATGACGCCCGAAATCATCGAATGCTCGTCGCTTTCGATAATGCCGGTCGTTGCCGCCTCGGCAATGAGGGTCTTGACCTCTTCCTCAGTGACCTTTTCCTCGGATTCCTCGCCCTGCCCCAGCAAGGACAAAACCGTGCGGCCGGACAGATCAAGGATGAAAACGATGGGCGAGCCGATGGCAGCGAGCAGTTTCATGCCCGGCGCCACGCGCGAAGCCACGCCTTCCGGGTCGCGCAGGGCGATCTGCTTGGGCACCAATTCGCCCAGAATCAACGAAATATAGGTGATGGCGACCACGACGACGCCGACGCCCAGCACGTCGGCAACGCTGGCGGCGACGCCGATATCCTTGAGCCAATCGGTGAGGCGCAGGCCCAGCGTGGCGCCGGAAAAGGCGCCGGACAGGATACCCACCAGGGTAATGCCGATCTGCACGGAAGAGAGGAATTTGCCGGGGTCTTCGGCCAGGCGGATGGCCGTGGCGGCCCCCTTGTTACCCTGATCGGCCATGGCGCGCAGGCGCGCGGGCCGGGACGAAACGACTGCCAGTTCGGACATCGCCAACACGCCGTTGACGATAGTGAGAACGACGACGATCAATATTTCTGCGAACAAGATCTCAACAATGGATGCGGCCCCGCACTCAGCATCGGGTCGCTTAAGGTTGCGCAATATAGCGGCTATCGCGGCGAATGCACCATGGCTGTGGACAAAAACAATGAAGGGCGGCCGGGGCCACCCTTCACCTCGATCGAACCTAGCCGATCTTGCGCTTGCGCTTGTCGTTATAGGGATTGTCGCTGCCGGCGCGCACCCAGAGGCGGATCGGCGTGCCCTGGATATCGAAAGCCTCGCGCAGGCCGTTCACCAGATAGCGCTGATAGGCCATGGGCAGGGCCTCGGGGCGCGAGGCGAAGAGGATGAAGCTTGGCGGCCTGGTCTTGGCCTGCGTCATGTAGCGCAGCTTGAGACGGCGGCCGGAGACGGCCGGCGGCGGATGGCTCTCGGTCATGCCGGTCAGCCAGCGATTGAGGCGGGCCGTGGAGACATGCGAGTTCCAGCTGCGTTCGATCTTGAAGATCGCGTCCATCAGCTTGTCGATATTCTTGCCGGTAAGGCCGGACAGGGTGACCAGCGGCACGCCGCGCAACTGCGGCAGCAGGCGTGTGCAGGCTTCCTTGAGGGCCGCGAGCGCCGCGTTCTTGTCCTCGATCAGGTCCCACTTGTTGACCGCGATGACCAGCGCACGGCCTTCGCGCTCAACCAGATCGGCCAGCGCCAGATCCTGCTTTTCGAACGGGATGGTGGCATCGAGCATCAGCACGACGACTTCAGCATATTGGATCGAGCGCAGGCTATCGCCGACGGCGAGCTTTTCCAGCTTTTCCTGGACGCGGGCACGGCGGCGAATGCCGGCGGTATCGACCAGGTTGATCACCCGGCCTTCCCATTCCCACGGCACCAGAATGCTGTCGCGGGTGATGCCGGCTTCGGGGCCGACCAGCACGCGGTCTTCGCCAACCATGCGATTGATCAGCGTGGATTTGCCGGCATTGGGGCGGCCAACGATGGCGACGTTGAGGTAGCGCTTGGGATTCCAGCGCAGGGTGGCTTCCTCGCCCTCCCCTTCGAGCATGTCCTCGGTGATGTCGACATCGACCTCGGGCATCTCGTCGAGATCAGCGATGGTCTCGGCTTCCTTGTTGGCCTCGGCCTCGTCGATCGCCTTGGAGACGATGGAATAGAGTTCGGAGAGGCCAAGGCCGTGTTCGGCCGAAAGCGCAATCGGTTCGCCAAAACCGAGCTTGAAGGCCTCGACCAGCCCTGCCTCGGCGGCGCTGCTTTCGGCCTTGTTGCCGACCAGATGCACATCCTTGCCGGCCTTGCGCAGCACCTGGGCGAAGCGCTGGTCGAGCGGGACCACGCCAGCACGGGCGTCGATCATGAACAGGATGACGTCGGCTTCCTTGATGGCCATTTCGGTCTGCTGGCGCATGCGGTCTTCAAGGCTGCCATCGGTGACGTCTTCGTAGCCGGCAGTGTCGAGAATGCGGAACGTCAGGTCAGCAATGTGGCCCTCGGCCTCGCGGCGGTCACGGGTGACGCCCGGCGTGTCGTCGACTAGCGCAATCTTGCGCCCGACGAGGCGGTTAAACAGGGTCGATTTGCCGACATTGGGGCGACCGACGATGGCAACGGTGACGGTCATATAAGCTGTGTTCCGATCAGGCAGAATCCGGCCGGCCCTATTGCAGGGCCGGTGCGGCCTCGGTGGTGGCGGCGGGAGCCGCAGGAGCCGCAGGAGCCGCGGGGGCGGCAGATTCGGTCGTGGCCGGGGCGGCGGGCGCTGCCGTCTCGGCTGCCGGAGCGTCGTCACTGACGATCTGGTCGATGGCATTGGCGGCGTTATCGGCCGTCGCGGCAGGAGCCGGCGCGGTGACGACGCCTTCCGACAGCAGCTGGGCGAGGTAATAGCCCATGCGGTTGCGGGCGCTGCTCTGGGACATCGGATCGTTGATGACGGCTTCAAAGCTGGTCTGAGCGGCGGCGAAATCGCCGGCCTTATACTGGGCTAGGCCAAGGATTTCGCGGGCGGCATTGCGCAGCGGATTGCCTTCGGTGGCGATGGTTTCGATGCGCGACTGCACATCGGCCAGCGTGCCATTATCGATCAGCAGATTGCCCGCGAGGACCAAAGCCAGTTCGCGCAGGCGGATATTGTCCAGCGAATTTGCCAGCGCGTCATAGGCGGCGACGGCCTCGGCGGTGTTGCCTGCCTTGGCGAGCACGCCAGCCTTGCGGAATTGGGCCAGGGTCGGATAGCGGCCCGAACCATCGGCGATGACCTTGTCGAGCGCGGCCTGCGCGGCCGGCAGGTCGTTGCCGTCGATCAGGTCGAACGCCGCATAGAGCTCGTCGGAAGACTGGGCGGCATTGTTGGCGTGATACCAGGACCAGCCTTCATTGACGGCAACCAGGGCAACCACGGCAATCGCAGCACCGATGACATAGGGTGCGAAGCGGCGCCAAAAGGCGCGCATACGGTCGGAGCGGAGCTCCTCGTCGACTTCGCGGAAAATATTGTCCTGGGACATGGATGGCCTAGCGTCACGAATGAATTGGGCGCACGTTTAGCACGGTGTCGGGGGAATGCAAATGCGCGCTTGGCTTGGGCGTTACCGGCCCAGCCGCCATTCCCCAAGGCATTCGGGCCTGGCCTCGCCGAGTGTGGTGCGAACGAGAAAGAACTGCCGGACGCGCCAGCGGAATGGCCGAGACAAAGGCTGTTCGGGAACCGAGCCGGTATCGTACCACAAAGTCACATGCGGCAGGATGTTTGAGGGACCGCCTTCGAGGCCACGCCGAAGCATCTCACGCCGCAAATTCTCATGAAGCGCCTGGATTTCGCGCTGCCCCGTCGAGCAGCTGAGTACGGTCGGAAATTGCCGCCCTTTACGGCCTTTGCCTCCTCCATCCAGGGTCATGAGCCGATCGAATGTGACGTCAAATGCCGGCCGTCGGATGGCTTCGCCAACTTCAAGAGCTGCATCGAGGTCGTCCGCTGGGATCTCGTCACCCTCGCCTATACCATGAAGCGACGCGTGGATCCGCGCCGCCCGAACGGGGCGCCGGACGCCGTAGCGGCGCGACATGCGCAAGGCGAAGTATTCCATATCCTGGGCAATCACTGGTGGCGGCAGAAGAGTGAAATACCAGCGATGCGTTGGGAACGACCGCCCTGTCCCCACCAGTTTCGGCGCGCCACCGCCAAACAGATCAAGCTGCATATCCATTTTGACCGGCCATATTGTTCTCTATTTGTTCTTTAATAGGACAGCAGACAACGAGGGTCAACGGTGTGGTCCATCACAAATATGGAGTGCTGGGGATAGGCGGCTAGGCCGCCTATCGGATCATTCCCACTCGATCGTGCCGGGGGGCTTGCTGGTGACGTCGTAGACGACACGGTTGATGCCGCGGACTTCGTTGATGATGCGGGTGGCGGTCCTGCCGAGGAAGTTCATGTCGAACTGGTAGAAATCGGCGGTCATGCCATCGACCGAAGTCACGGCGCGCAGGGCGCAGACGAATTCGTAGGTGCGGCCATCGCCCATGACGCCCACGGTCTGCACCGGGAGCAGCACGGCGAAGGCCTGCCAGATCTTGTCATATTGGCCGGACTTGCGGATTTCATCGAGATAGATGGCGTCGGCCTGGCGCAGGATATCGAGCTTTTCGGGCGTGATGCCGCCGGGGCAGCGAATGGCAAGGCCCGGGCCGGGGAATGGGTGGCGGCCGATAAAGCTTTCGGGCAGGCCCAGTTCGCGGCCGAGGACGCGCACTTCATCCTTGAACAATTCGCGCAGCGGCTCGACGAGCTGCATATTCATGCGCTCGGGCAGGCCGCCCACATTGTGGTGGCTCTTGATGGTGACCGAGGGGCCGCCGGTGAAGGAGACGCTCTCGATCACGTCAGGGTAAAGGGTGCCCTGGGCGAGAAAATTGGCGCCGCCGAGCTTTTTGGCTTCGGCTTCGAAGGTTTCGATGAACAAGCGGCCGATGATCTTGCGTTTGGTTTCGGGGTCAATCTGGCCGTCGAGTTCGCGCAGGAATACCTCGGAGGCATCCACATGGACCAGCGGGATATTGTACTGATCGCGGAACATGGTGACGACCTGTTCGCTCTCGTTCAGGCGCATCAGGCCGTGATCGACATAGATGCAGGTGAGCTGGTCGCCAATGGCTTCGTGGATCAGCACGGCGGCCACCGAGGAATCGACGCCACCGGAGAGGCCGCAGATGACGCGGCCGGTGCCGACCTGATCGCGGATCTTTTCGATCATCTTGCTGCGATAGGCCGACATGGTCCAGTTGGAGGACACGCCGCAGATATTGTGGACGAAATTGGCGTAGAGCTTGGCGCCGTCGGGGGTGTGCACCACTTCAGGATGGAACTGCACCGCCCAGATGCGACGGGCCTCATTGGCGATCATGGCGAAGGGAGCGTTGGCCGAGGTGCCGACGACTTCAAAACCTTCGGGGAGCGCGACGACGCGGTCGCCGTGGCTCATCCAGACCTGGTGTTCGGTGCCCAGGTCCCAAACGCCGTCATAGAGCGCGGATGGCTTTTGCACCTTGACCTCGGCGCGGCCGAATTCGCGGTGATGGCCGGCTTCGACCTTGCCGCCCAGGGCCATGCAGAGTGCCTGCTGGCCGTAGCAGATGCCCAGGATCGGCACGCCGGCGTCGAGGATCGACTGATCGATGGTCGGGGCGTTTTCATCCAGCGTGGAGGCCGGGCCACCCGATAGTACAACACCCTTGGGCTTGAGCGCGGCCATGGCGGCGCTGGCGCTCTGAAACGGGTGGATTTCGCAATAAACCCCTGTCTCGCGAATGCGGCGCGCGATCAGCTGGGTGACCTGCGAACCGAAGTCCACGATAAGGATTGCGTCGGGGGCGGCAGTGTCTGGGGTTTTCATGGCGAGGCCATATCGCCACGCCAGAGATTCCGCAAGGGTGCAAGTTTGCAGGACTGGTTTGCGGGCATAGTCATAATCGCAACGAATTGATCGGGCAGGCGTTGGGCAGGACCCACGGAGGACGAGTCTTTTGACGCAACAGCGATTGCTTGGCGCCGATTTTCTGCGCGCCGCCGCTTGCCTGATGGTGCTGTTGCATCACCTGGCATTCCGCATGGATGGCAATAATGTGCCGGGGCCCTTCCAGGGCGTGGTGGATTTTGCCGTGATGGGCAGCTTCGGCGTGGCGGTGTTTTTCGTGCTGAGCGGGTTCCTCCTGGCGCGGCCATTCTGGCAGGCGCTGGACGCGGGGGAGCCGATGCCCTCGCTGGGGATCTATGCCCTACGGCGGGCGGCGCGCATTTTGCCGGGGTTCTGGCTGGCGCTGATTGTGAGCTTCGTGCTGGGCCTGACGATCTATGGCTATGATCTGGGGCGCGAGGAGATCGTGCGGTTTGTCGCCGGGTTCTTCCTTGTCAGCGACTGGCATTGGGTGACGCTGTTTCCGGTCAACAATAACGGGCCGCTGTGGTCGATCGGGTTCGAGGTGACTTCGTATCTGTTGTTGCCGTTTTTCCTGGCTGTGCTGTTTGCGGTGGGCATCAGGGGTTGGCCGGCGCGGTTTGCCTGGGTCGGGGTCATCGGCGTGGTGCTGGTGCTGCACTGGATGGTGATGCAATGGGCACCGATCGATGAGGTGGAGCGCGGCTGGAGATATGGGCTGGTTGGCGGCGCCAAGGCGTGGATGCCGCGGTTCAATCCTATCGGGTTCTTCGCCATTTTCGCGCTGGGGGCGCTGGCGGCCGGGGTGCAGGTGAAGCTGGCCGGGATGCGCTCGTATCTGTTCGATGTGGTCGGGCTGGCCAGCATTGTGGCGGCGGGCTGGGTGATGGTGGCCCATATTGGCGGGCTGAATGAGGGTTTTGGCTGGCTCGACGTGCCCTATGGGTTCCCCTGGATGCCGCTGGCTGTTGCCGTGGGGCTGGTGGCACTGCCCTCATCCGTTTTGGCGGGGCGGGTGCTGGATAATCCAGTGGCCCGCTACATCGCCGAAGTGTCGTTCGGCGTTTATATCTGGCATTTCCTGGTAATCGGGCTGCTGGAACGGCTAGTGCCGCCGGCATTCGAGACCAGCGGCGAGCATGGTTGGACCATCTGGCTGGCGTCGAGCGGCGCGGCAATCGTCATCAGCTTTGCGGTGGCCACACTCAGTTTCCGGCTGCTGGAGCAACCTGTAGTGCGCTGGGCGCGTGGACTGGAGCGGCGTCCCGTGCCGATCCAGAAACGCGAATTGGCGGAGACGCCGTCCTGATGTTTTGAATCAGGAGGCGCGGCGCAAGGCGTTGAAATAGAATCCATCTGTGCCGGTGAGGCGCGGGGTGAGTGCGATGCCGGATTGGGCGGTTTCCACATCGGGATGGATTGCGGCGCCGAAGGCGGCTTGCCACAGCTCGGCCGGCGGCAGCGAGGTGAAGTCCGGGTGGTTTTTGAGGAAGGCGACGATCTGGTCGTCATTCTCTTCGGGCAGGATCGAGCAGGTAATGTAGACCAGTGTGCCGCCGGGCTTGAGGTAGCGGGCGCCCTCGACCAGGATTGCGGCCTGTTCGGCGGTGCGTTGCGCCAGCAGCTCAGGGCTCAGCTTCCATTTGGTATCGGGACGGCGGCGCCAGGTGCCCGTGCCGGTACAGGGGGCGTCGATGACGACGCGGTCCATTTTGCCAGCGAGATCATCAAGCGCACCGGGATGGGGCGCGCGGACCTGCACATTGCGGGCGCCATTGCGCTTGAGGCGATCATAGATCGGCGCGAGGCGGTTGCGGTCGCTGTCATAGGCGAAAATCTGGCCCTTATTGCCCATGGCGGCAGCCAGAGCGAGGGTCTTGCCCCCTGCCCCCGCGCATAGATCGAGCACCTGCTCGCCGGGCTGGGCATTGCCGAGGGCCGCCACGATCTGGCTGCCCTGGTCCTGCACTTCGAACCAGCCTTTGAGATAGCCTTCGTCGGTGGTGACATTGGGCGTGCGCGCATCGCGAGCGCCAGCGGGCATGGTGACGCCCACGGGCGAAATGGAGGTGAGGCGCGGATGGAAGCGGTCGAGGGATTTGACGACACGGTCGCGGCTGGCCTTGAGAATATTGGTGCGCAGATCGAGCGAGGGCCGGCCGGCCATGTCCTGGCCCTCGGCAATCCAATTGTCGCCAAAGGCGCGCTCGATGGAGGGCGCGATCCATTCGGGCACATCGGCAAGGATATGGGGGGCGGTATCGTCGGGGAGTTGGCCGACGACGCGGGCGAGTTCGTCCGCGGTGAGCGGCTCGGGGGCGTGGCTATCGGCGGCAAAGCTGTCGCTGAGGGCGGCCGGATCTTCATTCCAGTCGCGGATGGCGACGGCGAGAACCAGCGCACGCGGGCTGTCGCTGCCCATCAGGGCGGCGTGGGAGGCGCGGCGGCGCAAGGCGTCGTAGACCAGATTGCCGATGGCGGCGCGGTCGCCGGCCCCGGCAAAGCGGTTATTGAGACCCCAGGCCTTGAGCGCTTCGGAGACGGGGCGCTTGCGCGTCTCCACGTCGGTCAGCACATCAATAGCAGCGGAAAGACGGCCTGGCAGGCGCATGAAGAGACCTCTGAGAATTCTACTCTGGTGGGCATCTGGAGCGCATTTCCTGCGCTTCCGGTGCTCACGTACTTTAGTACGTTCCGCTCCGGTTCTCGAAAACCCACTCCATCTATCCCACCAGAGCGAATTCTCAAGCGGTCTCTAGATACCCGGGCTTAGGACAACTAGGCGAAGGACCAGCCATAGCCATAGCGCGCATAGAACTGCAAGGCCGGCGGTGTAGGTGGCGAAGCGGTGTTCGAGGCGATTGGTGGTGATGTGGATGGCGGCGTGGGCATAGCGCAGGGCGACAAAAGCCCATGCGAGAAGCAGTTCGAGCCAACTCACCGTGCCCGCCCAGAGCGTGAGGAGCACGGCGACATAGAACAGCACCGGGAGCTGGAACTGGTTATCGAAACAGTTCGACAGCAGGCGCGCCTTGAGCGGATAGGCCGTGCGCTCGACGGCGATGTCCTTGATATCGACCTCGCCCGACATGACGCGGGGGATACGTTCGCGGCCCATCAGGATGAGCACAATGATGGTGAGCAGCACCTGGGCGGCCAGGGCGAGGATCAGGAGCTTGGTGGTGAGTGGCATGTTGAAGTTCCGATTCAGAGTCCGCGTCCCACAGTAACGACTTGTAGCGGACTAAGTTTTCGGCGGCATGCAGAAATGCCGCCCGGCCGGTGTGGCGTCGCGGTTATACGGTAACGGGCGGCCATTGGACCTTCCGATACTAATAGAGTGGGCCAATGGCCGCCCGTCACGATCCGCTTTTTATGCAGGGTCCGGTTCAGGCGGTACCATTCTTGCAGGTCCGGCTGCCGAGTTTCCAACCCCACTGGACAGGCGCCCCCATCCCACGGTCTCCCCACCCGACCCTGCGTCGGGACCGCGTAACTGGCGGGGATGGACGGAGTATGCAGGAGGGAATTGGGGCGGGGATAAGATGGATAGATGGGGGCAAGGGGATGGCCGCAGCTGCGGTGGGGAGGAGAGATAGTGCCCTCAAGTGTCAATCAGTCACGGTGTCATCCCGGCGCAGGCCGGAATCCATGCTGAAGGCTTATCCCGGCGCTGGATGGGTGCGGATCGCCACGGACATGGATTCCGGCCTGCGCCGGAATGACACCGTGGGTGGTACGAGTTCAAGATGACACCCAGCGGTCCGCTGCACCATCTCGGGATCGGCCCCGGCCTGCGCCGGGGTGACATCGTGGGTGGGTGGATTCCGGAGTGAACACCGCTCCCCCAAAGAAGGGCCCTATCGCCCGCTGCGGTTCCGATGATCCGCGAACTCTGCGGCTCTTGCTGCGTTGATCGTGACACCCATGGGAGCGGATCAATGCAGCAACAAATCGCTATCATCACGCTCGGCATTGCCGATCTTGCGCGCTCGAGGCGCTTTTATGTGGACGGCTTCGGCTGGAAGCCGGCCTTCGAGAATGACGAGATCATCTTCTACCAGATGAACGGCTTCGTGCTCGGCACGTTCAGCAAGGCGGCGCTGGAAAAGGATATGAACCGTACTGGTCTGCTTTCCCCCGGCGCTTTTTCCCTGGCGCACAATGTGCGGAGCCAAGAAGAAGTCGACGACGTCATGCAAAGCCTGCTCGCGGCGGGCGGAACCTTGCTTAGGGCTGCTGACGCGCCGCCACATGGCGGGTTTCGCGGCTATGTGGCAGATCCGGACGATCATGCCTGGGAAGTGGCGTGGAACCCGGACTGGACCATTGACGAGCAGGGCATGGTGACGATCGGCGCTTAGTGGCCACCTCCCGACGCGGGAGGTGGCCAAGGGCAATGTTACCGACTGCTGCGATAGTTCGGTGCCTCACGCGTGATGGTCACGTCGTGGACGTGGCTCTCGCTGAGGGCGGCACCGGAGATTTTGACGAAGACGGAGTTGTCGCGGAACTCCTGCAGATTGTGGGCGCCGGTATAACCCATGGAGGCGCGGAGGCCACCCGCGAGCTGGTGCAGCACGGCCCCGGCAGCGCCCTTATAGGGCACCTGGCCTTCAATGCCTTCGGGGACCAGTTTCATCTGGTCGCGCACATCCTGCTGGAAATAGCGGTCGGCCGAGCCGGAGCCCATGGCGCCGACAGAGCCCATGCCGCGATAGGATTTGTAGGAGCGGCCCTGGTAGAGATAGACCTCGCCGGGGCTCTCGTCGGTGCCGGCCAGCAGCGAGCCGATCATGACGCAAGAAGCGCCGCCGGCCAATGCCTTAGCCATGTCACCGGAGAATTTGATTCCGCCGTCGGCGATGACCGGAATGCCCTGTTTGGCGCCTTCTTCGGCGCAGGCCATGACGGCGGCCAGCTGGGGCACACCGACGCCCGCGACGATGCGAGTGGTGCAGATCGAGCCGGGGCCGATGCCGACCTTGACCGAGTCGGCGCCCGCGTCGATCAACGCCTTGACGGCCTCGGCAGTGGCGACATTGCCCGCAACGATGCGGGTGGAATTGCTCTCGCGCTTGACGCGCTCGACGGCTTCGGCAACGCGGACGGAATGGCCATGGGCGGTGTCGATGACGAGCAGGTCAACGCCAGCATCGATGAGCTGGAGCGAGCGCTCAAAGCCCTGGTCGCCCACGGTGGAGGCGGCCGCGACGCGCAGGCGCCCTTGGGCATCCTTGACGGCGTTGGGGTTGAGCTGGGCCTTTTCGATGTCCTTGACGGTGATCAGGCCCGTGCAGCGGCCATCGGCATCGATCACCAGCAGTTTTTCGATGCGGTGCTTGTGCAGCAGCACCTTGGCTTCGTCCTTGGAGACGCCATCGCGGACGGTGACGAGGTTTTCATGCGTCATCAGCTCGGCAATGCGCTGGGCCGGATTGGAGGCAAAGCGCACGTCGCGATTGGTGAGAATGCCCACCAGCTTGCCAATGGCGCGACCACCCTTGCCGCCGTTTTCAACCACTGGAATGCCCGAAATACGGTTGGACTGCATCAGCGAGAGGGCATCGGCGAGGGTCGCATCGGGGCCGATGGTGATGGGATTGACCACCATGCCGGATTCGAAGCTCTTGACCTGGCGGACCTGCTCGGCCTGCTGCTCGGCGGTGAGGTTCTTGTGAATGACGCCCAGGCCCCCGGCCTGGGCCATGGCGATGGCCATGGCGCTTTCGGTGACCGTATCCATGGCAGAGGAAATGATCGGCAGATTGAGCGCTATGTCCTTGGTGACATAGGTCGAAATATCGGTCTCGGTGGGTAGAACATCCGAGCGCGCCGGCTGCAGCAGCACGTCGTCAAAGGTCAGCGCAGCATCGCCGGTGATGGTGGTAATAATCTTCGCCAAGGCCAGACCTTTCCGGACTTCTGTGGAGCACAGAGATGAAGGAGTGTGAACCGGGCGAGAAACAGGCGCCGGGTTCAGGTTGGCGAGGGTCAATAGCACCGGGCGCCGGACTTGCATAGGGGGTGCGCGTGTCCACCAGCGCATGGCTCGAATGCCATCGGTGGGCCAATCCACTCTCAGTGCGACAAAAATGCGCGGCTGGGCTTTGCAGGGGGCGCCGAGGCGTTCATAGTCGGGGCGGCTGGTTCACAGCCATACAAGATTCCCCCGGTGCAATGTCTCCGATCCGCGTTACCCCGCTCATTCTGGCGGTCGCCCTGTTCATGGAACAGATGGACTCGACCGTCATCGCCACATCGCTGCCCGCGATTGCCGCCGATATCGGGACCGAACCGATTTCGCTCAAGCTGGCGCTGACCTCCTATTTCGTGGCGCTCGCCATCTTCATTCCGATCAGCGGGTGGATGGCCGACCGATTCGGCGCCAAGAACATTTTCCGGCTGGCCATTTTCGTGTTCATGCTGGGCTCGCTCGCCTGTTCGTTCTCCTATTCGCTCGAGACCTTCGTGATCTCGCGGTTTTTCCAGGGCATTGGCTCATCAATGATGACGCCGGTGGGGCGCCTGCTGCTGGTGCGCTCGACGCCGCGCAACGAGCTGGTCAATGCCATGGCCTGGCTCACGGTGCCGGCGCTGCTGGGGCCGGTGACGGGGCCGCTGATCGGGGGATTTTTGACCACCTATCTCAGCTGGCACTGGATTTTCTGGGTCAATATTCCGATCGGCATTGCCGGGATCATCCTGGCCGGGATTTTCCTCAAAGTGCCCGATGGGCGCATTCCGCGACCGATCGATTTCGTAGGGTTCATCCTGGCAAGCTTTGCCTTTGCCGGCACGGTCTTCGGCCTGTCGGTGGTGAGCCTGCCGGCCCTGCCGCTGATCTACGGCTATCTGACACTGGCCGTGGGCGTGACCTCGGGCATTCTCTATCTGCTGCATGCCAGGCGCACCGAAATCCCGCTGCTCGACCCGGCTTTGCTGCGGCACAAGCTGTTCCGCAGTTCGATCACTGCCGGGTCGATGTTCCGCATTGGCGTCGGGGCCGTGCCGTTCCTGCTGCCGCTGATGCTGCAGCTGGGCTTTGGGCTCAATCCGTTTCAATCGGGCGCCATTACCTTCGTTTCGGCCATCGGGGCCATTGCCAGCAAGTTCATTGCCGAGCGGGTCTATCGGCGCTTCGGCTTTCCCCGCGCCTTGGGCTGGGCGTCGTTGCTGGGCGGCCTGCTGATTGCGGCGCAGGGGCTGTTCACGCCCGATACCTGGGTGCCGGTGATGATGGGCGTATTGCTGCTGGGCGGCGTGTTGCGCTCGGTATTTTTCACCGGCAGCAACGCCCTGGGTTATGCCGATGTCAGCGATGACGAGGCTAGCCAGGCAACCGCCATCGTGGCCGTGGCCCAGCAACTCAGCGTTGCCTTTGGCGTGGCGGTGGCGGGCGGACTGCTGGAATTGAGCACGCGGCTGCATGGCAATACGCTGTCCCTCGTGGATTTTCAGCTCGCTTTTGTCGTGGTGGGCGTGCTCAGCGCGCTTGCCAGCATTGTTTATTTCAGGCTGCCGGCGGATGCGGGCAGCAATGTTTCAGGCCATGGGGCTATTGCCGCCAGCAAGGAGTAGCCGGGGGTTTGCTCCGGTGTTCAGCAATTGTCGCGCATCACACCGCTTATTCTCGCCACCGCCCTGTTCATGGAAAACATGGACTCAACGGTCATCGCCACATCGCTGGCGGCCATCGCGGCCGATATCGGCACCGATCCGATTTCACTCAAGCTGGCGCTGACGGCCTATTTGGTGGCGCTGGCCATTTTCATCCCGATTTCGAGCTGGATGGCCGACCGGTTCGGTGCGCGCAATGTGTTCCGCGTCGCCATGCTGGTGTTCGTTCTGGGCTCGATTTCCTGTGCTTTTGCCAATTCGCTGAGCGCATTCGTGGGCGCGCGCTTCCTGCAGGGCATGGGCGGCGCACTGATGACGCCGGTGGCGCGACTGGTGCTGGTGCGCTCGACGCCGCGGCACGATCTGGTCAATGCCATGGCCTGGCTGACCATTCCCGGGCTGGTTGGGCCCATCGTGGGGCCGCCATTCGGCGGGTTTTTGACCACCTATCTCAGCTGGCACTGGATCTTCCTGATCAATGTCCCCATCGGGATATTGGGCATTGCCCTGGTCAGCCGTTTCCTGCCCGAAACCATGCGCAATGCGCCGCGCCAGATCGACTTCAAGGGCTTTGCCCTGGCCGGCCCCGCTTTTGCGCTGTTTGCCTTCGGCACGTCGGTGATCAGCCTGCCTGCCCTGCCGCCGCTCGTCGGCGTGCTGGCGACGGCTTTGGGCATCGGGCTGGGCTATCTCTATGCCCGCCACGCATTGTCGACCGATAATCCGCTCTTCGACCTGCGCCTGCTGCGGTTCCCATTCTTCCGCAGCGCGGTGGTGGCGGGCACCTTCTTCCGGCTGGGGCAAGGTGCGACGCCCTTCCTCTTCCCGCTGATGCTGCAGCTCAGCTTTGGCTATACCCCGTTCGAATCCGGCATGATCACCTTTGCCAGCGCCATTGGCGCCATCGTCGCCAAATTCATGGCGAACGGCATTTTCATCCGCTTCGGCTTCCGCACCTCGCTGGTGGTCTCCACCGGCATTGCGGCGCTGGGCCTATTGGCGATGGGGCTCTACACGCCGGAAACCGCCGTGCCGCTGATTATCGGCATTCTGGTGTTTGTCGGGTTCTGGCAATCGATCTTCTGGACGGGCAGCAATGCCTTCGTCTTCGCCGATATCGAGGACAAGGATGCCGGCCAGGCCAATGTGATCAGCCAGGTCTCGACCCAGCTGTCCATTGCCCTTGGCGTGGCGCTGGGCGGGGGCATGCTGGAAATGAGCAATGCCATGCGCGGCGGCGAACTGGTATTAGCCGATTTCCATCTGGCCTTCTTCGTGCTGGCGGCGATCTGCCTGATCTCGACGATTATGTTCGCCCGGCTGCCGGCCAATGCGGGGTATCAGCTCACCAAGATGCCGCATACACACTAGAGGGGAGCAGGCTACCCTCGCCCGTCGCGGCCTAGCGGTCGTATTCCTCTTCGCCGGGCACGGTGTCGTTGCTGCCCTTGAAGCCCCTGGCGATCAGATAGGCCTCGGCCGAATCCGAGCGGCTGGACGGCGGCTTGGCGTGCATGGTGGTTTTGAAGTGGCGCTTGAGCATGTGCAGCAGTTCATGCTCGGTGCCGCCCTGGAACACTTTGGCGATGAACACGCCATTGGGCGCCAGCACGTCGAGCGCGAAAGCCGCCGCGATCTCGATCAGATGGATGATGCGAATATGGTCGGTGCCGCGATGGCCGGTGGTCGGCCAGGCCATGTCGGACATGACCACATCGGCCTTGTGGCCGCCCATGGCCTCGATCAGCATGGCCGGCGCATCTTCCTCGGTGAAATCCTTCTTGAGCAGGATGACGCCGGGAATCGGGTCCATTTCGAGATAATCGATGCCCACGACCAGTGGCTTGGCATCAGTGGAGCCGGTGGCCTTGGCCGCCACCTGCGACCAGCCGCCGGGCGCCGCGCCCAGATCGACGATATGCATGCCCTTGCGGAAGAACTTATATTTTTCGTCCATCTCCTTGATCTTGAAGGCAGCGCGCGAGCGATAGCCCTCGGCGCGAGCGCGCGCCACATAGGGATCGTTGAGCTGGCGTTGCAGCCATTTCGTGGACGAAACGGTGCGCCCCTTGCCCGACTTCACCCGGATCTTGAGGTCCTTGTCGGACTTGCGGCCACCCGTGCCGAGAGCTTTATCAACCATTGCTTGTCCTTCGCGACGGGTAGCGGGATGCGCGATTGCGCGTACGATCGGCGTCCATCAGCGAGATCAGAATGCCCTCGCGCAGGCCGCGATCGGCGACACGCACACGTTCAGTGGGCCATTCGCGGCGGATCGCCTCGAAAATTGCACAGCCGGGCAGCACCAGATCAGCGCGGTCCTTGCCGATGCAGGGATGGGCAACGCGGCGCTCGAACGGCATGCCGAGCAGCACTTTCATGGTCTCGTCGACCTCGCCGCGCTTCATCCACAATCCATCGACCTTTTGCCGCTCGTAGCGCTCAAGGCCCAGATGCAGCCCCGCCAGCGTCGTCACCGTGCCGGACGTGCCGATCAGATGCACCGGATGGGTGCCGATCATGTGGCGCAGCTTTTCGCGGCCGCGGAACTGGCGCAAATGCTCGGAGACATGGCTAACCATGGCCTCGAAAACTTGCGGCGTCACATCGATGCCGCCGAACTTTTCGGCAATGGAGACCACGCCGACCGGCAGCGATTGCCAGGAGCGAATCGAAGCCGACATGCGGCCCTGCGATTTGGGACGGCCACCACGGAAATCGAGCCAGGCGAGTTCGGACGAACCGCCGCCAATGTCGAACATCAAGGCGCCCTGTGCCGTGCCCTCGATCAGGTCGGCGCAACCGGTAACAGCCAATTCGGCCTCGGTGCGGCGATCGACGATCTCGAGGTCCAGCCCCAGCTCCTGCTTGACGCGGTCCAGGAATGCCGGGCCATTTTCGGCGGCGCGGCAGGCTTCGGTGGCGATCAGGCGCATGCGGGCGGGCTGATGCTCGCGCAGCTTGTTGCGGCACTGGCGCAGCGCTTCCATGGTGCGCTCCATGGCCGCATCCGAAAGGCGCCCGGTGACCGAAACGCCTTCGCCCAGCCGCACGATGCGGGTAAAGCCATCGAGCACGCGAAAGCCATGATCATGCGGGCGAGCAATCAGCAGGCGGCAATTATTGGTGCCCAGATCGAGCGCGGCATAAATCGGGCCGCGGTGTTTGCGGGACGGATTGGGGGCGGGCTTTGTCCGCTGGTCCGCTCCGGGCCCTGGAGGCGCCGCCTCCCCTGCCCTTCCCATCTGCGCAAGGCCAGATGGGGCTCGGACTGCCACCTCTTCGTCCAGCGACGAAACCGCGGCAACGGACCGATCAGAATCGGTCACTATGGTCTCCTAGCGTGCGCGGTCGCGGGAATCGGACTGGCCGGTCGCGCCCGACGCACTGTCATTGCGTGTCGAAAAAGACGGTAGAGCAAGGGGGGCGGAAGCGCAATCCAAACGATAGCAGGGCAAAGGCGCATCACAGGCGCTTGCAATCTTTGCCACCATTGTCTATGCAGACCCCGCGCCGACGAGATGGTTCGCCCACCGCCCGCGCTTACCGGCCTTCCGGCTTATGCTGGGGAATAGTTCAACGGTAGAACAGCGGACTCTGACTCCGTCAATCTTGGTTCGAATCCAGGTTCCCCAGCCAAAAACTTTTCGAGCAAAATCAATAACTTACAGACACTCCGCCTGACTTGGAAGCGTTGTTCGTGTGCCGACTGTGTGCCGGGCATTTCCGGGGATTTCCAGGGGGTTCCCTGCACGCCCGGCGAATCCACGTCACATGATGTGGCACATGGCAGATGCGAAAAGCCCCGGCCTTTCGACCGGGGCTCATATTGGACTTCACGGGATTGCGGTTCTATGCGGCGACGGTGTCCAGGTAGGCGAGCGCCGCCACTACCATCCGATCAGCGATAACGGAGCCGTTGTAGGGAGAGTTTTGCTCTACGGCCAAGCGAAGGGCCTCAACTGCCCCTTGGTGGGTCTGGGCGGGCTTGGTCCACTCCACCAAGATGGCTTCGTGCGGGCCGTATGTCTGCTCGACCTGGGCGTCTATCTCCGCCGTTGTATCAGGCGATGTCATTGCTTCGAACGCCGCTGAGCTATCGCGGAATTTCCGGATGGCCACAAGGATGGGATCATTCACGTTGGAGCTCGACATGCCCTCTGACAATTTCCCTGGCTGTGCGGGTGGATTTCCGGGCGAGCCAGAGCTACATTCAGACATCATCGCCTTTTGTCCTTTTGCAGGGGAATGGGTTTTGGTCTTGGCTCGGCGGGATTGCACTCCCGGCCGGGCCTTTTGCTTTTGCGCCACGCCAATCGCGAGGTCTTCGGGCGTGAACTTGGAGTAGTCAGGAAGGCAACTAATCAGAGTGTTCATATCGCCTATATTTACAGAACCGGCCCACCCAGAGTCTCGCCAAGACGGGGCTTTTGAACAGATGTGAAGAGAAATTCGCCCCTACGTTCACAATTTGTTCCCTTCCTGTCCTACAAATATTGGCTTTCTCCTGATATTCCAATGTGTTACCGAGGGCGGCCGCGCACTCCTTCGGAGGCGGTTTTTTGGGCAACAGGTATGAAAATGTTGGGTTTGATGCGGCCAGTTTCGATAGGCGCGCTGGTCGCCGGGATGCTCTTTTCCTTCCCTGCATGGGGTCAGACACCCCTCGCAATGTGCGGCAACCGCCCCAACACTCCAAACAAGCATTGCGTGGTCGACGGGGACACGCTTTGGCTGCAAGGCGAAAATATCCGACTGAAGAACTTCGACACTCCGGAACCGCAAACTCAGGTGTGCGGTGGCCAAGCTGAAATTGAGCTGGCCCACCGAGCGAGCGCAAGGCTTCTGGAACTTCTCAACGCCAATCAATGGACCCTAGAACGCTTTGGCACTGATGGGACTAGCAGCCGCCGCCGGCTCGCGACTATCAGGATCAACGGCGTAGACGTGGGCGATATTCTTATTGCTGAAGGCTTGGCCAGAAGTTGGCCTAACGGCGATGAATGGTGGTGCAGCTGAACGGTTAGTCATCCCACTCAGCATAGAGCTCGCCCCCGAGCGCCTGAACAAACTTGACTGCCGAAACGCGAGAGAATGTCCGGTCCTCACCGGGTTTAAGTGGCCAGCAACCAAGCTCTCGCGCAAGCGCTCTCATGCTAACCGGTCGCTGCCTAAACTCTTCTAAGATATCTTGAACAAGTTGCACCCTGGCGTGCGGCAGGGGCTCCGCCGGTTTGCGAGGTAGCCCCATTTTCCTTCGTTGAACGGCGACTGAATCAGAAGACCCGCCGATCATGCGGGCGGCCTCCGTGTCGGAGATATGCCCAGCGACCCTGCTTAGTAGCTCCTGCCTTTCTTTTGTCCAACGCCTAGTCTGTCTGCTGATGCCAAGGAGGCTGGCCCGGCGCTTGATGGCTTCTCTGCTTCGGCCCTGCAAAAGCTTCTGGAGCTTTGCGATGTCCGGGTAGTACTTTCGCAGCCATCGGTCAGCCTCTGCCGACCAGTACCAAACCCGCGTGGCTGATAGTTCAAGCAACTTCGCCTGCGGGGCGAAAGCTACTTCCTCGCTGGTGCTGGCCCCCTTGCCGGTCAATTGAACGCAGCTCTCACGACCCCGCCCAATGCCCTCACAGCAAGGCAGTGAATGGCCTCGTTTAGCCTCACTTTCCACCTTTGTCCGCCAAAGTAGTTTTTGCTCCGGACCATGGCGTCCAAGTCTTTCAGCGTGTAACCCAACTGCCTCGCACGGACCAATATCTGATCAAGCATGCGGTTTCCTGTGGGCACGGGTGGTTTCTTCGCTCGGTATATTTTGCGCGCGTTTGCGGCCCTTGCGACCGCTAAGTACGAACGGCCGGGGAACGCCGCTAAAATTTCGTCGCGGGTGCCGTTGGGATAGACCTTCCGAAGTCGCAAAACTTCATTTGTGTCCCATGTTTTGCTTCGGGGCCCCGCCACACCCATCCGGCTCGCTTTCGACCGCGACGCCGGCGTTGTTCGTCTGGAATGTAGAGCAACAAATGCGGGATAAGATGGCCGAGTTTCGACTAGGTCGCCCACCTCTACAAAGTTCCAAAAAGGGTGCCCGTTCGGCGTAACGCCGCGCAGCTCCATTAACCGGCGCCCACGCTCAGCGCTGGCGGCACCTCTCGCCGCCCATGAGAGTATCATTTTGCCCTCCTGTCCCAACGATCGAACACCCGGAGACGGATTGCGGCAATGCCATTGGCGCGCTTATGCTCGCGATTCACAGGTGACTGACAATGGGTCACGTCATTCTGAGAATTGCGCATTTATGGAGATGATCGTTATCCAATGCAAACCAGGCATACGGAAATTTAATTTGCGTTTAACACCTCGGGCCATTACATGCCGCTTGCAACTAAAATTTAGTTGCGCGAACTTTCCTGCGGCCGTAGCGTTGGAGTACTAGGCCCGTGGGAAAGACGGAGAGATTACTTGCAGCGTTCAAGGAGTGTCGTGGCCCATTCCCATATGCTGACCTCGTTCGCATCCTCAACGGACTGGGATATTCCGAGACCTCCACAAGTGGAGGTAGCAAACGAAAGTTTGTGCACCCCGTCACTCAACACATCTTTCGGTTCCACGAGCCGCACCCAGGGAATGAAATACTTCCTTACCTGGTGAAACAAATCCGAGACCAGCTTTCGGACAGAGGATTGATATGAAAACGGTATCGTACAAGGGGTTTCAGGCAGCCGTGGAGTACGAAGACGGCGTTCTGTTTGTGCGCGTACTCCACATTGAGGATTTGCTCGTCACTCAGTGCAAAAGCGTGGATGAAATCGCACCGGCGCTCGAAGAACTAATCGAAGACTACCTTCAGGACTGCAAAGCCCTTGGGAAGGTGCCAACGAAATCGTTCAGTGGATCGTTCAATGTGCGGGTCGGCGAAGATCTGCACCGGCGGGCGGCAGTTGCTGCGGCTGAGCGCGGCTGCAATCTCAACACCTGTCTTATCGAGGCAGTGACGGAAAAGTTGGAATGCGACCATCTAGGCTCGCGTTTTGATACTGTATTCAGGGATGCCAGACAGGACATGGAACTTCTGCGCCTAGCATCCGGGACCACTACAATGGTCCGCACTGAAACCACTTTGAGGCATCGGCGACCACTGCCAAGGACGCAAAATGCGGCTGATGTCATTAAGTTGGCAGCGTCTCGCGGTTCTGTCTGGGCACACCTAGATGGCTAGGGCGGCACGGCGGCCCCAGCCGGAATTCTACACCACCGAAATTCGAGGCATAATGCTGTCTCGGTTCGAGTGTATCCAGTTTCCGCCCGAAGAAACTGAAAAGAAAAAGCTGTCCTTCTACCTTGCGGTCAGCCGAGCGGAAGAGGGGCACGAGGCCGGAGTGTATTTCTCGCAAGTGCTTTGCAAGTGCCAGCGCATGGGAGATCCGGATTTGTCCGAAAGCTACTACGTCGCAATGTACAACGTGCTTTATAACGCGTCCGGATCAGATCTGGACGAGGTTACGGAGCGCACTAAAACCACAGTCGCCGCGTCGGCCTGGTTTCATTTCGTCAGTCTCTTTAGCGTGGCCAACGCACAAATGAAAACTCGTATGCCTGACCTGCCTACGGCGCCAAGGGATGTAGATGTGAAAACCATTGATGAGTTGGTCAGTGCCTTCGACTTCCTAGAAGCAGATGAAGTGGCGGAAGGCTAGAGCTCTTTTCAAGATTGTCGGTTCGGCCCGCCCTAACGGGCGGGCTTTTCTTTGTGCTGGTTCTTTGCCTATGGTGCTCGCCTGATTGGCAGGCGCTTTGAACCTCAATGTGCAACCTCTATTCCGTCACCACCAATGTAGAGGCCATTCGGGGCTATGTGCGGGCGCTGCGAATAGAGCTATCGACCGTGGGCAACTTCGCACCCCAGACCTCCATCTTTCCCGACTACCTGGCGCCAATCGTGCGCAACTTCTTCGATGAGCGCGAGCTGACACGTATCCGCTGGGGCCTGCCATCATCCTCGCGCGCCATATTCGAGGCGGCGAAGCGCCGCGCCGAAAAGGTGCAGAAGAAAATGGGCCGTCAGCTGACGCCGGAAGAGTTCAAGGATCTGTTGGAAAACGAGCCGGACAGCGGGGTGACCAACGTCCGCAACACCGATAGCCAGCACTGGCAGCGCTGGCTCAGTCCACAGTTCCGCTGTGTAGTGCCCTTCACCTCATTCAGCGAGTTCAATCGGGAGGCCGGCGGCGATATCTGGTTCGCCTTCGATGACTCAAGACCGTTGGCCTTCTTCGCCGGCATTTGGGCGCCGCAATGGACCAGCGTGCGCAAGATCAAGGAAGGCCGGGTCACCACCGATCTATTCGCCTTCCTGACCACCGAGCCGAACGCAGAGGTTGCCGCCATCCACCCCAAGGCTATGCCGGTGATCCTGACGACTCCGGAAGAGGTGGAAATATGGATGACGGCGCCGTGGTCGGAAGCCAAAAAGCTGCAACGGCCATTGCCTGTTGGCTCGCTGCGCATCATCTCTCGCGGCTTCAAGGAAGACCCGCCACCTGACAATGATGACTTGGCGCCGGAACTGCCGGCTGAACCTGACCTGTTCTAGCTCTCGATCACGTTGAACCGCTGCCGCCCCAGGGCGGCGCGGCCAGGGCGCAGTTGCAGCACGGGCGCTGACAGCGGATTGCTTGTTGCGGGCGCTGGCGGCCCTTCGGGGACGTGCCAATTAATATCGACGTGACTGGTGCCGCAATAGGGGCACTTCGCTCGATGGGGCAGCCTCTCCAGCGGAAAATCATCACCCAGCGCAGCGATGAGGCTAAGCACGTCGAGCTCGACCACCTCCGGGCACGAGTCCACTGATTTCAGTCCAGCGAAACGGCGGCGGCAGCTAAGGAATGCCCGCCAGCTACCAAGCCTGGCGTGCATTAGTTTCGCCCAGAACCAGACCGGCACTTCCACCACCTGCACAGAGCACTTGGCCGCGCCATAGGTAGCGGCCAGGGCGCAGCCTTTGGCGGCGGCAATATGCCGGGCGCATTCGTCCAAGGTCACCGGGCCGAAGCGCCTGAGCATGGCATAGCGGTCCACCGTCGCGTTGCGCCGACAGCGTCGGCACTCCACGCCGAACTCATTGGCTCGATAGGTCTCGAGCGTCATGGTGCGCGGCTCGAAACTGGCCGGGTTGGGCGTGTTCATTGCATTATGGTCAGCGTGCCGCGATCAAGGTTTTGCGCGATCCGGTAAGGTGCAGATAGCCGGAACTTACCGCCTTCCTCGCTATATTCGGCAAAGCGGAAGCCGGCCGCCATCAGATCGGCCGCTTCCTCCTTAGTCAGTTCAAGATTGTTGGGGTCGCGCTTGCCCAGCATGGTCATATAGGTCCGCATCGGAAACTCCCCGTTGCCATATGTTCTCTATATGTTCTAATTTGCAGGAACAGCAGGAGTCCAGAGGGGAGCCGATCACATGTGGAAACAGCAGCAGTCCACCGGGCAAGCGCCGGTCACCAAACCCACCAAGCTGGTGGTGCTCATGGCCTTCATCCGGGACGAAGAAGGCGAGCTGCGGCCGGCCTTTGAGCCCCGCGAGGTGCAATCCGAAGATAAGGCCAAGATGGATGCCAGGCGCATGGCGGCGCTGGGCACTTATGCCGGCGTCATCACCTGGTCGCGGTCGGCCGACCTGGTCAACGGCGAGTTTGGCGAGCCCGTGGTGCTGTTCCAGCATGGCGATGTGCCGGAGATGGAATAGCGGACTTCTGCGGCGTATGCTGGGGCTAGGTCCGCTGGGTCACCTGGGGACTTAGGGAGGGCCACGAGCCCCCAAAACTCTGCCCTCCCGATCTTTGCGCTTGCCCGTCAACCCCCTTAAAACGGGGGAGTGACGGTCCGGTGGCCTCTGAGCTATGACCGTGATTGAGGGCCTGGCCAACGCCATTGTTAAGTCCAGGCGGCAACGTGGGCTCGGGGGTAAAGTGTGGCGTCACCCCGACCTCCCTCACTGACCCTCCGACTGGCTCAAATCGCCAACTTGGCGACTTGCTTCCGTGCGGTCCCGGACTAACTTACGTTATTTCGGCCCCTCCCCCCACCTGTCAGGCGTTCTATCGAACAAGCTAGTCCGCGCTGGGTGGGGGATCAGTTTGCCAGATAACGTCGACGAGAAATTGCGAGCGGTACGGCAAGCTGCGGACGAAGCCTTGCTGAAAGCAGCGTCCACCCGAGAAGATGCGCGCAATCACGCCGCTATGCTCCATGACAGACGCATCGAGATACGTCGGGAAATTGCCAGCGTCCGCCAGTCCCTGCGGACCGCGCATGATCTGCTAAGAAAAATATGAGCGAGCTGTTATCTCGGCGGCCCGGCGCTGCGCTCCACGATCTCACGAATGACTCGGATATCGGTACCCAGGCTGTTGACGGTGTTCTTCAGCTCTTCCACCGACTTTGCCAGATTGGCCGAGCCCTGCTCCTGCACTGTCATGCGGTACTCGATGTTTTCGAGCTTCCGTGCTGCCGCCTCAAGAGCCGTTAGGCGCTGATCGGTACGGGCCTCCTGCCCGGTAAGAACGGCCATCCGATCCCGGTGCAGTTCCTCGTGATTGGCGATCCAGCTGTCGTATTTCTGGTTGGTCTGCCCATTGGTGTAAAACCAGCCACCGACCGTCGCCACGAACAGGACGAGGGCAATCACAGTCGTGATGTTGAGCTCGTTTTTCCAGACTGGCCTTTGGATGTGCATTTCGTCACCTGTTTCTGTCGTCAATGCAGTCGAGCCCCCGGGTAGAAAAGAAGCGGGCGGACTAGCCGCCCGCCATTATCAACGCTGCGTCAGCCGCTCCCAGAGCGTGCGCGGCCGGGGCGCGAGCTTGGCGACGGCTTCTGCTTCGGCAGCGCCGGTTCGGGTCAATGGGATTTGCTCTTTGTCGGCTGTGACAACCTGCGGCTTCACCGTCGACATGTAGGACCAGACGTAGCCCCACAGGCTGAAGGCAATCGGGACCAAAGCCCCAAGGGTGATGCCTTCCCAATTGCGACCCAGCACCAGCAGGATGGCGTCCTGCGTGACTGGCGGCAGGCCATTCCATGCGGTGAGGGCAGCGCCGATCAGGCCGCCAATTTCCAGCGCGCGACGGGCAAACCAGCCCAGGATGACATTCGTGAACATGCTCAAAACCTCACAAAAAAGGCCACCAGTGCGGCGGCCAGGATGACGAAACCGATGATAATTGCCCAAGGCGGGCCTGCCTTTTCGGCTGCCTCTTTCGGTGGGACCGGTGTGGGCTTGGGAATAGGAACGCCGCCGGCCTGCTTCCGCCAGGCGTCGATGGCAATCGCGGCCCATTGCTTGCGGCTGGGATAGTGCTTCACGCCCGCACGCAGGAATGCCCTTTCGAAGGCTTCCACCTTGGCATCGAGACCTGCGGCTCTGGTGAGCTTGCCGATAGCGGCTTTCTCGCTGCCCTCGATGCCCTTGAGCTCGACGAACAGGTACGAGTAGTTAGCGTCGTCGCTGGCGGGGTTCTTGCTGGTGCGTTTGCAATAGGCCTCATAGGCGCGACGACGCGGACCGGTCCACTGAGCCCAGCCATAGCCGCCACGAGAGCCTGCCACTGTTGGCTTGATTTCCTGCAATGTGGTCAGCCCGGCGCTCTCATGGCCGAGATTGCCCAGGATCGCCGCGGCGTCTTCTGGGGTGATGGGGAAATCGCGAATGAGTTGCGCCATGACGCCAGGCGCTTTCGCACGGAACGTCGATTCCGCGTTGGGTTTGGCCATGCTGGCTCTCCTATGATGTAGGGTTGGAATATTCCGGAAGGATCGGAATTTAGGGAGTCTTCTCAACCCGGCCCAAAATTGAGGAACCGATGGAAAAGACTGTTGTGCGGATCAATGGTTGGGAGGTTCGCCAACGCGACGACGGAAGCTATGGGGTCTATGACGAACACGGTTTCATGGATGGGCCGTTCGGCTGGAAGGATGATGCAGTTGCCGCCGCCAACAAGCTCCCGACCGTTGCCGTCAAGCCGCCGGCGCCGAGCCTTACGGCGCTCTCAACTGCCCAGCGTTAATCCTCGCAACTGAACTGCTGCAGCGGCATTGTCTGCCGGGGCCGAGCGCCCTTTGGGAGGGTGGTTGAACCGCCGCACTTCGGTCGCCCTCCCAATCTGCACCACCCTTCGTGGCAAATTGAACGAAATGTCCGTAACGGCGTTGTTGGTCGCGGGTTTGTGCACCTGCAACGCCTAACGTCTGGGCTGACCCTGGCAGAACGAGTCCCTACTGCCAGGGTCGCTTTATCTGGAGCGAGGAATGCCCAAGGCCTTCGACCGGATCAAGAAGGCCGTCAAAGCACCTGAATGGGTGCCACCCCGGATGAGGTGAGCATGCGCGAGTATCGCGTGATCGACTGCCGCTCCATCGTGATCACACCGGAGCATACGATATCGGCGGCCAGCCCTGAACAAGCTGTAGCAGACGCCCTTGGTTTGAAAGTTATTCGAGGCGGCCCCTCACGGAACCTCGTGGCACGGGTTTATTGGGACGAACGCGGCATGACCAATATGGTCAGGCTGTATGTTGCCAGCGACGGCCAACGGAATGGCGTTTAGGGCGTGTAGCCCGCGTCAGACCCGCAAAGGGCTTCACCCTTGCGGACTTCGAGGAAATGCAGGATCGATGGGCCGGGATCGGCGTTGCCCGTGGTGGAGCCGGACACCCGAACGATGTTGGTGGTATTGTTGACGTTCGTGCCGACGACCGGGGCAGCGCTCTTCCCGACCATGACACCATCGAGGTAGATGCGGGTGTAGCCGTCCGCGCCTCGATCCATCATGAGTTCGTGCATTCCGGCGGTTATGGGCGCCGGCAGCGAGCCATTGGCAACCGTGTCGACGATATTGGCCGAACCGCCCGCGCCGGGGCAGAAGCGGCCCACGATGGCATTGACCGCGTTGATGCTGATCATCCATGCCCGCTGGTTGCCGCTTGTGTTCCAGAACGCCACCAGGAATTGCTCAGCCGAGCTGTTCCAGTTGGCCTTGGTGAGCCTCATCTTGACGGTAAACAGCCCGTCGAAAGTGAATCCCTCGCGGTTCGGGAACACAATGTGGTTGGCAAGGCCACCAAACTGGATGCCGCCGGCGACGACGGCCGCCGTGCCCTGTAAGGTCATTGCCGGAGCGCCTGCGGCGGTATCAACCGGCGTGTCGCCGGGGTTCAGCGCCGAGCCGTTGAATGCCAGCCTGACAATCACCGGAGCCACATAGATCGGCGTGGCCGACTTCAGATCCCCGGTTACTCCAAAGCCGATGGCATTGCCGGCCCGCAGCTCAACGTCATACTCGACGCCATCGGTCAGGCTGGTAATAACGCGCGGTCCCGTGCCAGTGCCGGCCATGGTCACCCACGCGCCGCCGTCAATGCGATACTGCAAGGACGTGATGACCGATCCCCCATCGCCGGGGCGCTCGATGACATTTGCCACCAGCTGCCCCGAAATGTTGTTCGAGGCGAGCGTCCACTGACCAGCCGTAAATTGAGCTGGCGCCATGGGGTCACCCGAAATGCCGGTGATGATCGACCCGGCCTCAAGGGTGTTGTGCATGACGGAGCCCGCCGACAGTATGATGTCGGGGGCGGTGAAGGCCATCGTCCCGTTTTGGCCTTCAATCGCCAGGGCCGCGATCCCCACATCCCCGCCGCTGGCGATGAAGCCTGAGAGACTGACGCTACCGCCATTTGCGGTAAGGTCGTTCCCCTTCAGCCAGGCATGGTGCGTCGAGCCACCGCCGCGACCATGCGGAGCAATGGAAACACAGTCCTCGAGCAGGATCGGGCCGCCATAATTTTGGTTGTCGATCACGCCGCCCCAGACGCGGAAATTGCGCTTGTTGCCGTTGGCCGTCACGCGCCGAACAATGGTGCGCTCCGACTTCAGGTCCAGCCCGCCATCGGTGCAACCGTAGAAAGTCGCGTCCTCCACCAGGATGTCGTAATTCGTGCGCTCCGACGACATGCCGTCGCCATTGAAATACGTGGTCAGGGTGGAATGGGCGTTGCCAGCGGAGCCGCGCCGAACAATCAGGCCATGCGCGTTGTGTTGGCACTCGATGCCGACGGCGAAATTGTCCTTGTCCTGCCAGCGGCTGTCGAAACTGAAATCTTCGATGGTCCAACCCGAGCAGTCACCGTGGAAGCGCACGAACTTCTTGGAGAAGCCCTCCCCTGTCACCCGACGCAGGGTCAAATTGGTCACCGCACTGGTGATGCTGGTGTAAAAGCCGTCGCGGACGTTGAAGCCCTCGCAATCCTCGAAAAGGAACCCGGTGGCTGCTATGCCCGACCAATCGATAATGCGCCCAAGACGCTCAAAACGCAGGTTCTTGAAATCGAGATAACTGATGCCAGCGGCGGCGCTGAACGAGGTATTGCCGCCATACCCCGATGTATCGAGCGGCACGACTGGTTCGGACACGGGGGCGACCCAAGCCGTACGATTGCCAACAATCTTGGCCTGCGCAGGATTGCCGTCACCGTCCATGCCAGTGATCAGCACTCTGTTTCCAGCAGCACCGGCCGCTGACAGGGTTATAGGAGCGGTCTGGGCATAGTCCCCCAGATGGGAAGCGATGGCCACCGTGCCGCCTGGCCCGGCTTCAGCAATCATGGTGTTGATGCTGGTCAGCGCCGCCGCATTGGCCCAGGACGTGCCGTCGCCACTTCCCTGGGCGGTCGGCGCGATATAGCGCAATTCGCCAGATGCGCCCCCGACGACAGGCAAGCCGCCTGTTTCCACGAAAGTAACCGCCGTTCCGAAGCCGTTTTCGGCCTCGATGACGGGCGTGCCAAAGCCGTTCGTCGCTTCAGTTACAGGCAAGCCGCCCTGAGGGACGGTGACGATGGGCCACGGCATGAATTACTCTCCGCAATGAGGATTGTTGGCGCTAGCGACGCGCCTGCCCCTTGGGGCGGAACAGCCGATAGAGCGGCCGAAACAGCAGCATCAGAACGATGCAAAGACCGACCAGAGGCCAAGTCCATTCGGGGGTGTTGGCGAGCAGGCAATCGAGCAACGTGCCGTCAGTGCCGCCAAAATCATGAACGTCGCAGCAGGCACGGATGGAGAAGAGCCATTCCGCCCACTGAAAGCCCGTGCAGCCGTCGCCGGTTTCAAACATGGTCCAAGCCCTCAGTCGGTGGGCGCGAGCAGTTCGGCAGCGCGGTCCTCACCGAATAGCTGCGTCATCGCCGCGTTCAGAAGCGCATAGAGCTCATGCGCCTGGTCGATGTGGGTCGCACCCTCATAGATGCGCCGAATTCGCACGGGCTGGGCAGCCAGCACCATTTCCATCTGTTCGGCCTCGTCGTCGGTGGCTCGTTCCCAGATCGCGTTTTTGGCAATCCGGGTCAGCTCGGCCGGCGGGTCCTCGGGTTCGGGATCGAGGATCACAAAGACGCCGGCGTGCTGGTAGACGATGCTTTCGACAAGAGGATGTGCAACCGGCTTTGGAATGCCCACCGTCTTGGCGTGGGCTGTCAGCGCCGCCTTGAATGTGGCCACCGCCGCCGCGATACCGGCTTGCCCGCCAAGCGCAGCGGCCGTTGCGAAGGGAATTTCAAGGGACATCGGTCACACTCCGGCAAAGATGATTTTGTTGAGAATGAGGGTGGGTTGCACGTTGAGGTGTTCGGCCCCGCTACCCACAGATGACGTGGTGAAGCTGTGCGAGTGGTCGCCGTTGGTCGAAGTGGTGAAGCCGCTATTGGAACTCGGCGTGGGACTGTTCGCACCATTCGCGCGCGTGGTTTCGCCTGTCCATCCAGAGCCCGTATGGTTGTGCGCGCCGTTGCTGCTGGTGTTGCCCGTATGATTGTGCGACGGCAAATGGGCAATGCTCAGGGCTACCCCCTGCACACCGCCGGCCGCACCCATCACCGTGCCGTTGAGCCCGTAACCGGCAGTCAGGCGTCCAGCTGCGCCGCCACCCATATCGTCTCGGCCTGCAACCACACGCCCGCGCAGGTCAGGCGTGCCGAAGGTCGTGACGCCATCGCCCGCGCCATAGGTCGTACCCCAGGCCGCAAAGAGCTTCGGGTAGGTGGCGCGAGAGAGGTTTTGGCCGTTGGGCCAGATGCAGCTTGGTGGAAGGGCAACGCCCGCAAAGTCGAACGCAACGCCAACGAAGAAATCGAGACCGATGTTTGCGCGTGCCTGCTGCTTCTGATCGGCCGTCAATGTCTGAGCAGCGCCATACGACACGACCTTGAGTCCGGTGGCGCCGCTAAGCTCGCTGGTGCCGCCCGTACCGCCAGAACTGACCGGCCGGGCCGTGTTTAGATCGGTCGTCAGGTCATCGACGAACGCATTGAACTTTGCGCTTTCGATGGTGGTTTCAGTGGTCGCGCGTGTCCCCGGAGGCGGCGCATAAACCAGGCTTCCGTCTCTTGGCATACTTGCCTCCTAGTTGCTGAAAATGCTGTTAGCGCCACTGTTGAAATTGTTGCCGCCACCGCTCGAGTTGCGATCGTGCGCGGGCCTCATCAGGGTCTTGCCGCTGGCAAGCGCTGCGGCGATGCTCTGCGCTGTGATCGGACCGCCAATGGCCTGGCGGTTGGCGCGGTACGCGTCCATGTTCTGGCCACTGTGATAGGCGGCATCGAACGAGCGGGATGGACTGCCACGTGAACGCATTAAGGTCACAGGCGTAGCCCCTGCCCCGCTGGCCGCGTAAGCCTGCGTGCCGCCCGGCTGGAAACCTTCGATGATTGTTGGTGCCGCGCCGATGTTCTTGGCCATCAGCGCCCTGGCGATAGCAGTGCGGTCCGCAACTGTAGCAATGGGCTTTACGGCCTGTTGGACGGCGTTTCCTGCCGCAGCCATGATGTTGCCGGCGCCGGTCTGGATCGCTCCCAGCAGCCCCGGTTTTGCAGCCTTCATTGGAGCTGCGCCCGTGGCCCCGTGCTTAGCCGCATAGTCCAATAGGCTGGTGCCGTAGGCATCGGAGGGATTGTACTTGCCGCCGGTCTTGAGGAACTTTGCCGCACCACCGATGCCGCCCAGATGCGCCATGGCCCGAATTGCCTCGGGGGTGATGGTCGCCCCGCCGATGTTTTGGCCGAGATAAGCATTGAGCCCCATGGCTTCGGCCTGGCGGTCAATGTCCGCAAAGTGCCACGACTCAACCGCCTGCTGCGCGGTTGGATCGGCCATGAACTGGCTTGGCGTCATGCTGGCCGGAATGATCCCAGCGTTCTTGGCGTCCTCAAGCCGGGCTTGCCCAAACTGCAACCTGCCGAAATGGCCCGTTTTGCCGCCGGAGCCGACTTCGCTGTTTTTGGCCGCCCAGTTGCCGCCGCTCTCGGTGCCGATGAGCGATGACAAGAAGGCGTCACCCGCATTGTTTGCGGCCATTGTTCACCTCAAATAAAAGCCCCGGCTTGTGACCGGGGCTGATAGCGAATACGTTTCCCCAATAAATACTTGGGGGACTTCAATTGAATAAGATCGTTTCCGCGCTTTTCGCGCTGCCTTTACTTGCGTTCGTCGCCGCATGCACGACGACAAACACCGTTCCACTTACGCCCGATACTTTCCGCCTGGACACCAACGCATCGGGTGTATTGTTCACGGGCTCGGCTGGCTCCGATACCCTTCTCAAGGCAGCGCAGATCACCGCGCAGCGCGGATATTCGCACTTCCGTATTTTGGACGGCGCTTCAGGGTCGGGCACGGCATATACCGGCACCTCGATCAATCGCATCGGCAACACCTGGCTGGCCAATTCCAACTACACACCCACCCAGCAGGTCAGCGTGGTTGTGCAGATGGTCAATGGCCCGCAGAACGGCGCCTGGAGCGTGGCCGAGGTCATCGCCAACAAAGGCAAGATGTTCTAGGATCGCCTTATGAAACAGATCGACCAAGACCCAGGTGCCTACCGCTTTCAAAAACCAGATGGCTCCTGGGGGCAGCGCGTCGACAAGCGCTTGTGCCGTTGGATGGGTATCGGTGGCTTGGTCGTCGCGGCTTGGTTTGGGACCGCCTACGCGAGAGACGGCGGCGACCCCATAAGCGCCTTGCTATTTGTGGTTATGGGTTTTGTAGCGGGCGCATTGATCACGCTCTCGCTTAAGTCGCTTAATTTTGATTGACCAACAGGGGCACGGCCGACGATCCGACCTTGCCCCTATTTGCAACCAGCGCCGCGATGATCCGATCCACATATTCTTGAGTTGGCTGCCCGGCGAGCGCCGCCGCCATGCGGGAGTTGACCGCTTCAGATCGGGCCCGAGCCGCAGCATTTGCCGCTGACTGAGGCAGCTTCAAAAGAGCATCACCAATAAGGCTCTGCGTTGAGCCCAGACGCATCGGCTCCACTTCCCTCTGTGCAGCGGTACGAGCTGCCGTTTCGGAGTTGTGCAACACCGGCTGAGCCGTCGCGGCATAGGTGGTTTCACGCTCCAGAATATTCAGCAGCGCGTCGGCCTTCTCCTGTCCAAACACCGTGGCCAGCCGCTCCCGGTTCCACGAACCATCGCCCTTCATCGCGTCCTTCAGCGAGGTCAGGTTGTTGGCCTTGGTCCCGATCAGCCGTTCGATTTCCGCCCGAGCGCCTTGCGACACCCGGAATGGGACACCCGACGGACCAATGAACAGCTCGCTGGCCGGTGCTGGCGACATCATGTCGACCACTTCAGCGGGGACCGGCGCTTCCTTGCCGACGCCGAGCACGGAACTACCCTGCCCTACGGCGGTATTCTGGCGGCCGAGGTCTTCATACCGAGCATCAACCTGCTTTAGCCCGGGCACGCCCGAGGCCAGAATGTCATCCACCTGCTGGCGGGCCGATGTCAGCGCAGCAATGACCTTGTCGTTGGTTTCGCCCTGAAACATGCCGTCGATTTCTTCGCGCATGGCGAAGACCCGTGACGGGTCACTGGTCAGGCTGACACGGCCATTGTCATCGGTCTCGTTGAGAAAACCGCGAATGCGATCGATAACGCGGCGGCGTTCACCAATACCGTAGCGCCGAGCCATATCGTCGAATGTCTCAGCCAGCGGCCTTGTGTTGACCGCACTGGCATTGCGGAACACCTCTTCATATTCGGGCGACATGGCCTGCTGCCCAGTTTTGATCTCGGCCTGCACCCGCGACGGGACAGGCGCGGGCCCAAGGGTCGCGTCAACGTCCGAGCGGATGCGCATATTGGTGCCCTGCTGGCGCTTCACCAATGCATCGCGGATGATGGACTGCCCCTCACCCGGCAACGACGCAATTGCCGCTGCCTGACGGGTGAGATTGGGCCCAAGATCAGCCAGGACCGCATCGGGCCCCAGCGCATCGAGCAATGTGCGGATCTGAGCAGGATTGATCCGATCACGCTCGACATTGCGAGCGATATTCGCGGCCGGCTTGCCAATACGTTGACCGAACAGTGCCCGGACGATGGGCGCCAGAGCGCGTTCGGCCAGCGGGCTTGCAGCGCCGATGCCAGCGCCCCAAAGCGCTTTCCACTTCGCTTCGTCCCAATTCTCTCCGCGCGCCAAACTATCGCCGCCCGCAATAGCCCCGCCAGAAAGACTACCAGCCATAAGGCGCTGCCAAAGTGGACCGGCCATGCCGAGCGCACGGCCACCAAGCTCCGTGGTACCAACCGACATAAGGGGACCGACTGCACCGGCAATCTGGCCAGCGGCGGCGGCCTGCGGCTGGCTCTGGTTCTCCAACTCTCGGACGCGCGCAGCTTCATTCCGAAGCACCTCGGCCGGTTTGCCGGTAAACTGCGATGCGAGATTGGAACCGACATGGTCGGCCGCAGCGGTGGTCAGAGGGCCGAGAATGGGGATGTTTTCGGCAAAGTTATTGGCGAATGCATTGATGACATCGGCGCCGGGAATGGGCGACTGATAGCGCGCAGGCGCGGGCTGAGCCGGCTTGGTGCCGGGGATCGGCAGGTCCAGATAGTCATTGCGGGCATCGGTGCCGTCATAGCGCGGGGCAGCATCGGGCGGCAGCTGCTGCGGCTGGGCTTGGGCCACCATGCTCTTGTAGGCAGCGGCCAGCGCCCGCGCATCATCGACATTGCCCGCGGCATCTGCCTTGCGCAGCGCGTCGGCAATCTGCTCAAGGGTTGCCATCAGTTATACTTCTCCAGCAGAGCATCAATGTCCGATGGCGCCACGGTGGACTGCCCCGGCACAACCGCCGGATCGGCCAGGTCTGGCGGAGACCACTGCTCGTAGGGCGAAAATTGCGGAATGATGTCGTCAGGGTTGATCCGGTACCGGTCGGCAATGCCCTGATATTGCTGCATGTCCTGCTTGAACATGCCGTCATACCCGCTGATCCGGCTATAGGCTTCATCCAAGATGGCCTTGCGCGTTTCGGGCGTGAGTTTCGCGCCGCCATTCACCGAAGCAATCCAACCCTGCAGCCAGTCCGGAAGCGACGAGGTGTTGCTCACCATCACCATTTCGCCTTCGCGCACCACGCTGCCGGGGTCCATGATCTTGCCCAGGCCATAGACAAGATTGAGGTCCGATGCCTTGGTGTCCGTGCCGGCCGTATCGACCATGGAGCTATAGATGGGCAGCGCCTGGGCGTAGTTCTTGTATGACGGCAGGCTCTGGATTTCCTTGCGAATTGCGGTTGTGTCGCCAAAGTCGACGGCGGGCAAAGCACCATCGCCGGTGGGGCTGACAAAGTCCTTGGCTTCCGTGTCAAACACCATGCCATTGCCGACATTGATGTACTGCTGGCCGGAGTCGGTTGCTGCCTTCGCCTCGATCAAACCGTAGTCGTGCTTGAAGTTGGCTTTGCGGTCAGCCGCGGCCTGCGCCGTCTCCGCCTCGCGGTCGGCAACCTGCCATTCCCGCTGCATACCGAAACGCTCGTCCTCGCGCGACCATTGCGCCTGCTGCTGGGCTTCCTGCCTGGCCCATGCGGCTTCCTGCTGCCGCTGGCTCATCAGCGCGTTGACGATGGCCGTCGAGCCCGGATCGGAGGCGACCCACTCATTGCCCAGCGCACCAGCAATTTCACCCATGCCGGCGTTCGGATTGGCGGCCAGCGCCGAAATGATCGCCTTGCGACCCTTCACGCCTTCGGCCTCGGCCTCGTCTGCCTGGTTGCCCTTGTGGTTGGCCACAACCTCACGCGCGAGGCCGCCCAGCAGGTCAAGACCATTGCCGGGCACAAACCCCTGCTTCATGCGGATGGCGTCGGCTACGGCGCGACGGCGCTTGACCTGTTCTGGCGACAGGGCTTCGCCGCCCTCGCCCCACTGAAATGGGTTCAAGGTTGCCATTATGCAGCCCTCCGCATTGCTGAAGTCCCGAGGCGCATAAGGCCGGGATAATTGACCTTGCGGTAGCCGCTGGGGTCCATCTCGACCAGTTTCGGGTGCTTCTTCTCGACTTCCTGAGCAAGCACGCCCACTTCGTGCCGGCCGGTGTCCTTGCGATCATATTCGACCACGCGGACCCCTCCGACTTTTTCGCCTGTCGGCTTGATATTCTTCTTCAGGCGCGCATCGGAGAACGAGAACATGCCTAGCGCCGCACTGCCCAGATTGAACAGGCCGCCCATGGTGGCACTCTGCCGCTGGTTGTAGGTATTGAGCTTGTTCTGGTAGTCGGAATTGATGAGGCCAGCCACGTCAGTGCCAGCAACGCCCGACTGTGGTGTGGCTCCGAACTGCGGCGTTTGCACCTGCGAGCCACCGGCCAGCGCCAGAATTTCATTGAGGGGCTGGGTGCGCTGCAATAGCGCCTCCTGCACGGCCTGATTGCGGCCCGTCAGCAGCAGTTGGTTGCGGGCGTCGTTCTCGCCCTCCATGACCTGCTTGATGGCGGTGTCGTAGGCTTCAGAGCCCAACTTAATGCCCCGGCTCGCAAGGCTGGCCTCGGCCTGTTCCCGGCGCTTGGCCAGTTGCGGATCAAGGCGCGCGCTCGCCAGCTCATTGATCCGGCCTTCCACGGCCGCATTGTCGAGACTGAAGGGCTGACCCAGCAGGTCGTTGATGCGCCCCGACTGGGTCTTGGCCACATCGGCAAGGTTCTGGCTGGTGGAAACGCCCGTATTGTAGAGCTGCTGCTGTTCTGGCGACAGCGCCGTGGTTTGTTCAAAGCGGGGCGTACCGTCGGCCCAGGTGCCGTTCTGCTTATAGGTGACGCTACCGGTCGGGCCATATTGGTTGATGGCGTTGAGGCCGGTCTGCGTGATAGCAGTTTCGCGGTTGGAGGCCGACTGTGCCGCTGCCGTCTTGATCGGGTCCGGCGCGGCCGGAGCTTTAGGCTTGCCCATGTGTAGACCTCGCAAAAGAGTGCTGACGCCATTGGTCGTCGGTCAGCGAGAAAATCCATTCAGCTTCATCCCGGCCCCGCAGCCGGGGGATCAGGACGCCAGCAAATCCGAAGCGCTCGGCAATGCGGACCATGCGTTCGTTGCGCTCGGAAACCCGCATTACGACCATCTGGCAGCCGATCTGATCGAAGGCATAGGCGAAGATGGCGCGCAGCATGCGCGGGTGCAGCCAGCGCGGGCTGGTGCCGGCACTGGACATCTCGATCACGCCCGCCTCTGGCGCCCAATTGTGGAACACCGTGCCGCCAATCAGCTTGCCGCCCTCGACAACGCCTATGGCTACCGGATTGAGGAAGCCCCGTTCACAGCCCGGAATTTGCCTGGCCACCCAATCCGCCACGGTCTGGCTGTGCCCATAGAGCAGATCGATCAAACGACCAGGCCTCCGACCTCATAAGTCAGTTCGAACATGACGAGTTCGGCGGCCGGCGAAACCAGCGATCCGCTGACCACCAACAGCATGGGCGCATGGGTAAAGCCGCTAAGCCCGATATCTTCCCAGCGCGTCTGCGCCGTGAACTGGTTCAGCCCGATATCCCACTTGGCCACGTCCCATAGGCCAACGTCCCAGATGGCCGGGGAATCCGTGCCGGAAGGCGCAGCATTGGGATAGGCGGGGTATTCCAGATCATAGTCGGTCGAAACCCACAGCTTGGGCGTGAAGGCTGCCCGGCTGCGGAATATGGCGCGGCCCTGCATAACCGTCTTGTGCTGGCCAATGCTGCCCAGGTGATCGGCATGCCCGACATAGGTGTGATAGATCAGCGCGCCGTCGTCGGAGCCGCCAATATCGGCCTGCATCAGCTTGCCGTTGCTGGTGCCAAAGAACACGTTGTCATCGTGCAGGCCGAAGCACTGCGTATCCCAGCCCGTGACCTTCGCCCAGGCGCCGGTTTCAAGATTGACCGCAAAGCAGATGGCCGGCGTGATGCTGTCGGCACCGGTTACCGGGCAACTCACAAAGGCAATGCCGCGGCTGGTCCATTTGACGATTTCCCAAGGCGCACTGCGCCGGGCACGCGCTTCAGTGATCCAGTCGGGCTGAATATTGCGGCTGACTGCCGCCAAGGCTAGCGCCGCCGGGTCTTTGGTCTGGATAGCCGACAGCGGGATGATGCCGATTTCTGTCAGGATCAGCAGATCGCCACCAACCGGCAGGAATGCCTTTTTGCCAAGCGGCGGCGCGGCGTCATAGCGGCCCACAAGCCCCCACTCCGCCGCCACGGCCGGATCGCCCTGATAAACCGCAACCTCGCCTAGCGTCGAGACAAACACGATCTTGTCGTCAAGGCCGTCGCCGGCATCCATTGACCAGGTCGCAATGAACAGCAGCGAGCCGCCGTTGCGGAACACGCCGGAAAGGGTGTGGCGATTTGCAACACCACCAATGGCGTCAATGCCAAGGTACCAGGCGTTCATCGTGCCGCCCTCAACCATCCAGACGCGGTTGCGATAGGTGCTGAGCTGCGAAATCGAGCTGGTGTTGACGCCGCTGATCTGGGTGGCCGGATTAGCGCCGGTGGTGATCGCCAACCAGGCGGCGCCGTCATAGCGCTGAATGGCGTTCGTGCCGTTCGCGACGAGCATGAAATTGCCGCCGGAGTTCGCCACGTTGACGGAGGAATAATAGTTGCTGGTCTGACCCGAAACGTCGGCGGCCGGCACAATGGCCGGGTCGGCAGGCGAGGTCATATTGATGATCTTGCCATCGACGCCGCCGAACATGCGGCTCATCGATCCGCTGACATAGCTCATCAGGCTTTCGAACCTGACGCCCAGCCCTGCCCCGGTGCCATGCTTGCGGCTGCCGCCGCGCATCCTGATGCCCGTTGTGGTCGGGAACCAGTTTTCCAGCACACGCGCCGCGCCATCAGGCGCTGCAGCGAGATTGGTGCCAGAGACCCAGCCGCGCGTCGGAGAGATAAAGGGCTTGCTCTTCATGGCAGGCGCTTTGAAGCGCTGCGCTGGAACCCTGCGGCCGCGATTATAAGCCATCAGTTGGGCACCACCGTGCCGGGAAAGGCGTATTCCATGCCCGTGGGCAGCCGCTGCTCACCGACGACGAGGATATTGCTGCCCTTGTCGGCGCCGGCCGTGGTGGCCAAGGCGTCCTGGTAGTCGGCCATCGCCTCGGCATAGTCCATCTGGTGGTCTTGCTTCCACCGGTAGATCATGGCGAGCCGCAACAGCCGCTCATCAAGCCGGAATGTATCGGTGTCAGCCGTGAATTCGGGCTTCAACACCAACGCATTGTCTTTCACGATGTTCGAGGTGAGGTAGTAGAACTGCGCCGTGTCCCCCAGGCCCATGGGCGAAGTGGCCCCCCCACACGGATCTGCACCAGCCCGCCTAGAATGGTCCATGCGCCGACGACAGGCTGAAAGCTCTGCACCTGCGTGCCCAGCCACGTGTCGCTGTCTGGATAATAGGTGAATGGCGAGTTGGGAGACGCCGAAGGCCACAGCTTGGCCTTTTTCAGCATCCGCTTGTAGTCGTCGGGGAACGGAAAGCCGAGCGTGGCGCCGTCCCCCGCGAAGGTGCCAAGGGTCTTGAGCATCGTCCAGTCGCGCCCGCTATCGAACGCAATCATGGCCGCAACGTCATTCACGGTGTCCTGCAACCGCAATTGGGTCGGGGACGTGCCGCCGAACACCTGATCGGGCCGGGCAATCCCCATGCGTGAGGATGCCCGCTGGATGGCGCTCAAGACCGTCATGGGTTAGTTCCCGTTCGTCTTGGCCAGCTCGGCATTGACCTCGTCCGCCGCTTCCAGAAGCTGCTCACGGTCGAACGAGGCCGTTTCCAGTTCGGGCGCGGCGTCCTTCAGCCAGTTGCGGATGTCGTCATCTTCGAAATCAGCGAAGGGCGAGGCTTCGTCATCGGTCGGCGCTTCCTGCGCCTTGAGCGCAGCAATGATCTCGTCTTTGGTTGCCGGGGTCTTGTCGCCCAGCAGCTTGGCGGCGGCGGCCCGGAACGTCTTGAAATGGGCCGTCTCGGCCAGCGCCAGCACTTCGGCAACGGTCGCAGCTGCGTTAGCGGTACTGGCAGGCGCCGTGCCACCCTTCTTGCCGTTCTTGTCGTGGTCGAGCGGATCGCCCTTCAACTCGGCAATCTGGGCCATGAGTTCGGCAATCTTGGCGTCCTGTGCCGTGACCACCTCGCTCATGCGATCCTCGATACGATGCTCGGAAGCATTCTCGAGATAGGCCTGGGCCTGATCCTTCAGCTCGCGACCGCCCATACCAAGGCGCTTGAGATTGTTGCCGTCGAGCGAGGCCAGCGCTTCCACGGTGTAGATGTTCAGGGCCTTCAGCTCGAGGCGCTTGCCGGGAGCCAGGAAGGACAGCGCTTCAAGCGGCGTCCCCAACAGCACCTGACCATCGCCATTCTTATAGGCGAGGTATTGGGCGTTGTATTTCATGGCATAGGTCTGCGCCTGACGCGTGCCATCGGGACCATCGACCCAGCCGCAGATTTCATGGGCCGGGAAGGCGCCGACGGTCTGCTTGTTGCCGGCAAGCCGGATTTCAACGACCTCATGGTCATCGTAAATCGGGCGACCGGCCTTGGTGCTCTTGCTGTCGCTGAAGACGGAAAGCGTCTTGAACGTGACAACAGTCGCCGCGTCATCTTTCGTGGTGATCTGCATTTTCAAATCCTGTCTGAGAGGGCGTAAACGAGAAAGGCGGAGCCACTGGCCCCGCCCTCATTGGTCGTTTCGCTGCTGCGATTAAGCGGCCAGAGCGTCATCCACGAAGGGACGGTCGATCTCGAATTCGGCCAGGCCAGCAGCGGGCGTACCCACCGCCGAAGCGCCCTTGGCGTTCTTGACGCGGTCACCGGCAACAATGGCATCATCCACGCTGCCGGCCGTGGCCGTGGCGTAGACATTGGCGTTGTCTACGAAGCCGGCCAGAACCTTGCCAATGGCCTTGCCCTTGATCTGGTACCAACCGAATTCGTTGGCGACAGTGGGGGCCATGGCAACAGCCACGGAACCGATCATGTCGGGCCCCAGAAGGACGGTCGACCAATCGTCGGGGTTGTAGACCACCCAAGAGCCCAGCGCGGTCGATGCCACGCCCTTGAGATAGACAAACTCGCCCATGCCATAGTCCGGATCGTCGGCCTCGATGACGTGACCGAGCTTCCACGGAGTGGAGCGCCCGGCCGCCGTCGCGGCAGTACGATGGGAGTCAATCGGCGGCATGCCGAGATTGGGGGTCGAAGCGGTGAAAGTCATGGTGCTGCCTCCTTATGCCGCCGGGTTGCTGTCGTAGAGCTTGGACTGGAACAGCGGGTTGACCTGGGTCAGTTCGCCCATGAACCCGATGTACTGGACCGCAGCGTCCTGGTTGATCGGCATCATCGTGCGGCCGATCTTGTCGAAGTTGCGATCCGGGTGGTAGCGAACGCGCAGGGACGCGGTCTCAAGCAGGTAGGAGGTATTGGCCGGCATATTCGAGCCGATACCGCCATCCTGCACGATTTCCGCCTGCCGGCCGCCGCCGTAGTATTTCAGCGACGTGAAGCCGAGCTTGCCCAGCCCGCTTTCGTCGTTGATGCGCTGGATTGCCACCGTGGCAGCGTCATAGGCCGCGTAGTGTTCCGGCGATGCCAGGATCAGATCGGGACCACGGCGTCCACGGGAACGCTGCGTCACGATGCGATTGTACATCGGGCGGATGGTGGTGGCGGTGACCTGCGTGCCTAGCTCCGGGAACGCCGTCTGGGCGTCAAAGGCCGACGTGCGCCATTGCGGGTTGTCGGCACGGCTGATGCCGCCATAGGTGCCCGCATTGACGACGGTGGGCACGGCCAGACGGAGGCCGCCGAGTTCCTTGCCACCATAGCGGGTGCCATCGCCATGCAGCGACAGGTCCACTTCGTCCAGCAGCTCGTTTTCGGCCGCCTCGATATGGGCTTCCATGATGTCCAGAAGCTGGTTCGGACCATCGTTGGTCAGAATTTCTTCGTTGGACAACGCAACGCCTACGGCCACCATCTTGGGGCGGTATTCGGCGTCGTTGAAGAGCTCGGCCGGCGAGTTCTTCAGGAAGTCGAAGCCATTGTACCAGATGACGTTGCCGCTCTTGCCATACAGCAGGCGTTCGCGGATCGTCGGGCCGGAAAATGGCTTCCACAGGCCTTTGCGCTTGAGGACAGAGAGCAGCGCATTGGAGTTGGACACCAGGTCCTGGTAGCCCGAGGAACGGTCCTCAAGCGCCAGAGACATGATCTCCTGGTTCTTCTCAACTTGGGTTAGCGGCATGATTGCCACTCCTTGCGAATGGACTAGCCGGCGGCTTCCATGGCACGCCGGACTGCGTCACGAACATTGGAAGAGGGCTTGCGGGCAGCGGGGGATGAGCCCGAGCCGGGAGCGCCTGCGATGGATTTGATGCCCTTGTCGGTCTGAGCGCTTGGGGCAGCTGGCGTCGGGTCTGCGGGCTTGGGGATGAACCCAAGTCGCTCCGCTTCCTGGCGCGCGTCTTCTTCGGCCTTGGCATAGGCCTGATCGAGGCTCAGGCCGGCGTTGATATGCTCAACGATCCGGTTAGCGAGCGCATCGATATTGGGGTGATCGGCAGCGAAGGCGCTGACTTCAGCGTCAATGCTCTCCGCCTGCTGCGTCTGAATGGTCTTGCTGACGCCGCCAATGTGGCGCTCCAGCTCCGCAACCTTGGCGCGCAGTTCTCGAATGGTCGTATCGGTCTGCGACTGCGCCTGATCGGGCTTCTGGCCGGCCAATTGGGCAACCACGTCGCGCAGGTTCATGCCCTTGTCGGCGCAGATGGATTCCAGCCCCTTCACGAAGTCATCGTTCAGCAGCTTGTCGAACGCCACATAGCGCTCCAGCGCCGCGTCAATCGTGGTGCCGTGCTGCCGGGCCAGATCGTCATAGGGTTTGATCGGCTCCCAGCGCCGCTGGTGCTCTTGAATGCCGGTTTCCAGCTCGCGGAATGCACGGTGGGTTTCGGCACGAACATGCTCGGGCGCCTCTGCCCATGCCGCCTTGGCTTCGGCCGAGAACCGGGACGGCGCATCATCATGCGGCTGGCGGGGCTTGTTGGGATCAACGACCGGCGCTGCCTTGTCTTCGGGCTGCTGCTCGGCCTTTACCGGCTCCTTGGCCTTGTCGGGTTCAACTGTCTTCTTGGGCTGATCGTCGGGCTTAGCCTTGGCTTTGTCCTTGTCGCCCTCATCGCCCTTGTCATCGGCCTTGACCTTCTCAGCGGCCTTTTCCAGCGCTTCGCGGGTCGACAGCTTCTTTTCCGCCGGTTTGGGTTCGGGTGGCGTCTTGGCCTTTTCGGCGGCTGCGGCCTCGGCCTCATGGTCGACATTGTCGACTTCAATCGGATTGGGAGGCGACACGATTTGTTCGTTGCCGGCATCAGCCGGAACGGTATCAAGCTCTTCGTTCATTTGGGGTGCGTCCTGTCTGAGAGGATGTGGTCTAGAAGGCGAAGGTCAGGATGGCAGCGGCCGTGCTGGCGATGGCCGCATAGGCGAGCGCGATAGATGCCCGATAGATGATGATGTGCTGCCGGGCTTCCGATCCGACAAACTGCGAGGCCATGCCAAGGAAGGCGCCGACCAGAGCAAGGCTCCGGGTGTCATGGTCGCCAAGGATCAGCAGCGCCACCAGCGTGATGGCCGCGAAGTAGAGCGCTGCCGCCGCGAAGACGATGAATTCAACGTCACGGTTCATTTGAACTTCATCCTGTCGCTGGTGCGCTCGCCGCGGTTAAATCGAGCCTCGGCCTTGTGCACGGCGTCTTTCACAGCCTTGCGGTCGGTCTTGGCTTTGGGCTTGGGGCGAAGCCGCGCAGGATCGTTGCCAACCTCGACAACGCCATGCTGGCGGTATTCGGCGCGCAGCTGGCTCTTGCTGTCGTACAGCTTGCCGGTGAGCTGCGATTGCACCGCCGACATCGTGTCCCCGATGACCGAAGGACATGGCAAATCCGACCGCTGCGGAGCCTCTGGCAGGCAGTTATGCGGCCATGGCTCGTCGAGGTCGTGCCAGCCCCGGCAGACCTTGCAAAAACGCTGGTGAGCCATGGCTAATGCCCTGCCGCTGCTGTGGCTTCGGCCAATGGTACCTTGGCTTGAAGGATCGCCAGTTCCATGCTGCCCTTCTCCATTTCCTGGTCGTGCTTTTCTTTCTGGGCAACGCGCTGCAATTCAGCCAGCGCCGCCTTGTCAGCGATATCCTGATTGCGGGCCCGGCTAGCGTCTGCCGCCTCTTGCTCCTTGATTTGCAGTTCAAGAGCTTCCCGCTGCTGTTTGGACTGAAGCGCCTGCATGCGCTCGGCGTTCTCCACATGGGTGCGCTCGGCCTCGGCAGCGGTCTTCTGCGCATCCGCCTGGGCTGTCGTGGCTTCAATCTGCGCCTTGGCCTCTGCCGCCTTGGCTTCGGCGTCCTGCTTGACCTGTTCGGGTGGCGGGCCCTTGGGCTGGCTGGCCATGCCCTTCATCTGATCGGTGAATTCCTCGATCACCTGGGCGAACTGGCGCCCGGTGCGGAACACGCCATTGATGTAGTTGATCATCTGTCCCGCCACGGGGGCGATCTGCGGCACCTGCTGCACCGCCGGCACCAGCTGGGCGAACAAGCCCGTCATGCTGGTAATATACTCGGTGGCGCGTTGCTTCTGCGCGTTTTCGTCTGGAACGATGGTCGAATCCGTCTCGATGTCGAGCACGAACGGCCGCAACCGCTGGTCCTTCAGCAGCTTCATGACCTGATCGATGGTCACCGTGGCCTTGAGCTGGTTGACCTGATCAAGGATGGCCTTGCCCTTCTGCATCGCCTCTTCGATAGCCTTTTGGGCCTCTTCGGGGTTCTGCTGCGCCATCGCCTGTGTTTCAGGCTTGGCCATCTCGGCATCAACCGCGGCTTTCATCCGCTTGGCCTGGTCTTCCAGCGCCTTGACCTGTTTGGCCACGTCGGCATCGGTCGGCATCTGCATCTGGGCCATATCGAGCAGCGTGGTGCTGTCGAATTCCTCGGCCATGATCTCGGCGTGGATGCGCGTCACATCGCGCGACACTCGCACCATTTCGTCCTGGCGGTCCCTGATCCGGACAGAGCCAGTCTGGGCCTTGAGTTCCTGGGCACCCAGCGTCTCGTTCGGGTTGGTCGCGCCGCGCAGAATATCGCTGATCCCACTGACCTCGTAAACGTCCTGGATGAGCTGCTGGCGCAGCTTGATCAGCTGGGCAATCGTCGAAACGATCTGGTCGATTGGCCACCAGACAATGAAGTCCTTGGCGGCACCGTCACCGGTGGCCGCCCAATTGGAAATTGGGATCAGCACGACATTGTCGGAAGCGGCCTTTACCGCCGCCTCAATGGCGTCCCCGAGCTCGCCAGCGCCAGATGGATAGAATCCACGAACCTTGACCGCCTCGGACAGCGCGGCCATGCGGGCGGTCAGTTCGTTGATTTCCTCAAGCTGGTCCCGGTACTGCATCACGTCGGGGACGGGCACCAGCGATTCAGGCTGACGCGTGCCATAGGCCGGTTCAGGGCATGGGAAGAAGTCATCCAGCGTCAGGTGCGGCTTGGCCTCGTCCAGAACCTTGTCGCAGCCCTCGGTGACCCACACGACCTTGTTTTCGGTCTTGCTCCACAGCTCCCACACCTTGGCCGTGAGGCGGCGTCCCAACTTGTCGCCGTTGACATCCTTGCGGGTGGAGTAGGTGGCTGACTGATAGACATCGCCGGAGTGCTTCAGGAAGCGCTTGCGCATTTCCTTCTTGGTCAGATAGCCGGCACCCGCCACCCAGCCCACTTCAGCCCAGCAGCGCGCCATGTCATGAACGAAGTCACGGCGGAACTTGAAGTCTACGCAGACCTTCTTGCCCTTCCCCGCCTCGTCTTTGGTTTCATAGCGCGGCCACAGCACACCACGACCCAGGCGGGCCAGGTCGTTGCGCACCAGCTTCATGGTCCGGTCAAGGTGGCCAGTCTCAAACGAGACGGTGACCGATCGCTCCAGCAATTCCGACGACATGCGCGGGATCGGCCGGCGGTCCTGGAACCGGGGCATGATCACTGGCACCGGCGGCCGTGAATAGATGGATGGCTGCAGGGTTTGCAGGTTGGCCCAGAACAGCGACATTTCGCGGTCACGAGCCGTATTGGCCAGCTTGGAGAGGTTGGCATAGAGCTTATCGATATTGTCGCAACGCTCATTCCAGTCCCGGAAATAGGCTTCCGATTCCGTAATGAGGTTCAGCCAGCCGGTCGCACTCTTGGCATCGGCGGCCAACGCGGCGCCGTCTACGCCCTCGGCGTCGTCGATGTCGTCCACGTCGGTTTCAGCCATTATAGATTGATCCTCGATCCTTTCGCCGGCATCGGCATGCCTGGCAGCGGCACCGTGCCGGGCTCAGGCTGGCGGGGTGGCGGCTTCTTGACTGGCTTCAGCCATGGCCGCGACATGCAGGCGTAACGGACCTCATCACCGGGGTGATCTTCCATGTGGGTGTTGAGGTCTTCGGGGTTGTCTTCGTCGTGCTGCAACGCCGGAATGGTCCGGATTGCGTGAATGCAGGTCTCATAGAAGAACAGCAGCGCCTTGCCGTCCTCATCGCCATCGAGCCGGGCTCGTAATTGGTCCCACCCACCCATGGCACCGCGTCGGGCAACACGGGCATTGTCAGCGCGCCGGAAGGTCGCGCCATTGCGTCCATTCGTGCCGCGCATGATGCGTTCGGCAATTGAGGGGCCACCGTCCTGGCTGAAGGCCGCCGGGTCCAGCACACCATAGGAGATGGTGTCCTGCTGGTCCCGGAGCCGCACCCCTGCCCCGACATTTTCGGCGTTCATTTTTAGCCCCTTATCGGGGATGAACTTGCCTTCATTGTCATTGGCAACGCCGTACCATTCCCGGTATCGGATCAGCGCGCCGCGCGGGATCACGACACTGCGGCCCACCGTGTTCAGCACCGTGGTTTCTTCCTCGGCCACGGCATACCAACCGAAGCTGAAGGGCTTGGCAGAGCCCCAATCGCCAGCGCGGAAGCGCAGCCAGTGAGCAGGGATATCGAACGGCTTGATGACGTGCCGGTCCTTGCGGAAATTGTCGAAGAACGCGCCTTCAACAATGTCCCAATCGCCGTACCGCATGGCTCGTACTAGCGTTTCAGAGCCAAGGCCCATCAGGCGGTCTTCATAGCCGGGGTCTTGCTCGTCCATGCTCGGGTTGTCTTCGAGCTGGGCCGGAATGTACTGGCGGAGCATGCCGCCTTCAGACGTGGGCGCCCTATAGACCTTGAGCGGCGTGGCGCCATCAATGAACGTAGTCTTGACGAACTGATGGCCAATGCCGCCTGGGTTCGCCCCGCAGATGATCCGAGGGAATGTTCCCCGATATTGCTCCGGCACCGTGATGCCAACCATGCGGACACGATTGCGGAGGAAGCGATAAATCTTGTCGGTGAAGTGGGTCAGCTCATCGACCAGCAGCACGTGAATTTCCGCGCCCTGGTATTTGAACCGGTCCTTCTCGTCCTTGCAGTGGCAGAGATAGATCTTGCTGCCGTTCCAGAACCTGATTTCGTCTTCCACGATGGTGCAGAAGCCGCAGGCCACCCAGCCCGCCAGCAGCGCCCGGAAGCCCTTGGGGCCTTCCATGTGGTTCTTGACCAGGTCGTCGCGAATACGGCGGAACAGGTAGACTTGCAGGCCGGGGATGGCCGAGCACCAGATGATCGCCGCAATGCGCATCAGGTGCGATTTGCCGCCGCCGGCTGCCCCGCCATAAAGGATCTCGGTGGCGGCGCTGTTAAAGGCCGTGAGCTGCTTGGGATGCAGATCAAGGTCTAGAACAGCGTCAACCGCCGTTGCTGCCGCTGCCATTCAGATTGATCACAGGCACCAGTTCGACCCGGCCGCCGTGTTCCAGCTCCAGCTTGTCGCCATACTTCTTGGGACGCATCTTACCCGCTACCCACTGGCGCGCAGCAATCCGAAGCTGAGAGCGGCGCAGTGCTTCGCCATTCTCCATCCAGCCAATGCTCTCGCCGTCGGCGTTCTTGCGCTCCATCCAGTCGTTGCAGCCGTCGTCGGCAATGTCGATCATCTCATCGACCAGGGCATCTGCCTGGGCTTCGCGTGCGCGCGCATACTGGTCGCGGAACGCCTCATGCTGATCGTCTGCCAACCAGCGGAATACAGTCGCCTTATCGGGCATATCCTCATCGGCACAGATAGTGCGGAGGCTTTCGCCATCAGCGAGCCGTTCGCAAATTCGGTCTGCTGTCGTCTGATTGAATTTGCTGGGCGCTGGCATGCTGGTCCCTTCGGCGGTCTGAGCGCTCGAAACGGTTATGGGTGGGTTCGCGTGTCGTTTGCCGACTAAGGTGTGGGCGGGGCGGCAACGCACGATGAGAATGCGAGTTATCCGGCCCGGTTTAGGTTGCAGAGGGCAGTAAAGCGGTATCAATAGACGACCAGCATCAATTGGAGGCGCACATGCCTAGCTGGTTTATTCCCCTGCTCCTGACCGTCATCGCCGCAATTTTACTGTTCATCGCTGACCGGTTGTAGCTTGTTCTTTGCCAGCACCTGGGCGAATGCTTCATGACGTTGGTCTGGGAGGACGAGCATGGCAAATGTTACAGCTGTCACAGTTGCTGGCGGCTACCAAATGGGGCACCAATTGATGGACGTGCCCCGTTGCCCACATTGTGGAGTAGCCTCACCACATCTCGCCAGAGAATGGGCGAGTGTCGGCCCTACCGCCCGAGTTGACGGGAAGAAAGGAACATATTGGGCGGCATTCCGCTGTGCGACCTGCGGTGGAGTCACAACGGGGACTGGCGACATCGGCGGAAATCCCATGAAGTTCTCGACAGTTAAGCTTTACCCCGAACCCCGTTCAGCCCACGAAGACCTGCCGCCGATGGCGAAGCAATATTTGCAGCAAGCATACGAGACCTTGCATGCACCCGATGCGGCGGCGATGGTCGCCGGCAGCGCCGTAGATGCGATGCTGAAGGCTCGAGGGCTTATTGACGGCAGTCTCTACCAGCGCATCGACGAAGCACTAAATCAGAACATCTTGACCAAAAACATGGCTGATTGGGCACATGAAGTTCGCCTTGGCTCCAATCGACCTCGGCACGCTGACGCCAGTGGACCCCACGTCACGGCCGATGAAGCACAGCAATCGGTGAACTTTGCAGAGGCCCTGGGGAACTTCCTTTTCGTGCTTACCGCGCGCATAGAGCGCGGAATTGAGGCGGCGACAAAGAAAGCATAACGCCTGCTGATTGAGACGCCTCAGAGGTCCGGATCAACAGGCCTGTTTTTCATCTCAACGATTTTGAACTGATCCCGCGATTGAACGCAGGTTCCAACGAAAAGCCCGCCGAAGCGGGCCTTTGATTCATCAGTGGCAGTGATAGCCGCCGGTTTTTGTCTCGTTGTGGCAACCGTCTTTGTTAAGACCGCCGCCGTGAGCAAAAACTGTGGTTGAGATAGACATACAAAGCAAAGCGGCCAGAGCCACCGAGACGATCTTCTTCATTGGAATCCCCCATGCAATGGCGGCATCATGAAGATTGCTACCCAATAAGCAACAGCTATCGTGGGGCAGAGGTGACTACCTCCGGATATAATTAAGGCCCGCCGAAGCGAGCCTTAAAGTCCGACGCAAAGCGCCACGTTGCACCTATTTGACCTGCTCTGTTCCCCGTGTCAAGTACCCGATTTGTTCCCACCAACATCAGCGCTGTCCACCGTGTAACGGATCAGATTAGCTACCTGCTCGATAAGAGCGTCGGGAACTGGTGCAAATGGGGGTGGCAGATCGCATTCTACTGGATTTTGCCGGTTGGCCGTGCCGTAAACGGCATGCCGATGGAACACAACATTGCCGGCGCCGTCGTGGCGGTAAAACTTCCCATCCTTAACGCGATAGTTGCCCTGCTGCTCGGCCTTCAGCCATCGGCCGAGAGTGATCATGTTGGCCTCAGAAAGGGCTTCTTTCATCACGCCGATCCTATGGGCCTGTTCTCGCATCTCGGTCACGATACCCTCCATCGCGCGGAAAAGTACCTCAAGGTCGTAGTTGCGGTCCTTTTCGTCGATAGAGAACGCGGCGTTGATCATTCGCTGGGTGAGAGCCGGGATTATCCGCTCCGGGCTTTCGCCACCGCGAAAGAACTCGCGCCCAGCTAAAACGCCGATGTTTGTACTAATTGTCCTATAGATTGGCGCACTCACCTTACGAGTGCGCGTCCAAACCAGCGCCTCCGCCTCGGTATCCCGGAAAGTGCTTTCAACCGTAAGAACGCCGTCGCGCTTGAGAACAGCCGTGTTAATCAGGTCCAGGATGTGGTGCATGCCCTGCCAGAATGACCGCTTGGAATCGCGGTATATCATCCAGCCTTCATAGGCCTTGATCTCGTCCAGAGCCGCGACAAGTTCCTTTCGAACCGTCATCAGGCCGAGTTTGCGACGCAGCAGTTCACTTCGCTTGATCGCAGCTCGGAAATGATTAGCCCGGTAGGTAAAAGCCTGACCGTATTGCTTCTCACCGCAGTTCTTCCCAACGAGGATGCGGCTGCCGTCCTGATACCGCAGCACGAACCCTATGTTGTGGTTGGCCGCATTCTTCTTGCAGTGGCGGCATCGGACCATGCCGACCGTGCTCTGCCGCGTATCGTACTCGAACTCAAGTTCGGGCACCTCTGCCCCTTCAGGAAGCGCAGCCAGCAACTGTGGCAGGGCCTCCGGATTATCGTTTCGGAAATTCGTCTTGAGAATTTCACTATCAGTCTTAGTTTCCCAGAAGCTGGTGAAATCCCCGGCCCCAGTGACCTTGTTGGTGAAGATCAACGCTATTTCTGCCTTTCCGTTGATCCGCTAGGCCTTGACGTTCCTGCCGAATCCATGAGAAGGCAGGTGTGCAAAACGATCTTGTCCCAGCGGCAGGTTACATACAGAATTTCATACCCGCAGCCTAAGAATCGGCGGCGGGTATTTCTATTTTGCGCTCGTTTTGTTCTCATTGATACTGGCACGGCCACGCAATCCACGGACACCTGGTGATTTTGCATCACCTCGTGCCCTCCTGGCCGCTTCGTCAACGTAATGGCCCCTATGACCGGCCGTTTTCCCGAAGCGGAAATGCTGCGCGGCGGCCTCCAAAGCGTCCTTGACCTCTTGGGCCACCATGGACACCAGTCGGCCCGTGGCGCCAGCCTCGCCACCGCGCTGGGTCGCGATGGTGCGTGCGGACACCCGGCCGACAATGACCCGTTCCAGGAGGTTTTCGGCCACGTCGCCAATTGCCAACTTCATCGCCCGGTATTCCCGACGGGCCTCATCCCCGGCGACCAGCGCGCCATCTTGTGACGGTCCGGACTTGTCTACATAAGGCGCAGAGTAGTCCGTAGCGCGGGCACCGCCGATCTGCCCGCGTTCATAAAGCGACAGAAAGCGGGCCGCAGCCATTTCGTGGTGGGTCTCCCGATTGGGGTAGCGCGAGAAGCCGCCAATGTACTCATCCATAGAGAAACGGGCCTTGGACTTACCCACGTTCTCCATGTCAGGATTCTTCTCCTTCTGGTGAAGAAACTCGGCGTCGGTCATCAGCGGCGCATCAACGATTTTTTCTTCGGGCGGCGGGGCGGTGGGACCAAGGTCAACAATCGACCGCAAAGAATCGATAATCGCCTGGTTTCGCCGCAGCTCTGCAGCACTTCGGGACAGAGCTCGGAAAGCTACGCTGAGCTCATCGTGGGCAGCATGAAAGTTCGTGTGGTCCGCATGGTAGGCGGCCAGGAGTACCTCCCGTTTTGACCGAGCCCGAGGGAGGCGCCGGGTCGCCTGCTGGAATGTAAGTGGCTTTTTGGGCTGGATGGTCATGAACGGTCTTTCATCTCGGCGTGGGTCTGTTGGTAATTTTCGATCTACCGCGCGGGGCTGCTATGAGTTGGCGGGGCGCTGTTTCCATTCAGCCCAGCCGACGCCGTCGCCCGGCTCGACCAGTTCTCGGGGCGCCCGGCATCCCACAGCGCCGGGCAACGGGCCCCACTCAATCGTCGACCATTTCTTGTTGGTGCGTGCATAGGTCAGCCGCTTCCACCAATCCTCCGGGCCGCTGGCAGCGCCGCTGGCAAAGCCCTCAAATCTGCGCTTGCTGAGGTACCGACAAAAGTGAATTGGGGGGTGATTGGGATCTGCCTTGAGGAAGGCGCGATAGCCCGAAATGGACGGCAGCACGGTGGCGCGTTCGTCCGGCGTGAGCTTCTTCCACTCTGGCAGCGCTTCGGCTTTCGACATGTTCGGCGTAGTTGGGAAAGCCCGCCATGCAGCTTCGAAGTCGTCTGGATAAGCGATCCTCTTTCGAGACGGTTTCGGAAGGTCTGAAACGGCTGTTTCGGACAAAGAACCGTTAGGTTCTTTCTCTACGATAGTAGAGTTGGTTATGGTTGCATCGGCTTGGCAATCACCCTGCACTGCCCTAGCATCACCTCTATCGTTATTTTCCAAGGACTTAGGGCCCCACCGCTTGGAAGCTTTGTCGCGCGCAGCCTCAGCACGTTTGTGAGCCGCCACGCGCACTTCCAACTGCTTCTTTTGGGTCCATCGATTGTCAGAACCGAGTTCCCAGAACGCCATGATCGTGGGCCTGATCCGCTGCCAGGTACGTGGGTCTACCTTGGCATATCGCGCTAGTATCTTGTCGTCATTGGGCAGGCTCGGTACGCCCCTGGTCCGCCACGCGACGATGAGCAGCATCAAGTATGCACCATGCTGCTGGGCATCCAGATGCAAGGTGTCTGCCAGATAGGCGTCAGTTGCGAGCGGCATGTGGGGAAACTCAGCCATGGTAACGCTCGTGCATCTCTGCGTAGCCTGGTCGGGCAGCATCCCTCACAGCGGAATGGGCCATATCAACGAACAGGTCTATGGACTGAACCCGGCCGTTCCGCTGCTTTGCAACTTCCAGTTCTGCCTTGTTCAGGCATGCCGACAGGTCGGCATCACGTTCCAACGTGCGGTTGAGGCTCGTTGGCTTTTCGCGTTGCAGATAGTAGGCCTCGCGGTAGAGGAACAACACGGTATCGGCGTCCTGCTCAATGGCGCCGCTGTCCCTTAGATCGGCCAACGTCGGGCGCTTATCATCCCGCTTCTCGACATCCCGGTTGAGTTGCGACAGCAGCAGTACCGCCAGGTCGTATTCCCGCGCGATCTCTTTGAGGCCGTCAGTGATCTCACCGATTTCATTGGTCCGATTTCCGGCATAGCGAGAGGTGGGCCGGATCTTGCCCAGGTGATCGACCACCAGCATATCGAGCGTGAAGCCCGCCTGCTCAGCGTCGGAAATCATCGCCTCAGTTTTTACTCGAATATCGCTAATCATCAGACCGGACTGGTCCTCGATCCAGATCGGCAAATGATTGAACTCAGTCATTACCTGTTCGATCTGCGCTAGATCGTCGTCGCTGGCCGAGCCGTTGATAATGTCCTGGTAGGCGATTTTGATGCCGCGCCGGTGGGCCAGGTCAGAGTTGAACCGCGTCACCAACTTTGGGCGGTCCATTTCCAGCGAGAAGAACCCCACGCCAGCGCCAGTCATCGCTGCGGATGCCGCGACCGCGGTCCCCATGGTTGTTTTGCCCATCGATGGACGCGCGCCCAGCAGCGTCATGTCGCGCTTCTGAAACCCGCCGGTGAGCCGGTCATAGTCGGCCAGACCTGAACTGATACCAGTAATGCCACCACTGGCGCGCGCGGCGCGCGAGGCCGCCAGAGCGTCACGCGTGGCCTCAGCGATGGTCTGCCGTGTCTTGCCTCGCCCCCCTACCCTGACCTCCGCCAGGACTTCGTCCATGGTTATTCCCAGCGCCCGCGCCATCTCAACGGGATCGGCAGAAGGCTCACGGGCCGCCAGTGCGATGCCCTCGGCTGACGTAGCGATCCGCAGGCGGCCCCATTGCGAAATGACGTTTCTGGCCGCCTGGGCCGCATTTCCCACGCCATAGACCGTCTGTCCGGCGATGGTTGCCATGTATTCTGTGATGGGGATGCCGGTCTGCGACAGAAACGCGTTGGCGTCCTGCGGCTCGATCAGCTTGGCCACCACCGGCAAATTGGTTGACGAGAAACGTTCGTGGGCGAGCTTGGCCAGCGAAAAGATGATGCGGTGCGCAGGTTCGACGAAGTGGCGCTCGTCGACCATTGAGAGAGCGGCCCGGCAATCGCCCCCTGAGAGGATCATGCCGAGCAGGTGCTGCTCCGGCGCTGCTACGAAACCATCTGACATCAGAGTTTCACTAGCCGTTCGAACTCATCGAATGCAGCAGCGCATGCTAGGAAGTTAGGCATGCCTGGTTGGTCACAGGCCAACTTGAAAGCCCGTTGCATGGCCTCAAAGGCCTCAGTCTGGGCAATCAAAGGATCAACCTTTTGCGCTGGCTTCTCCGGATTGCCTTTGCCAAGGCCCGCCGCGATCAGGCCCAATGGGTCATACTTAGGCGCAGCGGGCACCACTGAGGCGGAGAGATTGGCGCGGCCGGCCTCCCAGCCGAGGCGGCAAGCACTCAGATCATATTTGGCCCAATGCTTATCGGGCAGGCTGTCTCGCCATTGAACAAAGGCAGCATCGGATGCGCTGGCGCCGAGCAAATAGGAAACATCGTTGCCTTCAACGTCGGCCATAGCTTCGCCGTCCGCGATAATGTCGCGTTTCATAGGTCTAATCCTTGGATAAGTTGGCCGGGTGGCGACGTCACATCAGCCTGCCCGACCGGAACAATTGGGATCGGCGCAAAACTGCGCCGGTTGCCTCAGCTCAATGCCGGGCCCTCGCGCGCATGCACGTGAGGGTTCATACCGCGTGCTCGATGTTGACGAAGTCGTGGGCCGCCAAACCGTCGTGCTTGAACAACGTGCAGAGCTTGCGGACCAGATCCAGTGACGGGTCTTGCTTGTTGTGCTCGATGCGCGAGATGGTCGCAGACGAGACGCCCACTTCCTTGGCCAGATTCTTCACAGTAAGGCCGCGCTCCTGGCGCACCACTCGTAGCCTGTGCATCGGCAAATCACCTTAAGGTTGCGTTTAGCGTAACCTATGAGAAATTTACTAGTTACGCAAGATGCTGCGGACTTTGGTGCTTGAGCGGTGTAAGATTGCATTCAGCGTAACAACTTAGCCGGGAACCTCCATGTCGAACCGATTCCAAAAGCAGGGTACCCGCCATCGCCACTTCATTCGCGAATGGCGTACCTATCGCGGCCTGACGCAAGAAATGCTTGCGGAGCGACTCGACATCTCCAAGGCCAGCCTCTCGCGCCTAGAGACAGGTAAGCAGCCTTATACACAGGATATGTTGGAGGCGCTTGCCGAAGCTCTAATGTGTGAGCCTGCCGATCTGATCATGCGTGACCCAACGTCCCAGGACGCCATATGGAGCATATGGGAGAACGCCTCGCCGGCTCAAAGAACCCAAATCACCACCGTTGTGAAAGCTCTTTTCGACGCAGACAAGAAGGCGTCTTGAGCAACATAAAATCAGCGGCCGGATAAAATTGTTGCATCTAGCGTAACTCAACGCTTGACGGACCTTGCGTTTAGCGTAACTTGATCCTCAGAAGTGATCTGGAGGTCAAGATGCCTGCACCAATGAAGTCAGTTGCCGATACCGGCCGTTCTGACGACCTCTCGTTCGTCGTGCTGAAAGGCAAAGCGGGCGGCGGGTTCGACTATTGGAACGTCGAGAGCACCGGCGACTATTCAGCCGACTGCGAGCTGGGTCGGCGGCTGGGCGTGGAATATCTCGAGTACATTGGTCTGCACCCGACCAATGGCAACGTCTCGCTGCTGGGCTGCATCGTGGACAGCATGATGGCCCGCCGCCGCGAACCTCACACCAGCTATGGTCGGCACGCCACCGGCGTGGAGATTGCCTTCCTTGCCACCGTCAATGGATACGCGATGGCCACTTCGAAGGTCGTCACCGATCAGGACGCCTGACCCCGAGCAAATCGGCTCGGGCAAGCGCGCCAACGCTCCCCGAGCCTTCCATCAAGACCTTGGAGGATCAATCAATGGATACCACGAAGCATAGCACCGAGGTTCTGGCTGGCAAAGGCGAGTCCGCTTTAGCCATATTGCTGGCGGGCCTCGTAGCTTCGAACCGGCTCTATGACCGATACGAAGATTTGGAGAGAGCCGAGAAGGCGCAGGACCACCATTTCCCGGCCAACTACTTTGAACGGGCCAGCAAAGAGCAGATCGACATCTATTACGAGTTGCTGGACGTCATGCCCTATTTCCCGGCGACTAACCTCATCGAAGCCGCTGCTCAGGTCGGCCAAGCCATGAACGTGATCAGCATGGCATACGACCAGTTGCCGGAGGAACCAAAGGAAGCCGAGGCCTGCTTCCAAAAGATGGAGAAGACGGTAAGCAGGCTGCTTCATTCCGCAATTCGGGTGATGGAGCGCGATGGCGCGTTCTCTCTTGCAGCCATGGGGCTTGAGAGTATCCGAGGGGCAAATCTCGACCCTTGGGCCGACATCGAGGCCGTCGTTTCGGACTTGCAGAAGCAGGGGGTGAAGTGATGCGATCCGATATTGTCCCAGGTGCGAGCATGGACATTGCTGACCTGTACGCCGAGTGGAGCCAGGTGCGGGAGAAGACCTTCCCAGACGATGAACGGACGAGGGCGAACTACGCCGTCTATTGCCAGTTGCAGGAACAAATCCTGTCTATTGAGCCTCAGACCGCACGTGACTTCGCAGTTCAGTTGGTAGTTGAAACGGACCACGGCGAAAGCGATTATCGGCCCGGCTTCTTCATCGACAGGGTGTTGGCAATTGCCAATACCCCTAGCGCCAAAACACCGGATTACGACCCACGGAAGGTCACAGCGGCCGGCGATGAACTCAATCGTGGAATTGCAATCATCAATACGGTGTGGCTAGCACTCGGCGCGGCCGAAATTGACGAAGATTACGAACGGCTCCGCGACACCCTATACGAGGGACAGCGCAAGCTATTGGCGGCCGAAAGGCTAATCGGCCTCTACAGTGCGCAGGCAGCGACAGATGAGGGGGTCGTGTGATGACCCGAATCGATAGTCCGCTAACCTTGGCGGTTGACAGCGCGTACGATCTCAACGCGCTGCTGATCACGTGTCACATGGCACTCGACGCGATGGAGAACTACCCGTCCCCTTCCGATATTGCCCGCATTGGCGGTGCGGTAAAACGAGTGCTCCGGGAAGTGGCGGCCCCGCTGGTCGAGGGCTGCATCGACGCCCTCGAACTTGCCGAGAGCGCCGAGGGGGGCGGGAATGAACCAGCAGGACAATCCCGAACCGCTTGACCTCGTGTGGGGCGCTGCGGCAATTGCGAAAGTCATCGGGCATACGACACGGGCGACGTTCCATATGCTGGAGGCAGGCGAGCTTCCAGCGCGGCAGATCGGGCGAAGGTGGGTAGCAAGTCGCAAGGCTCTCGAAAACTTCTTTGCCGAAGCGACAGGCTGATATTAATCCTCTTCCAGATTGAACACGACGAAAGGCCCACCCGATGAGCGTCCGCAAACGCAAATGGACCACTGCCAAGGGTGAAGTCAAAGAGGCGTGGCAGGTCGATTATGTTGACGGCCAGGGCAAACGCCAGCGCCAGTCATTCAGCAAGAAAAAAGGAAGCGGACGCCTTTGAGCTAAAGGCAAGGGGCGAGGTCCGCGACGGCGTCCATGTTCCCGACAGCGAGACGATCACTGTTGATGCGGCCGGCACCCTATGGCTCAAGAGCGGTGCCGCCGAGGGATTGGAGCGCACGACGCTCGACCAGCGCCGGCAGCATTTGAACCTGCATATCAAGCCCTTCATCGGCAACACCAAGCTTAACAAGCTGACTGTGCCCAGCATCAGGGCTTTTCAGGACACCTTGCGGGAGAACGGCCGGTCGCCGGCCATGGTGAAGCGCGTCACTGTATCGCTCGGCTCGATCCTGGCGGACGCTCAATTGCGCGGCCACTCGATACGCAATCCCGTTCATGAAATGTCGCGGGCGAAATCCAGCCGGGTAAAGGTGGAGAAGCGCCAGCAGAAACGACTTGAGATTGGCGTTGATATTCCGACCACCGCCGAAGTCAAAGCGCTGATCGCCGCAGCCGAAGGCCGTTGGCGCCCACTGATCATCACAGCCGTTTTCACCGGTTTGCGCGCGTCCGAGTTGCGTGGACTGCGCTGGGCGGACGTCGACCTAGCTGGCGCAATGCTGCATGTCCGCCAGCGCGCCGACCGCTATCACGCCATAGGCATGCCCAAGACCGACGCTGGGCAACGCAAGGTGCCGATGACTCCGATGACGGTGAACGTCTTGCGGGAATGGAAGCTGGCTTGCCCCAAGGGCGAACTGGACCTCGTGTTTCCCACCGGCGCCGGCAAGGTCGAGGGACATAGCAACATGGTAAATCGGGGGCTGATCCCCACCATGATCGCGGCCGGTGTGACGACCATCACGGGGCGCGACGACGAGGACAACCCAACCATTGCCGCGAAATACTCTGGCCTGCATGCCCTGCGCCATTGGTTCGCGTCCTGGTGCATCAACCGCCGCGCTGATGGCGGTCTGGAGCTAACACCCAAGGCGGTTCAGGAGCGCATGGGCCATTCAAACATCGCGGTGACGCTGGACACTTATTCGCATCTGTTCCCCACCCAGGATGAGCAGGCAGCGCTTGCCGCCGCCGAGCGCGGAATCTTCGGCGTCTAACACCCAGACGGCACACGGATGGCACATGGAATGCCGGAACCCCATGTTTCAAGGCGATTTTAGCGGACTCTGACTCCGTCAATCTTGGTTCGAATCCAGGTTCCCCAGCCAATACTCCCGTAAGTCACTGATATCGCAATACGCCCATAGCCCCGCCGGTCTTAGCGCGTGTCACGGGCACACTTTAGTGACCCACCAACCAGCTAAATGTGCGTCGGCCAGCGGTCGGGGAGCGTTACGGGCTCAGATGCGGCGGTCGGTGAAGGGCAGTAGGTTCGTTCGTTTGTAATGTCATTACATAACGCAGCATGCCTGAACAATGCCAAGATGTGAATCCCACCTCGAACTATTTCTGCCGCTTCTTTCTATAGCTAAAACGCCCCCGCCTCTTCTCTCCGGGTAAATGGAGGTCGTGCCGAATGAAGAACGTCCGCTCTTCCTCTTGATAGCTGAAAAGAAACGTAGGCAGTTCGCGCAATCCGATGGACTTTCCAAGCTCAGAAGGCAGGATTGGCTCAGCGTTCAAAGTGGGAAAGCCGCGCCTTTTCCGGGCCTGTCGAAACTTCCGGCAAAGTGCTCCATCCATTGTGAGGAAATAGCTGGCACCGGCGTGGTGGGCGGTATGGATATGCCAAACGTCCAGAACGTCCTTGGGATGATCAATGAACTTCCGCAGAGTTTGAAATGGCTCAACAGCGTTGCGGAGCAATCTTGCCGACTGTTCTTCCGCCGTTTCGAACAGAGCAGTCAGTTTCTCTTCAACCCACGGTATTTCTATCCCCGAGAAGATGTTTAGGTCACTGCTTTCATAGCCCCGCATCATTCCCGGAGGGTGGCGAACTGCTTCAACGTGCAGTTCGTTAGACGTAAACAACTTCAGATGCCCACTCCGCGCGAGTTCGGCAATGCCCGTAAGGTAAGTAATCTCTCGATATTCTTCACTTGCATTTTGTGGCGAATGGATTGGGATTCGTGCCGAATATCCGCTGTCAAATTCAAAATCGCCCCAAGTTTTCGGCCCCGTGGAAACCCAGGCTGTGCCGTGCGTGACGCCTTTCGCGATAGCTGAGTTATCAATTACCAGCTTTAGCGGGCCTGATTTTTTTATATTATGGCGGGGAAGAGCCAGTGACATTTGAACCGTCAATGGCACAATTTTGCGCCAGCAAGTGTGCCTGAATCTCCGCCAAAATATCCGCACCTTCGTGAGCATGGATATTTCCTAACCTCACTGATTCTTTCAAATTATACTTATCGGCGGTCGGTAGCAGTCAATAGCTGATGGCCTTTACAAGTTCAGCGCGGCGCCTCAACGTTCCTTCCTGCTCGACACCATCGCTTGACCCATAGAGCCAGCTAGGGGTCCCAAAGGTGGCACACTTTGGTCCACTTTTGGCCGTTCATCTTTTATAACACATTGAAATTGATATTCATTTTACCATGAAGATTGGGAACAGGCTCTCTAGCCAATCCTCCTTAAGTCCATGCCAGCCGCATCACTGATTCATTTTAGTGGTCTATCACTTCTTCTTAAGCTCGGGCTTCGGCGCGATTTCGGGATCCGGCCCCAGCAGGCGGGGGGCGTGTTCGGCTAGGCGTTGGGAGATGAAGTCGATGAAGAGGCGCACTCGTTTGGTGCGCCGGGTTTCGCCTTGGGAGAGAATCCACAGGGCGCCGTGCGAGCCGTTGAGCGTGGCGGGCGCACGCACGAGGTCCGGCTCGGCGTCTCCTACGAAACGGGGCAGCAGACCGATGCCCAATCCCTGGCGAAGGGCGGCGAGGTGAGTACTGGTTTCGGGGGCGCAGAACAGGCCTTCGATCGGGATTTCGCCGCAGAGCGCCCAATCAGGAGCCCGATCAGTCCCTTTGGATACCCACCTCACGTGCTGCAGCGCGCCTGCGGTCCATTGTTCGAGCAATGAACTGGACAGATAGGCGCCGATGCGCAGTTCCGGACCCTGCAGGCCATGCAGGTTAAGTGGCAGCGCTTCGCGGTCGAGCACAACGCGAAGCGCTACGTCGGCCTCGCGATTGGTCAGGTTCACCTTGGCTTCCGAGGACAGGATGGTCAGTTCCACCTCGGGATGGCGCCGGCAGAATTCGGCAAAATCGGGCATTAGCAGGTGCGTGGCTATGGTCTGGGCCATTGCGACGACCAGTGGGCCGCCAATGCCTTCGTCCCGCCCCCAGACCAGGCCCTCGAGCCGACTCGAGGACAATTCCATCTCCTCGGCCAGGGCCAGGACGTCGTGGCCCGAGCCGGTCAGTTGATACCCGGCCGGCTTTTTCTCGAACAGCCGCGCGCCCAATCGCCCCTCGAGTTGCGAAATGCGGCGCAGCACCGTGGTGTGGTTGACCTTGAGCCGCTCGGCTGCGGATCGCACCGATCCGCTTCGCGCGACCGCGAGAAAAAAGCGCACATCGTCCCAATCGATCACATTCAGTTCCTCTGCCAATGGCGCAGAATATCATGAGAGCCGAAATGGGCGTGGTGCGTTTTTGCACCACCGCTGTGTGGGGTTTCCCACTGAAGCCCGGGCGTGATCGCACCTAGCTCAGAGCCGGACGCGACGAGTTGTCCTGTCCATCAACAAGCAGGAGCAAGACATGAGCTTTGCCATTATCGGGGCCGGACGTATCGGCCAGGCGCTCGCCAAGGCGTTTGCGCGCAAGGATATCGCGGTGAGCCTGGCGAGCAGGACATCGCCGGCGCAATTGGCCGAACTGACCCGGTCGCTGGGAACGCAGGTGACGCCCGTTTCACTGAGCGACGCGGTCGCGGCGGACACGATCTTGCTGGCCATCCCGTTCTGGGCGCATCGCGAGGTGGCGCAAATCCTCACGGACTGGACCGGCAAGACGCTGATCGACGTCAGCAATGCCCATGGCGTGGACCCCAGTGAGTTGGGCGGGCTGCCGTCCTCGGCCGTGGTGGCCAATGCCTTTGCCGGCGCGAAACTGGTCAAGGGCTTCAACCATCTGGTGGCTTCTGTGCTGGCGCAGGACCCGGCAGTGCCGGGCGGCCGCCGCGTGGTGTTTCTGTCGAGCGATCATCCGCCGGCCAGCGAGCGCGTTCGGCACCTGGCGGAGCGGCTTGGTTTTGCGCCCGTGGAACTGGGCGGATTGGCGGAAGGCGGACTGCTGGTGCAGGCCAGGGGCACGAATTGGGGACCGCTCATCTTCCAGGATCTCGCCAAGGCCGAGCAGCGGTGAAAACAACCAATTCCAACGAAAGCAGCATGACATGAACAGACTGAATGGAAAGACCGCCGTGATCACCGGCGGCGCTACCGGCATCGGCCTGGCCGCGGCAAAGCGCTTTATCGAGGAAGGCGCCTTCGTCTTCATCTTCGGCCGCCGGCAGGACGCGCTTGATGCTGCCGTGGCCGAGCTGGGCCCCAATGCCCGGGCGGTGCAGGGCTCGGTCGCCGATCTGGCCGATCTCGACCGGCTCTATGCGGCGGTGAAGGCGGAGCGCGGAAGCCTCGACATCGTCTTTGCCAATGCCGGAGCCGGAAGCCAGCTGGCGCTCGGCAAGATCACTGCCGAGCATATCGACGACATCTTCGACACCAATGTGAAGGGTACGATCTTCACGGTCCAGCAGGCGCTGCCGCTGATGGGCCGGGGCGGTTCGATCATCCTGACCGGATCGAGCGCCGGCACGACGGGCGCTCCGGCCTTTGGCGCTTATGGGGCAAGCAAGGCGGCAGTGCGCAATCTGGCGCGGAGCTGGGCGGAGGACCTGAAGGGCACCGGCATAAGGGTAAACGTGCTGACGCCCGGCTCGATTGCGACCGAACTTGCAAGGGAAGCGCTGGGCGAGGAGGGCATGAAGGCCTTCGCCGCGATGAATCCGCTCCAGCGCATGGCCGATCCGTCGGAGGCCGGGGCGGTGGCTGCCTTTCTCGCATCGCCGGACAGCAGCTTCATGACCGGCAGCGAGGTCGCCGTCGATGGCGGCCTGGCGCAAGTCTGACCCCAAGCCGAACCGGGCGCTCCATTCGATTGATCGGAGCGCCCGGGGCCGGCGGTCTATGCCGAAGCAGCGATCTCGGAGGCGAAATCGCGATAGGAGCGCAAAGGACGGCCCAGCATGCCGGTGAGGCGCTCGACATCGCCTGCACTTGGCAGCATGCCGTCGACCAGAAAGCGCTCGGCCATCAGCCGCATATCCAGCGCCATCCAGCCGGGAGCATAATTGCGGAGGCTTTGTTCGAACGCTGCGGTGTCGTTGCCGCCGAAATGGATGATGCGCCCGAGCGCAGTGGACCAGATGGCGGCCACATCGGTGCCGGTCAGGATATCGGGACCAACCACGTTGATCCGCTCGAGGGGAAGCGGGGTGCTGGACCGCTCGCGCCGCAGCAGCTCGATGGCGGCGATTTCACCGAGATCGCGCGCGTCCACCATGGCGAGGCCTTTGTCGCCGATCGGCATCGGATAGAGGCCATGAGCGAGCACCACGTCCTTCACCGAAAGATCGTTGTTGATGAAGTAGGCGGGGCGCAGGATGGTGGCGTTGAAGCCCATCTGCTCAAGCATGCGCTCGACGCTGAACTTGCCGGCAAAATGGGGCACATTCACATAGACATCGCTGTGGATCACCGAGAGATAGACAATCCGCTCGATCCCGGCTTCGCGGGCCAGATTGAGGGCGATCAGCGCCTGGGTAAATTCGTCGGGTGCTACGGGATTGAGCAGGAACAGCGTGGACACGCCCGAGAAGGCGGCGCGCAAGGAATCGACATCGAGCAGGTCGCCCTTGATTGTGGCCACGCCGGCCGGAAGGTTGGCCTTCGATGGGTCGCGGACGAGCGCACTTATATCGGCGCCGCGTTTGATAAGCTGTTCGACGACATTGCGGCCGACGGTTCCGGTCGCGCCGGTAACGAGGATGGTCATGAGGATTACGCCTGCTGGTTTGAAAAACGATGACCAGCATTTAGTGATCCACAAATGCAGCGCTAGCTGTGATATAAGGACACGCTGTCTCATCGGTGAAACACATGGACCTGCTTGCACTCACTGACTTCAACCTGGTCGCCCGGCATGGCGGCTTCGGCAAAGCTGCGCGCGCGACGGGCCGCCCCAAGGCGACACTGTCACGGCGGGTGGCTGAACTGGAGGCGAGCCTGGGCCTACGCCTGTTCGAGCGTGGCTCGCGGGCGCCCAAGCTCACCGAGGAGGGCAAGGCCCTGCATGAGCGGACCGGCCCCTTGCTGACTGAGATTGACGAGACGGCTGCGGCGATTGCCTCGGGCGGCGACAGGCCACGCGGCAATCTGCGGATCAGTGCGCCGCTGAACTTCTCGCAAATTGCGATGGGCAAGCTCGCAGCAGGCTTCGCCCTCAGATATCCCGAGGTTCGGCTGGATGTGACGGCGGAAAATCGCGCCGTGGACATGATCGAGGAGGGGTATGACCTAACCATTCGCGTCAACCCACCTGCGGACCTGAGCCTGGTCGGGCGGGTGTTCCTGCATGACCGGATCGTTATCGTGGCCAGCCCGAAGGTGGTGCGGCCGCGCGACGGCAGCCCTGCCCCCGCTGTCGTATGGGGCCCGGATCGCGAGCTTGCTGGGTGGAGCGTCAAATCGAAGGTAGGGGCAGCGAGGATCGCATTCACCCCGGCGCTCAGCCTGTCATCGCTCAGCATGGTTCGTGATGCGGCCGTAATGGGCGCAGGCGCCGCACGGCTGCCGGTATCGCTGGTCAGCCATGATCTGGCCGATGGCCGCTTGGTGCATTGGGCAGATGTGGACGGCCCGGAGACGGTTTTGTGGGCGCTCTACCCGTCGCGACGTCTGTTGAACGCGCGGGTGGCCGCCTTTATCGACTATTTGAAAGAGGCTTTTCCGACGGGCGCTCCCGAAGAGCTGGCGGCCTTTATCCGCACTTGAATGCTACCGCAGCCGCATGGTGTGCGGCTGCGCATGGTCTAAGCCGGGCCCGGCTGGTCAGCGGGTGAAGTCAGCGACGATCTTGCCGGGCGCGTGGCCGGTGCGATTGCGCTCTATGGCAGCGGGCAGGTCTTCGAAAGCCACCACCTCGCCAATGCTCGAGCGCAGCGTGCCGGCGGCGACCTGCCGGGCGATCGTGGCAAGGTGTGCAGTATCGGGCCGCAGCGAGAACCAGATGCCATTGCGGCCCTCGGGCGTGCGGGCTGCCAGATCGGTTGCGGCGATGCTCACCAGCACACCACTTGCCCGCAGGATTGCCCAGGACTTGTCCACGACCTCCCCGCCGACAAGGTCGATGACGAAATCGATGTCGCTCACCACTTGCTCGAAGTTCTGTGTCCGGTAATCGATCACTTGGTCGGCGCCCAGGGCCTGGACGTGTGGCACGCTGCTGGTCGAGGCCGTGGCGAACACCGTCGCGCCAGCCGCCTTGGCGAACTGGACGGCGAAGCTGCCTACCCCGCCGGCCGCGCCGTGGATCAGCACGCGTTTGCCGCGCAGGTCGAATTCGGGGACCTGCAGGATTTGCCAGGCTGTCATGGCGGCGACCGGGATTGCCGCGGCGTCGATGTCTGACAGGTCCGCCGGTGTCTTGACGAGCTTTTCAGCGTCGATCACCAGATGATCGGCGTAAGCGCCGAGGCCACCCAGCGCTGCCATCACCCGGTCGCCAACTGCTACGCTTTTGACGTTGGCGCCGGTCTGCAGCACGATGCCGGACATTTCGATGCCAAGGGTTGCAGGCAAAGGCAGCTTGAACATGTCGCGGAGATAGCCTTCACGGATTTTCCAGTCGATGCCGTTTACGCCGGCGGCCTTGACCTGGACCAGCACCTGGTCGGGACCCGGTTCGGGGGCGGCGACAATGTCGACTTGCAAGCTCCCGGTGCCGCCATAGGCTTGCAGGCGCAGGGCCCGGCCGGAGCCAGGCGGGTGAGATAGTGGTGCGGCGCGTTCGAGGTTATTGGACGAGGTCATGGGTTTCTCCTTCATGGAGAAGATACGATCTCAAAATCCATTCGACAGGACCGCTAATCTGGACAGATCGTCTCACAGATGAGACGGTTTACGAGCTGGATGCGCATTCCCGACATTGGCTTTAGGCGCCGGCACCGGCTATCAAGGTTACTCGTGCCCCGCAGGATCAAACGTGCCATGACCAGTCGCGCCAATGCCCAACATCAGGTCCGCAAGCGGCCGGCCACCATCGTGGATGTGGCAGAGGCCGCGGGGGTGGCGATCGGGACGGTGTCGCGGCATCTCAATGGGCAGCCGGTGCGCGCAAGCAATCGCGACCAGATTGAGCGGGCCATCGCCGCGCTGGGCTATCGGCGCAATTCCACCGCCGTGGCCATGAAGACCAATACCAGCCGCATAGTCGGCTTCCTGGTGCCGGCGCTGGGTGAGTTTCATGCGGCCATGCTCGAGCAATTGTCGCGCCAGATGCGGCTGTCGGGGCGGGCCGTGCTGTCGTTTTGCCACAATACGCAGCCTGCCACGCTCCGCGAAGGGCTCGAGTTCTTTGCCGCGCATCGGGTAGATGCGCTGGTGATGGATGGCGAGGACAGCGTTCGCCAGGAAGTGCTGCAGCACATCGATGAGGGGCTGGTTGTCGTGCTGTACGACAATGACATTCCCGGCCTGCCGGTGGACCGGGTGTTCGTGGACAATCGCAAGGCGAGCGCGCGCGCCGTCAACCACCTGCTCGAGCTGGGGCATGAGCGGATTGCCACCATTCACGGCAGCCAGCGCGACTCGGCGGGCCGCGAGCGCCTGGCTGGATATCACGATGCCTTTGCCGCCCGCGGGCTGACCCCCGATCCCAGTTTGGTGGTGGACGGGCAATGGGGGGAAATCCGCGGCTACGAACGCATGCGCGACCTGCTTTCGCTCCCCAATCCGCCGACAGCCGTGTTCAGCGCCAATTACAACATGACGCTGGGCGGGCTGGCCTATCTGCATGAGGCGGGGATCGAAATCCCGCGCGATCTGTCGCTTGTCGGCTTCGACGACGTGCCAGCCCTGCGCCTGCATAAACCGGCAATCACGGCGGTGGCCCAGCCCATAGCCGAGGTCGCCGAGGCCATAGCGCGGATTGTCGACGCCCGGCTGGCGGATCCCTCGGCCATGGGGCGGCATGAACAGCGGATCGATTGCGGCATTACCTTGCGGGATTCGACACGCCGCCTGAAATAGTGGCGCCATGGACGAAGGTTTGCGAGACTACAGCTCCAGCCCAGCAGGAATGGCGTTTCACCATGCGATATCTCTATACGACCTTGGGGAAGATGCGGGCCGACCAGCTCGGCATGATTCTTCCGCACGAGCATGTTTTCGTCGATCTGCGAACGCCGGATCAGCCCGGCTATGCGCAGGCCAGCTCCGAGGCCGTGCTGGCCCTGATGGTGCCGCAGATCGAGGCCATCAAGGCGCTGGGGGTGACCGCGCTGGTCGAGTGTTCGACTGGCGGGGTCGGACGGCGGGCCGATCTCGATCTTGCCGTCAGCCAGGCGACAGATTTTCCGATCGTGGTTCCCACTGGCAATTATCGCGAGCCCTGGATACCGGCATGGGTGCAGGATGCCAGCGAAACCGCGCTGCATGACTGGATGCTGTCCGAACTGCAGGAGGGCATCGAAGCAAGCGGTGTGCTCGCCGGCTGGGTCAAGCTGAGCGCGGGCGATGACGGCATTACTGATCTCGAAAAGCGGATATTGCGCGCGGCCACCCGCGCTGCGACGGCAAGCGACGCGTTGATCGGCAGCCACACCATCCGCGGGCGCGTGGTGATGGACCAGCTCGACATCATCGAAGCGGAAGGCGGTTCAGCTAGCCGTTTCGTGTCCATTCATACGCATGCGGAGCCCGACTTTTCGCTGCATCGCGAGGTCGCCGCGCGCGGAGCCTGGATCGAATATGACAATATCGGCGCCGTTCCGGTCAGCGAAAGCGCCGACCTGATCCTGCGGGCTCTCGAAGCCGGACTGGGTAACCAATTGCTGATCAGCCACGACCGCGGCTGGTTCGACCCCGCGCTGCCCAATGGCGGCGTGCCCAAGCCCTACACCGTCGTCAGCACCGAACTCATTCCCCTGCTGATCAGCCGTGGCGTTTCGCAGGAAACGATCATCCAGCTCACCCACCATAATCCATTCAGGGCCTTCTCGCGGCCCTGAATGTCAATCCGTATTGCGGGCTAGAAGGATAGTGACGCCTGCCCGCTATCGGTCAGCGTGAATTCCTGCGAGCTTTCACCCCACCGGACGATTACGGTCTGCGGCCGGGTTGAGGTGATGCGCAGGCTGGTGGGGCGGCCATCGCGCCATTCCAGATCCAGCGTCAGGCCACCGCGGGCGCGCAGGCCCTGGACTGAGCCCCGGCGCCAATGGGAGGGCAGCGCCGGCAACAGGTCGAGCACGCCTTCGCGCGATTGCACCAGCATTTCGAGAATGCCTGCAGCGCCACCGAAATTGCCATCGATTTGGAACGGGGGATGGGCATCGAACAGGTTGGGATAGCTGCGCTGCGGGCAGAGCAGCAGCGCCAGCACGTCGTGGGCATGGTCGCCCTGCCCCAGCCGCGCCCACAGATTGATGCGCCAGCCAATGCCCCAGCCGGTGGCGTCGTCGCCGCGGATCTCGAGGGATCGTTGCGCGGCGGCGGCCAGTTCGGGACTGGTATCGATAGCGATCTGCTGGCTGGGATAGAGCCCATAGAGGTGGGAGACGTGGCGATGGTGCATTTCGGGCACCTCCATGTCCCAATCTTCCAGCCATTCCTGTAACTGCCCTGCCCGGCCGATGCGATGCGGCGGCAGCCGGTCGCGCGCGGCGCTGGCCTCCTCTTGCATCGGATCGGTTAGGCCCAATTGCGCGCTGGCATCGAGATAGGCGTCGAACAGATCGCGCAGGATCTGGTTGTCCATGGTCGGGCCGGCGCAAAGGGCCGCGCCATGCGGATGCAGGTTTTCCGGCGAGAGAGACGGCACGGTGACCAATAGGTCGGTGCCTGGCAACGGCTGCAGCGTATCGAGGAAGAAGCGCACCGCGCCTGTCAGTATCGGCAGCAGGCGCTCGACCAGGGCGTCGGGCCGACCGGCAAAGCTGGCATGATCCCACAATTGTGCGCAGAACCAGGCGCCGCCAGTGGGCCACAGGCCCCATTCGGCGCCATCGACGGGGCCGGTGGCGCGCCACAAATCGGTATTGTGATGCAGCACCCAGCCGCGGGCGCCATAATGGGCGCGTGCCATTTCGGCGCCCGTCACCGTCAGGTCTTCCACCATGTCCAGCAGCGGCTCGAAACATTCCGCCAGGTTCGCCGGATCGGGCAGCCAATAGTTCATCTGGGCATTGATATTGGTGGTGTATTTGCTGCCCCAGGGCGGCCGCGTCTCCTTGTTCCAGATGCCCTGCAAGGTGGTGGGCTGCGTGCCGGGGCGGCTGGAGGACAGCATCAGATAGCGGCCATATTGCACATAAAGCGCCGCCAATGCGGGGTCCCGGCCGTCGGCAAAGCGAGCGATGCGTTCATCGGTCGGCAGGTCCTGGCCGGGGCCCAGATCGATGGCGAGGCGGTTAAACAGGCGCTGATGCGCGGCGATGTGGTCGGCGCGGAGTGTGGCAAAGTCCTTACCGGAAACGGCTTGCCGCCGCGCCGCCAGCAGCGCCTCGGGATCGCCGGAGACATCGTCGAAGCGGCGGAAGGAGGTGGCGATGTCGAGGATGAACACCACGGCCGTCGCGTCGCGCACCACGAGGCGCCGCCCCCGGCGCTCGGCGGTGCCGCCTTCAAGGCGCATATCGACGCCGATGCCGAAGCGAAGCTGGCCCTCAATGCCATGCTTGCCGAAATTGGTGCCGCGATAATCAAGGCGCGTGGCGTCGCCGGTGAGCCAATCGCCGGTTTGGGGGCTATCGAGCCAGGCTTCGAACGCCAGTGTGCCAGGGCGCGCGGTCTCGACGCGCAGGACCAGCACATCATCGGCTGCCGAGATGAAGCTTTCGCGCTTGATCAGCGTAGTGGTGCCGCCCAGATAATAGCTGGTTGTGGCTACAGCGGTTTCAAGATCGAGTTCGCGCCGATAGCTGCCGGGCGCGGCCTCATGGCGAAATTCGAGGAAGAGATTGCCGGCCGGCTGGTAGCTCATCTGCAAATAGGGTTGCGCCATCAGATGCTGATTGGCCAGCGCCTGCGCCTCGGCATAGCGGCCGGCAAAGATCAGCTCCCGCACTGCGGCCAGATTGGGCAGCGCCGCCGGATTGACCGGCTGATAGGGCCCGCCGGACCACAGCGTGGCTTCGTTGAGCTGGATTTCCTCGCGGCCGATGGCGCCATGCACCATGGCGCCCAGCCTGCCATTGCCGAGCGGCAGCGCTTCGGTCCACTCCACTGCGGGGGACCGATACCAGAGATTAAGGGATGTCATAAAGTCAGTGTCCTGGACGTAAACGTTGGCCTGAGGCCGCAAAAACCATGCTGCGGGCGGCGTTGATGCCCACCTGCACATTGTCGCCGGCCTTAATGCCCGGCCTGTCGCGCACTTCCACCACCAGGGTTTCGCCCGATCCGGTCGTGCCATAGAGGTAGCGCGTGCCCCCCAGATTTTCGACGACATCGACCTTGACCATGAGGCTGGCATCACCCCCTTCGAGCACGAAATGCTCGGGGCGCAGGCCGACCAGCACGTCGCCGGCGTCGGCCAGGCCGGCCGCCGTCAGCACGGCGCCGGATGGCAGCTTGAGGCTGCCCTGGGTCAGTTCGGCGCGCAGGAAATTCATGCGCGGCGAGCCGATAAAGCCGGCGACGAACAGATTGTCGGGATTATCATAAAGCTCGTCTGGCGTGCCGGACTGGGCGATCTTGCCATCGCGCATCACCACGATCTTGTCGGCGAGGGTCATCGCCTCGGTCTGGTCGTGGGTCACATAGATCATGGTGGAGCCGAGCTTGTTGTGCAGCTTGGCGATTTCCACGCGCATGGAGACGCGCAATTCGGCATCGAGATTGGAGAGCGGTTCATCGAACAGGAAGACCTCCGGGTCGCGCACGATGGCGCGGCCGATGGCGACGCGCTGACGCTGTCCGCCCGAAAGCTGGGCGGGTTTGCGCTTGAGCAGCGGCTCGATCTGCAGCGTCTGTGCGGCAGCGGCCACGCGGGCCTCGATATCGGGCTTGCTCAGCCCCGCCATGCGCAGGGAGAAGCCGATGTTCTGCTCCACACTCATATGGGGATAGAGCGCGTAGTTCTGGAACACCATGGCGACGCCGCGCTCGATGGGATCGGCATCGTTGACGCGCTTTCCATCGATGATCAGGTCGCCCTTGGTGAGCGGCTCGAGCCCGGCAATCATGCGCAATAGCGTGGATTTTCCGCAGCCCGAGGGGCCGACGAAAACAGTGAAGGCGCCGTCATCGACGGTCAGGTTGAGATTGTCGATGACCTCGAAAGCGCCATAGGATTTGCTGACATTGCTCAGCGTTACGCTTGCCATTGTCGATCCTCCTAGGCTTGTTCGAACACGATAGCCGCGTGGATGCGCAGCCGATCCAGGGTGACGCCATAGGTGCCGTCGCCGAGGTCCTGCACCTCGAGATTCTGGCCGCTCACCGCTTCATAGGCGCGGGCCGGGCGGCTGGGCAGACGCACTGCAGCGCTGACCGGGCCGATGGCCGGAATATCCTCGATCATTTCCATGACGCGGGTGCCCTCCCCGTTGGGCACCGCCTTGCCGCGCACCTGGGGCGGGCCATAGAGCAGGTGCAGGATGTGCCGGTTGCGATCGGCTTGATGGGTCAGCGTCGCGCGGCCCGCCGAGGGCAGGTCCGTGCCCAAGGCAGGCTTGGGCAGCAGGCGCGACAACAGGGCCTTGACCACATGCCGGTACAGCGGCTGGCCGACATTGTGATAGATGCCGAAGATGGGATAGGCGATGTAGCCCACCCGCCCGGACAGCGTCACCGCCGCCCCAAGGGGCGCCGAGTCCGTATTGTCGGGCGCATGGGCGTGTGACGAGAAATGCTGGTAGCTGCGGTTGAAATAGGGGGCACGACCTGGCCCAGCACCTGGGCGTCCTGCGCCACGATCTGCTGGGCCGTGCCATAGACGACAAAGGGCGACTTGGTCAGTGCGGGGTCGAGCTCATTGCCCGAGCCGATATAGCTGGGCGTGAACGCCACCGGCCCCTCGCTACGGATACCGGCCGCGACGGCGAATTGCCCATCTGCACCCAGCGCCGAATTGCCTGACAGCAGCAGGCCGCCGCCCTGCCCTACAAAGGCGTTCAGCCGGTCGGCAAGCGCTGCATCCACGGGAATATCATCGGGCAGGATGATCACCGCATAGGGTGAAAAATCCGAAGTGCCGTCGATGACGTCGAAGGGGATTTTCAGCTCGAGCAGCATCTGGGCGGCGCCGGCATCGGCCGTGCTGTTGCGGTCGCCGGCATGGTGGAAATATTCCGAGGACAGGATGGCCACCTGCGACACCTGCTTTGCCGCCTCGATATAGGGTTCCAGCTTGGCGAGGCGGGCATAGGCCGGCGCAATCGACGCATAAGTATCGGCGTTGATGGCCCCATTGGGATGGAGCTGGTCTCCGACCAGGCATTTGGCACCCAGACTCGCCATCTGCGCGATTTCATATTCCAGCGCATCCGGGTGCTTGAAGCCGCCGAACTCGCCCCACGACAGATGGAACTTGCCGGTCTGTCCGAGGAAATCCATGCCCAGCGTTGCCGCATAGCGCGCGCTGGATGGGAAGTGGTCATAGCCCCAGCCACCGGTAGGCAGGCTTTCCAGCTCAAGATGGCTATAGGGCGCAAAGCGCTTGCGGCCCTGCTTATGGATGTGGCCGCAATTGTAGAAGATGCGCAGGCCCGGAAATTCGGCGTGCAAGGCGGCGGTCATTTCGGTGCGGAACACCTCGTTGACCCATTCGTCATTGGCCAGCCGATCCTCGGGCTTGGCCGGATCGAGCCCATGGGCCTCCATGCTGTCGAGGCATTCCTGGCATACGCAATCGGTGGCCAGCACGATGTCGAAGAACAGGCCAGGCGTGTCGTAATTGCGCACGACCTCGCGCGCATGCTCAAGCAGTTCGTCGCGATAGGCCTTGTGATTGAGGCACAGCGTGTGCCAGGCGGCCTGCAATTGGCCGGGATCGAAGCGGTTCCTGGTGGCGGACCGCACCCGCCATTCTGGATGCAGGCGCGCATTGCGCTCGTCCCATTGCACCGAGATATAGATCGGCGCCTCGATATCGGCGGCGGCCAGCGCCTTGACCATGTCGCCCATCAGATCGGGCCGGGCCAGATTGGGATGGGGCGCACCGACCTTGGTCGGGTAATAGGACCAGCCGTGGTGGCATTTGGCGAAGATGGTGACGCTATCCACATTGGCCGCCTTGAACGTGGCGACGAAATCATCGGGGTCAAAGGCGGCGCCGATACCCGGGATATGCTCGGAGGTGTGGAAATCGAGATGGATCTGCCGATAGCGGAGCGGCTTGTTGGTCACGGGCATAGTTATTCCTTGGCTCCGGTGCGGGTTTGCGAGCCGGCAGCAAATTGGCGTTGAAACACGACGAAAACGATGAGGGGCACGATGGTCGTGACGATGGCCGCGACCGAACGCAGGTCCCAGTTCATCTCATAGGTGCCGGACACCTTGGTGAGCAGGACGGGCAGCGGCACCATGGTGCGCAGATAGAGCATGGGCAGCAGCAGGGCATTCCAGCTCCACAGGAACTGCAGCACGCCCACGGCAAAGATGGGGCTGGTGGCATTGGGCAGCACGACATGCAGCAGGGTCTTGATCGGGCCGCAGCCATCGATCTTGGCGGCCTCGATCAGCTCCTTGGGAAAATCCTCGAGGAAATTCTTCACGAGGAAAATCGACCAGGCAAAGCTCATCCCGACATAGGGAATGAGCACGGCCAGGGGATTGTCGATCAGCTTCATGTCTCGCCACAGCGTGAACAGCGGGATGACCACGACCTGCTGGGGCAGCACGAAGGCGTTAATGATGATGATCAGCAGCAGCCGGCGCGAGCGGAACTTGAGAAAGTGGAAAGCATAGGCCGCCGCCGGCGTCAGCAGCATGGTGCCCAGCGTTGCCAGGGCCGCCAGCATGGCCGTGTAAAAGAACGACTCGGCGAGCGGATATTCCACCCAGACGCGCTGCCAGGCATCGAGCGTGAAGCGGATATTGTCGAGCCGCCACCAGCCCAGCGCCACGTCGGCGGGTGGCCGTATGGAGGTCAGCACGATGCCCAGCACCGGGACCACCCAGCACACGGCCAGCACGCCGACCACGATGACGGTCCACCACGGAACGCGACCGATCATTTCGCACCTGCCGTACGCTGGATGATGGCCGGAATGGAAATGACCAAGACGGCGACCAGCAGCACCACGGTGGCGGCGGCGCCATAGCCGAGTTTGAACTGGGTCATGGATTCCCGATACATGAAATAACCCACCGTTTCGGTGGCGCGCACCGGCCCGCCGCCGGTCATGACATAGATGATGTCGAAGGCCCGCAGCGCGCCCAACAGATTGATGAAAATCGCGACGCGGACGCCGGGCATGGAGAGCGGCACCATGATGTGCCGCATGATGGACATGGGCTTGGCCCCGTCCATATAGGCGGCCTCGAGCACCGTCTTGGGAATGCCCTGCACCGCTGCGAAGCACAGCATGAGCGGCAGGCCGACCCCGCTCCAGGAGGCCACGAAGATCAGCGACCATAGCGCCGTCACCGGATCGCCGAGCCAGGAATGCTGGAAACCCGGCAGCACATTGCCGATCAGCGAATTGAGCAGGCCGGCTTTGTCGGGCCGCAGGATATTGATCCACATATAGCCCGACACCGCCTCGGAAATGCCGAAGGTGACGAAGAACATGCCGCGAAATGGCAGGGTATGGCGCGGCGCGAAGGAACACAGCATGGCCAGTGTCCAGCCCAGCGACACCGAAATGAGCGTGGTGCCCAGTGTGAAGATCAGCGTGGTCAGCAGCGTATTGCGGAATGTGGCATCCGCGAACAGGGTCAGGTAATTGCCCAGGCCCACATATTTTGCCGGGGCCAGGCCCTTGATGTCGAAGAGCGACAGCCGGATCGTATCGATCAGCGGATAGACCACCGAAATGCCGAACAGCACGATGACGGGGGCGATCAGCAACCACGCCGCCGGCGTTTCACCGAGCCCTTTGCGCCCGCGCCTGACGACCGGCTTGCGCCGGCCGCCAGTCAGGGGGAGGAGATATCGGCGAGCGCGCCCGCCATTGGTTTTGCCTCGGAACTGGTCATCAATAGGCCGTGGCCGCCTTGGCTTCGATGGCCGCCAGCACCGAGTCGATCGTCGCCTCGCTCGGGTCCTGCAGGAAGCGCTGCAGCTGGACGCGGTATTCGTCGACCAGATCGCCCGGCAGCAGATCGCCCAGCACGAATTGCACCTTTGCCCCGGCGACGGCCGCGACCGCCGTCTGCTGCACCGGCCCGAGCAGGGACGTGTCGAATGCCGTGCTGGGCGAGGCATAGCCGTATTTGCCCATGATATTGGCGGCGTCCGGCCCGATGATGAAATCGAGGAAAGCGTCCGCAGCAGCAGGATTGTTGCCATTGCTGGTGGCGTTGAGCTCCTTGGTATCGACGCTGGACGTATCGTCGAACCCCATGCCAAGCGCCGGGAACTGGAAGATGGAATAGTCGATGCCCTCCTGCAGCTCATAATCGCTTTTGAGCGCAGCATTGGTCCACATGCCGAACAGCAGGTAATTGGCTTCCTCGGCCCGGAAGATCGCCGGATAGGGGTCTTCGGTGGCCAGCATGGTCGCCGGATCGGCGCAGCAGCCGGCATCCAGCATTTCCTTGACCTTGACGAGGGCGGCCCTGACCTTGGGATCGGTCCAGGGGATTTCGTGGCGCGCCAGTTGTGCCGCGGTTTCGACGCCGGCGGTGCGCAGCAGCAGGGTCTCGAACCACTCGGTATGGGCCCAATATTTGGCCGGGATGACCACGGGATAGGCGTAGCCGGCGGCCTTGAGCTTATCGAAGCTGGCCAGGAACTCATCCCAGGTCGTGGGCGGGGTGACACCGGCCTTTTCGAGTTGGGCGGTCTTGTACCAGATGGCTGAGCGGTCACCATAGGTATAGGTCACGCCATAGGGCACGCCATCGATGGAGCCGAGATCCTTCCAGGATTGGCTCAGCTTGTCGTCCCAGCCAAGGCTGGCCCATTGCTCATCGAGCGGCCGCAGGATGCCGGCCGTAGCCAGTTCGGCGCGGAATGCCGGCCAGGTATTGATGATGAGGTCGACCACCTCGCCGCCCAGCAGCGCCGTGCGGATGCCGCCGCGCGCATCGCCCTGCCCGCCCGCCGGCTGGAACTCCCGCACGGTGACGCCGGGGTTCAGCTCCATGAACTTGGCTTCGACCTCATGCCACATCTCTAGGTCGGTACCGCCCTGCCATTGCAGGATGACCAGCTCGCCGCTGGCATCCTGGGCAAGGGCAGCGCCACCCATGGCTAGCAGCGCCGCCGTGGCCAGACCCGACAGAAGTGCACGTCGTCCGCAGACACCTTTGAATTTGCTCATGCTTTCTCCTCCGCATTGATCCAGCCTTCTTTGCGTGGCTATCATCAACAATGTTGAAACGTTATCATCTATTCTGCGATTGGCAATCCCCTGTGGAAATGGGTGCAAGGATGACGTTTCAGACGCGCGCGATCGAGCTGCCACCGGATCTGGCCGAGCGGTTGGCCGCAATAGTGGGGACCACCGCCTTCGAGGCTTTCGAGCTGGTGGGCGTGCAGAGCCTGAACAATCGCGTTCTGCAACTGGTGTGTCCGGGCAGCGGGCAGGCCTATGCCGTTCGCCTCGCCAGTGAGCGGGCGGCCGCGCATATGGGTGTGGACCGGCGCGAAGAGGCAGCGATCGCGCAGATCGCCGGCAAGGCCGGTATCGGGCCGGAGCTAGTGCATTACGATCTCGACAGCGGCATGATGATCAGCAAGTGGATCGATCAGGCCGTGCCGCTGCAGCCGCAGGCCTTACGGCAAAGGCCCGTCATGCTGCAGGCCATCGCACTGGCCCGGCGGCTGCACACCATAGAGGCCGGCGAGATCGCGGGCGGCAGAACGATCTTTGAGCGCATCGCCCATATGGAGCGCAGCGCCGCCGCCCTCAACGCGGGTGAATTGATCCAAGCGCGTCACCGCAACAGGCTGGATGCCCTGGCAGCCGCCGCCCCACAGCCCCGCTGGGTGACTCACAATGATCTATGGCCAAACAATATCCTGGCCGACGGCAGGCGCTTCTGGCTGACCGATTGGGAATTTTCCGGCATCGGTGACGGCATGTACGACATTGCCAGTCTGTCGCTGTCCGCCGGCCTCGACGCCACCGCAGAGCAAGACTTGCTGGCGGCCTATGGCGATGGCGATCTGGATTGGCTGGCCGCCATGAAGTGGGTCGTGTGCTATTTCGAGGCCGTATGGTCGGCCAATATGGCTCTATTGTCCGCCAGCGCCCCGGCGGCAGGCGGCCAGCCGTTTGATTTCAAGGCGCATAGCGAACAGATGCTCGCCAAGCTGGACGCGGGTTGACCAGCGGCCACCCCGAAGGGCGGCCGCCAATTGCCGGCGTCAGGTCTTGGGCAGGCCGGGCGGATTGGTCTGCGACGTCTCGACCGCTTCGGCGGCGATGTTCCAGTGTTCCAGCGTCTGGCCGTAGAGCCCGCTTTCGATCAGCCCGTTGATGGCGATGGTGATGGCATCGGCCAGCCCGGACCCCTTGCGAGTGGTGGCGGCGATTTCGGCCTTGAGCGGCCAGCCGCCGCTCTGGATGCCGACCAGGCGTGTATCGCCGGTGACGGCGGAGGAATAGGACAGGGTCGGGTTCGGGTTGAACTCCACATCGGCCCGGCCGGACTGGATGGCGAGCGTGCTGGCCGCCGAGTCGTCGTAATATTGCACTTCGACCGGGGCGAGACCGGCTTCGACATTCAGGCGATCCCATTCCAGGATGATCTTTTCCTGGTTGGTGCCGGCGCCGGTAATGACCTTGAGCCCGGCAATGTCCTTGGGCTCATTGATTGCGGTGATCGGGCTGTCGGAGCGGACATAAAAGCCCAGCACGTCCTGGCGGTAGCTCGAAAAATCGAACTTTTCCTTGCGCTCCTCGGTCACGGTGACGTTGGAAATCACCGCGTCGTACTTGCCCGAACTGACCCCGAGCGGCCAATCGGCCCAGGCGACGGCCACCAGGTTGAGCTCGAGCCCCAGCGAGTCCGCAATCAGCGAGGCGATATCGGGATCGGAGCCCACCACGGTCTGGGAATCGGTGGCATAGGTGGCAATCGGCGGGTCCCACGGCGAGACCGCAACGGTGAAGGCGCCTGGCCTGGCGAACTTGAAATCGGCCGGGATGGCGGCGATCGCTTCGGCATTGGGCTCGGCCTTGAGGCGGCCCGGCTGTTCGGGGCTGAGATCGAACGCGGCCTGGGCGAAGGCAGTACCGGTGAGGGCCGCGAGGGCAAGGCCGGCCAGCAGCAGTCTGAGGGAGTTTGGCTTGGTCATGTCATGCTTTCGTTTCGTCGTGACGCGCTGTGATGTGCCGCGGCTTTGCGCAGGGCCGGGCATGGTGGGTCAGACCAGCCGGATAGCGGGCCGGGCCTGGGATGAGGACTTGGCCGACCAGCCCAGCGCCGGAGCGATGCGCGTGATGGTGTCGGTCAGGATCTGTTCGTATTCCGGGAGCGTGAACTCGTAGGGCAGTTCGATCCGCAATTCGTCGACCAGCGGCAGCACCGGATCATCAAGCAGCCAACCCGCGATCTGCTCGGCGCTGCCGACCAGATCGCGCGGGAACAGCGTGCGGCGTTCGCCCTGCGGCTTGAGGGTGCGTTCATAGCGGCCAGCGGCGTAAGCCTCGTAGCGGGCAATGCGCGCAGGCGGTGCGCTGTCGGTGGGAACGATCACACGGCCGACGGCGACCCGCCCCGGCCAGCCGTCCGAGGCTTGCCGATAGGCCTGGATCAGGTTGCGCTGGGCGGTGTGGAAGTCGTCGGTGTCTTCGCCGGAAATCACATTGCCGGTGAGCAGGTTGAAGCCATTCTCCCCCGCCCAACGCGCCGATTTGAGCGAACCGCCGCCATACCAGAGGCGGTTGGCCAGGCCCGCAGCATAGGGTTGCAGGCGCGGCCGCTGTGGGCCGAACGGGGTGGCGATGGTGGTGTCGTCATCGCCGAGATAAGCGCCCCGCAGATTGGCGGCGAAGCGTTCGATGCGGCCATGGCCCAGATCATGGCCCTGCCAATCGCCATCGTGCACCAGCGGCCCGAGGATTGCCGCATGTGGCGGCACGCCGGCACTCAACCCGACATTGAGCCGCCCGCGCGACAGCACATCGACCATGGAGAGGTCTTCGGCCAGCCGGAACGGGCTCTCATAGCCGATCTGGATTACCGCTGAGCCAAGCTGGATCGTGCTGGTGCGCTGGCTCGCCGCAGACAAGAACACCGCTGCCTGCCCGATGCCGGGCTCCAGATGCCGCTGGCGGACCCAGGCGCTGTCAAAGCCCAATTGCTCGCCGAAGGCGATCAGGTTCAGCGTGGCGTCGATCCCCTCGAAGGGATTGTCATTGCTGAAATTGCCCGGCGTCAGAAAGCCGATATGCCTGATATTGAGGGCCATGCTGGATCGTCCCGATCACGACGCCGGCGGCTTGGGCAGGCCGGGCGGGTTGGTCCGCGATTCTGGCACCGCCTCGGGCGTCACATTCCACTGCGCCAGCAGTTCGGCATAGGTGCCGGTCTCGATCAGATGGTTGATCGCGGCGGTGAACGGCTCGGCCAGCCCACTGCCCTTGCGCGTGGTAATGCCCACATCGGCGGGGTTCGGCCAACCGGAGCTGATCGTGCCCACCAGCTTGGTGTCACCCGTCAGCGCGGCGTGATAGGCCTGTGGTGCATTGGGATTGAGCTGCACATCCGCCCGGCCCGAGCTGATGGCCAACGATGCCGCCGCATCGTCGTCGTAATATTGCAGCTCGATCGGCGCCAGGCCCGCTTCCTGGTTCTGGCGATCCCATTCGAGCGCAATGCGCTCCTGGTTGGTGCCTGAACCGGTGATGATCTTGAGCCCGGCAATATCCTTGGGCTCCTTGATCGAGGTGATCGGGCTATCGGCCCTGACATAGAAACCGTGGATGCCGATGCGATAGGTCGAGAAGTCGAACTTCTCCTTGCGCTCCTCGGTCACGCCAACATTGGAAATCACCGCGTCATACTTGCCCGCCGTCACCCCCAGCGGCCAGTCGGCCCAGGCGATCGGCACGATCTCGACCGGCAGCCCGAGCACCTCGCCCACGAGCCGGCCAATATCCGGATCGAAGCCAACCACCGTGGCGCCATCGGTCGCATAGGTCGCGATCGGCGGCGCGCCGGCGGCAATGGCGACGCTCAATACGCCGTCCTTGGCCCATTTATAGTCGGGCGGCAGCAAGGCCGCGATGGCGTCGACCTTTTCCGCATGCAGGCGATTGGCCGGATTGGGCTCGAGGCTGAAGCCGGCGGCCTGGCCGAGCGCGATGCCCGATGTCGACGCTGCCAGCAGCAGGCTCGTCGCCGCGATAATGAAGGATTTTCTGGAGAGCAATTGGCGTTCCTTTGGCTTGATCGAGGCGTGCGCCAGCCTGCCGGACGAATGGCATGAGCAGGCGGCGCAGGCGTTGGACGTTAGAGAACCTTGGCGATGAACTCGCGGGTGCGCGGATGGGACGGCTCGTTGAACAGCCGCTCGGGCGGCCCGACTTCCAGCACCTTGCCGCCTTCCATGAACACCACGCGGTCGGCCACTTCGCGGGCAAAGCCGATTTCGTGCGTCACGATGATCAGCGTCGTGCCGGATTTGGCCAATTCCTTGATGACATCGAGCACTTCGCCCACCAGTTCGGGATCAAGCGCCGAAGTCGGCTCATCGAACAGCAGCACTTTGGGCCGCAGCGCCAGGGCCCGGGCGATGGCGACGCGCTGCTGCTGCCCACCTGAGAGGTGCCGCGGATAGGCATCGGCCTTGTCGGCGAGGCCCACGCGGGCCAGCAGGTCCCGCGCGTCGGCAATGGCCTCCTCGCGCGGCACGCCGCCCACCGAGACCGGGGCTTCGATGATATTTTCGAGCGCCGTCAGATGCGGGAACAGGTTGAAGCTCTGGAACACCATGCCCACGGCCGAGCGGCGGCGGCGGATGGCGGGCTCCTTGAGCTCATAGAGCACATCGCCGCGGCGCTCATAGCCGATCAATTCGCCATCGATGCTGACCACGCCGGCATCGGCGCGCTCCAGATGGTTGATGGTGCGCAGCAGGGTGGATTTGCCGGCGCCGGACGGGCCGATAATGGCGGTGACTTCGCCGGGCGCGATGGTTAGGCTGACATTGTCGAGCACGACATTGGCGCCAAAGCTCTTGTTGATGCCATGCAGGTCTACCCGGCCTTCGCCGGTATTGCCAAAGGCAGTGCTGAGCGGCTTGCGGGCAACGTTCGTAGCCGAGGTGCCGACCGTGTCAGTGGGCCGGCGGGCCAGGAAGCGCAGCGCCTTGTCGATGGCAGTCGGGCCGGCATCGCGGCGCGCGCCCTTGGCGAAATGCTGCTCGACGAAATATTGCACGCTGGACAGCACGATCATGATGATCAGGTACCAGACGGTCGCCACCATCAGCAGCGGAATGACTTCCAGGTTGCGGCGGTAAATCACCTGCACGGTGTAGAACAGCTCGGGCAGCGCCAGCACGTAAACGATGGACGTCGCCTTGGCGAGGCCGATGATCTCGTTAAAGCCGGATGGCAGAATGGCGCGCATGGCCTGGGGCAGCACGATATGAATGCCCTGGCGCCAGCGGGTCAAGCCGAGTGCAGCGGCGGCCTCGTGCTGCCCTTGATCCACCGACAGGATGCCCCCGCGAATGATCTCGGATGAGAAGGCCGCCTGATTGAGGCTGAGCCCGATCAGCGCCACCGAAAACGGGCTGAGCGTCTGCACCGTGTCGAATTGGGCGAACAGGATATTGGTGAAGGGCACGCCGATATTGATGGTGGCGTAGAGATAGCCCAGATTGTTGAGCACCAGCAGCAGCACGATCAGCGGGATCGAGCGCAGCAGCCAGATATAGCCCCAGGACAGGCCCGACAGCAGCGGCGATTTGGAGACCCGCGCGAAGGCCAGTACGCCGCCGAGCAGGAAGCCGATGACCGAGGCCAGCGCCGTCAACAGCAGCGTGCGGCCCAGCCCCACCAGGACGGGTTCGGAAAAGAAGAACTGCGCGAAGACCGACCAGCCCCAGCGCTCATTGGTGAACACCGAATGCAGCGACACCGCGATGACAAAGGCCGCAACCAGGCTCCCCACGATGCGCCAGGGATGGCGCGCCGGCACCACCCGGTAGCGGGCATAGTCCCGCGCCGAGCCCCTGCCCGCCGAACTGGTTTCCGTGCCGACTTCCGTTGCCGATGCCATGTCACCCTCTTATTCTATAAATCTGATAGACATTAGGTTCGAACGAGGCGTCGCAGCAATGTGCTCCCGTTCTGTGTTTGCGATGTCTCAGGACATTTTTGCCCTAGGCGGCGGGCGCGCTCAGATGATCGTTGCGCGACCCCGGATGAATGCCAGCCGGCGCCAACACTTTCTCGAACGGCAGGATCTGGATGGTCTCGGGGTCGGCGGCGACGTCGAACAGTGCGGTATAGCCGCTCTTGAGATAGAGCTTGGCCGCCTCGGGCTGGCGGAAGCCCGTGGTGAGATAGACGCGGCTATAGCCCTTGGCAGCCGCCCGGCTTTCCAGCTCCGCCAGCACGCGCTGCGCCAGGCCCTGGCGGCGGTGGTCGATGTCGGTCCACATCCGCTTGAATTCAGCGGTGGTGTCGTCGTAGCGCATGAAGGCCCCACCCGCGATGGGCTTGCCGTCTCGCAACAGCAGGACGAAGGCGCCATCAGGGTCGGCAAAGCGTTCAGGCGGATAGCGGTTCATCTCGGCCGAGGAATCTTCGCCGAAATAATTGCCATAGCGATTGCGGTATTCCACCGTGAGTTGCTCGATCAGCGGCCGGGAAATCTCGGCATTTGGCGTCGTGTAAAGAAAGCTGTCGGTCATTTCGAAGCTCCGGAAGCAATCACGCCGCGACCGCGTTGGTCGCCAGGTAATCCTGGGCCAGTTGCACCCAATAGCGGGCGGCATCGGGCAGGATGGCGTCGTTGAAATCATAATGCGGGCTATGCAGGTCGGCGCTGTCGCCATTGCCCAGGAACAGATAGCTACCAGGCCGCTGCTCCAGCATGAAGGCAAAGTCCTCGCTGGCGGTGATCGGCCGCAGGCTGGTGTCGATCCGCCCCTCGCCGAAATGCCGGCGGGCGACCTGGCGGGCGAACTCGGTTTCGGCCGCATGATTGACCAGCACCGGATAGCCGCGCGGATAGAACACCTCGGCGCTGGCGCCGAAACTGGCCGCCTGGCTTTCCACCAGCGCGGTCAGCCGCTGCCGGATCTGCTCGCGGATAGCGGCGTTGAAGGTGCGCACCGTCAATTGCAGCTCGACACTATCGGGAATGACATTGGGCGCCACCCCACCATGGATGGAGCCGACGGTCACCACCGCCATTTCGAGCGGATCGACATTGCGCGACACCAGCGTCTGCAAGGCCATGACCAGGCTGGCGCTGACCACGACCGGATCGACCGTCTGGTGCGGCTTGGCCCCATGCCCGCCGCGCCCATGGATCTTGATGATCACCAGATCGACCGAGGCCATGGCCGGGCCATCGAGAAAGGCGAATTGCCCGGTGGGAATGCCGGGCCAATTGTGCAGGCCGAAAACCGCATCGACCGGAAAGCGCTCGAACAGGCCATCCTCGATCATGGTGCGGGCGCCACTATTGTTCTCCTCGGCCGGCTGGAAAATCACCCGCAAGGTGCCGGAAAACTGCCGGCTTGCCGCCAACTGACGCGCTGCGGACAGCAGGATCGTGGTATGCCCGTCATGGCCGCAGGCATGCATCTTGCCCGGATTGCGGCTGGCATAGGCAAGGCCGGTGGCTTCCTCGATCGGCAACGCATCCATATCGGCGCGCAGGGCCAGCGAGCGTTCGCCAGGCCCCTGCCGCAGCGTTCCCACCACGCCCGTTCGGCCGACGCCGGTTACAACATCATAGCCCCATTCGCTCAGGTACGAGGCCACCAGCGCGCTGGTTTCGTGCTCCTCATAGGCCAGTTCGGGCGCCGCATGCAGCCGGTGGCGCAGCGCCACGAAATCCTCATCGGTCACCGGCGCCGCTCCGCTCATCAGCCGGCCGCCTTGGTGTCGGCCAGCGCATAGCGGCTTTCGCGGAATGGCAGGCCCAGGTGATCGCGCAGGGTGTCGCCAATCTGCTCGCGCGAATGGCGCCCGCGCTGTTCGAGGATCGGCAGCACCTGGGTATCGAAATCCTCGATCCCGATGCCCTGGACCGGGAAGCCCAGCACGAAGCCGTCGGATGCGGCGGTATCGACCCATTCCTCGATCTTGTCGGCGATCTGCTCGGGCGTGCCGACGAATTCGCTGCGCGGTGTCGCCGATTCCAGTGCCACTTCGCGCAGGGTCTGGCCTTTTTCCCGGGCGATGCGCTTGATGCGATCGGTGCCGGACTTGAAGTTGTTGGAGCCCAGATCGCCCAGTTCGGGGAATGGCGCATCCACATCATATTGGCTGAAATCGTGGTGATCGAAGAAGCGGCCAAGATAGGCCAGCGCCTCGCTGATATTCACCAGGTCGCGGATTTCCTGATATTTGCGCTGCGCCTCGGCCTCGGTCGAGCCCACGACCGGGCCGATTCCCGGCAGGACCTTGATGGCGTCGGCACCCCGGCCATGCGCCACTGCGCTTTGCTTGAGCTTGCTGGTCAGGACCCGGTTTTCCTCGATCGAGGCCGAATTGGCAAAAACCGCGTCAGCATGCAGGCCCGCCAGATCGATCCCCGCATCGGAGCCGCCGGCCTGGAACAGCACGGTCTGCCCCTGGGGCGAGCGCTGGATATTGAGCGGGCCTTCGGCCGAATGGAAGCGGCCCTTGAAATTGAGCCGGTGCAGCTTGGTGAAATCGGCGAACTGACCCTTGGCCCGGTCGCGCACAAAGGCGTCGTCGTCCCAGCTGTCCCACAGGCCCTTGACGATCTCGATGTGCTCGGCCGCGATTTCGTAGCGCAATGCATGGTCGGGATGGCTGGCGCGGCCATAATTCCTCGCCGATCCCTCGAGCGGGGAGGTCACCGCATTCCAGCCCGCCCTGCCCTTGCTGAGCAGGTCGATGGAGGCAAACTGCCGCGCCACGGTGAACGGATCGCTATAGGAGGTGGACAGCGTGCCCACCAGCCCGATCTTGCTGGTCACCGTCGCCAGTGCCGAGAGCAACGCAATCGGTTCGAAGCGGTTGAGGAAATGGGGGATCGACTGCTCGTTGATATAGAGCCCGTCCGCAACGAAGGCGAAGGCAATGCCCGCCGCCTCGGCCCGCTTGGCCGTATTGAGGATGAAGTCGAAATTGACGCTGGCGTCGGCGGGCACGCTTGGATGCTTCCAGGCGTTCATATGGCCGCCGGGGCCGTGCAGCATGATGCCGAAGGGAATGCGTTTCTGGCTCATTTTGAAGGCCCCATGATTTAAGCGGAAAGTGCTGTTGGCAATGGTTGCAGCCGGGCGGCGGCGACCAGTTCGACCGCTTCGATGCGGCTATCGCCGGCATTGGCGAAATCGATGATGAATTCGGCAATGCCATGCTGGCGCGCGAGCTGGTCGAGCGCCGCGATGATGTCCGTGCCATCGCCGGCCAGCGCCGTGGATTGGCGGCGTTCGACCGTGTAGTCGCTAACGCCGGCCTGCCGCGCATATTCAGCCGCCTGCGCCTCGCTGCCCACGGTGACGCTTTGCGCGCCCGGAATATGCACGCGATAGGGCGTGAACAATTCGGCCTGCGCCCGGGCCTCTGCCGCCGAGCGGGCCACGACAGCCGCCAGCGCAACCACAGGCGTGCGGCCACTGGCATCGCGATAGGTCGAGATTGCTGCCGACAGCGTCGCGTCGTCGCCATTCAGATGGCGGGCAAAAACGAAGTTCCAGCCCAGTTCGGCTGCCAAGGCCGCGCTTTCGACGCTGGCCCCGAGCAAGTGCCTTTCCCCCGCATTGCGCGGCCGCGGCGTCGCATCCAGCCCCTCGGGGCGGCGCGCTGCATCGTCCGACAGGAAGCGGTCGAGTTCTTCCAGCTGGGTGCGGAAATCGGGCTTTTGGGCCAGGTCGCGACCGAATTGCAGCGCCTTGGTCGAAAGCGGCAGCCCGCCCGGCGCCTTGCCGATACCGATATCGATCCGCCCCGGCGCCAGCGCCGCCAGCAAGTTGAAATTCTCGGCGACCTTATAGGGGCTATAATGCTGCAGCATCACGCCGCCCGAACCAATGCGGATGCTCCTTGTATGGGCGGCAAGATGGGCCAGCAGGACTTCGGGCGATGAACTGGCGAGGTCAGGCGTATTGTGGTGTTCGGCCACCCAGAAGCGCCGATATCCCAGGGCCTCGGCCCGCTGCGCCAGCGCCACAGTGCGCCGCAGGGCCAGCGCCGGGTCCTCGCCACGGACGATCGGACTCTTGTCCAGCACGCTCAATGCGTAGCTCATTGTTTCCCCTGCCGAATAGCAAATCACGTGCCGGGATTATAAGTCTACTAATTTGATAGATAAACGTTGCGAGGCCTGCCGGAGGCCATATTCAGAAGGCTTTTTCCCTTCCGATGATTTGCCAGCAAGGCCACGCTAGCGCCGGGGGTTACGGCAACCATTTTCGTTCGGCGCAGGACGCGGGGGAGGAATGAGCGCGCGGTTATTGCCTGGCCGCTGCCTGCAGCAGGTTTTTGAGCAGCATGGCGCGGGTCAACGCCCCGACAGAGCCGTGCGGTGGCGTGATCCAACCGGCCACATTCGCAACGCCCGCAGCGATATCCGAAATCATCGCGCCATCGACATAGCTGATGCCAACGCCGATCACAGCGGCGCCGGGCTTGACCATGTCGGTTTTGATCAGGTTGGGAAGTCCCGCGGCCGAAATGATGATATCGGCGCGGCGCGTGGTAGCGGCGAGGTCGCGGGAGCCGCTGTGCAACAGTGTGACGGTGGCGTCTATACCGCGTTGCGACAGCAGCACAGCCAGGGGCCGGCCCACCAGATTGCCGCGACCGATGATAGCCACTTCGGCTCCGGCCAAAGGTATGTCGTAGGCCCTTAGCAGAGTGAGGATGGCGGCCGGCGTACAGGGCAGGATGCCCGGCTGGCCGCCCAGCAAGCGCCCCAGATTGATCGGGTGCAGCCCATCGATATCCTTGTCGGGCCGCACGGCTTCGAGCATGGCGGCTCCGTCGAGCCCTGCCGGCAGTGGCAATTGCACCATGAAGCCGTGCACGGACGCATCGGCGTTCAGCGCCGCGATGACCGCCAGCAGTTCATCCGCCGCGATCGTAGCCGGTAGCCGCATGTCCTCGACCGCAATGCCGATTTGAGCGCAATCGGCATGTTTGCGCGCCACATAGCTGGCGCTGGCGGGGTCATCCCCCACCAGTACGGTTGCCATTTTCGGCTGGATGCCGCGCGCCTTGAGTTGCGCCGCATCGGCTTTCATCTCGCCCCGCAGGCGCTCGGCGAGCTGGTCGCCGTCGAGCAGAATGGCCTGCGGATGCGGCATTACTTCAGCCCGATGGAGGGATCGATGAAGCGGTTGGTGACGACGCTTTCCGGCGTCACAGCCGGGTCGGCGCGTTCGTCGAGCCCACCCTTGACCAGATCGAACAGCGCCGAAACCCGCGCCATATCGAAATCGCCCAAAGTGGCATTGCTGCCATTGGAGACCACACCGGAATCGACCAGCGCCTTGGCCGCATAGGTCATCAGGTCGGCATCGGTCTTCCAATAGCCGGCGCCGAAGCCGCCCTCGTTGAAGGCCACGATGGTCCCATTGGCCTCGACCGGGTCGGTAACATAATCCACCTCGGCCTGCTGGATGATCGGCACCAGCTTTTCAAGGCACGGCGCCAGTTCTTCCAGCCGGTTGGTGGCGACCGAGAGCATGCCGGTATAGATCGAATAGCCCAGATCGGAGATCAGCAGATAGTCGATCGGCTTGGCCCAGTTGTTGCCGTGAGCGAATTTATAGACCTCACTGGTGACAAAGCCCTGATTGAGCCAGGTGCCATTGTTGACGACGAAATTCTCGCCATCGCCGCGATAACCTTCCACGAACACATCGGCCGGCACGCCCTGATCGACCAGATATTTGCCGAAGGTGCGCTTGATGGTAGAGACGTAGATCTTGCCCTTGCCGGAGGCGGCGAAGGCCTTGAGATCGTCAATGGTCTTGAAGCCTTCGGGATAGGTGGCCTGGTCCCAGAACAGGGATGTGGGCGATTTGTCGAGCGGGCTGACCACGCCGACGACCGGGAATTGCTTGGAGAAGATGAAGGCGTTGTCCAGCTCCTGGAAGCCCAGATGGGGCGTCACGCCGGCTTTGGAATTGCCCATATAGAGCGCCGAATAGGCGGTTTCGCCATCGCCCAGCCCGACCCCGCCGCCGCCTTCGAGCAGCACCAGATCGATGCCGGTCGAGCCGAGTGGCCCCTGATATTTTCCGGAGGACATTTCGCCCCCTGCCCCGATCATCTGATAGAGCCCGCCATGCTCGGCCTGGGCCAGCCAATCCTTCTGGATGATGAAGGGATTGGGGCACACGTCGGCCAATGGGGTGGTGTAATGCGCCTTGGCGAAGGCGCCGGGCTCGGCGGCCTGGGCGGCTTGCCCTATGCCGGTAAGCGCGGTGACGGCGAGCAGTAAGGTCCTGAAGTTCATCATTGTTGTCCCATGTGAAGAATTTCGGTGTGCGCGGGTCTGGCTTGTACCTCGCGCTACCTCCCCCCGACTCGTGCCATTCTGAAAACAGCCGGTTTCCAAGCCAGCTGAACAGCAGATAAACCGAGATCGACAGCACCGACGACACCAGCAATGCGGCATACATCTGTTCGTATTTGAAATCGATCTTGGCGTTGATCAGCATCTGCCCGAGCCCCCCGGGGCCGGACAGGAAAAACAGTTCCGACACGATGGCGCCGATCACCGCGAGCCCCGCCGAAATACGCAGCCCGGCAAACAGCGTCGGCGCCGCCGAAGGGAAACCGGCCTTGACCAGCATGGTGGGCCAACCGGCCTTTTGCAGGCGGAACAGGTCGATAATGCTGCGATCGACACTCTTGAGGCCGAGCAGCAGCGTGGTCGGAATGGAAAAGAAAGTGAAGAGCGCCACGATCAGCACTTTGGGCAGAAAGCCGAAGCCCAGCGCCGATTGCAGCAGCGGAATGATCGCCAGGATCGGGATGGATTGCAGCGCGACGAGGTAGGGAAAGATGGCCTTTTCCATGACCTGGAAGCGGAACATCACCACGCCCAGCAACATGCCGATGGGAATGGAAATGGCCAGCCCCGCCAGCGCAATCGATAGCGTGGTGACGGCAGCGTTGAACAATTGGCCGAGCACTGCGGGCTGGCTGAAGGCCTGGGTCCACAGGCCCTCAAGCGTCGGCATCAGGAATTGCCGGTGGGTTTCCAGCCCCGAGCGCGTCCAGATATAGGCGATGACGACCAGCACGCCCATCAGCAGCGGCGGCAGCAGGGCAGCGGCAAAGCGCTGCGACATACCCGGCCGCGCGGCCAGCGGCTTGGCGAGATAGCGTTCCACGGCGAGCTTGCGTTGGGATTTTGCCATAGTCTAGCCCTCCATCGCGTTGCGCAGGGCCAGCGAGATTTCCCCGCAGACTTCGGCAAAGCCGCTGCTATAGCGTAGCTCAGGCGTGCGCGGCTCGGGGAAGGCGATGTCGAAGCTGGCGACGATCCGGCCGGGCCGCTTGGACATGACCACGACCTTGGTGGACAGATAAACCGCCTCGGGGATCGAGTGCGTGACGAAAACGCCAGTGAATTTCTGCCTGGTATAGAGCGCGATCAGCTCATCATTGAGCCGCTCGCGGGTGATTTCATCCAGCGCCCCAAAGGGCTCGTCGAACAGGAACACCGCCGGATTGAGCGCCAGCGAGCGCGCCAGTGAGGCTCGCATTTTCATGCCGCCAGACAGCCGCCGGGGATAGTGGTTTTCAAACCCCGACAGCCCCGCCAGCTCGATCTGCTCCAAAGCAATGCGGCGGCGCTCGGCCGGATCGAAGCCGCGCAATTCCATCAGCAGCTCGACATTGGCCAAAACCTTGCGCCACGGCAGCAGCGTTGCGTCCTGAAACGTATAGCCAAGGCTGTCGCGATCCACCCAGATATCGCCCGAGGTGTGGCTCTCAAGCCCCGAGGCGAGCTTGAGCAGGGTGGATTTTCCGCAGCCAGAGGGGCCGACAATGGAGACGAACTCGCCCGGCTGGATGGCCAGCGTCACCGTGTCGAGCGCCTGTGTGCCATCGGGAAAGGTCATCGAGACGGCGTCGAACATCAGGGCAGCATTGCCCGGCAGCCGGTCATTGGCCGGGGCTTTGTCGGTCTTTGTCTGGGCCAAGGCAGTGGTCATGGCTAGAACTTCAGCATTTCGGCGCGGATCTTGGCGATGTAGGCATCGGTGCGTTCCGGCGTTGCATTGTTGATGTCGTATAATGCGTGATAGCGCACTTTGACCCTTGGGTGGCAGACGACGCGCAAAAAGCGCGTGCCATTCTTGCGCGGCGCATCGCCCAACACGGCCGCGCGCCAGCGCTTGGAGCCATAGGTCGTGACGGTCGCCAGCTTCCGAATGTTCTTGAGGCCGGGCGAAACCTGCCCATCCACCAGCTTGAACGACACATCGGGCAGGAACACGCGGTCGAAATAACCCTTCAGAATGGCCGGCCAGCCGAAATTCCATACCGGGTGGCACAGCACCAGCCCCTCGCAGCTTTGCAGCCGCTCGACATATCCCGCGACCTTGCGCTGATTGATGGCCGTGTCGTGATAGTCGCGCCGATCCTGCGGCGACAGGATGGGGTCGAAATTGTCGGCATAAAGGTCGAGATCGTCCACCTCATGCCCCGCCTGGACGAGGCTCTCCACCGTCACCTGATGCAAATGCGCGGCAAGGCTATCGGCCAGAGGGTGGGCATAGATGACGTGGACTTTCATTCCGATCCTTAGGGCAGTCGCGACGAGGCGTGCGGACGAGTTCTGGTGCCGCCAATCAGCAGCCCCCGCCCCTCGCTCCCAGCACGTTCGATTATCGAATTAATGTTCGTTATGTAGAGCCTAAGGCCAGTTTGGCGGCACGGTCAAGCCGATTGATTATCTTGAAGGCCGAATTTCGTGATGCACAATATATAGGCACACATACGGACCATCGCTCGCTAACCGAACGATTGATCTATTATCGAACATCACTAAGATGATTTTGATTTGGGGATGCATGAACATGCGCAGGCTGGACGCGGACGACAAGGAAGTTTCGCTGACCTTTGCCAAGGGCCTGGAGGTCATCTGCGCCTTCGACGGCAAGAACCGCATGCTGACCATGGCCGAAGTGGCGCAGAAAACCAATCTCAGCCGGGCGGTGGCGCGGCGGCTGGTGCGGACGCTCGAACAGCTCGGCTATCTCGCCAGCGACCGGGGCCGCTACGAGCTCACCCCCCATGTGCTGCGCCTGACCCAGGGCTTTGTTGAAGGCCGCGGCATTTCGCAGATCATCCAGCCCATCCTGCGCCTCACCTCCGACGAGGTGGGTGAGGCCGTGTCCTTCAGCATGCTGGACGATACCGAGGCGGTTTACGTCGCCCATTCCTATGGCCCGGCGCGCTTCACCCTCAACATGGTCACCACCGGCAGCCGCATTCCCCTGCTGCCCACCGCCGCCGGCCGCGCCATGCTGGCCTTTCTCGATGCGGAAACCCGCGAGGCGATCATTGCCGATGCGCCGCTGACCGCCCATACCCAGCACACCGAAACCAGCAAGGACAAGCTCATCGCCCAGCTCGGCGCGATCCGCGCCAAGGGCTATTGCTTTGCCGATGCCGAATATGTCGAGGGCGTGGATTCCCTGGCCGTGCCGGTGCTGGGCGTGGGCGGCAAGGTCATCGGCGCCATCTCGATCATCTTCCCGCAGAGCCGCTATCAGCCCGAACATATTGAGCAGGTCATGTTCCCCAAACTGCGCCAATGCGCGGCCGATGTCGGCCTGACCTTCTAGGGGCACCCGGTGCAGACACGCATATTCTCCGGCCTCGACATCGCCCGCGACGTGCATGCCGAAACCTTGCGCCGCGCGCAGGATGCCGGAATTCGCCCCACCTGCCGCGTGCTGCTCGATGCCAGCAATGCCGGCGCCCGCGCCTATGCCACCCGGCAACAGGAGATGGCGGAACAGGCCGGCATTGCGCTGACTGTGCTGGCCTACGCGAGCGATCCGCTGGCGATCTACCGGCAATTGGCCGCCCTGCGCGACGACCCCGCTGTCGATGCGGTGATCACGCTCTACCCCCTGCCCCAGGGAGTCGATGCTATTGCGGCCGCGCTGGCGATTGGCGCGGAAAAGGACGTCGATGGCCTCCACCCGATGAACGCCGGCAACCTGCTGCTGGGCGCACCCGGCCGAGGCGCTGCGACGGCACAAGCCAGCGTGATCTGCGCCGAGGCCCTGTTCGGCAATCTGGCCGGGGCGAAGGTTGCCGTGGTCGGCGCCTCCCCCGTCGTCGGGCGCCCGCTGACCATGATGCTGCTCGACCGTAACGCCACAGTGTCCGTGGGACACGCCGCAACACGCGATCTGGCCGCATTAACGCGGCAAGCCGACATCGTCGTGAGCGCAACCGGCGTGGCCGGATTGATCACCGCCGATCACATCGCTCAAGGGGCCATCCTGATCGATGTCGGCATCAGCCGCAGCAATGGACAGATTCTGGGCGATGTCGATCTCGCAAGCGTTGAAGGCAAGGCCACCGCAGTCACTCATGCGCCCGATGGTGTCGGCCCCATCACCACCGCCTGCCTGTTTCGCAACATATTTGGCACAGCGCTTAGCAGGCGCCCGCAGTAGACCTCATGGTGAGCCTGTCGAACCACGAGGTCGTGGCACCATCTCGCCACGCCCTCGCCCTTCGACAGGGTGAGGTCTACTGTGAGGGACCACCGCCACAACAACAACTCGGCACCGTCACAGTTATGTCACGGACGCATTCCTGACATTCGGAAAAACTGACTGGGCGTGAACCGCAAGGACTGTCTTGATATTCATTAATCGAACACAAGTTCGATAATCGATCATCAGGAGATGCCGAGATGCTCAAGCGCAATGTCCGCATGCTTACCGCTGTATTGACCATGCTGCCCTGTCTGCCCGTTGCGCTGTCTGCTGCCGAAGTCCGGCCCGGTGTCGAATATTCCGGCGCCATCGAAGAGGCCGGCAGCCCTCGGGCGCAATTCCAGGATCTGATCCTCGACCTCGCCAGTTCCTGGGCCAGCTGCAATAGCGACCTGATGGCCAAGACGGTCGCGCCTGACGTCGATTTCTCCTACCCCACCAGCCACATTACCGGGGTCGACGCTGTCCTGGCCGACCTCAAACTGTTCTGTGAGCAGGCTAGCGATACCAGCATTTTCCTGCCCGCCGACGCCTTCTATATCGACACCGAGACCGGCCGCGTTGCCGCCGAATTGCAATTCCGCACCTTTCAGCGCGGCAATCGCCAGGTGGTCAACGACGTCTGGGTTGCCACCGTGGCAGACGGGCAGATCAGCGTCATCAAGGAATATCTCGATGGCCGCGTGAAGAATTTGCAGGCGCAGGGCATTCTCCAGCTGGAAGAAAGCCCGGAATTCCTCACCCCCTGGCCGCCGCGCACCGAGGCCTGGAAGGATTGCTTCCCCGTACTCAAGGTCGAACCGACCAATAGCTGCCCTGCGCCGAAATAGCCGCCAGCGGCACCTCTTTTCGGGTCGCAGGGCCCGAAAAGAACTTGTGCGCTAAACTAGACATTTGTCGAATTGTCACAGAGTTCCGATAACGCATAGGGATCAGTGTGAGCCCAATATGCGTTGCGCGATCTATTTTGTTCCTCCGCCCGATGACCCGCTGCAGATTGCCGCGGCGCAATGGCTTAGGCGTGACCCGTATACCGGTGCGCGGGTGAGCTGGCCGGTGGAGGGATTGGTGGAAACCGACCACGCTTTCCTCACCGCCGCACCGCGCCGTTTCGGCTTTCACGGCACGCTGAAAGCCCCGTTCCGCCTGGCCCCCGACTACGAAATAGCCGATCTGCAATTAGCGCTCGACCGGTTCTGCCGCCGTCTGCCTTCCGTCACCGTGCCGGAGATGCGCATCGCGCCGATCCAGAATGCCTTTGCGCTGGTGCCGGCATTGCCCATGCTCGAACTCAATGATCTGGCGGCCGATTTCGTCACCGCCTTTGATATCTATCGCAGCCCGATCACCGATCTTGATCTGGCGCGGGGCGATATCGGACGGTTCAACGGCCAGCAATTCGATAATCTGCGCAATTGGGGCCACCCCAATGTGTTCGACCAGTTCCGCTTTCACATGACGCTGACCGGCCCCATCGATGAGCTGGAACGTGATCATGTGGCGCTGGTATTGCAGCGCCATTTCGGCGACCTTGCCACAGCGCCATTGCATATCGGGCAAGTTGCCCTGTTCGTGGAGCCGGAGCCGAATGCTCCGTTCTTCGTCCATTCCAGTCACCAGTTTATCACTCAACGCCGACGCAAGATTGCTTGATCCATGACGCAGAAGAATGCCGCCGAAACCGTTCTCACCAATGCAAGGATTGTCCTGGCCGACGAAGTCATCGAGGGCGCGATCCTGCTGCGCGATGGCCTGATCGCCGATATCTCGGCGGCTTCGGCGCATGGCGAAGACATGGATGGCGACTACGTCATTCCGGGCCTGATCGAACTGCATACCGACCACCTCGAAAACCACTATGCGCCGCGCCCCAAAGTGCGCTGGAACGCCATTGCCGCGGTGCAGGCCCATGACGCCCAGGTCGCCGCCTCCGGCATTACCACCGTGTTCGATGCCCTGCGGGTCGGCATCGACGAGCAATCCGACATGGGCTCCACCGAAATGCTGGTCCTGGCCGAAGCCATTGCCGGCGGCAAGCAAGCGGGCCGCCTGCGCGCCGACCACTTCATCCATCTGCGCTGCGAGGTTTCCGCGCCCGATTGTCTCGAAGGTTTCGAACTGCTGCAGCACCACCCGCTGGTGCGCCTGGCCTCATTGATGGACCACGCACCCGGCCAACGGCAGTTTGCCAATCTCGACGCCTATCGCGTCTATTACCAGGGCAAGCTCAAGATGAGCGATCAGGCCCTGGCCGACTTTTCGGCGCGCCGCATTCGCGACTCGGAAATGCATGCCGGGCCGCATCGCGCGGCGATTTCGCAATTCTGCCAGGCCAACGATATCGTGCTGGCCAGCCATGACGACGCCACGCTGGGCCATGTCGACGAGGCCATTGCCCAGGGCATCGATGTCGCTGAATTCCCAACAACGGTCGAAGCCGCCCGCGCCTCGCATGAGGCTGGCATGGCCGTGTTGATGGGCGCGCCCAATGTGGTGCGCGGCTCCTCCCATTCAGGCAATGTCTCGGCGCGCGAACTGGCCGAGCACGGCCTGCTCGACATTCTGTCGTCCGATTACATCCCCTTCAGCCTGTTGCAGGCAGCCTTCTCGCTGGGCGATAGCGTTGACTCCATCACGCTACCCCATGCCGTGCGACTGGTATCCAAGCACCCCGCCGAAGCGGCAAGCCTGCACGACCGCGGCGAGATCGCCATGGGCAAGCGGGCCGATCTGGTGCGCGTGCGCGTACAGGATGGCGTGCCCATCGTGCGCACCGTCTGGCGCGAAGGGAACCGGGTGATATGAGTTCGGAGCCTTCCGGTGCCTTCATCGCCGTAGTCGGCCCCAGCGGATCGGGCAAGGATTCGCTGATCGACTTTGCGCGCCAGCGTCTGGCCGGACGCGCTGAATTCACCTTTGTGCGCCGCATCGTCACCCGTCCCGCCGATCGCGCGGCCGAAGATCACGATAGCCTCAGCGAAGCGCATTTTGAGGCGCTGGCCCGGTCCAACGGGCTGGCGCTGCATTGGCAGGCCCATGGCCTGCGCTATGGCCTGCCGCGCTCCATCGACAACGACATTGCCGCTGGTCGTGTCGTCATCGCCAATGTATCGCGACAGGTGATTGGCGAGGCCGCCACCCGCTATCACCGGGTCATCGTGGCCACTATTTCAGCCCGCCCGGAGATTATCGCCCAGCGGCTGGCAGCACGCGGCCGCGAGGATGCCGAAGCCATTCGCCAGCGCCTGGCGCGCCAGCTTGATGTCGCCGTGCCGGGTGTCGAGAGTGTCTCGATAGACAATTCCGGGCAGTTGCAGGACGCCGGCGAGCGTTTTCTTGACCTCTTGCAGCAAGCTCAGGCGGAACGGGTTTAGGATCGCCACGATCTGCCTCCCTCCCCCTTGAGGGGAGGGATTGAGGGTGGGGGTTCTGAAGGCTCCGCAAGCATTGAGCATGTTGATGCCGCAGAACCCCCACCCCCGCTTTTCGCTAGCGAAAAGCTGAGCCCTCCCCTCAAGGGGGAGGAGACGGCGCGGTGGCTCGCTGAACGTCTATTGGTCCTAGACCACCAGTTCCATCAGATCTGCCGGGAAGCGGCTCAGCGCATAGAGCAAGGGCTTGCCCGCAAGGTCCGTATCGACCGCCTCGGACACCAGCAGAATGGCGCCGGGGGCGAGTTTCAGCGTTGCCGTTTCGTCGGCATCGGCGTGGCGGGCCGAAATGCGGGTGCTGGCGCGGGCATAGTCGGCAATGCCGTAACTGGCCAGCGTCGCCGTGATGGACGGGTTTTCCGCAAAGCGCACGGCAAAATCGGCGAAGGCCGCATAGCTCAGCCAGATCGTCGCTCGCGACATAGGGCGGTTATCCGCTGATGATAGGGTTTCCAGCCGCGTCACCTTGGTTCCCGCCCGCAGGCCGAGCGCCGCCGCCACGCTGGTCGTCGCGTTTTCCAGCCGCGAGGACAGCATATCGCGCGAAATCGTAGCGGCCTGGCCGACCAGGTTCTCCGAAAACCGGGTCCGCTTGCCAATGCGATAGCTGACGCGGCGCGCCTGGTCGACAAAGCTGCCACGGCCCTGTTCGGTGCGAATGACACCCTCCGCCTGGAGCGCCGCCAGCGCCCGGCGGACGGTATGCCGATTGGCCGAAAAGCGCTCAGCCAGTTCGGTTTCCCCGGGCAGCCGATCGCCCGGTTGGCGCTTGCCGCCGACGATGTCGAGCCGGATGGCATCGGCAATGCGCCGCCACAGCGCGACGCCGCTGAGATGGGATTCGGACGCGGACTCGGTTTTTGTCATTGCAAATTCACACAGGGCGCCTAAGACCGGAATCAGGATTTATGTTGTCTAGTTTATTAGACAAGTAGAGGCAAGCGATATGACGACAGAACCGAGGCGGTTGGCATTGAATGCCCTGGCGGCAGCCGAGAGCGCGGCCCTGACAGCGCGGTGGAGCGACTGGGCCGAGAAGCCCGAATTCCGCGCCTTGCGTGGTCCCGAAACCGGGCTCGTCATGGTGCGCGGTCGAGCCGGTGGCGGCGGCGCGCCGTTCAATCTGGGCGAGACCAGCGTGAGCCGGGCGAGCGTCCGATTGGCCAGCGGCGAAGTGGGCCATGGCTATTGCCTGGGCCGCGATCTGGAAAAGGCGCGGCTGATTGCGGTGTTCGATGCGCTGTTCCAGCGGGAGCCGGAGCGGGTGGAGGCCGAAGTGCTGGCCCCGCTACGGGCTGTGGGGAGCCATGCCGACCAGCAGAAACGCGAGGAAGCGGCCGCCACCAAGGTCGATTTCTTCACCATGGTGCGAGGGGATGTTTGATGGATAATCTGATGCTCGACGGCGGCTTTGCCGACCCGGTCATGCAGGCCCAACAGGGCTTTCGCGCCCTGATGGATGCGCTGGCCAATCCAGGGACACTTCAGGACCTGGCGCTTGATCTGACCCCGCCCGCGCCGCTGACGCCGGAACTGGCAGCAGTGCTGCTGACCCTGTGCGATCACGATACCGGCGTGTGGCTGGAGCCTGATCTAGCAACTGAAGCGGTAACCGGCTGGTTGCGATTCCATATCGGCTCGCCCCTGAACGTTGCACCGGAGCAGGCGCAATTCGCGGTGCTGCGTGACAGCAATGCATTGAAACTGAAGCACTTTTCGCCTGGCACGGATATTTACCCGGACCGCTCGACCACGATCATCGTGGCTGTTGCGGCATTGAGCGGCGGCGATGCCCTCGTGCTGAAGGGTCCGGGGATCGAGCATAGCGTCGAGATATCCCCACTCGGCCTGCCCGAAGACTTCCTCGATCAGTGGGCGGAAAACCGGGCGCAGTTTCCGCGCGGGGTGGACCTGCTGCTGGTGGCCGATGGAGCGGTGATCGGGCTGCCGCGGACCACGCGAATTATTGGGAAGGACGCTTAAATGTATGTGGCCGTAAAGGGCGGGGAAGCCGCCATTGCCAATGCACATGCTCTGCTGGCCGACCGGCGGCGGGGCGACCGGGACGTGCCGGCACTCGGAATTGAGCAGATTATTCAGCAACTTGGCCTGGCCGTCGATCGCTGCATGGCGGAAGGCTCGCTCTATGACCGGGATCTGGCGGCGCTCGCTATCATCCAGTCGCGGGGCGATCTGATCGAGGCGATTTTCCTCGTGCGCGCCTATCGCACCACCCTGCCCCGCTTCGGCTATTCGGTGCCGATCGACACCGCCAAGATGCTGATCGAGCGCCGAGTTTCAGCGACGTTCAAGGATTTGCCGGGCGGGCAAATGTTGGGCCCCACCTTTGACTATACCCACCGCCTGCTCGACCCGGCAGTGGCCGAGGGCGGTGAGGTCGCAACGCCAGTCCGGCGGCCTGCCGACCCGGAGCAAGCACCCCGCGTCACCGACCTATTGGCCCACGAAGGGCTGATCGAGCTCGATTCCGGCGAGCAGGCCCTGAACGCCGAAGAACACGAAATCGGCGACCTGACGCGCGAGCCCCTGCAATACCCGCTGGACCGTGATTTGCGGCTGCAGGCATTGGCGCGGGGCGATGAAGGGTTCCTGCTCGCGCTCGGCTATTCGACACAGCGCGGTTACGCCAGAACGCACCCCTTTGTCGGCGAAATCCGCATCGGGGAGGTCGAGGTGGAACTCGACATTGCCGAGCTTGGCTTTGCGGTGAGCCTGGGCCGTGTGCGGGTCACCGAGTGCCAGATGGTGAACCAGTTCAAGGGCTCGGCCAAGGTGCCGCCGCAGTTTACCCGCGGCTATGGGCTGGTGTTCGGTCAGTCCGAGCGCAAGGCCATGTCGATGTCGCTGTGCGACCGGGCGCTGCGCGCCCGCGAGTTCGGCGAGGACGTGGTGGCCCCGGCGCAGGACGAGGAATTCGTCATCAGCCACCTCGACAATGTGCAGTCCACCGGCTTCGTCGAGCACCTCAAGCTGCCCCATTACGTGGATTTCCAGGCCGAACTCGACGTAGTGCGGCGGATGCGGGCTGAACAGGAAGCACACAAGGAGGCGGCCGAATGATGCCGTCGCCCCTCCACAATGTCATTCCCGCGAAAGCGGGAACCCCTGTTTCCTTTGCCAGCACCTTAAACGGAGGTTCCCGCTTTCGCGGGAATGACACCGTGGGTGGAGTAGACTTTTGCGAGGTAAGAAAATGACCGCCATCGCGCATTACAATTTTGCCTATCTCGATGAGCAGACCAAGCGGATGATCCGGCGGTCTATCCTCAAGGCCATCGCCATTCCCGGCTATCAGGTGCCGTTTGCCAGCCGCGAAATGCCCATGCCCTATGGCTGGGGCACGGGCGGGGTGCAGGTGACGGCGGCGATCATCGGGCCGGACGATGTGCTCAAGGTGATCGATCAGGGCGCCGATGACACGACCAATGCGGTGTCCATCCGGGCCTTCTTCGCCAAGGTCGCCAACGTCGCGACCACCACGCATACATCAGACGCCACCATCATCCAGACCCGCCACCGCATTCCAGAAAAGCCCCTCAAGGCGGGCCAGGTGCTGGTCTACCAGGTGCCGATCCCCGAGCCGCTGCGCTTCCTCGAACCGCGCGAAACCGAGACGCGCAAAATGCATGCGCTCGAGGAATATGGGCTGATGCATGTCAAACTCTATGAGGACATTGCCAAGCATGGCCAGATCGCCACGACCTACGCCTATCCGGTCAAGGTCGAGGGCCGCTATGTGATGGACCCCTCGCCCACGCCCAAATTCGACAACCCCAAAATGCATATGTCGCCGGCGCTGCAGCTGTTCGGCGCGGGGCGCGAAATGCGGATTTATGCCGTGCCACCCTTTACCGAAGTGGTGAGCCTCGATTTTGAAGATCACCCCTTCGAAATCCAGCACTTTACACAGCCCTGCGCCCTATGCGCTGCTACCGGCGTCTACCTCGACGAGGTGATCCTGGATGACCGTGGCGGGCACATGTTCGTGTGCTCGGACACCGACAATTGCGAAGAGCGCCGCGCCGAGGGCCATCGCGGCCACCTGAGCGGGGAAGAACTGGAGGCGGCGGAATGAGCGAGCAACCCCTGCTGCGGGTCGAGGGCCTGAGCAAATATTACGGCAATCGCCTGGGCTGCACCGATGTGTCGTTCGAGCTATGGCCCGGCGAAGTGCTGGCCATTGTGGGCGAGAGCGGATCGGGCAAGACGACGCTGCTCAATTGCCTGTCCACCCATCTCGAACCCAGTTCGGGCCGGACGGAATATCGCATGCGCGACGAGGTCTGGCGCAATCTTTACGAGCTGAGCGAGGCCGAGCGGCGCTTTCTGATGCGCACGGACTGGGGCTTCGTGCACCAGAACCCGGCCGATGGTTTGCGCATGACAGTGTCGGCCGGCGCCAATGTGGGCGAGCGGCTGATGGCGGTGGGCGACCGCCATTATGGCCATATCCGCGAGACGGCGGTGGATTGGCTGGGCCGCGTGGAAATCGCCGCCGACCGCATCGACGATCAACCGCGCTCCTTCTCGGGGGGCATGCGCCAGCGCCTGCAGATTGCCCGCAATCTGGTGACGGGGCCGCGCCTGGTATTCATGGATGAACCGACTGGCGGGCTCGACGTATCGGTGCAGGCGCGCCTGCTCGATCTGTTGCGTGGGCTGGTGGGCGAACTGGGGCTGGCGGCCATCATCGTCACCCACGATCTGGCGGTGGCCCGGCTGCTGAGCCACCGCATGATGGTGATGAAGGACGGCCGAGTGATCGAAGCGGGCCTCACTGACCGCGTGCTCGACGACCCGCGCGAGCCCTATACGCAATTGCTCGTGTCTTCGATTTTGCAGGTGTGAGGACGATGCGAAAGAAACCCCTCACCCGTCTCGGCCTCTGGCCGATCCACCCTCTCCCTCAAGGGGAGAGGGGAGCCCTGGTGGCCGTTCAAACTCTGAGCCCCCCTTCTCCCCTTGAGGGAGAAGGTGCCCCGAAGGGGCGGATGAGGGGTCAACACACTGTCCAAACCTACGGAGCCACGCTGTGACCGCCGCCCTTTCCATCCGCAATCTCTCCAAGACCTTCACCATGCACCTGCGCGACGGTGTGGTGCTCCCCGTGGTGGAAAACGTCGATTTTGACGTCCATGCCGGCGAATGCGTCGTCCTCGGCGGGCCATCGGGGGCGGGCAAAAGCTCCATTCTCAAAATGGTCTATGGCAATTATGGCGTCGATGGCGGAGCGATCCTGCTGGCCCATGACGGCGCAGAGATCGATCTGGCGACGGCTGATCCCCGCCTGGTGTTGACGCTGCGGCGCGACACCATTGCCTATGTCAGCCAGTTCCTGCGCACGGTGCCGCGTGTTTCGGCCCTCGATGTGGTGGCCGAGCCGCTGGTGATCCGTGGGGTCGACAAGAGCGAAGCGCAGGCACGGGCCAAGGCGCTACTGGCGCGGCTCAATCTGCCGGAGCGGCTGTGGTCCCTGCCCCCGGCGACGTTTTCGGGCGGCGAGCAGCAGCGCGTCAACATTGCGCGCGGCTTCATCACCGATCACAAAGTGCTGTTGCTCGACGAGCCGACGGCGTCGCTGGACGCGACCAATCGAGCCGTGGTGGTCGAGATGATCGCGCAGAAAAAGGCGGCGGGCACGGCGCTGCTGGGCATTTTCCACGATGAGGAAGTGCGCCATCAGGTGGCCGACCGCATCGTGGATGTCACCGCTTTTGCGCCGAGGATTGCCGCATGACCAAGCTTGGCATCGAGCCCCATATCCACGCTACCGCCCATGTCACCGAGTCCACGCTCGGCCGCTATACTGAAGTGGGCGCGGGCAGCCATGTCGCGCGCTCAACGCTGGGCGACTATTCCTATTGCGTCGAGAACACCCAGATCGCCTATGCCGATATCGGCAAATTTGCCAATATCGCCAGCCATGTGCGCATCTATGCCAGCATGCACCCAATGGAGCGGGCGTCGCTGCACCATTTCACCTATCGCTCGGCCTGGTACTTTGAGGGCGAAGCGGACGACCAGGACTTTTTCGACTGGCGCGCCGCCAGCCGCATCAGCATCGGTCACGACACCTGGATCGGGCATGGCGCAGTGATCATGCCGGGCATCAAAATCGGCAATGGCGCGATCATCGGCTCCAATGCGGTGGTGACCAAGGACGTGGCCGATTTCGCCATCGCCGTGGGCGTGCCGGCGCGCACGATCAAGCAGCGCTTCAGAGATGACGTCGCCGGGCGGCTGGACAGGTTGGCCTGGTGGGATTGGAGCCACGAACGGCTGCACCAGGCCCTGCCGGATTTCCGGACGCTGGGGGCGGAAGGGTTTTTGGAGAAGTATGAGGGGTAGGATGGACGGGGCATGGCGCCCCGTCCGACCCGCGCTTACTGCGCAGCGATAGCCTCAGCCCCCGCCAATCCAGCCAATTTCCGCGCCCGCTCCAGGCAAGCCGGCTGCTCGTTGCGATGGCGGGGGCCAATTTCCATCATCAATACCGTGTTCGGCAGGAAATCCAGCTCACCAAAAATGCTGTCCCAATCAATATCGCCCCAGCCCAGCGGCATGTGCAGGTCGCCAATGCCCATGGCCGTGTTTTCCTGCGGAAAGAAGGGTTTGTAGAAGCCCTGCGGGCGGCCGAAGCTGTCGTGGACGTGCAGATGGCCGGTGACCGGGGCCATGGCGGCGATCTGTTCGCGGAAGTTGAGGCCCTTATAGGTGCTCTCGATATAGGCGTGGCTGAAATCGATCAGCGCGACCAGGTTGGGGTGATTGACGGCCTTTACGGTTTCAGCAACCTCCGCCGGCGTCTGGCGATACTGGCCCAGCTCGGTGGTGAAGATGTTTTCGAGCGCAATGCGCACGCCATAGGGGCGGGCGAATTCGGCCAGTTCGGTCAGGGCCTCGCGTTCGCGCTGATCGGCGCCGGCGCGTTCGACGAGCTGGTCGGCGCGCAACGCACCGCCATGTTGCACGAGAATGCCCGAGCCAACGCGGTCGCAGAGCTGGACCAGCGCCTTGGCGGCATCGAGCTGATAGCGCTGGGTGTCCGGGTCCATGAAATTGGACGAGACCAGGCCATGCACGGTGTAGCGGAAATCGAATTGCTCGGTGATGGCCAGCAGGCGTTCGGCGCGCTCTTCGATGATGCGGCCGCCGCTGATCAGGTCGATGCTGGTCAGGGCCAGCTCGACCGTGTCGACGCCGATATCGGCGAGGCGGCGCAGATCGGCCTCGAGGCTATCGAGTTCGCCATCGGTGGAGCCGGAATTAAAGCCGGTTGCGGTAATATTGCTCATGTCAGTCTCCGTATGATCAGGCTGTGACGAGGTGATCGCTGGCGGCGCGCTGGCCGGGGCGGGTTTCGATGCGGCGGCCGGTCGTGTTGTCGAACAGGTGCAGATCGGCCTCGGCGATAGCGAAATGGATCGGCATGCCGGTGCCCAGGGCGTCATTGCCGTCATCGACGCAGACGATGCGACTGCCATCGGCATCGGCATAGATCAGCCGCGCGGCGCCCAGTTCTTCGACATAGTCAACGACCGCAGCGAGAGCGCCCTTGGTGCCGGCGGCGACGCGGCGGACCGATTCAGGACGCACGCCCAGCGCCACATCGCGGCTCACAACATGGCTGGCGATGGATGGCAGGTGGATCATGCCGCCCTTGCCGTGGCGGAAATGGCCGTCTTCGCCAAACCAGCCGTTGATCAGGTTCATGGCCGGGGAGCCGATGAAATCGGCCACGAAGCGGCTGGCGGGGCGGTGATAGACTTCGGAGGGCTTGCCGATCTGCTCGACAACACCCGAGTTCATAATGATCAGCCGATCGGCCAGCGTCATGGCCTCGGTCTGGTCATGTGTCACGAACACCGAGGTGACGCCCAGGCTACGGTGCAGGTTCCGAACCTCAGCGCGCATGGCCACGCGCAGCTTGGCATCGAGATTGGAGAAGGGTTCGTCGAACAGGAACACCTTTGGCTCACGCACCATGGCGCGGGCCATGGCGACGCGCTGGCGCTGGCCGCCCGACAGCTCGCCCGGCTTGCGGTCGAGATAGGGTTCCAGGCTCACCGATTTGGCGACTTTGGCGACCTTGGCCTCGCGTTCGGCGCGGGGCATGCCAGCGACCTTGAGGGCATAGCCGATATTCTGGGCCACGCTCATATGAGGATAGAGCGCGTAATTCTGGAACACCATGGCGCAGCCGCGTTCGCGCGGTTCGAGCTTGTTGACGACAGTGCCACCGATCAGGATTTCGCCTTCGGTGATGTCTTCAAGGCCTGCAATCATGCGCAGCAGGGTGGATTTGCCGCAGCCCGATGGCCCGAGGATGACGACGAATTCGCCCTGTTCGATCTCGGCATCCACGCCGTGGACGACGAGGGATTTCTGGTAGCGTTTCTTGACGGATTTGAGGGTGATGGCAGACATGATCGATCCAATCACTTGTCGCGAGAAATGAGGCCGCGCACGAACCAGCGCTGCATGAGGGCAACCACCAGCAGCGGCGGCAGCATGATGATGAGGGCGCCCGCCATGGTGACGTTCCAATCGGGGGTGCCGTTCTGGGCGGGAATGAGCGCCTTGAGCTGCATCACCACGGTGCCGAAATTGGCGCGGTCGGTGGTGATCAGCAGCGGCCAGAGATACTGGTTCCAGCTCGACACGAACATGATGGTGGCCAGCGCCAGCATATTGGTGCGGCTGAGCGGCAGCAGCACGTCGAAGAAGAACCGCATCGGGCCCGAGCCATCCATCTTGGAGGCTTCGACCAATTCGTCCGGGATGGTCATGAAGAACTGGCGATAAAGGAACGTGCCGGTGGCGGTAGCGACCAGCGGCAGGATGAGGCCGGTATAGGAATTGAGCAGGTTCCATTCGAGCCCAATGCGAATGCCCGAAAGGCTTTCAACCAGGCCGGTAATGCCGAACGTGTCGAGGATGACCTGGAAGGGCAGCAGCGCGTTGGCGGCGATGGAATAGGTGGGCACGATGCGCACTTCGAGTGGCAGCATCAGGGTGATGAAAATTAGCCAGAAGCACAGCATGCGGGCGCGGAAGTTGAAGAACACGATGGCAAAGGCGCTGAGCGCCGCCAGGACGATCTTGCCCACCGTCACGCCAATGGCGACGATGAAGCTATTGACCATTTTGGGGCCGAGATCAGCACGGGTCCAGGCGGCCTGGATGTTCTCGAGCAGGTGGGTGGACGGCCAGAGATGCAGCGGCACCTGGCTGACTTCCTGCAGCGACTGGCTGCCGGCCACCAGCGTGATCCAGAACGGCACCAGCACGAGGAACATGCCCAGCACCATGGCCGCATAGGTGACGAAGTCGAAAATGGGGGAACGTTCGATCACGGTCGTCTCCCTAGCTGTAGTGGACGCGCTTTTCGACCCAGCGGAACTGGACGAAAGTCAGCGCAATGACGAGGACCATGAGCACGATCGACTGAGCGGCGGCGCCCGAATAATCGAGGCCTTTGAAGCCATCGATATAGATGTTGTAGACCATGACCTCGGTGGCCCCGATGGGCCCGCCCTCGGTCATGGTGTCGATCAGCCCGAAGCTGTCGGTGAAGCTGGAAATCAGGTTCATGATCATGAGGAAGAAGACGGTGGGCGCGATCAGCGGCAATTGCAGGTCGAGCATGCGCTGGAACGGGCGCGCACCATCCATGGCCCCGGCCTCGGAGATCGATTTAGGGATCATCTGCAGAGCCGCGAGGAAGAAGATGAAATTGTAGCCGATGCCCAGCCAGGCATGGCAGACAATGACCATGCCCAGAGCGTGCCAGCCATTGGTGGCAGGGCTCCAGATGCCGGGCCAGATATCGTTGATCGAGCCGATCAGGCCCGCTTCAGGCGAGAAGATGAAGCGGAAGGCCACGCCGGCAGCGGGCGCCGCGATGGCATAGGGCCACACGAACACCGATTGGAAAATGCGAGTGCCCTTGAGCGCCCGATCCACGAACATGGCGAGCATGAGCGCGATGGCCATGGACAGGCCCGTGGCACAGATGGCGTAGAAGGCGCTGCGGCCGACAGTGGCCCAATATTGGCTGTCGCGGAAGATGGCGAGAAAATTGGCGAAGCCAACCCAGGTATTGCCGCCGCCCCAGGCCTGTTCGAGCGTGAATGCCCAATAGAGCGCCTGTGATGTGGGCCAGTAGAAAAACACCAGCACCAGCAGGAGTTGGGGGGCTAGCAGCAACCAGGGCAAGGTGCCGTTACGATAGAATGCGCGTCGTTCCATGAACCATCCGCCTCGCAGAAAATAGCAATGCACGGACGGCTTTCGCCGCCCGCGCTTTGGTCATCGTCAGATCAGGGGAGTTGCTGACCGGCATAGGTCTGCTCGAAGCGGCGCAGGATTTCGTTGCTGCGCTCGGCGGCGCCATCAAGGGCCTGCTGCACGGGAACGTTGTTGAACAACACTTCCTGCATGGCGTCGGCGACTTCCTTGCGCACCGCGCCGAAATTGCCCAGGCGAACGCCGCGGGTATATTCGGTGGGCGGCGTGAAGGTCAGGCTTTCGATGGCCTGTTCGCGGCCCTTATAGGGCGCATTGGCGTAAAAGCCCTTGTCGGTCATGGCCTTGAAGCCCGAATTGGTCACCGGGATGTAGCCTGTCACGGTCGACCACCATTCGGCCTGCTTGGGAGTGGCGAGGAAAGCGTAGAACGCCGCCGCGCCCTTGTACTGCTCGGGGGTCGAGCCCTTGAGCGTCCACAGCGAAGCGCCGCCCACCAGCGTATTGGTGCGTTCGGTGCCTTCCCAGATCGGGAGCATGGCGACATCCCAATGCATGCCTTCAATGGCCTGCTTGGCGAAGGTGCCGTGATCGGCAATCGAGGAGGACGACATCTGGCACTTGGCGTTGACGAAGGCGTCGTTGGCGGTTTCGCCGATGGCCTTGGACTTGGCGACGAACAGACCCTCGTCGTACATCTTCTTGATCCAGGTCAGCTGATCGACAAACTTGCCGTGGTTGAATTCCACGGTGGCATCGAGCCCTTCATAGCCATTGCCCTTGGAAGCGATGGGCTGGTTGTGGGCAGCCGAGAACTGCTCCCACCACTGCCAGGTGCCGGTCGGATCGAACGCGACGGGGCAGTCATAGCCAGCGGCTTTGAGATCACGGGCGATCTTTTCGACCTGTTCCCAGGTCTGGGGAGCGCCTTCAAAACCGACGGCCTTGAGGGCGTCGGTATTGTAATAGAACATGGCCGTCGAGGAATTGAACGGCATGGAGAGCAGTTCGCCCTTCGAGGTCGAATAATACGAAGCGATGCCGGAGAAATAGTCGTCCCAATTGATCTGGTAGCCGTTTTCTTCCATCAACTGGCGCACCGGGATGTAGGCGCCCGACAGCATCAGGTCGAGCGTGCCGCCATCGCTGATCTGGGTGATGGTGGGCTGCTTGTTGGCGCGGAAAGCGGCAATGGTGTTCTGCAGGTTGGCTTCGTAATTATCCTGGCTGACGCAGACGATCTCATAGTCGGCCTGCGACTCGTTGAAGGTCTTGCACATGTCCTGGATGCGTTCGCTGAGGTCGCCGGACAGGCCGTACCAGAATTCGAACTTGGTGGCGGCAGAAGCCGGCGCCGCAACGCTCAGCGCGCTGGCAGCCAGAGCTGCACCGAACAGCCATTTGCTTGTCATTTGGGTAGTCTCCGGGAATGGGTTGCGCTGTTGAAAGCGGCGCGACTCCTAGCCCCGGTGGTTGACGGAATGACTGCGTTGCGGTGACGGATCGATGACATTGCACAGCTGTGCGATGGATCGGGGTGTTTGGGGTGATTTGGTAGGTAGGATGGACCGGAGTGCCCCCACCTAGCCTCCCCCTGATAGGGGGAGGAACAGGCCGGTGCTTGCGACTCGGCCCAGTCCCAAGAGTGGAGATATCCCTCCCCCTATCAGGGGGAGGTTAGGAGGGGGTATCCGCTAAAAAGCGCCCTCCTCCCCAGCCCCTAATCAAAAAATCCCACATCCTCTTCCATCAAATACGGCTTGGCCGCCTTGGCATCGATATCGAGCCCCAGCCCCGGTCCCGGCAGCAGATCAACCATGGAATCATTGACGATGCGGCCAGCCGGCAGCCCCGTCACGATATCTTCCCACCACGGATCGGATGCGCTGGGATATTCGAACGCGATATAGTTGGCCGGCAGCGTGGCGCACACATTGATCAGCGCCCCCAGGCCCAGCAGCCCATTGGCCGTGCCATGCGGGGCCATCATGATCGAGTGCATATAGGCGTGCTCGGCCACCCATTTGAGTTCGGCAATGCCCCCGATATCAGCCGGATCCGGCCCCACGACCCGCACCGCCTGCGTCTCGATCAGTTCCTTGAAATTGTGCCTGAGATAAATCTGCTCGCCGGTATGGATGGGCGTCGAGGTCGAGGTGGTCAGCTCGCGATAGGCCTGCGGATTGACCCAGGGGACATAGTCGCCGGTCAGCATGTCCTCGAGCCACATCAGGTTGTACTTTTCCACCGCCTGAGCAAAGCGGATGGCGTCGGGCAGGAACCAGCCGGGGCCGCAATCGAGCGCCAGGCTGACCTTGTCGCCCAGCACTTCCTTCATGGCGATGACGCAATCGAGCATGTGATTGAAGGCGTGCTCGCTGATCTGCCCCTGGTCCATGGCGCCGTGATAGGCAGGCGGCTGGCTCACGCCATAGTGGAAGTCCTCCACATTGCGCTTCATGTTGGAATGAAAGCCAATGCCCTGCTTGACCATGAAGAAGTTCTCGGGCCGCTCCTTCATCCATTTGACGTCGGCGGCATAATCCTCGGGCCTATCGCCCGTGCGCTTCTGGCGGATCGAGCCATTATAGACGCGCACCTTGTCGCGCACCTTGCCGCCGAGCAGCTTGTAGGCCGGTACATTGGCCGCCTTGCCGGCAATGTCCCACAGCGCATGTTCGATAGCGCTGACAGCAGCGCCGTAGGGCTTGAAGCTGCCGCGCTGGCGGATTTTGAGCATCACCCGCTCGACATCGGTGGGGTCCTCACCGATCAGCGCCTCGCGGAAATGCAGCACCCAGGGTTTGAGATAGGGCTTGGTATATTCCACCTCGCCCAGGCCATAGAGCCCCTCATCGGTAACGATGCGGACGATGGGATGCCGGCCGATAACAGCGCAGCGCAGATCGGTGATTTTCATGGAAAATGCCTATTGCACGGACGAGAAGGCGGTGGGCGTCAGGAACTGGCTGGAGATATTGGCGAGGATGGGCCCATCGCGCTCGGAATCGTCGCGAACCTTGTGCCATTCCGGATCGGTGACGAAGGCCTTCCACTTGGTTTCGCGCTCGGCGAGGGATTCCCAGGCGACGAAATAGGTCAGCCGATTGCTGCTTTCGCCCACGGCGGTGGTGAAGAATCCCGCCTGGCGGATGCCGTGTTTGTCCCACAGCTTGAGCGTGTGGTCGCCAAAGCGCTTGAGCAGCGCCGGCAGGCGGTTGGGCAGGCACTCGTAGATTCTCAGCTCGTAGATCATCGAACGTCCGTTCTGTGTACTTGGCCCCACCCCACCCTTGATCCCTCCCCATCGGAGGGGAGGGAGACGACTGCGGGTTCAGCGGGGTCTGGATCAGGCTCCCTCCCCCTTATGGGGAGGGCGTCAGGTTGGGGCGGCCTGACCGCCAATGCAATCAGCTCCAGGTGCGATCCCAGGAATATTCGTCATCCCATTGCTCGGTGCTCTGCCAGATGCCTTTGACACCCTCCTGCAGGTGCTGGCTGATGACCTCGTCGACCACATCGTCAATGCCCAGGCCCGGCTTGTCGGGCACGGTGATGAAGCCGTTCTTGACCAGCGGCTTGGGCAGGCCGGTGACGATATCGTCCCACCAGGGCACGTCGACCGTGTGATATTCGAGCGCCATGAAGTTTTCCGTGGCGACCGCAACATGGGCGGCGGCCATGGCGGCGATGGGGCTTTCGGCCATGTGGATGGCCATGGCAATGCCATGCTCCTGCGCCGCATCGCCGATTTTCTTGGTCTCGTAGATGCCGCCCGAGGTCAGCACGTCGGGATGGATGACCGAGATGCCCGATTTGAGCAGCGGCTCGAAGCCTTCCTTGAGGTAGATATCCTCGCCCGTGCAGATCGGCACGGTGGTGGCTTCCTGCAGCTGCCGATATTGGTCGGCATATTGCCAGGGGATCACGTCCTCCAGCCATGCCGGCACGTATTTCTCGATCCGCCGCGCCAGGCGGATGCCGTTTTGCAGCGAGATATGGCCGACATGGTCGATGGCGAGCGGCACTTCGTAACCGATGACCTCGCGGACTTCGTGGATATATTGCTCGAGCAGGTCGATGCCCTTGTCGGTGAAATGCAGGCCGCTAAACGGGTGGCGGACATTGTGAATGTCGTAGACCGCATTGCGCGCCCGCCGGTCCTCCATGGTCTTGACCGGGCCGCGGCCGGGATGGACCCGATACCCTTCGAGCGAGCCGGATGGCGCGACGACCGCGCCGGGAATATCGGCGATCTGCATCAGGCCCAGATCCATCTTGAGGAAGGTGAACCCCAGATCCATACGCTCTTTGAGCCGCTTGCCGGTTTCGGTGCCGCTGGGCTTGTCGGCGTCGGTATCGCAATAGATACGCACTTTCTCGCGGAAACGGCCTCCCAGCATCTGGTAGATCGGCACGCCATAGGCCTTGCCCGCGAGGTCCCACAGCGCGATTTCCACCGCCGAAACGCCCCCGCCCTGCCTGCCATGGCCGCCGAATTGCTTGATGCGGCGGAACAGGCGATCGATATCGCAGGGATTTTCGCCGATCAGCCGGCTCTTGAGCATCAGCGCGTAGGTGGCGCTGGCGCCATCGCGCACTTCGCCCAGGCCGACAATGCCCTGATTGGTATAAATCTTGAGCAGCGCGGAGGTGAACGGCGCGCCGACAATTTCGGCTACGCGCAGATCGGTAATGCGCAAATCGCTGGGCCGCGAGCTGGTGCGGACATTATTCTCAATGCTGTCGGCGGCCTCCAAAGTGGTCGTCATCAATTCCCCTCCTCAGAAAAATTTTGTTTTTATGTCAGCGGCTTGCGGGCTCCGGTGGCGCGGGCAAGGCGCATATGCTCGATAATGTGCCGGCCCGACCCCTCGACATGGGCAGCAATGACCGCGGCGGCCCGATCGGCATCCTGGGCGCGGATGGCCTCGATCAGTTCGTGATGCTCGCGCAGCACGGCGACGCGGCGGCTGAGCGAGGTCGGAAAGCGCCGGCTGATGGCGCGCAGCACTTCGCGATGGCGCCACCACAAATCGGCAGCGTGGCGATTGTAGTGCCGGTCATAGATGACCTCGTGGAACCGGGTATCGAGCTGGCCGTGCCGGTTGGGGTCGCTGAAATTGAGCGCTTCGATCTCGGCCTGAATCTCCTCGAGCTGGGCGATATCGGCCTCGGTGGCGATGCCGACGAACCAGCGGGTCAGCGCCGGTTCGATCAGCGCGGCGATCTCGATAATGTCGCGCACGAAATTCTCGTCGATCGGGCGGACCCGCGCCCCGCGATGGGGCTCCATGATGACGAAATCCTCGCCACGCAATTGCTGCAGCGCCTCACGAATGGGGTTGGTCGAGGTGCCGTAGCGCTTGGCCAGATCGGCGACCTTGAGGCGTTCATTGGGCCCGATCTTGCCCGAAATAATGTCCTCCCGGATCAGCTCGTAGATCGAAGCTGGCACGGGTTCGACATCAATCGTGGCGGCAGGCTGAGTATCCATAATTGCCTTGTTTATGGGCAGTCAGCACACAAGCCAAGGGGTTTTGCACATTAAAACTCAAAAATAATGTACGATCCAAACATTATTGACAGACAAGTAGCAGTCTGGAACTGTCCAGCGTGGGAGACACGGCAAAAGCCGGCCCCAAGGGGTGGAGCAGCGAAACGGCAACGTTTTTTAGCGCGCCCCAATGACTAAGGAGGCGCAGCTGAAGCTGCGAGGAAGCCCAGGTTCGGCCGAGGGGGCTGAACGGTCTTCCGACTACGAGGAGGACTTTTTGATGACGAATTCGCAGGGCTCGCCTGATCGTCGGCGGCTGCTTGGCTATGCCATGGCGGCGCTGACCACGGCGTCGCTGATGTCGAGCACCGTTTATGCGCAGAGCGTCGATCTGAGCCAATGGTCGCCGGACTACGTGAAGTCGATCGCGGGCACCAAGGACTTCGACGCCGCCAAGGATTGCGGCGCGGTCGTGCCCAACGATTATGCCGGCAATGTCAGCTACTGGTATACCGGCCCGTTCGAAGCCGATCCGCAGATCGCGCACGAACAGGACAAGGCGTTCTGGGACGCGTTCCACGCCGCCTACCCCAACATCAAGACCGACGTTCAGTCGATCACCTATAACGAACTGCTCGACAAGTTCCGCACGGCCCTGCTCGGCAATTCGGCCCCAATGGTCATCCGCCTGCAGATTCTCGGCGGCGTCGAATTTGCCGCCAAGGGCTATCTGAACCCGGTCAAGCCGGAAGACTACGGCTTCACCGTCGCCGATTTCTGGCCCGGCGCGCTCAAGTCGGTGACCTACGACAACACGCTTTACGGCCTGCCCACCAATAACGAGACCATGGCCTTCATCTGGAACGCCAAGGTGTTCAAGGACGCTGGGCTCGACCCGGAAAAGGCACCGGCAACCTGGGACGACGTGGTCGCCTATTCCAAGCAGATCCACGACAAGCTGGGCATTTCCGGCTATGGCCTCGTAGCCAAGCAGAATGCCGGCAATACGCCGTTCCGTTTCATGCCCCAGCTTTGGGCCTATGGTGGCGGCTCCCTCGACGAAGCCACCGCCAACCCGACCTACAAGACGGTCGAGATCAACAATGCCGGCTCCAAGGCCGCCTTGCAGGCTGCGTACCAGATGTACGCCGTCGACAAGTCGGTGCCGGTTTCGGCCCTCACCAATACCCAGGCCGAAAACCAGGCGCCGTTCATCGCCGGCCAACTCGGCATGATGATCGCCCATCCGGCCGAATACGCCAAGATGCTGGATCTCGCCAGCAAGGCTACCGGCGCCGATAAGGCCACGGCAGACGCCGTGGTCGAAAACATGCGCTATGGCCTGATGCCGACGGGACCCGACGGCAAGCGCGCCGTCGTGTTCGGCGGCTCCAACATCCACGTGGTCAAGCCGGAATTCGTCGATGGCGGCAAGGTGGACGAGCAGGCCGTCAAGGCGCTGATCTGCATGTGGGACAGCCCGGAATGGTCGACCAAGCTGGCCTGGGTCGGCTCCAATCCCGGCAACATCAATGGTTTCCTGACCTCCGCCATGAAGGAGCGCCTGGATACCATCAAGTTCCTCGACGTCACCACCTCGATGCTGCCCAACGGCATCCCGTTCCCGGTCCTGCCGGAATCGCCCGAGATCATGAACATCGTGGTTCCGGACATGCTGCAAAACGCCCTCACCGGCAACATGACGGTCGATCAGGCGACTGAAGACGCCGCCAAGAAGATCGAGACCATTATCGGTGGTGGTGGCGGCGGCATCTGACCTGCCTCTCGGCAAATCTCGGGCCGGCGGCCACTCGTCGCCGGTCTTTCTATTCATAGTCAAAGGGTGGTGCCACGGTGAGCAACGTACAGGGACAAGCGATCTTCCGGGATGTTCCTGGCCAGGCGCCCAAGCGGGCCAATCTCGGCCAGCGCATGTACACCAGCCGCTTCGACTACCTCTATGTTGCGCCAGCGCTGCTGGTGATGCTGATCGTGATCGCCTATCCGGTCTACTACACGATCGAACTCAGCTTCTATAAAACCCCAGCCAGCCTGTCGCTGGCCGACAAGACCTTCACCGGCTTCGATAACTACGCGACGGTCCTCAACAGCGCGATCTTCTGGAAGGTCACCTGGCAGACCATCATCTGGACCGTGCTGTCGACGCTGTTCTCGTTCATGATCGGGCTGGGCGCCGCCCTGGCGCTGCATCGGGCCTTCATCGGCCGGGCACTGCTGCGCGGGCTCCTGCTGATCCCCTGGGTGGTCAGCGCAGTGGCCGCCTCCTATGTGTGGAAGTGGCTCTACCATTCCGATTTCGGCGCCATCGGCGCACTGCTCAACGCTGTTGGGCTGACCAAGGGCCCGGTCAATTTCATCGATAACTCCACCACATCGCTCTACGCCCTGATCGTCGTCAATGTGTGGAAGGAGTTCTCCTTCGCCATGATCATGCTGATGGCCGGGCTGCAAACCGTGCCCGAATCCCTGTTGCGGGCGGCGCAGGTGGATGGCGCCACGGCCTGGCAGCGGTTCTGGCACGTGACCTTCCCGCAATTGCAGGGCGTCTCGACCGTGACGGTGTTGCTGTTGGTGGTGCAGAATTTCAACTCGTTCATCATCCCCTTCATCATGACCGGTGGCGGGCCGGTGGGCTCGACGCAGATCTGGATCACCCACATCTACGAGCTGGCCTTCCTGCGCCAGAACTGGGGGGTTGGCGCGGCCTATGCGGTGCTGCTGTTCCTGATCATGATGGTGCTGGGCTATTTCTATGTCCGCGCCCTCACCCGCGGCGATGACAAGAGGGCTGGCGCATGACCGCGATGACCGAAAGCGCCGTGCGGCGGCGCAGCGTCGACTGGTGGCGCTGGAGCGGGCGGCTATTCCTGGTGCTAGTGCTGGGCTTCACCGTGATGCCGATGATCTGGATGATCATCACCTCGCTCAAGACTGGCTTTGCGGCGATGCAATATCCACCGCAATGGTGGCCGGCCGAGCCGACGCTGGAAAACTATACGCGGCTGCTCGATCCATCAGGCCGCATCGGGCAGGACTTCCTGCACTATTTCTGGAACAGCCTCTGGGTTTCGACCATCACCACGATCCTGGCGGTGGTGGTGGCGGTGCCGGCGGCCTACGCGTTCTCGCGCTTCCGCTTCCCCGGGCGCAACTTCCTGTTCTTCGCGGTGCTGCTGCGCAACATGTTCCCCGCCGTGGTGTTCCTCGTGCCGCTCTTCATCCTGATGAAGGCGCTGGGGCTGGTAAATACGCACGGCTCGCTGATCCTGACCTATCTGACCTTCGGCCTGCCGCTGGCGATCTGGCTGCTCAAGGGTTTTTACGACAATATCCCGATCCAGCTCGAACAGGCGGCCCGCATCGACGGCGCCACGCGGTTCCAGGCCTTCATCTTCATCGTCATGCCGCTCTCGACGCCGGGCATCATCGCCACCTCGATCTATAGCTTCATCGGGGCGTGGAACGAATACATCTACGCCTACACCTTCCTCACCAAGCAGTCGCAGATGACGCTGCCGGTCGGCATCCAGCGCTTCTTTTCGGAGAATGCGACCGACTGGCCCGGCCTGATGGCGGCCACCTTCATCATGAGCGTGCCCGTCGTCGTGCTGTTCCTCGTCCTGCAAAAATACTTCGTGCGTGCCCTCACCGAAGGCGCCGTCAAACATTAGGAGCCGAAGATGGCCGGGATTGTCCTCGAGCACGTCATGAAGACTTACGGCAGCCTGTATGCCGTCAACGATGTCAGTTTCACCGTCAACGACGGCGAATTCGTCGCCCTGGTGGGTCCGTCCGGCTGCGGCAAGACCACGACGCTCAACCTGATCGCGGGCCTCTTGCCCATGAGTGGCGGCGACATTTCCATTGGCGACCGCGTGGTCAACGATCTCGATCCCAAGGATCGCGACATCGCCATGGTGTTCCAGAACTACGCGCTCTACCCGCAGAAGTCGGTCTACAAAAACCTCGCCTTCCCCCTGCAGATGCGCAAGCTGCCCAAGGCGGAAATCGACCGCAAGGTGCAGGACGCAGCCAAGCTCCTCGACATCACCCACCTGCTCGAACGCAAGCCGCGCGAGCTGTCCGGCGGCCAGCAGCAGCGCGTCGCCCTCGGCCGCGCGCTGGTGCGCGATCCCGCCGTATTCCTGATGGATGAACCGCTGTCCAATCTGGACGCCAAGCTGCGCGTGCAGATGCGCAGCGAGATCAAGCGTTTCCATCACAACCTCAACGCAACCGTGGTCTACGTCACCCATGACCAGCTCGAAGCGGTCACCATGGCCGACAAGATGGCGGTGATGAATGGCGGCCTGCTGCAGCAATATGACAGCCCGGCCAATGTGTTTGCCCATCCGGTCAACACCTTCGTCGCCAGCTTTGTCGGCAGCCCCGCCATGAGCCTGATCCCGCTCGAGGTGGTCAGTAAGGGCACAGAGGCGTCGCTGCGCAGCCCCGAGGAGGGCTGGGAGCTGCCGCTGTCGGCGTTCAATGCCCGCAAAGCCAATGCCTCCAGCAATGGCAAGGTGGTGCTGGGCGCGCGGCACTCGACGCTCAAGCTGCACAAAGCAGCGGCGCCCGGCGCGGTGCCGGGCAAGGTCTATACGGTGGAGCCCACCGGCGATGTCACCTTCGCGCAGGTCTTCATCAGCGGCGCGGTGGTCAATATCAGCCTCGATCCCTCCGTCCTCATCGCCCCCGACGAAAAGGTCTGGGTCGAATTCGACCAGGACCGCATGCACCTGTTCGACGGGGCAAGTACCATGGCCCTCCAGGCCGCCTGAGTATCATTGATGAAAATCACCGCCATCATCCCCTACCCCACCTGGGTCGGCATTCGAAACCAGCTCATCGTCAAGGTGGAGACCGACGAGGGCATTTACGGCTGGGGCGAGAGCGGCCTGTCCGGCCGCGAAAAGGCGGTGGTTGGCGCCATCGAGCATTATCGCGAATTCCTCATCGGGCGCGATCCGATGGCGATTGGCGCGTTGTGGCAGGAAATGTATCGCAGCCAGTATTTCGAGGGCGGCCGCGTGCTGACCGCCGCGATTTCGGCCATCGACATCGCCCTGCATGACATCAAGGGCAAGGCGCTGGGCGTGCCGGTCTATCAATTGCTGGGTGGCAAGCAACGCGACCGCATCCCCACCTTCGCCACCACCAAAGGGCCATGTGGCCCCGAAATGATCGAGCAAGCCCAGGAGCTGATGGCGCTGGGCTGGAACGCCCTCCGCCTGTTCCCCGCCGACCACGGCAGCAAGAATATCTACGAGCCGCGCCAATCCATCGCCGAGACCGCCAAATGGTGCATCAAGGCCCGCGAGGCGCTGGGCGAGGAAGTGGTGCTGGGCGTCGATTACCACCATCGCCTGTCGGTGGCCGAAGCCGCCAGCTATTGCCAGAAAATGCCCTCCGGGACCCTCGATTTCCTTGAAGAACCGATCCGCGACGAAACGCCCGAAGCCTATGAAGCGCTGCGAAAAATGACCGACGTGCCCTTCGCCATTGGCGAGGAATTCGCCAGCAAATGGCAGTTCCTGCCCTATATCGAACGCGACATCCACCAGTTCAACCGGATCGATGTGTGCAATGTCGGCGGCCTGACCGAGGCGATGAAGGTCGCCGGCTGGAGCGAGGCGCATTATGTCGACATGATGCCGCACAATCCGCTCGGCCCGATCTGCACGGCAGCCACCATCCACTTCTCCGCGGCGGTCGCCAATTTCGCCTGGCTCGAAACCCGGGCCTCGCCGGGCGAGCTCTATCACGGCTTCGATGATGCCGGCATTTTCACCAGCCAGCCCCGCCTCAATGGCGCGGTCTACGACGTCACCGACGCGCCTGGGCTGGGCGTCGAGGTCGATGAGGAGCTGGTCAAAAAACAAAGCTTCAAATTCTGGGAAGCTCCGCATCTGCGACGCACCGACGGATCAGTCACCAATTGGTAGGCGCAAGATGAAGTGGCGTTTCGTGGACCGGGGGAGCCCCGATCCAGTCCCCTCCCCCTTGAGGGGAGGGCTAGGGTGGGGGTGTCGTACCCTTCGCAAACTCCATGTTGGTGGATAGTCCGACACCCCCACCCTCAATCCCTCCCCTCAAGGGGGAGGGAGGCATATCGCGGCTCACCAAGCGCCGTTCAAACTGAATATTGATTGGCCGTAGAGGCAGAGGAGATTTTCATGACGCACACACCCGGCATTACCCGCCCATCCAAGGACATTATCGCGGCGCTCAAGGATATCGGCTCGGCCACGGTCGCCGGTACGCTGGGCCATATGGGCATTCGTAACCCGCATATTCAGGGGCCGGTCAGCTCCAATCCGGGCAAATCGATCGTCGGCCCGGCGCTGACCCTGCAATTCATGCCCAAGCGCGAGGACCTCTACGGCGATGGCGAATATGCCGACCCCGAAAAGCAGCTCCACCGTCATGTCCTCTACCACGTCGAGGAAGGCGACATCGTCGTGGTCGATGCGCGCGGCGACATGACGGCCGGCGTGTTCGGCGACATGATGAGCACCTATTTCAAGGGCCGCGGCGGCGCCGGGATGATCATTGACGGGTGCCTCCGCGATTACCCCAATCTCAAAAAGCTCGACCTGCCGCTGTGGGTGCGCGGCTGGACGCCCAATTTCCACACCCAGACCGGGTTGATGCCCTTTGCCGTCAATGTGCCGATCGCCTGTGGCGGGGTCACCGTCATTCCCGGTGATATCATCGTGGCCGATGACGATGGCGCCGTCGTGCTGCCGGTGGCGCTGGCGGCCGAGGTGATCGCCAAATCGGCCGAGCATCACGAATGGGAAGATTTCTCCCGCATGAAGCTGATGGAAGGCGCGCCGCTACAGCGCTATTATCCGCTCCATGCCGATGCGCGCGAGGAATACGAGGCCTGGCGCCAGCTCAACCCGGTCAAACATTCCTGACAAGCCCCGCCCTTCCCGCCGGCCCCTGATCCGCGCTACAAGCCCTCGCACTTGCGAAGGTCTTGTTATGGTGATGCGTTTGCTGGCCGCTCTTGTCGTGGCGCTCTTTGCCCTGCCGGTTCAGGCGCAACAGGCCGATCTGCTGGACCAGGCCATTGCCGATGCAACCCACACCTTCGAGCGCGCCCTGCCCCAGTTGGGCGCGACCATGATGGGCGTCGATACGTCAGCCTATGGCGATGCGCTCAAGGCGCGGCGATTTCATTCGGCGCGAACCGGCAGCGCGCGTGACGTGATCTTCGTCATCGAGGACAGCGAAAAAGGCTCCTGCGCCAAATTCGCCGCCTATGTGGCTGGGGTCGCCAATAGCGACGCCGCGCATATGTTCCTCTGCCCGCAATTCTTCACGCCGGGCGCCGACCTGCTGCGCGAAACCACGATCCTGCACGAAATGGTGCACGTGGTGACCGGCACCGATGAATGTCAGGCCATGGCCTATACCGCGCAGGTGCAGATGCTGGCCCGGGGCAGTTTTGTGCCGGTGGCGCGGTATTGGAAGGACAATGGATGTGCTGGTTCACGGTATAGACTGCCGGATTAAAGACCCCAGAAATCCTCCCTCGCGCTCCTCACCACAGTGTCATTCCCGCGAAAGCGGGAACCTCTGTTTTGGATGCAAGGGAAGGAAACGGAGGTTCCCGCTTTCGCGGGAATGACACCGTGGAGGTTGGGAATATGTGCCCCCCTCAAGCCACGTGATGCGCCGTCCCCAGGCTCCCGGTCCCACCCGTCGCCTGCACCGATCGCGACCCTGCCTCAATCGCTGCAGCCAGGCACACATCCATCGCCGCGCCATCCAGCCAGGCATGCAAGAACCCGGCATTGAACGCGTCGCCGGCGCCCGTCGTATCCACCACCTCGACCGCTGGCGTAGAGCGCTGGATGACCTGCCCACCCATTGCCAGGATCGCACCATCGCCACCGCATTTGAGCGCCACCACCGGGAAATGCCGCGCCAGCCGCGCCAGTGCCTCCTCCGGCGCCTCGCAATGCGTCAGCGCCCGCGCCTCTTCCAGATTGGGCAGGAACACATCGACCCCGGCCGCGCGCTCGAAAAACATCGGGTCCTTGATCAGCTCGGCATCCCAGCTCGGATCGAGCGACACCGTCAGCCCACGCGTCTTGGCCGCTGCGACAGCCGTGGGGATTTCATGCAACGTGGCATATTCGGCAATGTGCAGATGCCCCGCCTCATTCCAGTCCAGCGCCTGATCAAACGTGGCCGGCAGAGCATGCCCCGCCCGCCGCGAGAGGAATGCGCGTTCTTCCTGCTGCACCATAACCACGGTCACCTGCGGTCCCGCCGATGGATGCCGGTCGAGAAACCGCAAATCGATGCCCAAAGCATCGATCTGCCCCTCCAGCGCGTTCGACACCGCATCGGTGCCGAAGCGGGCCAGCAGCACGGTTGAGCGGCCCAGCGCCACGGCATGCGCGGCCGTGATCAGGGCGCCGCCGCCGGGCGTGATGGTAAAATCCCGGGCGAACAGTTCGCGCCCGAGTTCGGGCATGGCGTCCAATCCGTTGAACACCATGTCGCAATAAATGCGGCCCAGGCTCAGCATGGCCTGGCCGCGCGATTGTGTCGAAGTCATGCCCGGCCCAGCGCCCGCTCTGTTGCCGCATCGAACAGGTAGAGCGAGCCCGGCTCGGCCCGTGCCGCCAGCGTGGAACCAACCTTGGGCACGACGCGGCCGGGCGCAGTGGCGATCACGGTTTCCCCGCCAACCGCCAGATGCACCAGCGTTTCCGACCCCAGCGGCTCCACAGCGACCACCTCGCCCGATAGCGTCAACCCTGGCCCGTCAGTGCCCACGATCAGATCGTGCGGGCGCACGCCAATCTTGATCGGCGCATCGGGGAAGTCGAGCTTGCCGCCATCCCATTTGGTGCCCTCGATGGCGAGGCCACCGGCGCTGAGCGTGCCGGAGACCAGGTTCATCGAGGGGCTGCCGATAAAGCGGGCGGTGAAGATATCGACCGGATGCTCATAGAGGTCTGTGGGCGTGCCGACCTGCAGGATATGGCCATCGCGCATCACGACGATCTTGTCGGCCATGGTCATGGCCTCGATCTGGTCATGCGTCACATAGACGATGGTGGTGCCGAGCCGATGATGCAGCCGCTTGATCTCAAGCCGCATCTGGGCGCGCAGTTGCGCGTCGAGATTGGAGAGCGGTTCGTCGAACAGGAAGGCCGCCGGTTCGCGCACCATGGCGCGGCCGATGGCGACGCGCTGGCGCTGGCCGCCCGAAAGAGCCGCAGGACGCCGGTCGAGCAGCTTTTCGAGGCCCAGTACCTTGGCGGCTTCCTCGATCAGCCGCTGCTTTTCCGCCTTGGGGAGCTTGGAGGTGTAGAGCCCGAAGCCGATATTCTGGCCCACGGTCATATGCGGATAGATGGCGTAGTTCTGGAACACCATGGCGATATTGCGCTGCTTGGGTTCGCGCTGGTTCACCACTTCGTCGCCGATCAGCAGATTGCCGCCGGAAATGTCTTCCAGCCCCGCGATCATGCGCAAAGTGGTGGATTTGCCGCAGCCGGAAGGGCCGACAAAGACGACGAATTCGCCATCTTCAATGGTGAGGTTGATGCCATGGACGGCGCGCGTCTTGGCATATTCCTTGACCAGTCCCTGAAGTTCGATCTTGGCCATCAGGCATTTCCCTTCAATGCGTCGAAACGCTGTTTGAGCTGCTGCGCAGCTGCGGCTTCGCGCTGCATAAGTGTGTGAAGGCGAGCGGCAAATTCCCTGCCGCGCGTCTGGTAACCGGCAATGGCCGCTTCGAGCGGGGCGGGCGCCGGGCCCCCGAAGCGGGTGCGCACGGCAACGAAATATTCGGGCGACACCAGTTCGGCGAAGGTCGCTGCGTCGATCGTGGTCTTGCGGCCGGTGGCTTTTTCAAAAGCCGCCAGGAAGGGCGCATAGCCGTCGCTGACCAGATCGCCTTCCATGGCCACCACGGCCCGCGCCACTGCGGCGGCGATTTCATGGCCTTCCCGGAATGACAGGCCTTCGCGGCGCACCAAGCTATCGGCCAGCTCGGTAATGGTGATGCAGGAGCGCCGGATGTTGTTGGCCACCCGCGCCGGATCGACCTTGATCTGGGCGACCAAAGCCGCCAGCAGGTCGAGCACCCGCTCGGCGCTGTCAAAGGCCTGATAGCCCATGGATTGGGTTTCGCCTTCGCTGTCGTTCATGTCGGTGAACGGCGTGTTGTGCATGATGTCGAGCATGGCCCGCGCCCGCCCGAAGGTCTGGCTCGCCAGATGGCGCAGATGCTCGATCGGCACCGGATTGCGCTTTTGCGGCATGATGGAGGAGATCTGCACCAGCGCATTGGGCACGTAGATCTGCCCGACCTCGAAGCTGGTCCAGAATTGCAAATCCTGGATCGGCCGCCCCAGATGCAGGAACATCAGCTCAAGCGCACCATAGGTCGCGGTGATGTAGTCCACCGCCGCGATGCAGCTATAGGAGTTCTGCAGCGGCGCAGCAAAGCCCAGCAGTTCGGCAACGCGCGCCCGGTCAGTGGCAAAGCCCGACGTGGTAATAGCGGCCGCGCCCATGGGCGACAGGTCGACAATCCCGTAGGCTTCGAACAGCCGGTCGATATCGCGCGCCAGCACCTCGATCACCGCCGACAGGTAATGCCCGAACGTGGTCGGCTGCGCCGGCTGGCCGTGGGTATAGGCAACGATCAGCGTAGCCTTTTCCCGTTCGGCAGCCGCCACCAGCGCCTCGTGCAAGGCCAGCGCCTTGCCGATCAGCACATCGAGCCGCGCCTTGAGCCCCAGCTTGAACAGGGTGTGGTCGATATCGTTGCGCGACCGCGCCGTATGCAAGCGCCCGGCCAGATCGGGGCCGAGGCGCTTTTTGAGTTCCTTTTCGATGAGGAAGAAGAAGTCCTCGACCTCCCCGGTATAGACCAGCGTCGTGGGGTCCACCTCGGCATCGATGGCCTCGAGCGCGCCGGCGATCTTGCCGGCCTGATCGGCATTCAGAATGCCGGTTTCGGCCAGCATCACCAGATGGGCGCGGTCGACGGCGCGGAAGGCCGCGACATGGTGGTTCTTGGCGCCATCGAACAGCGGGCGCAGCACGGTTTCCTTATAGACGGGATCGGGGAAAACCGAGCTATCGGTCAATCTTGGATCGGTCATGATCTACCCCTTGAGCCCGGCAAGCATGACGCCGCGCACGATGAAGCGTTGCAGCACGAGGAACACCAGCAGCGTGGGAATAGTGGCCAGCGCCGCGCCGGTCATGATCATTTCCCACTTGATGGATTGCTCGACGGCAAAGCTCGAGAGACCCACCGGCAGCGTGTAGAGTTCCTTGGACGTGGTCACGATCAGCGGCCAGAAAAAGGCCGTCCAATTGCCGAGGAAGGTGAAAATGGCGAGTGCCGAAATGGCCGGGACCACCATGGGCATGGCGATCTTCCACCAGATGGTGAATTCGTTGAGCCCATCAACCCGCGCGGCTTCCAGGAAGTCATTAGGCACGGTTTCAAAGAACTGCTTCATCAGGAAGGTGCCGAAGGCCGTCATCATGCCGGGGAACATGATGCCCCAATAGGTGTCGAGCCAACCGAGCTGGCTGCTCATCAGATACCAGGGGATCACCAGCATTTCGGTGGGGATCATCAGCGTCGAGAGAATGGCCAGGAAGATGAAATAGCGGCCGCGGAACTCGAATTTGGCCAGCGTGTAACCGACCAGGCTATCGAAGAACACGTTGGACACGGTGACGGTCAGCGCGATGAAGGTGGAGTTGAAGAACCACCGCATGAAGCGCCCATCGCCCAGCACCTTGAGATAATTGTCGAAGGTAGGCGCCGCCGGGATCAGGCGCAGGTCATAGACCTGCCCCGCCGTCTTGAGCGAGGTCGAGAACATGAACAGCAGCGGGGTGACCATGATCAGCCCGCCGATCAGCAGGATGGTCCAGGCGATGATCCGGCCGGGGCGAATATCAAGTCGGTTGGCACGCAGCTCGGTCGAGGGCATGGCGGTCATTTCTTTTCCCTCATGATCCAGAGCTGCAGCAGCGAGACGGCGAGCAGGATGGAGAACAGCACCACCGTTTGGGCCGCGGCATAGCCCATCTGGTAGGATGAAAACGCGGTCTGATAGATCATGAGCACCAGCGGCTTGGTCGCGTTGAGCGGCCCGCCCGGATCATTGGTGGTCATGTTGTAGACCTGGTCGAAAATGCGCAGGAAGCCGATGGAGGAGAACACCACGAGGAACACTGTGGTGGGCTTGAGCAGCGGAATGGTGATCTTGCGCAGGATGGCCCATTCGCCCAGCCCATCAATCCGCGCCGCCTCGTAAAAGGTCGAGGGAATGGCGCGCAGGCCGGCCATGAAGATGATGATCTGAAAGCCAAGCCCGGCCCAGATGGCGGGCACCAGCACGGTGGGCAGCGCCTGCACGGTCGAGCGCAGGAACGGTTGCTGGGCGATGCCGAGCGAACCCAACATGCCATTGATCACCCCGATGGGCACCGGCTGATAGAACCAGCGCCATACCCAGCCCATGGCCGCCGCCGTGGTGAGGAAAGGCAAAAAATACAGCGCTCGGATAAAGCCGTGCATGAAGCGGACGCGATCGAGATAGAAGGCGATCACGAAGGACAGGACCAGGCTGAGCGGCGTGCCGATCAGCAGGTAGAGAAAGGTGTTCTGGAAAACCTTCCAGAACACGGGATCGGCAAACATTTTCTGGTAGTTGGCCAGGCCGATGAAATTGGCCGGGCGCAGCAGGTCCCAATCGGTCAGGGATAACCAGAACGCCTGCAGCGTCGGATAGAACCTTATGCCCGCATAGAACAGGATCGGCAGGGCCAGAAATGTCCAGGCCCAGATGACCCGCTTCGTCTTGATGCTGAAACGGTCCCAGAGGCGGCCGCGGGCCGCCTCCCCCGTGATGGTGTCCGACGTCATGTCGTCGCTTCCTACTTGGTGGCCGCGTCGATGATCGCCTGCTCGGCCGTGGCGGCCGCAGCAATCGAATCTTCGATGGACTGGCCTTCGAGCAGCACGCGATTGACCATGTCGATGGCGACCTGGCGCTGCCCGGCTTCGTCATAGAACTTGGTGGTGTGTGCGTATTCAAGACCCTTGAGGAACGGCGCGCGGATCGGGTCGGCCAGATTGGCCTCGGTCAGGGCGACGTCGCGGCGGGCCGGCAGTTCACCCACCACATTGAGCCAGATTTCCATGGCCTCGGGCGAGGTGATGTAGGCCAGGAACTTCTGGGAAGCCGCCAGTTCTTCGCCCTGGGCGCCCGAGCCGATGGCATTGGCAAAATAGCTCGAATAGTTCGAGCGCAGGCCATTGGCATCGGCCGGCAATTCGGTGACGCCCCATTCGAACGGATTGTCGGCAAAGGCACCGAGCCGGAACGTGCCATCGATGGTCATGGCGGCAAGACCCGCGCGGAACGCGGCCTGACCTTCATCCATGAAGCCGACTTGGCCGACCTTGGAGACGGTCTGCAGATCGGTGTAATATTTCAGCGCTGCGGCGCCGGCAGCGTCATTATAGGCGACATTGCCCGCTTCGTCATAAGGCACGCCGCCATTCTGGCGGATCAGCACTTCGCGCCACCAGTGATGGTCCTGCCCGGCCATGTCGAGGGTCACACCGGCGCTGGTGATATTGCCGCCGCCATCGCGCTTGGTGGTGGCTTCGGCAGCCGCCAGGAAATCGACCAGGTTCTGCGGCGGATTGGCCGGATCGAGCCCGGCTTCGGTGAACAGCGCCTTGTTGTAGAACAAAGCCAGCGAGCGCACGGCGGTCGGCAGGCCATAATAGGCGTCGCCGCGCTTCATCGCCGAAACGATCGGGAAGAAATCGGCTTCGATTTCAGCTGGCGGGAACACCGCCGGATCAAGCGGCTGGATCAGCTCGCCATTCACGAAATTGTCGAGCCAGCCATAGAACAGCTGCACCACGTCTGGGCCCTGCCCGGCGACCTTGGCCGCGACAACGCGCGTCTGATAGTCGGCATAGGGGAAGGTGACCTGCTTGACGGTGATGTCGGGATTGGCCGCTTCGAACTTCTCGATCAGTTGGTCCATGGCCTGCACGCGAGTGTCGAAAACATACTGCCAATATTCGATTTCCACGGCCTGGGCCGAGCCCAGCGCCAGGAAGCTGATGCCAGCCGCGAGCCCGGCCAGTTTTGCCTTATTGCGCATTGATAACCTCCAAATGGCCCGCTTCATCCTCAGCCGGCCTTCCTTGCAGAAGGGCGAACTTCGCCATTCCCAGCGGCAAACGTCAGCCATGTGACACTCGCTTGTCAATAAAATAATCTACTTGAGTTATTGTTCTGCACGGGTAGTCTCCGGCGCCAGGGATGTGGTAGTTGACCCATGATCAGGGGGGCGGTTCTTGAGCAGTCAGGACAAGCGCAATTTGCGCCAGCGCGTGGCGATCGGCAGCAATCCCGAACGCAATCGCGCGCATAATCGCCGCGTCGTCCTCGAGGTCATCCGCCTGCACGGCCATCTGGGCCGCACCGAAATTGCCCGCCGCGCCCAGCTCACGGCGCAAGCCGTGGCCAATATCGTGGAAGAATTGCTCGATGAGGGCCTGCTGGTCGAACTGGGCCGCATGCGCTCGGGCCGCGGCCAGCCGCCCATCCAGTTCGCCGTCAATCCCAATGGACCGGTTACCGTGGGCGTCGAAATCGCGGCGGATCACATGGTCACCGTGCTGCTCGACCTCTCGGGCGGGCTGCGCGCCCAATCGATCAGCCCCTTGGAGCGGACTGACCCCGATTACATTCCCGGCAAGGTGGCCGAAGAAATCGCCAAGCTGCGCGCCTCGGCACAGGACACACGATTGCTCGGCGTTGGCGTGGTGATGCCCGGCCCCTTCGATATCGAAGGCATGAGCTCGGTCGGTCCCGCCACCCTGCCCGGCTGGACCGGCGCCGATCCGGTCAAGCTCATCGCCAAGGCGACGGGCGAAAGCGTCGTGCTCGAAAATGATGCTACCGCCGCAGCCGTCGGCGAGCGTCTCTACGGCGCCGGGCGGCAAAGCGGGAATTTTTGTTACCTTTATTTCGGCGTCGGCCTGGGTCTCGGCGTCATTCAGGATGGGCGGCCGCTGCGCGGCGCCTTCGGCAATGCCGGCGAAATCGGCCATGTCGGGCTGGTACCCCGCAAGGGCAAGACCAGCTATGGCGCGGCCGGCGCTCTGGAGCGGTTCGTCTCGGTCTATGCCCTGCGCGAGCAACTGGCGCTGGCCGGCATTTATGCCGCCAATGTCGATGACATTCAGGCGCTGCATGACGACAACAACCCGCACCTGATGGGCTGGATCGCCAGCGCCGCCGATTATCTCGCCCCCACCGTGGGCATGCTCGAAAACATCTTCGATCCCGAAACCATCATCTTCGGCGGCGGCCTGCCTGATTCCGTGCTCGACGCGGTGATATCAGCGCTCGATCCGCTGCCCGTTTCGGTCTCCAGCCGCCGCATGCGCACCACGCCCCGCGTGCTGCGCGGCCAGACCGGCCAACTGACCGCCGCCCTGGGCGCCGCCGCCCTGCCCCTGCTTGACACCGTCTCCCCCCATCTCAGCACTGCCACCGGCCCGGCTACGCCCGCAGTCTGAACGCACTTTCAGGACCGCCATGCTGACCGCCCGCGACCGTCTCGCCCGCCGCAAATCCCGCCCCGCTATTGTCGCCCTGCACCGCGCCTTGAGCCGGCTGACCTCGACACTGACGGTGATGAATACCGGCGCTCACCCCGATGACGAGCAAAGCGGCATGCTGGCGCTGCTGCGCTTCGGCATGGGCATGCGGGTCATCGTCGCCTGCTCGACGCGCGGCGAAGGTGGCCAGAACACGCTTGGCCCCGAGCGTACCGGCGCCTTGGGCGTATTGCGCTCGCGCGAAATGGAAGAAGCCGCCCGCGAACTCGATGCCGACGTGGTCTGGCTCGGCCATGGCCCCGACGATCCCGTGCACGATTTTGGCTTTTCCAAAAGTGGTCCGGACACCCTCGCCCGCTGGGGCAAGGACCGCATTATCGAGCGCTTGGTGCGCGCCTACCGGCAGGAACGCCCCGACATCGTCATTCCGACCTTTCTCGATGTGCCCGGCCAGCATGGCCACCACCGCGCCATGACCGAAGCGGCCGAAACCGCCATTACCCTGGCCGCCGATCCCACCGCCTATCCCGAGCATTTTGCCGAGGGGCTGACGCCTTGGCGCGTGGCCAAATATTACCTGCCAGCCTGGTCGGGCGGCGGCGACACCTATGACGATGAGGTCCCACCCCCACCAGCCACGCTGACCGTCACTGCCAGCGGCTCGGACCCACTGACGGGCGCCAGCTATGACACTTTGGGCGAGTTCTCCCGCTACTATCACGCCAGCCAGAATATGGGCCATTGGCGCGCCGAGCCGCAGACCGCTTGGCCACTGCATCTCAAGCTCGGCGCCGCCGCGGAAGCCGACATTCGCGCCAATCTGCCCGCCAACCTCACCGAAATCGCCGCGCTACTCGCCAGTTCGGCATCCGCCCCGCTCCGCGCAGCCGATGCCGCCATTGCCGATGCCATCGTGGCCTTTCCCGATGGCGCCGCCATTGTCGGCCCGCTGGACATTGCCAAATCCGAACTGCTCGCCGCGCAGGCCGCGCTCACCGAACCGGAAGCCGAGTTGTTCGGCCATCGCCTCAGCCGCAAGCTGGCCGAAATCGACGCGGCTCTTATTGCGGCAAGCGGTCTCGACATCCTGGCCTGGGTAGAGCCGGCCAATCTGGCGCCCGGCGGCAGCGGTCAGCTCAAGGTCTGGTTGGGCAATCGCCATGCCACGATCCGCCCGGTCCTGGCCCCTCATCTCCATGCCGGTACCCTCACAAGCGAAGGCTCGGTGACCGGCATCCCCCTGTCGGTGGCCGCCGATGCCCCCATCACCAATGCCTATTTGCCGGGTTATTCGAGCCTGGGCGGCAATGGCGCCGTGCAGGTCGAGGTTACGCTCAAGATCGGCAGCCATGCCGCGACCATGCTGATCGACACCGAAGAGCCAGTGCAGATTGTGCCAACCTATGCGGTCAGCTTGGTCCCCGACGCCCTGATTATCCCCCTGCCCGCCGCCTCCACCGACCACACCGTGGCTGTACAGTCCGACGCGCCACCGCAGGTAATCGCCATTGATGAAACGCCTGGCATTACGATCACCCGTTCCGGCAACGGCTTCACAATCCGCGCCGATGCAAGTCTACATGCGGGGCGGTTGACGCTGCCCGTGACGGTCGACGGCGCCCCCGCCTACAACCTCACCCCCATCGCCTACCCGCATATCGGTCGCACGCACTTCGTCCGGCCAGAAGCGCTCGACATTCTCGCGCTCGATCTTGTCCTCCCCCAATCCCGCATCGGTTATGTTGGTGGCGGCAGCGACCGGGTCGGTCTGTGGCTCGCCCGCATGGGCGCCGACGTTACCGAACTTGACGCGGCAGCCCTTGAAGGCAACCTGTCAGCATACGATACCATCGTCATCGGCATCTTCGCCTTTGGCACCCGGCCCGATCTCGCCCGCGCCGTGCCGCGCCTGCACCGCTGGGTTGAAACCGGCGGGCATTTGCTCACCCTTTACCACCGCCCCTCAGATGGCTGGAACTCCGACGCGACGCCGCCACGGCGGCTGGTCATCGGCTCGCCGTCACTGCGCTGGCGGGTAACCAATCCCGCCGTCAACGTTAGCAGTCTGTTACCCCAAAGCCCCCTGATGTCGTTCCCCAACCGCCTTTCGGCGAACGATTTTGCGGGATGGGACAAGGAGCGAGGACTCTATTTCGCTTCGGAATGGGACGACGCTTATCAGCCCCTGCTATCCATGCATGACAGTGGTGAGCAGCCCCTTTTTGGGTCCCTGCTCACCGCGCAGATCGGGCGGGGAAGGCATACCCACACCAGTCTGGTGCTGCATCACCAGCTCGACAAGCTGGTGCCCGGCGCCTTCCGCATCCTTGCCAATCTGGTGCAAAAATCTTGACACATCAAAGTTTTGACGTCGTCGTTATCGGCCTGGGCGCCATGGGCAGCGCCACCCTCTACCAACTCGCCAAGCGCGGCATTCGCGCCCTCGGCATCGATCGCTTCGCCCCGCCGCATACCGAAGGCTCCACCCATGGCGAGACCCGCATCACGCGGCGCGGCATCGGCGAAGGCGAGACCTACGTTCCCCTCGCCGTTCGCTCGCACGAAATCTGGCGTGAACTCGAGGCCGAGACCGGCCAATCCATGCTGTTCGAAGTGGGCAGCATCGTCATCTCGCAAGCCGATGATAATGTCGAGCGCCCCGGCCGCACCGGCTTTATCCGGCGGTCCATCGCGGCTGCGCAACGCTATGGAATTGCACACGAAATTCTCGGCGCTGACGAAATCCGCCAGCGTTTTCCCAATCTTATCCCCGCCGGTGACGAGATTGGCTATTATGAGCCCGGCGGCGGCTATCTGATGCCGGAGCGCTGCGTCGCGGCCAATCTGGACATGGCGCGGCGGCATGGGGCGACGATAAAGCTGGGCGAGATCGTTACGGCCATCACTCCCGATGGTTCGGATGTGTCGATCACGCTGGGCGGCGAGACAATCCACGCCGGCCGGGCCATCGTCACGGCCGGCGCCTGGGCTGGCGGTTTACTCGGCGCCCCGTTCGACCGGCTGCTGAAGCCGACGCGGCAGGTAATGCATTGGTTCGCCCTTGCCCCCGACGCGCCGCAGCAATGGCGCGATTCGCCGGTCTATATGTGGCCCCATGGCGAGGAAGAGGACGGCTTTTTCTACGGCTTCCCGAGCCTTGATGGCATCAGCATCAAGACCGCCGACGAGTTCTACGGCCCGCCCAGCGATCCAAACGCCATCGACCGCAGCATCCCCCTGTCAGACTCGCATCGCATGCATGCCGCCCACCTGGCCGGGCGCCTCGCTGGTGTGACAAATAATCCAATTAAAACAGCCACTTGCATCTATACCGCCACGCCGGACAGCGCCTTCCTGATCGACCGCCACCCCGCCTCCGCCGCCATCCTGGTCGCTTCCCCCTGCTCCGGCCATGGCTTCAAGCACTCCGCCGCCATTGGCGAAAGCCTGGCGCAATGGGCGATAGACGGCGCCTCGGTAATCGACCTCTCGGCCTTCGGCCTCGGCCGGTTCAGCCAGCCCTAAATGACAAGGCCCCCGATCGTGAGATCGGGAGCCTTGCCGGGAGGAGCCGGGCTATAGGGAGGCCTCTGCCCGGCTATGGGGTCAGCGCCGCGCCGGCTGGGTCAGATTGGCCAGCAGGCGGAAGGCACCGGGAACCAGTTTGTCGAGCTGGTGATGCAATACCAGGCTCGTATGGGTATGCCGCCCCTGTCCGATCTCGGCCGAAAGCAGCGAGCCCGTCAGTGGCTCCTCGCCGGAATCACTCATGGAAAGCAATGGCTTATAGGCCTCATCCCATTCCGACGCGAAGTACAGCCCACGCTCCTTGTCCCAGTTCGACCAGTCCTCCTCGGTCAGGACATTGGGATAATTGAGCAGCGGGTGATCCGCCTCCAGCACCGTCACGACGGCATTGGCATCGGTCACCCGATAGCGGATCGAGGGCGAACCGATCTTGAGGAAAGCCGGCGGCACCGCCTCCGGATCCCAGCCATCGGAGGGCCGATGATAGAGCGTCACCAGATGCCCACCATTGTTCACCCATTCATGGATTCCCGGCAGCGCCGCAACCAGATCGGGCCGTTTGCCGAAGGCAAAGATGCCGACAACCAGGGTATCAAGGTCGCGATAGGCCCCGGCCTCGATATCGCCCGGCGCCAGTTCGGTCAGGTCGACGCCAAGGCGGCGCAGCCAGATATGAACATTGTCATTGCCACCGCTGACATAGCCGACCTTGGTATTTTCCGGCAGCGCCGCGCCAACCGATTGCACCGGCACCGACACCAGCGTCGGCACCACCGATTTGCCGATATGCGGATAGGAGAAAGTGTTGATCGCATAAGCCGGTTCACCCAGCAGGACCGGCTCGATCGCGATACGAGTCGTGCCCAGATCGGCTGGCGGTGCTAGCTCGAAAGTGCCAGCTTCCCGGCCAGTTTCGCCAGTCGGCAGCAGCGACCAGCCATCGGGCAGGTCGAAGGTCAGATCGTCCGTCGTGGCATTGGCGACCACGGCAGTCATCTCCACCGGAGCGATGTCCCGCTCGGTATTGAACACCACCGCGTCGGGCTTGAGCTCAAGCGAAGCGGCCGGAATGACGCGCAGCGCATCTTCCAGGTCGATGTCGAGCACGGTGGTCCGCCCGCCGATTTCAGCGGTCAGCCGCACAAAGGCATCGCCATTGCCGCCCAGCGGATCGAACTGCTCAGTCAAAGGGTTAGTCAGTGCAGCATCGGCAGCGGCAGTGACCAACTCGCCCTCCTCGCCGGCCTTGCTGCTCAGCCCGTCGCGGCCAATAACCGCCACGGATTGCACCACGACATCATCGGGCGCATCGACATCGGTCTTGACCAGAACCTCCTGCCCGGGCCGCAGATCGGCACCATCGGTATAGGCGCGAACCTGCATGCCGGCGGCGGTGGCGAGCACCAGGTCGATCTCCTTGACCTTGCGATCAAGGCGATGGGCGACGCTATCGACCAACTCCGCGGGCAATTGCGCACGGGCCGCGTCGATCGCAGCGCCGATCTCGATCACCTTGGCGACCACGGCTTTGGGATCGCCGTAATCGGCAATGGCTTCCTCGATCAGCCCCTGGGCATTGCGTAGCGCATCGGCAGCCGAAGCAGGCATGCCGTCGAGTTCGGCGATGTGACCGACCGTGGCGATCAGCCCGTCGCGAATGTCATTTTCCTGCGTCGGGGCTTCGCCTTCGGCAACGCGCGACAGGTTGAGCTGCCATTCGGTTTGCGGATCGGGCCGCCAGGTGCCCATGCCCTGGGTCAGGTGGCAGGAGCGTGACCATTCGCCCATCTGCGGGAAGGTCGCGCCGGAAATCGGGTCACGCGCCGGCGCCTTGACCACGAGTGTCGTCGGCGGGGGCGGAATTTCGTCGTCATAGACGCCGCCACCACCGCCATAGGCTGGCAGGTAGATTTTTGGCACATTCCAGGGCTTGAGGCCGGCCGCGATCTGTTCGGGGAATTCTTCTTCATTGCCGGAAATGTCGGCCGTGATGAAGGTCGCCACGGTGGCAGCGCGGTGCTGGCCATGCTGGCCCGGCACGTCGAGGAAGCAGTTCATCACCACGTCGGGCTTGTACTGGCGGAACGCCCAGGTCATGCGCTCGATAACGCGGTCGCGGCCCCAGCGGGCAATGGTGGCATTGGGGTCTTTGGAGAAACCAAAATCATGCACGCTGTCATTATGCCCACGACCGCCAAAGGCGAGCGAAGCATCGAGCGAGCGCGAGGCTTCCTGCATTTCGCGGGTGCGCAGCACGCCGAGCACCGAGCCGCGTTCCGGCCCGATGCTGTTCTGCCCGCCCTCCCCGCGCGTGATGCAATAGAGCACCGGGCGGATGCCATAGACATGGCGCAAAGCGGCCAAGAGGCCACTGGGTTCGTCATCGGGATGGGCGCCCGTGGTCATAAAGGTGACGGTCGAAGTCAGGCGCTCAAGCTGGCGATAGAGTTTGACGATTGCCGGTTCGCCCTTCTGGCTCGCAATCAAATCCAGATCCGATGCGGGCGCGGCCCAGGCCGGTATTTGCGTGGCCGCCAGCAATGGGGGCACCGATGCGACAAAAGTTCGCCGGCTCATTCGCGTCATGACGATTCCTCTCTTTCCTCTCCAAACCGGGCATCGGCGGGCCGCAATATGGCGCCGCGTGACAGCTCAGTGACAGGACTATGGGAGGGGGATTAACACAACTCAAGTATGTTAATCGGAAGAAATGACGTGTTTTTATAGGCGCCGGTGCGACAGCACAAGCGGCCCACTGTTCTGTCGGCTCAGATAGCCAGCGTCAGGCGGTCAGCGTTTCGGAGGTCAGCGTTTCGATGGGACCGAGGCTACGCAGTTCGGTCAGGCTGGTATTATCCAGCACTTCTGCGATGGCATTGCGCACTTCCAGCATCAGGTGACGGACCTGGCAGGTGGCAACGTCGCAGTCATCACAAGGCTGGAAGCGGGTCTTGCTGGCGCAGGGGATTGGCGCGAGGGGACCATCGAGCACGCGCACGACGTGGCCGATCTTGATCTCCTCGGGCGGACGAGCAAGGCTATAGCCGCCGGTCTTGCCCTTGCGGCTGTAAACGAAACCAGCATTGCGCAACTCGGCCAGAATCGCGTCGAGAAATTTCTTGGGGATGTTGTTGGCGCTGGCAATCTCGCCCACGAAGGCGAGCTGGCCCGGCGGCAATTCTGCCAGCGCGGAAAGAGCCTTCAGGCCATACTTGCCTTTTTTGGTCAGCATCGGCTTCTGCCATTCGATCGGGCGGCCCGGCGGCCGCTATTGCGTCCCGTCTTAAATTCCACTGAACCGGTAGACAAGCCTATAATTGTTCTAAAGTGAACGAGTTTGGTGGGATGCCATGCTTTTGAACCCAGGACTGGCGCTACACCCTCGCTAAACGGCGTTGCCCGCTGCGTTGAACAGGCAGATTTCATTGGGGTCGAAGTTCAGCGCGATGTCGTCGTTCAGCGCGACGGCGACGTCGCCGGCGAGAGCCGCGAGGACGGTTTCGCCGGTGGGGAGGATGGCGCTGATGATGGTTTCGTTGCCGAGGCGTTCGACGAGGTCGACCTTGCCGGCGATACGCCTGGTGCCGTCCTTGAGCAATTGATGGGGGCGAACGCCCAGGGTGAGGGTATCGCCCTGCCCTATGCCTTCGCGGCGCGGCAGGGTGATGGGTTCGAGGGCTTCCGAGGCCAAGGTCATGGTGTCGGCGGAGAGCGCGGTGACCGTGACGGGCAGCAGGTTCATCTTGGGCGAACCGATAAAGCCGGCGACGAAGAGATTGGCGGGCTTGTGGTAAAGCTCGAGCGGGGAGCCGACCTGCTGGACCACGCCGCCATTGAGCACGACGATCTTGTCGGCCAGGGTCATGGCCTCGACCTGATCGTGCGTCACATAAATCATGGTGGCGCCCAAGCTATTGTGCAGCTTGGAGATTTCCGAGCGCATGTCGAGGCGCAGCGAAGCGTCGAGATTGCTCAGGGGCTCATCGAACAGGAAAACGTCGGGCTTGCGCACGATAGCGCGGCCGATGGCGACGCGCTGGCGCTGGCCGCCGGAGAGCTGGGCCGGCTTGCGATCGAGCAGATGTTCCATCTGCAGGATGCGGGCGGCTTCCATGATCTTGGCGTCGCGCTCTGCCTTGGGCGTTTTGGCGAGCAAGAGGCCGAAGCCGACATTGTCGTAGACACTCATATGTGGATAGAGCGCGTAGGACTGGAACACCATGGCGACGCCGCGGTCGCGCGGCTGGACCTGATTGACGACACGGTCGCCGATCTTGAGTTCGCCCTCGGTAATGTCCTCAAGGCCGGCGATCATGCGCAGCAGGGTGGATTTGCCACAGCCGGAGGGGCCGACAAAGACGACGAATTCGCCGTGCTCGATCGTCAGATCAACGCCCTTGATCACGTCGACCTTGCCGTAGCTCTTGTGGATATTGGTGAGGCTCAATCCGGCCATCGGAACTCTCCTGAGGGGTGCGCGCCCCCGCCCTGCGGCGGGAGCACAAAGCATTGGTTTGATTAGATCTTGGCGCCGGGGGCGACTTTGTCGAGTTCGGTGTGCAGCAGGCCATCGGCATCGACGCGGACGGGGATCGGGTCAGACACTTCGCCCACAAAGGTGCCGTCTGCGGCGTCGTGGACGAAGCCCATGAAGACCAGGCCATTGTCGGTCTCGACGATCTTGCCGGCATAGCGGCGGCCATTGTGGCCGTCGAAGAAGGCGCCGGGGGCCACTTCCCAGGGGCCGAGCGGATCGTCGGCCATCAGGTAATGGGTGCCGCGGGTCGGCTTTTCCGGATTGAGCTTCTTGTAGGCCTCGGACCAATGGGTGCCATCGGTGCAGAACAGCATGTACCACTTGGCGCCGATCTTGAAGACCTGGGGCACTTCCATCTGGCCGAACATGCCGCCGCGATAGACGGGGGGTTGCAGCGTCCAGGTGTTGAGGTCGGGCGAAGTGGCAAAGCCGACCGAGCCGCCGGCATTCGGCTCCGCAATGCCGGGCACACGGGCGACCATATACATGATCCAGCCATCGCCATTAGGGTTCTTCATGACCCAGGGATCGCGGAAGGCGCGGTCATGCCAGTGGCCGGGGGTATATTCCTCGTAATCGGGGCCCGAAATATCGAGCGCCAGGCCATTGCCGACGCGGGTCCAATTGTGTCCATCGGTAGAGGTGGCGTGGCCGATGCGCTGCTTCATGCCCGCTTCGGCGTGCTCGGTGCCGGTGTAGAACAGGTGCCAGAGGCCGGTGTCGTCACGCAGCGTCGTGCCGGTCCAGGTGGTCCAATCATCCCAGGCGACAGGGTCGGCGGGCTTGAAGGTGGTGCCCAGATAGGTCCAGTTGGACAGATCCTTGGAGACAGCATGGCCCTGGGTCACATTGCGGTGGCGCATATCGGGATGGGCCAGGCTGTTGTCGGCCTGCAGGAAATAGGCGTGGTAATCATCCCCATCGCGGTAAATCCAGAAGTCCCAAATCCATTTGTCTTTAAGTGCGAGAACCAATTTTTCGTCTTTCGAAGTTGGGGTTAGCCTTTGATACCGGTCGAGGCGATGGACGAGATGAACGCCCGTTGCAGAACCAGATAGAAGATGAGTACCGGCAGGGTGATGATGGAGAGGTAGGCCATCACCTCGCCCCAGGCGATGTTGAGCTGGAAGAAGTATTGCAGGCCCACCATGACCGGGCGGTACTGCTCGGACTGGGTGACCAGCAGCGGCCAGAGGTATTGATTGTACATGGCGAGGAATTTCAGGATCGCCGCGGTGGCAAAGACCGGGCCGGAAATCGGCACGATGACGCGGGTATAGACCTGGAACCAGGTGGCGCCATCGAGCCGCGCCGCCTCGATCAATTCGCGCGGCAGGTCGCGGAAATATTGCACGAAGAGGAAGATGGTCAGCGCATCGGCCAAGAACGGTACGATCTGCACATGGTAGGTATTGAGCCAGCCAAATTGTAACCCGCTGCCGCCGATCCAGGGGAGATTGTTGACCAGCATCAGCATGGGAATGGCGATGGTTTCGAATGGCACAATCAGGGTGGCGATCAGCACAGCCAGCACCACTTCCTTGCCCTTGAATTCGAGAAAGGCAAAGGAGAAGGCGGCCATCGAGCAGATGAACAGCGCACCAGCCACGGTGACTACGGTGATGAAGACCGAATTGAAGATGAACAAGGCTACCGGCGCACGGCGGAAGGCAGCGGCGTAATTGTCGAAGGACAGATCGCCCACCGGCAGGAAGGCGGCGATCGAGGCGGTGTCGCGCAGCAATTGCTGGGCCGGCTTGAACGAGGACACCACCATGAAGACGATGGGGAACACGAAGATCAGCGCGAAGACGACAAGCAGCAGATAGCGCCACGCGGTCTTGAAGCCGGTATTGGGGGAAATGACGGCGCTCATCGATTGCGCTCCCGGGTCAGATAGCGTTGGGCCATGGAGATGGTGAGAACGATCAGGAACAGGATGACCGAGATGGCCGAGCCGCCGGCGATATTCTGCTGGCCATAGCCGCGCTCGACGGCCTGGAACACCATGGTCTGGGTGGAATCCACCGGACCACCGCCGGTCATCACGTCAATCTGGGAGAACAGCGAGAAGGCCTGCATGGTGATGACGATCAGGATCAGTACCGCGGTGTTGCGCAGGCCGGGCCAGGTGACATAGCGGAACTTCTGCCAGGTGGTGGCGCCTTCGATATCGGCAGCCTCGTAGAGCGAAACCGGAATGGTCTGCAGACCCGACAGCCAGATGACCATGTGGAAGCCGACGCCCTGCCAGACCGACATGGCGAGGATCGACCACAGAGCCGTAGCGGGATTGCCCAGCCAATCGACGGGCTTGAAGGCGCCGAAGCTGAGGAAGCCGAGCATATTGTTGAGCAGCCCACTCTGGCCGGAATAGATGAAGCGCCAGAGCAGCGACACGACGACGATGGAGACCACCACCGGCATGAAGTAGATGGCGCGGAAGATGTTGATGCCCTTGAGCTTCTGGTTGATCAGCACCGCCAGGAGCAGAGCCAGACCTGCCTGGATGGGCGCGACGAACAGCACAAACAGGACCGTATTGGTCAGCGCCTTCATGAAGACGACGTCGCTGGCCAGCACGTAAACCTTGGAGTCACCCCAATCCCAGGAGAGCCATTCGCGCTTGCCGCTGAGCTGGGGGTATTCGGCATTGTTGCGCGTGTAATCGCGCACGCGCGGATAGCTCAATTCGCCCTTGGCATCGCGGACCAGCGCACCGGCCTCGTCCGTTTCCGGCTGCAGCACCAGCGTGCCCACACCCAGCAATTGATCGAAATTGCGCATACCGACCCACTCAGTCGGATTGGGCGAAATCAGCCGCTGATTGGTGAAGGACAGGGTGAAGGCCAGGATGAATGGCACGATCAGGAACAGCGTGATCAGGAAGATCGCCGGACCGGCAAGCGACCAACCCGCGAGCGGATGGTTCTGCAGGGATTTGGTGGGCGTGAGCTTCATGGGAGGCAAACCTTGCGGGGATTTTGCCCATGGGCCCGCTTGCGGCGGGTCCATGGGCTGGAGGCGTGATTAGAAGCCGTAATTGTTGTTGCGCTGGATATCGGCGTTGATGGCGTCCGTGGCGGCATCGAGCGTGTCGGCAACGTCGGCGCCATTGGCGATGTCAGCGGCGAGCTTGATGAACTCGAGCGCGGCGACGACATAGCCTGGCGTTACGGGGCGCAGCGTGCCCTGGGCCTTGCTCAGATCATAGAACACGGCGAGCGGACCGCCGGGCTTGTAGTTTTCGGTCAGCTCGGCTGCCGAGGCGGTAGCCGGGATCAGGCCGAGGCCGTTGGAGAATGCCGCGACATATTTGTCCTGGGTGGCAAACTCGATGAAGGCGCTGGCGCCATCCTTGTGCGGGCTGGTGGCCGAAACGCCAAACTGCCAGGAGCCGGCGCCAATCTTGGGGCCATTGCCGAAATCGGGCGCGGGCAGGAACAGCAGATCGTCGCCGAAGGCTTCGATGGCCGGCAGGGCATTCCACACGCCATTCCACTGCAAGGCATAGCGCCCGTCGATAAAACCGGTGGCGTGGTCGGCGGCCGTCTGGGAGGTGCCGGGAGCGTATTGGTTGGTGAACAGGCTCTGCCACCATTCGCCCCAGGCAATCGCGGCGTCGCCGTTCAGTGCACCCTCGGCCGTGGTGTAGGTGGTGCGATCCATGATGTCGCCGCCAAAGCTCTGCAGGAAGGGGCTGAAGGCATAGGGATACCACTCGCCGCGATCATCCATGGAGAGATCGAGCGGGAACTCGAACTTGCCGGTCGCCTTGAGCGTGGCCAGGGCCGCGTCGAATTCCTCGCGGGTCCAGGGCTGTTCGAGCGTTGGGATGCGGATGCCGTTTTCCTCGAGCACGGATTTGCGCGCGAACATGGCAACGGCGGCATCCCAGAGGCCGACGGAATAGATTTTGTCCTGCCAGGTGCCGATGGTGCCGGGCAGGAAGCCGTCCAGCGTGCCTTCCGAGAGTTCGAGCGGCGCCATGTAGCCGGCCCAGGCCCAATTGGGCATGTTGGGGCCGTCAACGTCGATAATGTCGGGCAGATTGCCGGCAACGGCCGCGGCGACGATGGTGTCGTTGTAAGCGCCCTGCGGGAACTGCTCAAGCTTGACGGCCCAATCGCTCTGCGATGCATTGAAATCGCTGATGACAGTGTTCAGGATTTCACCCTCGGTCGGGTTGCCGGCGCCGTGATACCACAGGCTCAATTCGGTCTGTGCCCAGGCGGGGGCGGTCGACATGGCCAGAATGCCGGCCAGGGCTGCGAGTTTTTTCACTGATCGTTCCTCCTCATTTGAAACGGGGTCACTACCTGGCTCAAATCAGCAACCGAGTTGCGCCAGGTGATAGGTCCAGCGACCCGTTCGATGACGGGTTCGTCGGATTGGGCGGTGCCAGCGATGAGGCGCAGCAGCCGATCGGCAGCGCGCGCACCCATGGCGGCGTAGGCGAGCTCAATGCTCGTCAGGGTGGGATGGAGATGTTCGGTGATGATGCGATAATCGTCATAGCCGACCACCGAAATATCGCCGGGCACCGACAGGCCGCGCTCGCGCAGGATCGAATAGACGCGCATGGCCATCTTGTCGTTGGCGCAGCAAATGGCGGTGGGACGATCCGGCAGCGACAGCAGGCGATCGAGAGCATCCCAGAGCAGGTCGAATTCATGGGCGCGGTCGCTGAGGGCGCCGGTGATGGTGAGCGCGGGATCGACGGGGAGGCCGGCAGCCTTATGGGCGGCGCGATAGCCAGAGAGACGCAGGCCGCGGGCGATCATGCGCTCGGGCAGCATCAGATAGGCGACGCGGCGGTGGCCGCGGGCGATCAGTCCCTTGACCAGTTCGAACTGGCCGCCTTCGTCATCCGGCACGACGGCCGGCGTGCCTTCATCATCAAAGCAATTGGCCAGCACGACATGAGTCTGGCGTGGATTGGGCGGCAATTGGATCTGTTGGTGGAATTCGGCGACGTGGATCAGGCCCTCGACGCGATGCTCGAGAAAGGTCTGGGTCAGCTCAGGAATACGCGCTGCTTGATTGCCGGTGTCGGCGATCAGCAGGGTGAGGCCATGTTCGGCGAAAACGCGCTGGGCGCCCTGCACGATATAGATGTCCGGCAGGCCGGCTGCCTCGAAACCAGGCGAGAGGCTGATGGCGCCGGTTATCATACCGATCAGACCTGTGCGCTGCGAGCGCATGGAGCGGGCAGCATTTGAGGGCACATAGGCGAGCTGATCGATAGCCGCACGCACCGCCTCGGCGGTTTTGGCATTGACCGGCGCGTCGCCATTGAGGACGCGACTGACCGTTTTGGGGGAAACCCCGGCCGCTTTTGCTACGTCGTAGATCGTCGCCAAGGCGATCCTCCCTACCCCGGCCGAGCGGCCGATTTGCTCCTCAACGATGCTGCCTCGGCGTATGACACCGATGTCATGACATCGGTGTCATACATGCTTGAAGGACATTGGAGAGTCAAGCGGCCGGAAATGTGGGAGAGGCGAGAGTAACAAAAACAAGAACGCCGCCTCGTGAGGCGGCGCTCTGGACAGGGCTGGCAACGGGTCAGTTATTCTTGGTCGAACCCAGACTCTCGTCACCATCGGCCGTATGGCACATGGATTTGTCTTTGTAGACGCAATGGTGCGGGGCCGTCGCGGCGAAGGCCGGAGCAGCAACGCTGCCGATTGCGGAAAGAGCGATCAGAACTGCGGCAATCTTTTTCACTTCCCAACTCCTCTATGTTTGGTGAAGTGACGATGCGCCCGCCGGCAAGCCCGTTCCAGTTAAACTCCGGCAACAAGATTTCATTTTGTTCATGCTGTTCATGAACTTCACGGCAACTTGTTTCCGAGCGCTCACAATTGGTTAGAAGGCGTGGCGGCGGGGTGACCAGATTGTGGCGGATGGCTGCAATTGGGGGGAGCGGAAGCAGGGTGCTGGCCACCCTGCCACGCTATTCTCGGTGTCAGCCCGGCGCAGGCCGGGGCCCATCTTGGGATCTGGGCACACACCGCCAGATCGCAGGACTACCCACTCATACACCTTGCGGCTAGGACGCGATCTCGAGATGGGTCCCGGCCTGCACCGGGGTGACACCGTAGATGCGGACACGCCTGCTGCAGAACAGTGTCCTGGCGGCGCTTACCTCGCCGCCGGCACAAAGGGACCGCCATCGAGGAAGGCCTCAAGCATGGCCACGTGCGGCGCGATATCGAGACCTTTGGCGGCGAGCCAGGCGTCATTGTAATAGGTATCGGCGTAGCGCTCGCCGCTGTCGCAGATCAGGGTGACCAGCGAGCCGGCCTGTCCGGCATTGCGCATCTGCGCGGCCGCCCAGCACATGCCATAGAAATTGGTGCCGGTGGAACCGCCGACGCGACGTGACAGGCGCTGCGACAGCACGCGCATGGCGGCGAGCGAAGCAGCGTCAGGCACCTTGATCATCTGATCGACGACTTCGGGCACGAATGACTTTTCGACGCGTGGGCGCCCTACCCCTTCGATGCGCGTCGGGCAATCGCAAGTGGCGTCGGGATTGCCGGTGGCCCAGCCCTCATAGAAGGCTGAGTGCTCCACGTCGGCGACGCAGAGCTGGGTGGGATAGCTGCGATAGCGAATATAGCGGCCGATCGTGGCAGAAGTGCCGCCCGTGCCGGCGCCCATGACGATCCAGCTCGGGATGCAATGAGGCTCGGATTCCATCTGCCGGAAGATGGATTCGGCGATGTTGTTATTGCCGCGCCAATCGGTGGCGCGCTCGGCATAGGTGAACTGGTCGAGATAGTGACCACCGCTATCCCGAGCGAGGCGCGCGGCCTCTTCGTAGATGGTGGAGGCATCCTCCACGAGATGGCATTGGCCGCCCTGCTGGGTGATCGCCTCGATCTTGCGCGGACTGGTGGTGGCGGGCAGCACGGCTATGAATTGCAGGCCAAGCAGGCGTGCATAATAGGCCTCGCTGACGGCGGTGGAGCCGGAGGAGGCTTCGGTCAGCGTGACACCCTCGGTGATCTTGCCGTTGCAGATGCCATAGAGAAACAGAGAACGCGCCAGACGGTGCTTGAGGCTGCCGGTGGGATGGGCCGACTCATCCTTGAAATAGAAAGACTGATCGGGCAGGCCCGAAAAAGGCAGCGAAATCAGATGCGTGTCGGCGGAGCGGCGCCCTTCCGCCTCCAGCAGCGAAATGGCCCGGCAAGCCCAGGCCCGATCAACGCCCGCCGCCGAAGCGGCGGCAAATCCGCGCGAACCTTCCATATCGTGCGCCCTTCGCCAATCACCATATTTCAGGTATCATATGCCTCATAATTCGTTATGCAAAGTATGTTTTGCTATTTTTCTATTCAATTTTGGCAATATGTGCCCATGCGCACTCACCTAAAATCTCATCACCTAACGCAGACGGCGGTTGATCCCGGAGAGGGAAGCGGGTCTATATCAGGCAGTATGCAAATCATTGATCCGTCCGCCCATGGCTGAGCGCCTTTCCCCGCTGGTTCCGCTGGAAAACGGAACCTTCCGCAATATCTGGGTCGCCAATCTGGTGTCGAGTTTCGGCGCGCTGATCCAGGGCGTCGGCGCGGCCTGGTTGATGACCTCGATTGCCGACAGCGTGGACATGGTGGCACTGGTGCAGGCCTCGACGTCGCTGCCGATCATGCTGTTTTCGCTGCTGGGCGGTGCCATTGCCGATAGCTTCAATCGCCGGCGGGTGATGCTGATCGCGCAGTGCTTCATGCTGGGTGTGTCATTGCTATTGATGGCCGGAGCATTTTTGGGGCTGATTTCGCCCTGGCTGCTGCTGGGCTTTACCTTTCTGCTGGGCTGCGGCACGGCGCTCAACAATCCGTCCTGGCAGGCTTCGGTGGGCGATCTGGTGCCGCGCACCCAATTACCGGCGGCGGTGACGCTCAATTCCATCGGCTTCAATATTTCGCGCAGCGTGGGGCCGGCTATTGGCGGCATTATCGTGGCCGTGGCGGGAGCAGCGGGGGCGTTTGCGCTCAATGCGCTGAGCTATCTGGGCCTGCTCTATGTGCTGTTCCGCTGGAAACCCGTGGTGGAACCCAGCCGCCTGCCTCGCGAGGGTATCGGGCCCGCTATGCTTTCGGGCGTTCGCTATGTGGCGATGTCGCCCAATCTGTTGCGGATCTTGCTGCGGGCCTCGATTTTCGGGTTCACGGCCATTTCGGTGATGGCGCTGCTGCCGGTGGTATCGGCATCGCAATTGACCGGCGGGCCGCTGACCTATGGCCTCATGCTGGGCAGTTTCGGGCTGGGTGCGGTTGGCGGGGCGCTGCTGAGCAGCCGGTTGCATGTGCGCTTCAGCAGCGAGGCGGTGGTGCGCATCGCTTTCGTCAGCTTTGCTCTGGCGGCCTTTGTCACTGGTATCAGCACCTCGGTGTGGCTGACCTCGCCGGCCTTGATGCTGGCAGGGGCGAGTTGGGTCTTGGCGCTGTCGCTGTTCAATGTGTCGGTGCAGTTATCCTCGCCGCGCTGGGTGGTGGGCCGGGCGCTGTCGCTATACCAAACGGCGACGTTTGGCGGCATGGCGCTGGGCAGCTGGATCTGGGGCCTGGCGGCGGAAAGCTATGGGCTGGCCATCGCCTTTGGCGGGGCGAGCCTGCTGATGCTGGCAGGCGCCTTGCTGGGCTTGCGGATACCGCTGCCGCCGCGGACCATGCTGGATCTCGACCCGCTCAATCGCTGGCAGGAGCCGCATCTGGAGCTGGAATTGCAGCCGCGCAGCGGACCTATCCTGATCCAGATAACCTACAAAATTCGCCCGGAAAATCTTACCGCCTTCATGGCCGCGATGGATGCGCGCCGTCGAATCAGGCGGCGGGATGGAGCGCGGCACTGGACGCTGCTGCGCGATCTCGGACAGCCCAATCTGTGGACCGAAACTTATCAAACACCGACCTGGACCGAATATGTCAGGCACAATCTGCGGATGACCAAGGCCGATGCCGAGATTGGCGATCAAGTGCGGGCGCTGCATGAAGGCCCCGAGCCCCCGGCTGTGCAACGGTTTGTGGAGCGGCCGACCAATTGGTTCGAGGTGACCGGCACGCCCAAGAGCACGATCGACCATATCTGATCTCGGGCCGCTCTGGCGCAATGCGGTTGATTGTATCAGCGATCCTGATAGACATGTTTATTCGCTTTGTTTCCGCTGAAAGTCCGTCATGAGCCGCAATTTTCTGGTCGTCGACCCCGAAGAAGGCATCGAGGTGCTCAAGGGGCTGGCGTCGACAATCCGCATCCGCATTCTGAAGCTTTTGCATGTCGAAGGGTCGATGAACGGCAATGACATTGCCGAGAAACTGGGCCTGCCCCAGTCGACGATTTCGACCAATATCCAAGTGCTGGAAGCGGCCGGACTGATCCGTACCGAGACGCAGAAAGCGCGGAAGGGCAATCAGAAAATCTGCCATTCGATGTTTGATGAAGTGCTGGTGATGTTCAAGGAAGACATCTCGCCGCTGAAGTCCAACAGCATCGAAGTGGCCATGCCGCTTGGACTTTATACCAGTTGCGAGGTTTCGGCGCCGTGCGGGTTGTGCTCGAGCGAGGGAATTATCGGGTTGCTGGATGTGCCCGATACTTTCCTTGATCCGGACCGGATGAAGACCGGGCTGATCTGGTTCACGCGGGGATATGTGGAATATCAATTTCCCAATAATGCCAAGCTGAGCCAGAACAAGATCGAGGCGATGGAATTTTCCATGGAGCTGAGCTCGGAAGTGCCGGGCACTTCGGCCGACTGGCCCAGCGACATCACGCTTTCGGTCAATGGCACGGAAATCGGCACCTGGACGTCGCCGGGGGACTTTGGGGACAAACGGGGCGTCTATACCCCCGATTGGTGGAAATTGAAGGGCAGCCAATATGGCAAGCTCAAAAGCTGGCGCGTGATGCCGGACGGCACCTATGTCGATGGCGTCAAGATATCCCCAGTGTCGCTGGTAGATCTGGACCTGGCCAATCATCACTCGATCCGGCTGCGCATCGCGGTGAAGCCCGACGCTAAACATCCAGGCGGCATCAATATTTTCGGTCGCGGCTTCGGCAATTACGACCAGGACATCATCCTGCGGCTGCAGACTGAACGCTGATTTAATCCCCGTCGAATTTGTTTGCCCTGCCCCTTGCGCGACGCGCCCGACCTCGTTTACAACGGGGCAACTGATATAAATCAGAAAATCGGGATTGAAGGGAGGACCAAGTGAAGGCGTCCGTTACTGCGCATAAGGACTACACGATTTCGAAAATCGATGATCGTGTGTATGGGGCATTTCTGGAACATCTGGGCCGGGCGATCTATGAGGGCATTTATGAGCCCGACCACCCGACCGCCGATAAGGATGGCATGCGCGGGGATGTGGCCAAGCTGGTCAAGGACCTCAATGTACCGGTAGTGCGCTACCCCGGGGGTAACTTCGTTTCGGCCTATAATTGGGAAGACGGCATCGGGCCGCGCGAGCAGCGCCCTACCCGCCTCGACTTGGCCTGGCACACCTCGGACAGCAATGCCGTTGGCGTGCATGAATTTGCCGATTGGTGCGCTACCGTGGGCACCGAGATGATGCTGGCCGTGAACCTGGGTTCGCGCGGCGTCGATGAGGCGCGCAATTTCCTCGAATATGTGAACCATCCCGGCGGCTCCTACTGGAGCGACCTGCGTATCAAGAACGGCCGCAAGGAGCCGTGGAACGTCAAAATGTGGTGTCTCGGCAACGAGATGGACGGACCCTGGCAGGTCGGCCACAAGGATGCGGATGAGTATGGCAAGCTGGCTGCCAACACGGCGCGGGCCATGCGCATGTTCGACAAATCACTGGAACTGATCGTGTGCGGCTCGTCCAATTCGGACATGGCGAGCTATCCCGATTGGGAGCGCATCGTGCTGGAGCATACCTATGATCACGTCGATCATATCAGCCTGCACATGTACTTCGCCAACCGCGACAACAACACGCCGAACTATCTGGGTCTGAGCGAAAAGCTCGACACCTATATCGAGACGGTCGCCTCGACCATCAAGCAGGTCAAGGCCAAGAAGAAGTCCAAGCGCGACGTCTATATTTCCTTCGATGAATGGAACGTCTGGTACCATTCCAACAAGAAGGATCGCGAGATCCTGGACGGCAATAGCGGCTGGCCGCATGCGCCGGGCCTGCTTGAGGACATCTACAATTTCGAAGACGTCCTGATGGTGGGGTTGATCCTCAACACCTTCATCCGCCGCTCGGACGTGGTGAAAATCGCCTGTATCGCGCAGCTGGTGAACGTGATCGCGCCGATCATGACGGAAAAGGGCGGCCCGGCCTGGGCGCAGACCATCTACTACCCGTACTTCTTCGCTTCGGTGTTCGGTCGCGGTACAGCCTTGCAATTGCTGGTCAATTCGCCCGGCTACGAGACGACGCATGCAGCCGACACGCCATTCGTCGACGTTTCGGGCGTGCACAATGAAGAGGAAGGCACGCTGAGCTTCTTCCTCGTCAACCGGCACACCAGCGAAAGCATCGAGACGGAAGTCAGCCTGCAGGGCTTTGGCGCCGGCACGGTGATCGACCACCAGGTGATGACCCATCCCGACCTCAAGGCGGTCAATACCGCCAAGAAGCAGGATGAAGTGGCCCCGCGCAAAGGCACTGGCGCCAAGATTGCCGATGGCAAGCTGAGCGTGACCCTGCCGCCTTACTCGTACCAGATGGTGCGCGTGAAGATCTGACGCGGTCGGTCAATGGTGTGGGGATCACCCCACACCTACACTGCTATCGAGCATGGGGATAACCTTCAGCATGGATTCCGGCCCGCGCCGGAATGACATTGTGGTTGGTTGCCGTTTTGTGGGTTCCCACCCGGCGCCGTGGAGGCTGCCACCCCTTGAGGGAAGAGCGAAATCACGCCCGGTTCGGGCAGCGCAAATGCGTTGACCGACACCCCTTATACGCTAACGGACTGTTAGCGTTGAGAACCGCTAAGGTGCTCATTTAGAGCGTTCAAAGGGACGCACCAGCGACGGTGCGTCCCTTTGTATTGTATATCACGGTTTCCGATTTACATCAGATAGTGCGTTGACAATGACGGATGGTTGAGTAGCATATCGGACGAGCGCCGGAGGGCGCCAAGTTGGAATGCTGGAGGCATTTCAGCCGACGTGCTGGAGGGCACGCCACAAGGGAGGATCAAATGGATAGACGTAGCTTTATGATGGGTACGGCAGTCAGCGCGTTGCTGCTGGCGAGCAAGGGCCTGGCCTTCGCACAAGAGGCCGAAGGCGTAGCGCCGGACCTGGCGCAATTCCCGCGCAACGAGACTGTCATCGTGCACAACCCAGAGGGGATCATCCGTAATCCGGGTTGGTTCAATCCATGGGTTGTCGGCGCCGGCAATGGCACCAGCAATGGCTTGCACCAGCTGACCACGGATACGCTCTGGCTGATCGATCCCGATGCCGGCGTGGCGGGCGCGAGCGAGAACGCCATCTACAATTCGCTGGCCGACGATCTCTGGCAGTATAACGACGATTTCACGGAAATGACCGTGAAGCTGAAACAGGGCATCACCTGGAGCGACGGCGTAGATTTCACCGCCGACGACGTGGTCTATACCGTCGAAAAGCAGAAGGCGACGCCCGGCACCCCGTTCAATGGCGCGTTTACCGCGCAGGTCGCTTCGGTGGAAGCAACCGACCCCTATACCGTTCACTTCAAGCTCAACGCCTCCAATTCGCGCTTCCACACGCTGTTCTCGGTGCGCTGGACCGGCGCCTGGATCATGCCCAAGCATGTGTTCGAGAAGGTCGAGGACATCCTCAGCTTCGACAATAACCCGCCGGTGAGCCTGGGGCCGTATACGCTGCATTCGTTCGATCCGAACGGAACCTGGTATATCTGGGAAAAGCGCGCCGATTGGGAAAAGACCGCACTGGGCATGGTGGGCGAGCCCAAGCCGCGCTTCATCATCTATCGCAACAACATGTCCCCGGATAACCGCCTGATCGAGATGCGCAATGGCAATCTCGACATGGTGCATGACTTGACCCCGGAAGCCACATTCTCGGTGGTGGCGCAGGACCCGCAGATCAAGGGTTGGTTCCCCGGCTTCCCCTATGCCCATCCCGATCCGACGCTGGTGATGGCGATCTTCAACCTGCAGAACCCCAAGTTCCAGGACAAGCGCGTGCGCTGGGCCCTGACGCTGATGCTCGATGCACGGGCCATGTCGATGGCCAGCTATCGCGGCGCTGCGACGCTGTCGGCGATTTCGGTGCCGCCAACCGGCACCCATCCGCGCGACTATCATGGGCCATTGCAGGAATTTCTCACCAATTACGAGATCGACACCGGCACCAGCAAGGTCAAGCCATACGACCCCGAAGTCGGGCTGCAGATCGCCGAGATGGTTCGCCCGCAATTCGGCGACGCCGTGCCGAGCGACGAAACCGCCATCCGCAATGCCTTTGGCTATGGCTGGTGGAAGCAGAATATCCCGGCGGCCGAAGAACTGCTGACTGCTGCCGGCTTCACCAAGAATGGCAACCAGTGGACGCAGCCGGATGGCCAACCCTTCACCTTCTCGGTGATGGTGCCGACCGATGGCGTGGTCAACCGGCTGGGCTCGATCATCGCCCAGACCTGGGCGCAGAATGGCGTGCAGGCACAGGTGGAAGCGGCCTCGGATACCTGGGATCGTCAACGCGTCGGCAATTACGAAGTCAACATTGCCTGGGCGGTGGAAACCTGGGGCGGTCACCCCGACCTCAGCTTCTTCCTCGACAGCTATCATTCCGATTACGTGGTTGAGCCCGGCGCCTCGCAGCCCGATCGCAACTGGATGCGCTGGAAGGATCCGCGGCTCGACGAAATCATTGAGAAAATCCGTGGCATCGACTTCAACGATCCCAAGGGGATCGAATATGGCACGGACTTCGTCAAGCTCCACCTCGAGGAGATGCCGAACATTCCGATCATGGCCTATAACGTGTTCTCGCTCCAATCGACCCGCTACTGGACCGGCTGGCCGAACGCGGAAAACAACTACGCCAATCCGGTGACCAATTGGTCGAACGGGCGGTACATCTTCACCCAGATCACGCCTGCTACGGGCGCGTAAGAGCCTCCCCGGTGGCTCGGCCTACGGGCCGGGCCGCATGGGGATGAATGTGTGGACGCGAGTCTCGGTTGGGATGAGGGGCTTCTTTCTGCACTTCTGGCATGAGCGAGCGCAGAACCCCTCACCCTGATTTTCTGCTGAACGCAGAAAATCTGTCCCTCTCCCTCAAGGGGCGAGGGGAAGAAAGGGCCGAGGTCGCGAGGTAAATATATGAACACTTATCTATGGTTTGTCGGCAAGCGCATCCTGCAATTGCTTGCGGTTATCTTTTGCGGGGTTTCGGCGACGTTTCTGGTGACGCATCTGTCTCCGATCGATCCGGTGGAACAGGTGCTGGGACGATTGTCAGCCCGCTCGAACCTGTCGCCCGAGGCCATCGCCTCGACCCGCGCGGCGCTGACCGAGCTTTATGGCACCGGGCAGCCGATCGTGACCCAGTATTTCAATTTCTGGGCGCGCCTGCTGCGCGGCGATCTGGGCCCCTCGCTATTGGCCTTCCCCACCCCCTCAATGGAACTGGTCGCCCGCGCCCTGCCCTGGACGCTGGGCCTGTTGACCACTTCGACGCTGATCACCTTCATCATCGGCAATCTGTTTGGCGCGCTGGCGGGCTATAATCCCGATAACCGGTTTTTCCAGGCGTTCGGCATCGTCGCCATCGCCGTGCAGCCGATCCCCTATTATGTGGTGGCGTTCATCCTGCTGGTGATTTTCGGCTTCCTGTGGCCGGTGCTGCCCATTTCGGGCGGCTTTGCCATGGATGTGCGGCCGGGGCTGACGCTGACCTATATCGGCTCGATCTTGCAGCACTCCATCCTGCCGGCGCTATCGCTGGTGCTGGTCGGGTTTGGCGGCTGGTTCCTGGGCATGCGGGCGCTGGTGTCCAATATCGTCAACGACGATTACGTGACCTATGCCGAATTGGGCGGGGTGAGCCGCCGGACCATCGTGGACGCCTATATCATCCGCAACGCCATGGTGCCGCAGCTGACGGCACTGGCCATGGCGCTGGGCGGGGTGTTTTCGGGCACCGTCATCACCGAGCAGGTGTTCAACTATCCCGGCATCGGCTCGTTGCTGATCGATGGGGTGAACTATGGCGATTATTCGCTGGTGCTGGCGGTATCGACCGTCTCGATCACCGCGGTGGCCCTGGCGATCTTCATCGTCGACCTGCTGCATCCTTTGCTCGATCCCCGCGTGCGGACGGAGTAGGCCCCTATGTTTGCAGTATTTCGCGACCTCATCCGCTATAATCTGGAATTCACCATCGGGCTGATCCTGGTCGGGTTCGTGGTGATTTTCGCCGCGCTGAGCTTTTTCTCGCCGGTGGATCCTACGTTGATCTACATGACCGTGCCCGACCAGCCGCCCTCGCCACAATATTGGTTCGGCACCAATTCGCGCGGGCAGGACCTGTTCTGGCAGCTCTCCGCGGCGTTCAAGAACAGCCTGATCTTCGGCATCACCGTGGCGGTGCTGAGCCGTATCATCTCGATCGCGGTGGGCCTGCTGTCCGGCTATGCCGGCGGCTGGGTGGACCGGGTGCTGATGTTCATCAACGACATCTTCGTGGCCGTGCCGATCTTTCCGATCCTGGTGCTGTTCTATTTCGTGCTGCGCAATAATCTGGACAGCTTCACGCTGGCGCTGATCATGGCGTGTTTCGGCTGGCCGTTCGACGCGCGGCTGATCCGCTCGGTGGCGCTGGGGCTCAAGCACCGTGAATTCACCCGGCATGCGGTGTTTGCCGGCATGAGCACCCGCAAGGTGCTGCTCGAAGAGCACCTGCCCTATGTGATGCCGATCGTGTTCGCGACCTTCATGAACAACATGCTGTGGTCGATCGGGCTGGAAGTGACCATGGCGGTGCTGGGCTTCACCAATCTGAATAACCCCACTATCGGCACAGTGCTCTACTGGGCCAATTCCCACTCGGCCATGATGGTGGGCGTGTGGTGGTGGATCCTCATTCCGGTGGTGCTGATCGTCATCACCTTTATCGGGCTGTTCCTGCTGGCCATGTCGATGAACGAATATATCGACCCGCGCAGCCGCCTTCGCCGTATGGGAGCTTGATGATGGCCAATGAAATCCTGACCGTCGATGGGCTCAAGGCCTATTACCAGATGAACTATTACGGCGTGCAACGCGAAGTGCGGGCCGTCGACGACATCACCATGAGCATCAAGCGCAATGAGGTTTATGGCATTGCGGGGGAAAGCTCGTCGGGCAAAACCTCGTTTATCAAGGTGCTGGCGGCGGCGATGCGACCGCCGTTCCGGGTGGTGGCAGGCTCGGTCAAATATGATTTCAAGGGGCATCCGATCGATGTCGCTACGGCCAGCGACAAGCAGATCGAGGCGGTGCGCTGGAAGCATCTGAGCTACATCATGCAGGGCTCGATGAGCGTACTGAATCCGGTGCGCCGGATCGGCAAGACGTTCGAGGATTTTGCGGCCAAGCCCCTGGGCCTGTCGGGCGATGCGTTCAAGCAGCGGGTGATCGGGCATCTGGACCGGCTCAAGCTGTCGCCGGATGTGTTGCGGGCCTATCCGCATGAGCTCTCGGGCGGCATGCGGCAGCGCGTGACCATTGGGCTGGCGACGGTGTGCCACCCCGAATTCATCATTGCGGACGAGCCGACCACCGCGCTGGACGTGGTGGTGCAGAAGGAAGTGCTGAGCCTCATCCGCGATATTCAAAAGGAAATGGGCGCCTCGGTGGTGTTCGTGACGCATGATATGAGCGTGCATGCCAATGTGGCCGATCGCGTGGGCATTATCTATGCCGGGCGGCTGGTGGAGGAAGGGCCGACGCGCGAAATGTTCTTTGCGCCCAAGCATCCCTATACGGCCCATCTGGTGGCGAGCCTGCCGCGCATTGGCGATACGGCGCAGCGCCCGGCGCTGGAGGGACGGCCGCCGAGCCTGGCGTCACCACCGACGGGGTGCCGGTTTCATCCGCGGTGTCCGCTGGCCGTGGACAAGTGCAAGACCGACGTGCCGCCGATGGAAACGGTAGGCAAGGATCACCGCACCGCCTGCTGGCGCTGGAAGGATGTGGAGCCGCTGGTGGCGCCGCATGCAAGCCACGGGGTGATGGCATGAGCACGCTGCTGGATATCAACAATGTCTCCAAGCAATTCACCATGGGCGGGCTGTTGTCGCGCAAGGTGGTCAATGCCGTGGAGGGCGCAAGCTTTTCGCTGAGCGTCGAGAAGCCCGAGATTTTCACCATTATCGGGGAGAGCGGGTCGGGCAAGACGACGCTGGCGCGCATGATCCTGGGACTCGAATTGCCCAGCACCGGCACGATCAGCTTTCGCGGCAAGACGGTGAGCGCCAAGGTGAGCCGGGCCGAGCGGCTCGACTTCATGGCCAATGTGCAGCCGGTGTTCCAGAACCCGTTCGAGGCGTTCAACCCGCTCAAGCGGATCGACCGGTATCTGGAATCCACGGCGCGGCGGTTTCTGAAGCTGCGGGATCGGACCGAGCTCGACCGGGCGATGGACGGGGCGCTGCAAAAGGTGGGGCTGAGCCTGGCCGAAGTAAAGGGGCGCTATCCGCATGAAATGAGTGGCGGGCAACTCCAGCGCGCGGCCATTGCGCGGGCGCTGATCCCCAATCCGCCGCTGCTGATTGCGGATGAGCCGGTGTCCATGGTGGATGCCAGCCTGCGCATGAGCATCGTCAACCTGCTCAAGAGCCTGCGGGATGACCTGAAGGTTTCGGTGATCTACATCACCCACGATCTGGCGACGGCCTATTACATTTCCAACCGCATCATCATTATGCAGCGCGGGCGGATCGTGGAAATGGGCGATGCGCGCACCGTGTTGGATAATCCCGAGCATCCCTATTCGCGGCTGCTCAAGGCCAGTGTGCTGAGCACTGAGGATGCGGGCGACGGGAAGCTGGCGACGGACCGGGAGATGGTGAGTCGCGCCAATGGCTTGGTGGGCGTTGCGGGCAGATTGGTTGATCGGCCGGATGGGCGGTCGGTACGGGTTTATGAGGGGGTGTGAGCCCAGTTTTGCGCGTGAGGGCCAGACATCGGGCTCTCGTCACCCCTCCCTAGCCCTCCCCGTCAAGGGGGGGGTGAACCCGGTGGGTAACCCACGACCCAGCCACGTCCACCCTTCCCTTCTCCCCTTGTGGGAGAAGGTGCCCGAAGGGCGGATGAGGGGGTTGTTTCCACGAGCATTGAAGCATGGGCGGGCGCAGGACCCCTCACCCTGACATTTCTGCTGAACGCAGAAATGTCGTCCCTCTCCCACAAGGGGCGAGGGGAGGCTCCGGTGGTGGGGCGCGGTCCGGGCGCACGGCGACATTTTCTGAGGAGTTTCAAAAATATGTCTGCACCTATTTATCGTGACCCGATCGCCGACGGGGCGGCGGATCCGACGGTTATTCGCAAGCAGGGAACCGATGAGTGGTGGATGTTCTACACTAACCGGCAGCCGACGGCGGAGGGGCCGAATTTTACCTGGATCCATGGCTCGCCGATCGGGGTGGCGGTGAGCACGGACGATGGGGCGAGCTGGCATTATCGCGGGACGGTGAAGGGGCTCGACGACCCCACCGACGTGCCGGGCAAGAATACGCATTGGGCGCCGGAGGTGATCTGGGCCGAGGGCGAGTACCATATGTGGCTGAGCTATATTCCCGGCATACCGGACAATTGGCCGGGCGTGCCGCGGACGATCACGCATTTCACCAGCCCTGATCTTGAGACCTGGACGCGGGTGGGGCCGCTGACGCTCAATGGGCCGCGGGTGATCGATGCCTGTGTGCTCAAGTGCCCGGATGGGCTGTGGCGCATGTGGTACAAGGACGAGGATGCCGGCTCGAGCACCTGGAGCGCGGTGAGCACGGACCTTTATGCGTGGCGGCAGGAGGGGCTGGTGCTGCCCGGCTCGCCCGATGCACCGCCGCATGAGGGGCCCAATGTGTTCGTGCTGGGCGGCTGGCACTGGCTGATCGTCGATGAATGGCGCGGGCAAGGCGTGTACCGCTCCAAGGATGCGGTGAACTGGGAGCGTCAGGGGATCATCGGGGGCGAGCCGGGCTCCGATCCGATGGATATCCGCTTTCTGCGGCATGCCGATGTGGTGGTCGCCGGTGACCATGCGGCGCTGTATTATTTCACCCATCCCGAATGGGACGAGCTGGGCGACAAGGCCGGGCCGCCGGATGTGGCGGCGCGGAAGACGGCGGTGCATCACGGGCGGCTGAGCGTGGTGGATGATGTGCTGGTGTTTGAGCGGGATGTGGCCAAAGGCACGCCCCTGCTAAGGGCGTAGATCTTACGCAAAGCTCCGTCACCCTCCGATGCTCCGCAAGTTTAGAGCCCTCGGGGCAAGCCCGAGGATGACGGCGGGTGTTTGGCCCGGGCGATTGCGCTACCTCACGATCCGCTCCAGCAGGATCGGGGTGTGTTCGCCGTATTGGCCGCGGGCATATTCGGTGTAGCCCAGCTTGGCGGCCAGCTTGAGGGAGGGCGCGTTGTCAGGGTGGATCATGCAGACCGTGCGCGGCATGGTCTGATCGGCCCAGGTGAGGACAGCGGTGAGGGCTTCCCGCGCGAGACCCTTGCCGTGATATTGCGGCAGCATGACCCAGCCGGCTTCCGGGGTGTCGCCGAAGGGCGGGACGACATTGCGGCGGAAGTCAGCGAGACCGAATTCGCCGACTACGGCGCCAGTCTGGCGCTCGGTGACGAGGAAATATCCGTAGTTCAGCACTTCCCAATGGCCGACATAGCGCAGGATGCGGGACCAGACTTCTTCTTGCGTGCTCGGGCGGCCGCCGATGAAGCGGGTCACGTCTGGGTCGGACCAGAGGGTGTAGCAGCCGGGGAAGTCTGCGGCGGTGTGGGCGCGCAGGATGAGGCGGTCGGTGGTGAGAATTGGGGGCATCTAAAGCGTCCTTTTGGGGGATACCCCCTCCTAGCCTCCCCCTGATAGGGGGAGGGATCTGCCGGCGCGTACGGCGAGGTTGCCATTCGCCCCTGTCACGCACACCTTGCGGCTGTGACCCGTATCTCGGGATGGGCCCCGGACTTCGCCGGGGTGACATCCGGGGTGGGGTGGCGCCGGCGAAGCAGTGCCGTTACCCCACCGCAACCGCGTTGCGGGGCATGTCGGAGAGGATTTCTGCCTGGCCGTTGCGGATGATGACGATTTCCTCGAGGCGCAGGCCGAATTGGCCTTGCAGATAGATGCCGGGCTCGATGGAGAAGACCATGCCTTCTTCCAGCACAGTTTCTGATGTGGCGGTGATGTAGGGCGTCTCGTGGATATCGATGCCCAGGCCATGGCCGGTGCGGTGGAGGAAATTGGGGCCGTAGCCCGCGGCGGTGATGACGTCGCGGGCGGCTTTGTCGACGGCGCTGGCTTTGACGCCGGGCTTGGCCGCGGCGATGGCAGCAGTGACGGCGTGGTCGAGGATGGAGTGGATCTGGCCGAAGCCTTCAGGGGCCGAGCCGAAGAAGCCGACGCGGGTCATGTCGGAGGGGTAGCCGTGGATGCGGCCGCCGATATCGATGAGGACGGCGTCGCCGGATTTGAGCTGGGTGTCGCCCGTGTGGTGGTGCGGGAAGGCGCCGTTGGGGCCGAAGCAGACGCTGGTGAATTCGGGCGTGGCGCCATTGGCCTTGTAGAATTCGCGGATGGTATTGGCGACTTCAAGCTCGGTAATGCCGGGCTTGAGGGCGGCGAAGCCGGCTGCCATGGCCGCGTCGTTGAGGACGGCTGACGTCTTGAGGGCGGTGTATTCGGCTTCGTCCTTGCGGGAGCGGAGATAGCCGACCGTGTCATTGGTGAAACGGCGGCTGGCGCCGGGCAGCGCATCGAGGACGAGGAGCGCGAAATCGGCGCGCATGGTTTCATCGAGGACGATGGACGGGCTGATGCGCGGAACGCCGGTGGCGTTGAGCAGGTCCTGCAAGGCGGCGTCGGGACCGTCAGCGTCCGTCCAGGGGAAGAAGGGCAGATCGGTGTGCTGGCGAGCGCTGTCGGCGTTGAGCGCGGGCATGAGGAAGCCGGCGAAGGTAGCCGAGATGAGGAGGAGCACCGGGCGCTCGTCGCCATGGGGGGAGAGATCGGCCAGGTAGAGCATGTGGCTGGAGGGGCCGATGGCGACCAGATCGGTATTGGTGGCGGCCATGATGGCTCGGAGATTGGCGAGGCGGGTGGTGAGGGTGGGATTCATGTTGGGCTCGGTGGTTTTGAGTTTTTGTGGGGGTACCCCCTCCTAGCCTCCCCCTGATAGGGGGAGGGACCGCCCTGTGCTTGTGACGCGATGTGGTCCCAAGAGTGGAGAGATCCCTCCCCCTATCAGGGGGAGGCTAGGAGGGGGTATCCGGGGCATCGAGTATGCGGAAGCATACCCCCACCCTGCTCGATTACGGATTTAGCTGAAGCTAAATCCTATCTCGCTTCCCTCCCCACAAGGGGGAGGGTGAAGCCGGTGGATCGGGACGATAATGCCCGTCAACTTTCCCTCAGTGTCATTCCCGCGACATCGGGAATGACATTGGGGTGGATATTTGGGAGCCGGGCTTGGGGCTCGGCTCCCGTTCGCGGCGGCATGGCAGGGCCGCTGCGGGATTACTGCTTCGTCACGAGACGGTAGTAGACGAAGTCCGACGTGGCGCCATTGACGTAGCCGTTGACAGCTTTGGCCATGGCGACCTGGTAGGTGGCCTGGAACATGATGACGATAGGCGAGGTTTCCTGCACCTGCTTCTGCAGGTCGACATAGAGCTCGTTGCGCTTGGCCTGATCGGGTTCGGCGAGAGCCGCAGTCACTTCGTCGTTCATTTCCTGCGGCACGGCCCAGGCATTGCGCCAGGTGGTGGTGGCGGCGTAGGCATCGTCGGCATTGTTGGAATTGTAGGCGAAGGCCTTGGCGTTGGAATGGGGGTCCATGAAGTCGGGGCCCCAATAGAGCAGCATGGCCTGGTGGGTGCGCTCACGATACTTGGTGATGACCTGGGCGCCGGTGCCGGGCAGGATTTCGAAATTGATGCCGGCTTCGGCGAAGGATGCCTGCAAGGACTGGGCGACATCGGTGAACGGGGTCGAGTTGATCACGTCCAGCGTCACGGTGATGGGGGTCTTGATACCCGCATCGGCCAGGATCTGCTTGGCCTTTTCGACGTCGAGGCTATAGGGCGTTTCGTCATAGGAGCCGGGGAAGCCCTTGGGCCAGAAGGCCTGGTGCTTTTCCATTTGGCCAGCGAGGAAGGACTTGGTCATCCCGTCGTAATCGACCAGGTAACGGGCGGCTTCCCACACAGCCGGCGGGGTCAGGGCTTCGTCCTTCTGGTTGAAGGAGAGGAAGTGCACGGCGGCCTGGGGGAAGGTCTCGACCTTGACGCTGTCGGCAGGCAGGCTGCCGATCTGGTCGGGGGTGAGGTTCTTGGCGATATCGACGTCGCCCGAGGTCAGCAGGAGCTGCTGGGTGGCGGCTTCGGCAACGTGACGGATGATCACCGTCTTCATGGCCGGGGCGCCCTTGAAGTAGTTGGCATTGGCGGTGAGGCGGATGATTTCGGCGGGGCGGTAATCGGCCAGCACGAAGGGGCCCGAACCGGCCGAATTGGTGTTCAGCCAGGCGTTGCCCATATCACCATCGACCTCATTGGCCATGACGGTGACTTCGTCGACGACCGACGCGGGCCGAGCAGCCAGCACGTTGAGCACGAAGGCGGAGGAGAAATCGCCGTCATACTTCACGACCACCTTGCCATCGGCCACGGTGACCATGTCGGCGATGTTTTCCGGGGTCCAGCCGAGCTGGGTCAGGATGAAGGCCGGGGTCTTGTTCAGCTTGATGACGCGGGAGAAGGAGAACACCACGTCTTCGGGGCGAACCGGATTGCCCGAGGAGAATGTGACGCCATCGCGCAGGGTGAAGGTGATGGTCTTGGCAGCGTCGTCGGCAACCCATTCGGTGGCAAGGCCCGGCGCGAGGACAGTGGTGTCCTCGGCGTCGTATTGCACGAGGCGGTCATAGAGATTGGTATTGAGCTCGCCCGAGGTGAACTCATAGGCCTGGGCCGGATCGATAGCGACGATATCGTCGATATTCTGGGCGACGACGAGAGCGTCGGCAGGCGTGGCAGCGAAGGCAGCGGTGCCGGCCAGCGGCAGCGACAAAGCCGTCGCGAGCAGCGCGGCGGTGAATAGTTTCATCAGCGTTTCTCCTGTTATTATTTGACCAATTTCTTTTGTTTCACCGGCTTGGATTTGCCGGTTTTCGGCTTCGCCGGCGGCTGGCGGGAGGGCTTGGCCGTCGAACGGAAGAGGGTGAGCGTGCCGGTCCAGAGCAGGCGCGCGGGCTGGTCGGTGTGGTTGGACCAGGAATGGGGCCGATTGCCGCGGAAATGCAGGCTATCGCCGGCACTCATCACCATTTCCTCGCCTTCGAGGCGCTGGGTGATGGAGCCTTCGAGCACGTAGAGGATTTCCTCGCCCTCATGCGCCACGGTTTCGGAACGGTAGCCGGGTGGCACCGTCATGATGAAGCTGGAGAGCATATTGCCGGGGAAATCGGCGCCCAGGCGCTCGTAGATGATGGAGGAGCCATCGACCGAAAAGCGGTTGCGCTCACTGGCGCGGGTGAGGGCATTGTCGGCGCTGGGGGCGGAGACGAAATAGTCGATGCCAACGCCCAAAGCGCGGGCGATCTGGGCCAGGGTGCCCAGCGACGGGGTGGAGTGATCGCGCTCGACCTGGCTGAGATAGCCCACGGAGACTTCGGCGGCGGTGCCAAGTTCCTGCAGGGTCATCTGCTGCTGGCGGCGACGGGCACGAATGAGCGAGCCCACCTTGGGGTGCCCATCCAGATCAGACTTGGTCAGCGCGGTGCCTGCCATACGTCTCCACCATAATTTTTTTGATATAAGCAAAGTTTTCTGTATGGTGAAAGCGAAATGTGAAGCCCTTCACAGTCTGCAAGAGAATCCGCTTGCAGGCCTATTGCCTTGTTTTCTTTGGGGGATTTAGCCGCGTGAGCATGGAGCCGCAGATCGGGACAGCACCACCCTCCCCCAGCACCGGCATTGGTGCGGGCAAGCGTTGGGGGCGCAGGGCGCAGGCTGTGGCCAGCTTTGTGATCACGATTTTCCTCACCTTTCTGGGGCTGCTGGCGATCACCTTCTTCATCGGGCGGGTGATCCCGATCGATCCGGTGCTGGCGGTGGTCGGCGACCGGGCGAGCAAGGCGGTGTATGACGCGGCGCGGCTATCCATGGGGCTGGACCAGCCGCTTTATGTGCAGTTCGTGCAGTATGTGGGCAATGTGCTGAGCGGCAATTTCGGCATGTCGGTTTCGACCGGGCGGCCGGTGATTGCCGATATCAGCCGGTTTTTCCCGGCCACACTGGAAATGGCGACGATCGGCATTCTGATCGGGGTGGCGCTGGGTGTGCCGCTCGGGGTAATCGCGGCAAGCCGGCAGGGCAGTTGGCTGGACCAGATTATCCGCGTGGTCGGGCTGCTGGGCTATTCGGTGCCGGCCTTCTGGCTGGGGCTGGTGGGGCTGGCGCTGTTTTATGCGCGCCTGCGCTGGGTTGGCGGGCCGGGGCGGCTGGATATTTTCTACGATGGCCTGGTGCCGCCGGTAACCGGGCTGTTACTGGTTGACAGTCTGATCGCGGGTGATCTCGATATTTTCTGGAATGCGATCAATCACTTGCTGCTACCGGCTGCGGTGCTGGGATTCTTTAGCCTGGCCTATATTGCGCGGATGACGCGCAGCTTCATGCTGGATCAATTGAGCCAGGAATTTGTGACCACGGCGCGGGTCAAGGGCGTGCCGGAACGCGTGGTGATCTGGCGGCATGCGTTCAACCCGATCAGGGTGCCGCTGATCACGGTGATTGCGCTGAGCTATGCGGCGCTGCTGGAAGGCTCGGTGATGATCGAGACGGTGTTCTCCTGGCCGGGGATCGGCAATTACCTGACCACGGCGCTGCTCAATGCCGACATGAACGCGGTGCTCGGCGCGACGCTGGTGATCGGGGCGGTGTTCATTTTCATCAACAAGGTCTCGGACGTTTTGTACCGGGTGCTGGATCCGAGGGCACGCTGATGAGTTCAACACGCGACTGGTTGCTTGAAGACTCGCCTTCCTCGCGCTGGCAGGCCAATGCGGGGCGGGCGTATCGGGTGTTTACCGCACTGCTGCGGAACCCTTTGTCGGTGGTGGGCGGGGTGATTATCCTCGTGCTGGTGCTGACGGCGATATTTGCGCCGTGGCTGGCCCCCTACTCCGCCACCGGGCAGGATTTGGCGAACCGGCTGGCGGCGCCGTCGGGCACCCACTGGATGGGCACGGATGAATTGGGCCGCGATATCTTTTCGCGGGTGATCTGGGGCAGCCAGATTACGCTGACCATTGTGGGGCTGGTGGCGCTGATTTCGGCGCCGCTCGGTCTCTTGGTCGGGGCGGTATCGGGCTATTTCGGAGGGTGGGTGGACCGCATTCTGATGGGGTTCACCGATATCTTTTTGTCCATGCCCAAGCTGATCCTGGCGTTGGCCTTCGTCGCGGCGCTGGGGCCGGGCATCAATAATGCCATTATCGCCATCGCGATCACCTCGTGGCCGGCCTATGCGCGTATTGCACGGGCGGAGACGCTGACGATCCGGCATTCGGAATTCATTGCCGCGGTGCAATTGCAGGGGGCTTCGCCACTGCGGGTGATCGTGCAGCATATTCTGCCGCTCTGTACCTCTTCGATGATCATTCGCGTGACGCTGGATATGGCCGGGGTGATCCTGACCGCCGCGGGGCTGGGCTTCATCGGGCTGGGGGCGCAGCCGCCATTGCCGGAATGGGGCGCGATGATTTCGCGGGGGCGCACGTTCATTCTGGATCAGTGGTGGGTGGCGACCATGCCAGGCTTTGCCATCATCATCGTGAGCCTGGGGTTCTGTTTCCTGGGCGATGGTTTGCGCGATGTGCTTGACCCGAAAAGCGAGGGCAAGTGATGGCGCCGCTGCTGAAGGTTGAAAATCTGCGCGTCAGCTTCCCCACCCATCGCGGGCGGGTTGAGGTGGTCAAGGGCATTTCGTTCGAGCTGGGGCGCGAGCGGCTGGGCATTGTGGGGGAGAGTGGATCGGGCAAATCGATGACGGGCCGGGCGATCCTGAAACTGATCCGCAAGCCGGGGCTGATGAGCGCGGACAAGCTCGAGTTCGAGGGGATCGATCTGACCGCGCAGAGCGAAAAGCAGATGCGGGCCGTGCGTGGGGCACGCATTTCGATGGTGATGCAGGACCCCAAATATTCGCTGAACCCGGTGATGACGGTGGGCGAGCAGATCGCCGAGGCGCTGGTGACGCATCAGAAGCTGCCGCGGCGCGAAATCGAGGCGCGGATCATTTCCATGCTGGAAGCAGTGCGGATCAATGAGCCGCAGCGGGTGGCCAAGCTCTATCCGCACGAAGTGTCGGGCGGCATGGGGCAGCGCATCATGATCGCCATGATGCTGATCCCCGAGCCGGAACTGCTGATTGCGGACGAACCGACTTCGGCGCTGGATGTGAGCGTGCAGGCGCAGGTGCTCGATATCATCGACGATCTGGTGACGCGCAAGGGCATGGGGCTGATCCTGATCAGCCATGACCTCAATCTGGTCAGCCGCTATTGCGACCGGATTCTGGTGATGAATTCGGGGACTGTAGTGGAAGAATGCGCGGCGGGGGAGCTGGCCAATGCCAAGCATCCCTATACGCGGGGGCTGCTGGCGGCGATGCCGACCATCAATGAGAGCCGGGACGAATTGCCGGTGCTCGACCGGACACAATGGGCGGGCACATGAACGCGATAGACCTCAAGAACCTCGATATTTCCTATGGCGACACCAAGGTGGTGCATGGGGTGAACCTGGCGATCGCGGAAGGCGAGAGCTTTGCGCTGGTGGGCGAGAGCGGCTCGGGCAAGTCGACCATTTTGCGGGCCATTGCGGGGCTGGCGCCGGACTGGACGGGGGAAATCTCCGTGCTGGGGCGGGCGCGCAGCCATGGGGTGGACCGCGCGGTGGCGCGGCAATGCCAGATGGTGTTTCAGGACCCTTATGGGTCGCTGCATCCGCGCAAGACGATTGACTCGGCACTGACCGAACCGCTGGCCATTCATGGCCTGGGCAATCGGGATGAGCGGGTCGAGGCGATGTTGAAGGCCGTGGGGCTGGACCAGCGGTTCCGGTTTCGCTTTCCGCACCAATTGTCGGGCGGGCAGCGGCAGCGCGTGGCGATTGCGCGGGCGCTGATGCTGGAGCCCAAGGTGCTGCTGCTGGACGAGCCGACTTCGGCGCTCGACGTGAGCGTGCAGGCGGAGATTTTGAACCTGCTGAAACGCCTGCGGCGGGAACAGGGGCTGACCTATCTGCTGGTGACGCACAATCTGCCGGTGGTGAGCTTTCTGTGTGATAGGCTGGCCGTGATGCGGCATGGGCGGATTGTGGAAGTGGCCGATGTGGAGCAGCTCAAGCATGGGCAGCTGGTGGAGGCCTATTCCAAGGAATTGCTGGCGGCGACGGAGGGGGCGAACCGGGCTGCTGAGTGATCTGCGCCCTCCCCTAGGGGGAGGGATGATGAGAGGATGGGCGCCGGATATTCGGGCTCTCGTTACCCCCTCCTAGCCTCCCCCTGATAGGGGGAGGGACCGCCCGGCGGACGTCGGGCTTTGAGGCAAAACTGAAATACCCCCACCCCTAGCCCCTCCCCACAAGGGGGGAGACGGGCCGGTGGGTCTGGATACATCGAAGACTAAGGACCAAAAGAATGACTGACTATTTTGCAGCTGTGGCGCGGTTTGATGCCGAGATTGCCGAGGCGAAGGGCGCCGAGCAGGCGTTCAAGGCGCTGCAGACGCTGACGCAGGAAATTGTGGGGGCCAAGCTGTTCACGTTCATGAGCGTGGACATGGCAAACGAGCTGTCGCGCCGGCTTTATACCAGCGACGCGGCCAATTATCCGACCTCGGGGACGAAGCCCCTGCATTACGACCATTGGTTCGATACGGTGCATAAGGCGCGGCAATATTTCGTCGCCAATTCCATCGAGGCGATTGCCGAGGTGTTCCCGGATTATCCGCTGATCCAGTCGCTGGGGTGTGAATCCGTGGTCAACATGCCGGTGATTTTGGGCGGGGAGCTGGTGGGCACGCTCAATATGCTGGATGTGGCCGGGTATTATACGGCTGAGCGGGTGGAGTTGATCCGGCGGTATATCGCGGTGCCGGCGAAGCTGGCGGCTCTGGTGGCGGCTAAGGGGTAGGTTTTAGCGCTGCCGAGAGATTTGGCACCCTCGGAGGGAACTCCGGGGGTGTTTTTTGTGCTGTGTGCCCGCCAAACCCACGGTGTCATCCCCGCGAAAGCGGGGACCTCTGTTTCGGGGTGGAAGAGAAGGAAACGGAGGTTCCCGCTTTCGCGGGAATGACATTGTGGGGTGGCGGGGAATTGACGCATGGGATGGCTTGCGCCATTCGAGCGTAGCTCTCATGGCCTTCTCTCCTCAAATCGCTCCACTGGAGCGATTTGCCCTGCGGGACGGATCGAAGCCCCTCACCCTGACCTTCCGCTGAACGCGTCAGGTCTGTCCCTCTCCCACAAGGGGCGAGGGGTGGCTCCGTGGGTTGCCTAGTCCGAGTAGACCTCATCCTGAGCTTGTCGAAGGATGGGGGTGTGGCGGGATGGTACCACGACCTCGTGGTTCGACAGGCTCACCATGAGGTCTACTTGGATATTTCTCCCTACCCTGCTGACGCCATCAGGCTGGCGTTGCCGCCGGCCGCGGTTGTGTCGATGCAGATGTGGCGTTCGAGTTGCAGGCGGGCGGTGTCGTCGGCGGAGGTGAGGAGCGGCAGGAGGGCGCCGTCGCGGGCGCTGAGGGCGATGCGGATGGCGCGCAGGTTGGGGTCGGTACCGAAATAGGCGATGGCCTCAAAGGTCGTGGCGTGGGCCAGGGCGTCGAGGTCTAGTTCGGAGGATAGCGCGATGCAGCCTGTGGCTTCGGCCATCTGGCGCTGGGCGGCGTAGTCGGCTTCATTGGGGCCGAGGCAGAGGAGCGTGCCGCGCGGGGCGATGGTGAGCGTGTTGCTTTCCCCGGTTGGCCCCGGGAGCGGGAGCGCGGCGGTTTGTGGATGGGCGTGGCCCTGCGTGAAGCGCGGCAGATAGTGGGGGCCGCCGGCTTTGGGGCCGGTGCCGGAGAGGCCTTCGCCGCCAAAAGGCTGGGAGCCGACGACGGCGCCGATCTGGTTGCGGTTGATATAGATATTGCCAGCGTGAACCTGGGCCGAGACGGCGCGGACGCGCGAGGAAATGCGGGTGTGCATGCCGAAGGTGAGGCCATAGCCCGAGCCATTGATGGCGGCGATGACGGCGTCGATATCGTCGGCCTTGAAGGTCGCGACATGGAGGACCGGGCCGAAGATTTCCTCGGGGATGTCCGCGATGCCGGTGACGCGCAGGACAGTGGGGGGCACGAAGGTGCCCTGCTCCGGCGCCTTCAAGCGATGAATCAACTTGCCGGCCTTGGTGAAGGCCATGACATGGTTTTCGATCTTTGTGCAGGCGGCTTCGTCGATGACGGGGCCGATATCATTGGCCAGGTCCCAGGGATTGCCCAGGGTGAGCTCGTCCATGGCGCCGGTGAGCATTTCGATCGTGCGGTCGGCCACATCCTCCTGGACGTAGAGGATGCGCAGGGCCGAGCAGCGCTGGCCGGCGGACTGGAAGGCGGAGGCGAGCACGTCGCGCACGGCCTGTTCGGGCAGCGCGGTGGAATCCACGATCATGGCATTGAGGCCGCCGGTTTCGGCGATGAGCGGGGCGTCGGGCGCCAGATTTGCCGCCATGGCGCGATCGATGCGGCGGGCGGTGGGGAGGGAGCCGGTGAAGGCGACGCCGGCAATGCGGGCATCGGAGGTGAGCGCGGTGCCCACTTCGCCGGCGCCGGGGAGTAGCTGGATGGCGTCGGCCGGAATGCCGGCCTCGTGCATGAGCTGGATGGCGCGGTGGGCGATGAGCGGGGTTTGCGGGGCGGGCTTGGCGAGGACGGGATTGCCCGCGACGAGGGCCGCCGCGATCTGGCCGGTGAAGATGGCGAGCGGGAAATTCCACGGCGAGATGGCGGCAAAGGGGCCGCGCGGGGCGGCCAGCGGCTGGGCCTCGGCTTGCTCGGCGTAGTAGCGCAGGAAATCGACGGCTTCGCGGAGCTCGGCGATGGAATCGGCCCAGGACTTGCCGGCTTCGCGGGCGAGAAGAGCGAAGAACTCGGCGGCGTTGGCCTCGTAGAGATCGGCGGTAGCGCGCAGGAGATTGGCGCGGGTGGTTGCCGGGGTTTGGGGCCAAGTGGAGGTGGCGGCGGCGGTGATGGCGGTGGTTACGTCGTCTGGGGTGGCGTTGGTGACGGTGCCGATCGTATCGGTGGGGGTGGCGGGGTTGGTGAGGGTTACTGCATCGGAGTACCCCCTCCTAGCCTCCCCCTGAGAGGGGGAGGGACTGGCCGGTGGCTGGGGGGCAAGCAGTGGGGCGGCGTGCCACTGGTGCGTCAAGAAGGCTTCGCGGGCGGCTTGCACTGAGGGGAAGGTGGCGGGGTCGGTCAGGTCGAGACCGGCGGAGTTGCGGCGGGGGGCGAAGATGGCGAGGGGGGCCGGGATGGCGGGGTTGGGGATGGTGTCGCCCAGGGCCAGCACCTTGCCGAGCGGATCTTCGGCCACGGTGGAGGCCGGGATGTCCTCGTCGGCGATCTGGTAGACGAAGGAGCCGTTGGCGCCGTTTTCCAGCAGCCGGCGGACAAGGTAGGCCAGCAAGTCTTTGTGGGCGCCGACGGGGGCGTAGATGCGGGTGCGGGTGCCGGCGGAGGTGCGCAGGACTTCGTGCAGGCGTTCGCCCATGCCGTGCAGGCGCTGGAATTCGTAGCTGTCGGGGCCCCTGCCCGCTTCGGCGGCCAGATGCAGCACGGCGGCGGCGGTGTGGGCGTTGTGGCTGGCGAATTGGGGATAGATCGAGGCCTTGGTGAAGAGCTTTTTGGCGGCGGCGATGTAGCTGATATCGGTCGATGCCTTGCGGGTATAGACCGGGTAATCGGGCAAGCCCATGATCTGGGCGCGCTTGATTTCGGCATCCCAATAGGCGCCCTTGACCAGGCGCACCATGATGCGGCGGTTCAGCGCGGTGGCCGTGGCGTCGAGCCAATCGATCAACGGCAGGACGCGCTTGCCATAGGCCTGGACGACCACGCCGAAGCCGTCCCAACCGGCCAGGTCGGGGGTAGCGAGGACTTCGGCGATGATGTCGAGGGAGAGATCGAGGCGGTCGGCCTCTTCGGCATCGATATTGAAGCCCATGTTCGCGGCCTTGGCGGCGAGGGCCAATTGGCGAGTCGCTGCAACCAGTTCGGTCATGACGCGGGAGCGTTGCGCGAACTCGTAGCGCGGATGGAGCGCGGAGAGCTTGACCGAAATGCCGGGATTGTCGCGGACCGAGGCGGCGGTGCAATGGGGCGCCAGCGAATTGATGGCGGACATATAAGCGTCGAAATAGCGGACGGCATCGGCGCCGGTGCGGGCGGCTTCGCCCAGCATGTCATAGGAATAGCGGTAGCCGATGGATTCCGGCTTTTTGGCGTTGACGATGGCTTCGTCAATGGTGCGGCCGAAGACGAACTGGCTGCCGAGCAGGCGCATGGCCTGGCCGACGGCGGTGCGGATGACGGGTTCGCCCAGGCGGGCAATGGCGCGATGCAGGGCGTTTTTGGGGCCGATCTCGGGATCGCCCAGCACGTCAGCGGTGAGGCTCAGCGCCCAGGAGGAGAAGTTGACGAGCTTGTTGTCGGAGGCGCCGAAATGGGACGACCAATTGGAGCCACCGACCTTGTCGTGAATGAGGGCATCGATGGTTTCGGCATCAGGCACGCGCAGCAGGGCTTCGGCCAAGCTCATGAGGGCGACGCCTTCGTCGGTGGCGAGGCCATATTCGGCGAGGAAGCTCTCCATGAGGCCGAGGCGATTGCCCTTGCGGACGGTGGTGACCAGGGCCTCGGCATGGGCGGAAATCTTTTGCCGCGCCGCTGTATCGAGGCCGGTATCGGCGATGAGCTGGCGGACCAGGGGGGCCTCGGGGGCGAGGTTGCGGTCGCGGAGGGACTGGCGGGCGGCGGCGATGTCGGTCATGGGGCGCTCTTGGGCACGACCTCGTGGGTCACCATGAGGTCTACTGATAGAACGGCACAATGACATGAGTTTGAAAGGCGTTTCGCCTGATTTTGTGGCGCTGATGGCACGAAGTCGTTATTGATTGGGCGCTGGATAGGATAGGCGCCCATGAAAACTGTCACATACGAGACTTTGGACCAGACGGATCGCAAGATACTGGACGAGTTGGCGCGGGATGGGCGGATTAGCGTGGCGGAGTTGAGCCGGCGGGTGAACCTATCCAAGACGCCGTGCCAGGCGCGGATCGGGCGGCTGGAAAAAGCCGGGTATATTCTGGGCTATCGGGCGGTGATCGACCCCAAGCGGCTGGGGCTGCCGCATGTGGCCTTTGTCGAGGTGAAGCTGAGCGATACTCGGGCGGCGGCGCTGGCGGCGTTCAACAAGGCGGTGCGGGCGATCAAGGAAGTGGAGCAATGCCACATGATCGCGTCGAGCTTTGACTATCTGCTCAAGGTGCGGACCAAGGATATTGCGGATTATCGCGAGGTGCTGGGGGAGAAGATTTCCGCCCTGCCGCATGTGGCGCATACGTCAACGCATGTGTCCATGGAGGCGGTGAAGGGGGACGAGGAGTAACGGCTTTCCTTCCCCTTGAGGGAGAGGTGCCCGAAGGGCGGATGTGGGGTCCGTCTCCAAGCGTTGAAGCATGGGATGGCGCAGCACCCCTCACCCTGTAATTTCTTCTGGACAAAGAAATTACGGTCCCTCTCCCTCAAGGGGCGAGGGTGACGACTGAGAGTTCAGCTCAAGCGGCCGGAAACAGTTTCCAGCGTTTGGGGCGGAAGGAGAGGCGGGTTTTTTCGCCGGCGGGGTGGTCGAAGGGGAGGTCGATTTCCACCTTGTGGCTGGCGCCGCCCACTTCGAGCTCGACGCGGCGGGTGCCGCCGACGCGGCGGCTGGCGGTGACGACGCCGGCCATGGAGGCGTCGGCTTCGATCAGATCGACATCGTGCGGGCGGAAATAGAGGCGCGCGGGGCCGGTTGGCGTTTCATGGGCGGGGATGCCAATGGCGCGGCCGCCGACCCAGACTTCGCCATTTTCGATGGTGACCGGCAATTCGCTGGAATCGCCGATGAAGCCGAAGACGAAGGGCGAGGTGGGATGGTCATAGACCTCGTCGGGGGAGCCGACCTGTTCGATCTTGCCCTGGCTCATGACGCAGAGGCGATCGGACAGCTCAAGGGCTTCTTCCTGATCGTGGGTGACGAAGACGGTAGTATGGCCGGTGCGGTCGTGGATTTCGCGTAGCCATTTGCGCAGCTCGCGGCGGACCTGAGCGTCCAGCGCACCAAAGGGTTCGTCGAGCAGCAGCACGCCGGGTTCGATGGCGAGGGCGCGGGCAAGCGCGACGCGCTGGCGCTGGCCGCCGGAGAGCTGGTTGGGATAGCGCTTTTCAAGGCCCGAAAGCTGGACCAGATCGAGCAATTCCATGGCGCGGCGGCGGATTTCCCCGGCGGGTGGGCGGGTAGAGCGCGGCCGCACCTTGAGGCCGAAGGAGATGTTCTCAAGGATCGTCATGTGACGGAACAGGGCATAGTGCTGGAACACGAAGCCGATATTGCGTTCCTGCACGGTCTTTTCCGAAGCGTCGGTATCGCCGAAGAAAATCTTGCCCTGGGTAGGCATTTCGAGGCCTGCGATAAGGCGCAGCAGCGTGGTCTTGCCCGAGCCGGAAGGACCGAGCAGCGCAATCAGCTCGCCCGAGCGGATATCGAGCGAGACATCATGAAGCGCAGGGAACCGGTCGAATTCCTTGCGCACATTGGCTACGCGAACTTCCATAAAACCAGATTCTCCAAATTACCGTTCGGCGGCGGCGATTTCATCGCCGAAACGCCATTCCAGGGCCGATTTCAATACCAGCGTCACCAGGGCCAACAGGGCCAGAAGCGAAGCCAGCGCGAAGGCGGCGGTGGCATTATATTCATTATAAAGCATTTCCACCTGCAGCGGCATGGTGGTGGTCTGGCCGCGAATTTTGCCGGACACGACGGCGACGGCGCCGAATTCGCCCATGGCGCGGGCATTGCACAGCAGCACGCCGTAGAGCAGGCCCCATTTGATATTGGGGAGGGTGACGCGGAAGAAGGTTTGCCAGCCATTGGCGCCGAGCGAAAGCGCGGCTTCTTCGTCGCCGGTGCCTTGATCCTGCATCAGCGGAATCAGCTCGCGGGCGACGAAGGGGAAGGTGACGAAAATGGTGGCCAGCACGATGCCGGGCAGCGCGAAGAGAACTTCGATGCCGTAGGATTTGAGCCAGGGGCCGAGGAAGCTGCCGGCCCCGAACAGCAGCACATAGACCATGCCCGAAATGACCGGGGACACGGAAAACGGCAGATCGATCAGGGTGATGAGAAAGGCCTTGCCCTTGAACTCGAACTTGGCGATGGCCCAGGAGGCGGCAAGGCCGAAAACGACGTTGAGCGGCACGGCGATGGCCGCGACCATCAGCGTGAGCCGGATGGAGGCCTGCGCATCGGGCTCGCCCAAGGCGGCGAAGAACGGGACGATGCCCCTGGCGAAGGCTTCGTGGAACACGGCATAAAGCGGCAGCACCAGAATGACGGCCATGAACAGCAGCGCCAGGCCAATCAGCACCCATTGAACGGTGCGGCTTTCGCTGGTGGGCGAGATGCGGCGATGGCGGCGGGCGCGGAGTTTAGTCGCCATAACCATACCTCTTGCGGCTCCAGGCCTGGATCAGATTGATCGCAAACAGCAGAGCAAAGGACAGCAGCAGCATGACCGAGGCGATGACGGTCGCCCCGACATAGTTGAACTCCTGCAGGCGAATATAGATCAGCAGCGGGGCAATTTCCGAGACGAAGGGAATATTGCCGGCGATGAAGATGATGGAGCCGTATTCGCCCACGGCGCGAGCAAAGGCCAGCGCGAAGCCGGTGAGAATGGCCGGGGTAAGGCTCGGGAGGATGACTCGCGTGATGGTCTGGAAGCGGGTGGCGCCCAGGGTGGCGCTGGCTTCCTCGACCTCGTGGCTGACCTCTTCGAGAATGGGCTGGATGGTGCGCACGACGAAGGGCAGGCCGATAAAGATCATGGCGATGACGATGCCGATCGGCGTGTAGGCAATGCGGACGCCGAGGGGAGCGAACAGCGCGCCGATCGTGCCATTGGGGGCATAGATAGCGGTGAGCGCTATGCCAGCAACGGCGGTGGGCAGGGCGAAGGGCAGATCGATAATGGCGTCGAAGATGCGGCGGCCGGGGAAGCGGTAGCGCACCAGGACCCAGGCGATCAGGGTGCCGAAGACGACGTTGATGCCGGCGGCAATGAGCGCGGTGACGAAGCTGACGCGGAGCGAGCCGAGCACGCGCGGATCGGTGGCGGCTTTCCAGAAGCCATCAAAGCCCAGACCCGCCGAGCGGATGGCCAAGGCGAGCAGCGGGATCAGGATGATCAGGGAAAAATAGGTCAGCGTGAAGCCGAGCGTCAGGCCGAAGCCGGGGATCACGCTGCGCTTGCGAGAGCGCACGGACGACGCGGCGGCGCTCAAACTTCTATCCGGACAGCAGGGGTTTCGGCGGCACGGTTCATGTCGACCTCTCAACGGCGGTTCGGCGCGGGTGAAACTACCGTTTCAGTCGAGTTTCTCAAGGTGGAGGGTTGGCTTTTGGGCACGGTGGTATGGAAAATAATTCTGCGCGCGGGGTGTGTAGGAGTTTTTGGGTTGGGTTTGGAGCGGGGAATGGCGGGGTGAGGGGAATATTGGTGTTGTGGGGGTGGGTGCGAGGGACAGCATTTGCGGAGGCATACCCCCACCCTGCTCGATGTACGGACTTAGCAAGGGCTAGGTCCTATCTCGCTTCCCTCCCCACAAGGGGACGGAGGACGCGACTGATGGAACTTCGTAAACTAGCGACATCCTCAATGTCATCCCCGCGAAAGCGGGGACCTCTGTTTGCTTAGCTAAGGCCGATAAACAGAGGTTCCCGCTTTCGCGGGAATGACATCGTGGAGGAATGGCGAGGGTGATGACTGTGGGCTTCGTTCCCCTACTCCGGCGGGATCCAGCTTGGGGCTTCGCGCTGGAGCGGGCCCATTCGGGTGATGTCGTCGCCGCGGCGCATGGCGATGTTCATGCGGAAGCTGTTGCCGATGCGTTCGGAGCGTTCCGTGAACAGGGCGGCGATTTCGGGTGGGCAGAGCTTTTCGGCGGTTTCGCGGAACAGGCGCAGCCAGCGCATGAAATGGGCGTCGGAGAGTTCGGGGATGGCCATGTGCTTGGGCATGGGGCGGCCGGCATAGCGGCCGGTGCCAAGCAGCATGGAGCTCCAGAAATCGGTGATGGTGGCGATGTGCTGGGGCCAGTGTTCGGGCGGGATGACGCGGTTGAACACCGGGCCGATGACCGGGTCGCGACGGGCTTCGGCGTAAAAGGCGTCGACCACGGCGGCGATCATGGCTTCATCGAGCTGGGCGGGCGTTTCCCAGCCGACGCGCTGATGGCGCGTGCCGGCGGGCGGACGGGGATTGTCAGCGGTCATTGGGCTTCCCGGATGGCGTAGCTGCAGCGGCGACCGCCGGCCACGATATGTTCCTCGCGTGTCACCTCGATATCCGGCCCCAGTACGGCGCGGAAGACGTCGATTTCGGCGCGGCAAAAATTCTGGCAGGCGGTGGCGGCGGCGCAGATGGGGCAGTGATTTTCGACCAGCAGGAGCGAACCATCGGGCTGCTCGCGCCAATCGGCCATATAGCCTTCGGCAGAGCGCAGGTTTGTCAGGGCGGCGACCTTGTCGCGGAGGCTGAGCTGGTCGGCGATGACGGTTTCGTAGGCGGCACGGGTTTCGGCTTCGCGGGCGGCGATGATGGTGTCGAGCGCGGCGGCGCCGAGCGAGGAGCGGACGATATCGAGCAATTGCACGGTGAGCGCGGCGTGGGTATCGGGAAAGCGGGACTGGGCGGCCGGGGTGAGCGACCAGCTTTGGGTGGGGCGCCCGACCCCGCGGGCCTCGCTGGAGGCGATGACCAGGCCCTCTTCGGCGAGGCGCACAAGCTGCTGGCGCGCGGCTTCGCCACTGGTGCCCAGGAGGGTGCCGAGCGCCGAGGAGGACAATGCGCCATGCATTTTGAGCGCCATCAGCACCCGCTCGGAAGGGCTGCGCGGCGACCAGGTCGCATTTTCCAAGGTCTGGCTTGACATATTTGGCGAATGGGTTTTCAAAGTCATTGCTTGGAAATTAAACGGGCTGGCGCCAAAATGCAAGCGGCGCTGGCTTCATGACCAAAGAGGAACGTAAAAATGGCCTTTGAACTCCCCGCCCTGCCCTATGCCCATAGCGCGCTTACCGAGCGCGGCATGAGCCAGGAAACGCTCGAACTGCACCACGACAAGCATCACCAGGCCTATGTGACGGCGCTCAACGGGTTCGTCGAGAAGAATGCCGACCTCGCCGGCAAGTCGCTGGAAGAGATCATTGCTTTTGCCAAGGACAAGGCCGATCTGGCGCCGGTGTTCAACAATGCCGGGCAGCACTGGAACCATATTCATTTCTGGAATGCGCTGTCGCCCAAGGGTGGCGCACTGCCGGGTAAGCTCGAAGCCAAGATCGTGAGCGATCTGGGGAGCGTCGAGGCATTCAAGGACGCGTTCAAGACCGCGGCGACGACGCAATTCGGTTCGGGCTGGGCCTGGCTGGTGCTGGGGACCGATGGCAAGCTCAAGGTGACCAAGACGCCCAATGGCTCCAATCCACTGGCGACAGGGGAAGGCAAGCCGCTGCTGGGGCTCGATGTGTGGGAGCACAGCTATTATGTCGATTTCCGCAATCGCCGGCCCGATTACGTGACCAATTTCCTCGATAAGCTGGCGAATTATGAATTTGCGGAAGCCAATTTGGGGTGAGGTTTCGCACCATTTTGCACCGACCTGATATCTCAGGATGGGCCCCGGCCTTCGCCGGGGTGACATCGGGGCGTAGGATGGTTCGGTGCTTCAGGTCCTGCCGCGAGACCTCATCCTGAGCTTGTCGAAGGGCGAGGTCGTGGCACCATCACGGCACGACCTCGTGGTTCGACAAGCTCACCATGAGGTCTACTTACTGTTCCGAGTTATTCCATGACCTATGTCGTCACTGAAGATTGCATTGCCTGCAAGCATATGGATTGCGTGGAGGTTTGCCCCGTGGATTGCTTCTATGAGGGTGAAAACATGCTGGTCATCAACTCCGACGAATGCATAGATTGCGGGGTGTGCGAGCCGGAATGCCCGATCGACGCGATCAAGTCCGACAGCGAAAGCGGGCTGGAGAGCTGGGTGGAGCTGAACCGCAAATATGCTCGGTTGTGGCCGAACATAGTCGAAAAAGGCCTGCCGCCCGCCAATGCCAAGGCGATGGAAGGCGTGCCCAATAAATTCCGCGACCTCTTTTCCGAGCGTCCGGGAGAAGGATCGTGACAGCAGCAATGGCCGATTTCGAATTGCCAGATTCCATGGCGCTGCGGGCGCCGCGGCGGCCCACTATCGGCAATGCCGAATTCCGCTCGGCCATGGCGGCGATGGCGTCGACCGTAAGCGTGGTGACGGCGCGGCGGGGCGACGAGGTGATTGGGCGGACGGCGACGTCGGTGATTTCGCTGTCGGCGACGCCGCCGGCTTTGCTGATCTCCATCGATATTGTCAGCCGCATGGCCGATATCATCGCCAAGACGGGTGGTTTTTCGATCGCCATGCTGGCCGATGATCAGGCGGCGGTGGCCGATGCTTTTGCCGGGCGGCTCGACCCGGCGGATCGCTTTGGCGTGGGCGACTGGACGCGGTGGCCATCGGGCAATCCAATGCTGCTGGGGGCGGTGACGGCGTTCGATTGCGAGGTCATCGGCGCGATGGAGACGGGCACGCATGTGCTGTTTGCCGGGGCGATCGTCGAAGCGGAGACCACGACCAGCCGCACGCCGCTGTTGTGGCAGCGGCATGGCTATCATGGGATAGCCCCTCTCGACTGAACGGCACGAAGGTGCCAAGCTGGGTGATGTGATTTGTCGCTGGCGGCGCGCAACCCTCGGGCGCTGCTGGAAGTTCTATCGGCGAGGGAGATGTCCATGCCCCGCTACTTTTTCCATTACCGCACCGATGACGAGCTGATCCGCGACACCGATGGGAGCGAATTCAGCGATCTCGATGCTGCCGAACATAATGCCGCCGAACTGGGCCGGGCGATCATCGATCGCGCGATGAGCACGGGCGGGGATGCGCGGGCGCCGCGGTCAATCGAGATCACCGACGCGGCGGGGGTGGAACTGCTGTATGTGGTGTTTTGGGCTGGGCCCAAGGTGGGCGAAGGTCCGGGGTCGCCGGTGGGACCGGTGACTATGCATTGAGTTTTTTGCCTCTCTCCTTGTGGGAGAAGGTGCTCGAAAGGGAGCGCCATCCAAAGAAAAACGCCGGCCACTGGAGCCGGCGTTTTGTTTTTTGTTGGCGCTTATTGACCCGAATAGATCTGGTCGAACACGCCACCGTCGCCGAAGAATTCGGGTTGGGCTTTGCGCCAGCCGCCGAAGTCTTCGATGGTGACAAGGTTCACCTTGCCGAAGCGGGCAATGTCCTCAGGAGCGGCGGCTTCAGGCTTGAACGGGCGGTAGTAGTTGGCCGCCGCAATCTTCTGGCCTTCGTCGGAATAGAGATAGTCCAGATAGGCCGTGGCGACGTCGGTATTGCCCTTCTTTTCGGCATTGCCGACAACGAGAGCGACCGGCGGTTCGGCCAGAATCGAGACCGAGGGGGTCACGATGTCGAAGGCGTCGGGGCCCAGTTCTTCGAGCGCCAGATAGGCTTCGTTCTCCCAGGCAAGGAGCACATCGCCAATGCCGCGCTGCACGAAGGTGGTGGTGGAGCCACGCGCACCGGTATCGAGCACGGGGACGTGCTTGTAGAGATCGGTGATGTAAGCCTTGGCGGTTTCATCGCTGCCGCCGGGCTGAGCCTTGGCCCAGGCCCAACCGGCCAGCAGATTCCAGCGAGCACCGCCCGAGGTCTTGGGATTGGGCGTGATGACTTCAACGCCATCCTTGGTCAGGTCACCCCAATCCTGGATACCCTTGGGGTTACCCTTGCGGACCAGGAAGACGATGGTGGAGGTATAGGGCGCGTTGTTGTTTTCGAAAGTGCCGCGCCAGTTTTCCGGGATCAGCGTGGGATCGGCGTCGGAGATGGCATTGATGTCGCTTTCCAGCGCCAGGGTGACCACGTCGGCTTCGAGACCATCGATGACGGTGCGAGCCTGGGCGCCAGAGCCGCCATGGGTGGTCTGCACGGCCACGGTCTCGCCCTTGGTTTCCTGCCAATGGGCGATGAAGGCCTGGTTGAACTGCTGGTAGAGCTCGCGTGTCGGATCGTAGCTCACATTGATGATGGTGCGGTCCTGCGCATGCGCGGTGATCGCAAAGCCCAGCGCAGCGAGGCCGGTCAGGGCCAGAATCCTGGGTAGTTTTCTCATTGTTCGTCTCCTGCCTGGATCGTGGCGGGAGGCTAGCCAGATCGCGGGCACGCTGCAAGCTGGTGGCTCTCGCCACCCCACCCTCGGCCCTCCCCTCGAGGGAGGGAGGCGCGGGCTGATCGTTGTCATCCACGCATTGTCTGCTCGCGCTATTGTGCGAAGGGATGGCAGACAGCGCGTGCCGGGGTGCCTACAGTGGCGGGGCGAGACTGGGAGTACACGACGTGACGCATGAGGATAGGTCCAACCGGCAGATCATGCTGGAGCGGGCAGCACTATTGTTGGCGAGCGAGCCGGGATTTGGGCGCTTCTTCAAGGCCGCCATTCTGGCGACCGATGGCGAGGACCTTGGCACGCAGGCGCCAGATGCGTTCGAATCGGTGTTGCGGCAGGCCTATAAACACTTGCTGGCCTATGACGGGGAAAACAGCCGCATTGTTGCCACACGCCCGGTCGCGGCGGGCGAGGCTTTGGTGCTCGATATCGTGTCTCCGGATATGCCGTTTATCGTCGATAGCGCGCTGGCCGCCGTGCGGGCGGCGGGCGGCAATGTGCGGCTATTTACCCATCCGGTGGTGCTGGTGGGCAATGGCGAAGTGAATGATGGCGACGGGCGCTCGCTGAGCCTCTTACACATTCACAGCGACCCGGTGGCCGATGTCGACGGGCTGGTGAGCGAGATCAAGAGCACGATGGGCGATGTGGCCCATGCGGTGCGCGACTGGCAGCCGATGCTGGAGCGCCTGCGCCGTGCGGCCAAGGATCTGGAGCGGATCAAGGGGCCGCAGCGGGATGAGGCGCTGGCCTTTGTCGATTGGCTGATCGAGCACAATTTTACCTTCCTGGGCCTGCGCCAATATGGCGTCGAGGGCGAAGCGCTTGCCCCGGTGGCAGGGAGCGGGCTGGGCATATTGCGGGACCCCGACGTGCGCGTGCTGCGCAGCGGCGCCGATTATGTGGAGACGACGCCGCAACACACTGCCTTTATGGCGGAGAGCGAACCGCTGCTGGTGACCAAGGCCAATGTGCGCTCGCGGGTGCATCGGCGGGTGCATCTGGATTATGTGGGCATCAAGCTGTTTGGCGCCAATGGCGAGGCGACGGGCGAGCTGCGCGTGGTGGGGCTGTTCACCGCGCAGGCGCTGGCCATGCCGCATACCGATGTGCCGATCATCCGCCGCAAGATTGCCGAGGTGATGCGCAAATCCGGGCTCGACCCGCTGGGGCATGACGGGCGGGCGCTGCTGAGTGCGCTGGATAGCTATCCGCGCGACGAGCTGTTCCAGATCGGTGTGGAGCAGCTGTATGAATTTTCCAGCGCGATTTCAGCGCTGTATGACCGGCCGCGGGTGCGGGTTTTGCCGCGCATCGACCGGTTCGACAATTTCGTCTCCATCCTCGTTTATGTGCCGCGTGACCGCTATGACGGGGAAGCGCGGGCGCGGATCACGCGGTATCTGGCGCAGGTTTATGACGGGCGGGTTTCGGCGTTTTATCCGAATTTTCCCGAGGGCGAGCTGGTCCGGCTGCATGTGATTATCGGGCGGATTGCCGGACCGACGCCGCGGCCGAGCCGTGGCGAGCTGGAAGCGCGGGTGGATGCGCTGACCTCCAATTTCGGCGACACACTGGCGGCGACAGCGGCGAACCCGGCCTCGATCAGCGACTATCGCGGGGCGTTTTCGCCGGCCTATCAATCGCGCAACACGGCCGAGGATGCGCATGCCGATATTGCGGCGCTGCAGGCGCTGGGCGATGGCACGGGCGTGGCCATCCGGCTGCGCAGCCGCACCGGCACGGATGGCTCGCTGGGACTGAAATTCTACCATCGCGAGACGGCCATTCCGCTGAGCGACCGCGTGCCGATGCTGGAGGCCTTCGGGTTCCGGGTGATCGACGAGCGGACCTATACGATCGTGCCGCGCGACGGGGTGGAGCGGTATCTGCACGATATGGTGCTGGAGCCCATTGAAGCCGGGTTCGACGTGGCGGCGCGGGGCGCGGCGGTCGAGGAAGGGCTGCTGGCGGTGTGGAACGGGGCGGCGGAGAGCGATCAGCTTAATACGCTGGTGAGCCGCACTAGACTCGCCTGGAACGATGCCGCATTCCTGCGGGCGCTATCACGCTATGTCCGGCAGATCGGGATTTCCTATTCGCAGCGCTATATTGCCAGCGTTTTAGTGAAGCAGAGTGCAGCGGCGACCGCGCTGATCGATCTGTTCAATGCGCTGCATGACCCACGGGCAACCGAGCGGGAAGTGGCGGCCGAACAGGCGCGCGAGGCGATTGCGGCGGCACTGGATGCCATGGCGTCGCTCGATGAAGACACGATTGTGCGGCGGTTCCTGAACCTGGTGGAAGCATCGGTGCGCACCAATGCGTTCCAGCGCGATGCCGACGGCAATCGCATGCCGGCGCTAGCGATCAAGTTCAATAGTGGCCGGGTGGAGGGGATGGTCGCGCCACGGCCGTTCCGCGAGATTTCGGTGTATTCGCCACGGGTGGAGGGCGTTCACCTGCGGTTTGGCGCCATCGCGCGCGGGGGCTTACGCTGGTCGGACCGGCCGGAGGATTTCCGCACCGAAGTGCTGGGACTGGTCAAGGCGCAGCAGGTGAAGAATGCGGTGATCGTGCCGGTGGGGGCCAAGGGCGGCTTTGTGCCCAAGCATTTGACGCCGGGAATGGCGCGCGAGGCGTTTCTGGCCGAGGGCGTGGCCGCCTACAAGATTTTCATCGGCGCGCTGCTCGATGTGACGGATAATCTGGTGGACGGCGCCGTGGTACCGCCACGCGATGTGGTGCGGCGGGATGGGGATGATCCCTATCTGGTGGTCGCAGCCGACAAGGGCACGGCGAGTTTCTCCGACACGGCCAACGGAATCGCCACGAGCCGTGGCTATTGGCTGGGCGATGCCTTCGCTTCGGGCGGCTCGGCCGGCTATGACCACAAGAAAATGGGCATTACGGCGCGCGGCGGCTGGGAGGCCGTGAAACGCCATTTCCGCGAGATGGACCGCGATATCCAGCGCGAACCCTTCACCGTGGTCGGCGTAGGCGACATGAGCGGGGACGTGTTCGGCAATGGCATGTTGCTATCGCCAGAGATCGAGCTGCTGGCGGCGTTTGACCACCGCGATATTTTCATTGATCCGCACCCGGATGCAGCCAAATCGCTGGCGGAGCGGCAGCGGCTGTTCGCCCTGCCCCGTTCGAGCTGGCAGGATTATGACCAGAGCCTGATTTCCAAAGGCGGCGGGGTGTTTTCGCGCAGCCTCAAATCCATTCCGCTGAGTGCGGAGGCGCGGGCCGTGCTGGGGATCGAAGCGGTGCATGCGACGCCGGCGGAGGTGATGTCGGCGATTTTGCGAGCGCAGGTGGATTTGCTGTGGTTTGGCGGCATTGGCACCTATGTGCGCGGGGCGCAGGAAACGGACGCCGAAGTGGGCGACCGGGCCAATGACGCAATCCGCGTAGTGGCAGGCGAAGTGCGCGCCAAGGTGATCGGGGAAGGCGCCAATCTGGGCGTGACGCAGCGCGGGCGCGTGGATTATGCGCTGGCCGGCGGGCGGATCAATACCGACGCCATCGACAATTCGGCGGGGGTGAATTCGAGCGATCTAGAGGTCAATATCAAGATTGCCGTGGCCCCGCTGGTGGCGGCGGGTACGCTGGATATGGCGGCGCGCAACAGCTTCCTTGCCAGCATGACCGATGAAGTGGCGGCGCTGTGCCTGCGCAATAATTATCTGCAGACGCTGGCGATTTCACTGGCTGAGCGAGCGGGCCTGGCGGAGCTGCCGGACCATCGGGTGCTGATCGAGCAATTGGAAGCACGCGGCCTGCTCGACCGGGCGGTGGAATTTTTGCCCAGCGACGCGGCGCTTGATGCACGCGGGGCGGCGCTAACGCGACCGGAGCTGGCGGTGATCCTGGCCTATGCCAAGCTGACGCTTTATGCGGACCTTTTGGAAGGGCGGGATATCGACGACGCGTATCTGGCGGGTGAGCTTTATCGCTATTTCCCCGAGACACTGCACACCACCTATCCCGATGCGGTGGCGCAGCATCGGCTCAAGCGCGAAGTGATCGCGACGGTCTTGGCCAATGCGATGATCAATCGCGGCGGGCCGGCCTTTGTCAGCGAAATGATGGGCTCGACCAGCGCCAATCCGGGCGAAGTGGCGCTGGCTTATGCGGCTACGCGCGACGTCTATGTGCTGACCGAGCTCAATACCATGATCGACGGGCTCGATGGCGTGGTGCCGGGCGCGGTGCAATTGGGGCTTTATGCCGAGGTGGTGGAGCTATTGCGGCAGGAGACTTTGTGGTTCCTGCGCAATGCCAATGTGAGCGAGGGGCTTGCGGCGCTGGTGGCGCGGCACAAGAGCGGCGTGGCGACGCTGCGCAGCATGTTGACGAGCGCCCTGCCCTCGTCGCTGGGCGAGGCTGTGGCGGCGCGGACGGCTGCACTGGTGGCGCAAGGCGTGCCGGAGGCGGTGGCGCAGGGGTTGGCGGAATTGCCTGTTCTTTCCTATGCCAGCGATATCGTGCTGGTCAGCGAGCGCTGCGGCGTGTCGGTGGCGGATGGGGCGGCGGCATTCTTTGGGGTGTTCGGGGCGTTCAATCTGTGGCCGGTGATCGAACAGGGCCGCGCCATTGTGCTGGCCGACCGGTTCGACCGCATGGCGCTGGACCGGGCGCTGGCAAATGTGATGCGGGCGCAGCGCGATATCACGGCCGATGTGCTCAAGGTGGCTGGCGGTGCGGTGACGGATCGGCTGGCGCGGTGGAATAGCGAGGAACGCGCGGGGATTGCGCGGACGGCGGCGGCGGTGGCCGAGCTGACGCAGGGGACGCTGACGGTGTCGCGATTGAGCGTGGCGGCGGGGTTGCTGGCGGATTTGGCGCGGGAGGGGTGAGGGGTTTGCTTCAACAGGCATCGAAGCATGGGACGGCGCAGAACCCCTCACCCTGTAATTTCTTCTGGACGAAGAAATTACTGTCCCTCTCCCTCAAGGGGCGAGGGTGGGCTCCGTGGGTGGGAGGGGCCGTGCCTAGCCGAAAGTCGGCCTTGCCTCCGGGCGGGGCATCATCACACTGGCGCCAACTGATTTAGGAATGAGAGCATCATGACCACTTCCCTCGCCCAATGGCTTGCTGCGCAGAATGTGGCGCCGGAGCTCGCCAGTGTTGTCGCATCCATGGCGGCGGCGAGTGCGGAGATCGCGGCGGTGTTGCGGTTGGCGCCGATTGCCGGGCAGACTGGGCTGGCGGGGCATACCAATGTGCAGGGGGAGGCGCAGAAGGAGCTCGACGTCGTCAGCAACGATATTGTGCTCAAGCACTTAAGTGCCAATGCCAACGTTTCGATTCTGGTGTCCGAAGAGCTGGATGAAGCCGTTCATATGGAGAATCAGGGTCGCTATATGGTGGCGACGGACCCGCTGGATGGGTCTTCAAACCTTGACGTAAACGTCACTGTGGGCACGATATTTTCGGTGCTGGGGGTCGATCCGACGAAGCCCGACTTGTTGCAGAAGGGCTCGGCGCAGCTGGCGGCGGGATATGCAGCCTATGGGCCGGCGACGAGCCTGGTGCTGACCTTTGGGACGGGCACGAGCGTGTTTACGCTCGATGGCAGCGGGCAGTTTGTGTTGACGCTGGACGGCGTCAAAGTGCCGGTGGCGTCGGGGGAATATGCGATCAATACCGCGCGGGAGCGGTTTTGGGACAAGCCGACGCAGGCCTATGTCACCGAGAACGTGGCCGGGGAAACCGGGGCGGCGGGCAAGCGCTATAATATGCGCTGGGTGGGCTCGATGGTGGCCGATATCCACCGCATCCTGATGCGGGGCGGGATTTTCCTTTATCCGCTCGATAGCGAGACGGTGAGCAAGGGCGGGCGGCTGCGGCTGCTGTATGAGGCCAATCCGATGGCGCTGCTGGTTGAGGCGGCGGGTGGAAAGTCCACCACCGGGCATGAGCGGATTTTGGATGTGCAGCCCACGGGGATACACCAGCGGGTGCCGGTGATTTTGGGCTCGGCGGAGGAAGTGAGCCGGGTCGAGGCGTTTTACGCGAAAGCGTAGTTGGCTGGCACAATCCTGCGCAATGCCAAGGGGATGGCCTGCAATCGAAATTGCAACGTTCTTATTCCGCCCGTATACAAGCGTCCAATAGCAGCGGCGAGACCGGAGCCAGCATGAGCGACGCCCAATATACCCTTCCCAAGACCAATTCGGGCCCGTGGAACACGCGTCCGTTTCATCGGCAATGGTTGATGCGGCAGGCCAATAATCTGTTCGATTTTTTTGAAGCCGCGTCGCTCAATCCCAAGGGCGGGTTTTTCGAGCTGGATGATGCGGGCAAGCCGCTGGATGGCGCCAATTCGACGCGGCAGATTCATGGCACGACGCGCATGGTGCATTGCGCGGCGATCGGCAGCCTGATCGGGCGACCGGGTTCGGGGGAAATCCTGGACCATGGCATGCAATATATCTGGAACCAGCATCGCGACACCAGGCGCGGCGGCTATGTGTGGTCGCTGGATAATGGCGGGGTCAAGGACGGGTCCAAGCAGGCTTATGGGCATGCTTTCGTGCTGCTTGCGGCATCCAGCGCCAAGCTGGTGGGGCATCCGCTGGCCGACCAGATGCTGGCGGACGTGACCGAGGTGATCAATACGCGCTTCTGGGATGCGAGCCGGGGCGCGGTGAAGGACGAGTATACTTCGGACTGGTCCAAGCTCCTGCCCTATCGCGGACAGAACGCCAATATGCATATGACCGAGGCGCTGATGGCGGCGTTCGAGGCGACGGGTAACAAGGATTATCTGACCAAGGCCGAGGCCATTGCCAAGCTGATCATTGCCGAGCATGCAGCGTCGCTGGGCTATCGGGTGGCCGAGCATTTCGACGAGAACTGGGTGCTCGACAAGAATTATCTGGGCAATGAAATGTTCCGGCCGGCCGGCACCACGCCGGGCCATTGGCTAGAATGGGCGCGGCTGTTGATCCAGCTCTGGGTGCTTGGGGAAAAGCGGCTGCATTGGCTGACCGATGCGGCGCGGCACCTGTTCCGCGCGGCGATCGACCTGGGCTGGGACAAGGTCCATGGCGGGTTTTTCTACACGCTGGACTGGGACAATAAGCCCGTGATGCGCGAAAAGCTGTGGTGGCCCCTGGCCGAGGGGATCGGGGCGGCGTCGTTCCTGACTTCCTATGACCGGGACGATTATTTCCAGATCTGGTATCGCAAGCTGTGGGACTTTGCCGACAACCACATGATCGACCATGCGCGTGGCGGCTGGCTGAGCGAGCTCAAGGAAGATTTGACGCCGACCTCGCGCCTGTTTGTGGGCAAGCCGGATATTTATCACGCGCTGCAGGCGTGTTTGATCCCGCTTTATCCGGCCAATGGGAGCCTGACCAAAGGGATTATCGAGGCGGATCACACGGCCAAGATCGCGCATTGACGCCAACCATCCGCGCCTTCGTGCGTTGCGCTCCTGTAACAGGAGGCGCGGATGGAACAACTTCGGAACAAGGTGGCGCTGGTGACCGGCGCCGGATCGGGCATTGGCAAGGCGGCGGCGCTGACGCTGGGCGCAGCGGGCGCGATGGTAATTGCGCTGAGCCGGACCGGCGGCGAAGTCGAGCAGACGGCGGCCGAAGTCACCAAGGCCGGTGGCAAGGCGCAGGCTATCGCCGCCGATGTTTCGGACGACGCGGCGATGCGGCGGGCGATTGGCGAGATCATCGACAAGCATGGCCGGCTCGATATCGTGGTGGCCAATGCCGGGATCAATGGCGCCTGGGCGCCGATCGAAAGCCTGACGCCGGAGGAATGGGACACCACGATCCGGGTGAACCTACGGGGCACCTACCTGACGATCCATCATGCGGTGCCGCATCTGGAAGCGGCGGGGGGCGGATCGATCGTGGTGATTTCCTCGATTAATGGCACGCGCAGCTTTGGCACGCCGGGCGCCAGCGCCTATTCGGTGACCAAGGCGGGACAGGTAGCGCTGGTGCAGCAATTGGCGCTGGAACTGGGTAGTCGGCGCATCCGCATCAATGCGATCTGCCCCGGGGCGATCGAGAGCGAGATTTCGGACAATACGGAGAAGCGGGACACCGCGCGGATCGAAATTCCGGTGGAGTTTCCCGATGGGGATATTCCGCTGACTGGCGGCGAAAAGGGCAAGGCGCAGGACGTTGCCGATGCCGTGCTGTTTCTAGCCACCGATGCGTCCAAGCATATTACGGGAACACCGATCTGGATCGATGGCGGGCAGAGCCTGTTGCGGTAACCGCTTTCGCGGCTGACTTGCATGGCATGCACGCTGCGCGTACATCAGCGCCATTATAGTGAGATCGCGCTATGCCCGTTACGTCCCGCCTGCCTGCTCATTTGCCGCGCCTGCTGGTGGAGCGCGCTGTTGCCGCTGCGCTGGAGGAAGATCTGGGGCTGGCGGGGGATTTGACCAGCCAGGCGACACTGGCGCCGGATGCGGTAGCGACGGCGAGCCTGTCGGCGCGCGAGGCGGGGGTGATTGCCGGGCTTGATCTGGCGGCGGCCGCATTTCGGCTGGTGGGCGATGGGGTGGTGTTCACCCCTGCTCTGTCGGATGGCGACCGGGTGGCCGCCGGAGGGCTGGTGGCGACCGTGAGCGGGCCGGCCCGGCTGGTGATGTCGGCGGAGCGGGTGGCGCTGAACTTTCTCAATCATCTGAGTGGTGTGGCGAGCCTGACGCGGATTTATGCCGATGCGGTGGCCGGCACGGACGCGCAGATTTGCGATACGCGCAAGACGACGCCGGGGCTGCGGGCCTTCGAAAAATATGCGGTGCGCTGCGGTGGCGGAGCCAATCATCGCTATAGCCTGGATGATGCGATCCTGATCAAGGACAACCATATCGCCGTTGCGGGCAGCGTGACGGCGGCTTACCAGGCCGCCGAGGCATTTGCCGGGCATCTGGTGGCGATCGAAATCGAAGTGCAGAACCTGGCCGAGCTGGAAGAAGCGCTGGCGGCGGGGGCGCGGATCGTATTGCTCGACAATATGGACAACGGCCTGCTGCGGCAGGCGGTGGCGCTGAATAAAGGCCGGGCGAAACTGGAAGCCTCGGGCGGGGTGAAGCTGGACCGGGTGCGCTCGATTGCCGAGACGGGGGTCGATTTCATTTCGACCAGCCAGATCACCATGGCAGCGGTGCCGCTCGATCTCGGCCTCGATGTCGAGATCGAGGCAACGCGATGAGCGTGGTGACGGCGGTGGACCAATCGCTGACGGACCTGTCGCTGCAGGCGGCCATTGCGGCGGCGAAGCTGATTTTGGACGTCTATAGCCGGCCGATTGCGGCGGTGACCAAGTCGGATGGTTCGCCAGTGACGGAGGCAGATGCTGCGGCAGAGGCAGTGATCCTTGATTATCTGCGGCCCACCGGCATTCCCGTGCTGGGGGAAGAAAGCGTCGCGGCGGGGATTATTCCCGTGCTGGGCGAGCGCTATTTCGTGGTCGATCCGCTGGATGGGACCAAGGAATTCATCAAGCGCAATGGCGAGTTCACGGTGAATATCGCGCTGGTGGAACATGGCGTGCCGGTGATGGGCATGGTGCTGGCGCCGGTCAGCGGGGAAACCTTTATCGGGGATGCGAGCGGGGCCTATGCCTGCGATACCTCGAGCGGCATTGCGGTGGGCAAGCGGGTGATTTCGGTGGCGACGGCGGCGCCGATGCGGGTGGTGGCGAGCCGTTCGCATGGGCATGCGGCGCTGGCGAGTCTGTGCGAGACCTTTGCGGTGGAGAGCGATGTATCGGTCGGCTCGTCGCTGAAATTTTGCCTGTTGGCGCGGGGCGACGCGCAGCTTTATCCGCGGTTTACACCGACTTGCGAGTGGGACACGGCGGCGGGACAGGCCGTGCTCGAGGCGGCAGGCGGCGCGGTGGTGACGCTAGATGGCGAACGCATGCGCTATGGCAAGCACGATATCGGGTTTTTGAATCCGTATTTCGTGGCAGCGTCGAGTCTCGACCTGGCGCGGCGGGCGGCGGCGGAGATGAGCTCGATCCTGGGGTAGGAATCAGGGCATCGGAGTGCCCCCTCCTAGCCTCCCCCTGATAGGGGAGGGATGGATTGGGGCTTGCCGGCTTTGGTATTGTGCGGGCTTATTGTCGCAAGGTTGGAGGCCAGCGCGGTTACCCGTTCTGGAACTAAGTTATTATTCCAGCAAGCATAGTCACAAGTATTGAATCTGCGCAATTGCCCTGGTCATTGGCAGGGCTTTAACTGTTCGGCGCGACTTCCACGTTCGCAATGCTTGCGCAATCTTCAGCAGACATATATAGCCCCGGCATATATCGATCCGGCATATACGCCGGCGGAGCTGCAGCTACATGAACGTCAGAACCCTATGCCTTTCCATCCTCTACAATGGGGACGCGACCGGTTACGAGATCAGGCGGCAGTGCACGGATGGCGAATGCGCCTATTTCGTGGAGGCCAGCTTCGGTTCGATCTATCCGGCGCTCGCCAAGCTTGAGGATGATGGGCTGGTGACCAGCCGCAGCGAGACTCAGGACGGCAAGCCGACAAAAAAATCTACTCCATTACCGAAGCCGGACGGCTCGCTTTTGTACATCATTTGAGCGAACCGCTAGCACCAAACATGTTCCGCAGCCCGTTTTTGCTGTTCGCGCGTTACGCACATCTTTTGCCACAAGAGCTGGTGGAAGAACGCGTTACCGATTTTCTCAACGAGTTCACCAACAAGCGGGAGATGCTTGACGGGTTTCTCGGAGAGCATGGCACCAATGCTGCAGAGACATGGGTAATCAATTATGGGCGTGCCATGATGGAGGTTGCAGAGAACCACCTGCGCTCCCATATGCACGAACTGATCACAATGGCGCGAGCCGAGCCGAAAAAAGAAGCGGCTGAATAGAGGGGCGAATACTCATGCGTGCATTGCTTTCTTACGGTCTTGCCTTGCTCATCCTGGTTGGCGCCGGGTTGTGGCTGGCGACTGGCACTCTGGTGATGGGCGGGAACGGGCCGGGCAAGGGCGAGCGTTCGATCGTTTCGGTGGTCGAAGGTCAGGAGCATGGCCCCATCGCGACGACACTGGCCGATGCCGGCGTGCTGGCGCATCACGAACCATCGACGACGGTCGACCCGGCCCTGACCATTGCCCAGCGCAATGAAGCCGAAATGGGCACGGCCACGCAGCTGCAGTCGGTTCGCACCACCACCTATGTGGCCAAGCCGATGTCCATCGAAGTGCCGCTGCGCGGCCGCACCGCCGCCAAGGCCAGCGTTTCCGCTGTGGCCGAAACGGCCGGCATCGTGGATGAAGTCAACATCGTCAAGGGGCAGAGTGTCAAAGTGGGCGACCTGCTCTGCACGCTGGACCAGGGCACCCGCGCCGCTGCGGTGGCACAGGCGGAAGCCGGACTGGAGCAGGCCAATGCAGGGTTGAACCAGGCCCAACTCGACTATGACACCAATGAAAGCCTGCGCAATCGTGGGCTGGCTGCCGCCAATACGGCGCGGGCCGTGGAAGTGGCCCTGTCTTCGGCCAAGGCCAATGTGAGCTCGGCCCAGGCCGCGCTCGACAATGCCAATGCCGAACTCGACCGTACACGGATCCTCGCCAAGGTGAACGGCGTGGTGCAGGACCCCATCGTTTCGGAAGGCGCCATGCTGGCCATGGGCTCGCCCTGCGCCACTATCGTGCAGCTCGACCCGATGCGCTTCCTGGGCCAGGTTCCCGAAGCCCGTATCGCACTGGCCAAGACGGACCTAACGGCCTCGATCCGTACGGTGACTGGCCAGACCGCCGACGGCAAGGTGACCTATATCGCTTCGACCGCTGACAGCGCGACCCGCTCGTTCCCGGTGGAAATCGAATTCGCCAATCCCGACGGCGCGATCCGTGACGGCGTTACCGCCCAGGCCACCGTCAATATGGGGTCGGCTCCGGCGCAGCTACTGCCACAATCTGTCCTGACGCTCAGCGATGATGGCGTTCTGGGGGTGCGGACCGTGGAAGATGAAAAAGTGAAGTTCTACCCGGTGCAGATCGTCAGCGACACGCGTGACGGCATCTGGGTGATGGGGCTGCCCGCGTCGGTCGACGTGATCACCGTGGGCCAGGAATATGTGACTGAGGGCCAGACCGTGGCCGCTACCAACGTTGCAGCCGGAGGGGCCGCTTCATGATCAACTTCCTCGAACGCATTCTGCGAATGCCGCGCGTGGTGCTCACCGTCATGGTGCTGCTCCTCGGCGCGGGGCTGATGGCCTATGTCACCCTCCCCAAGGAGAGTTTTCCGGCCATCGACATCCCCTATTTCTACGTTTCGGTAACCCAGACCGGCGTGTCGCCGCGCGACGCCGAGCAATTGCTCGTCAAGCCGATCGAGGACCGGATCAAGGATATCGACGACCTCGAGAACTATACCTCGACCGCGACCACCGGGCACGCCTCGGTGTTCCTGGAATTCAACGTCAATGCCGACAAGGACACCGCGCTGAACGATATCCGCGCGGCGCTCGAGGGTGTATCCGCCGACCTGCCGACCGAGGCCAAGGAACCGGTCGTCAGCGAAATCTCGTTTACCGACACTCCGGTCATCTATGTCGCGGTTTATGGCAATGTGCCCGAACGCGAATTGGTGCAGCGCGCCAAGGACCTGCAGGACGAGCTGGAGGGCATTCCCGACGCGCAGACCGTGACGATTTCTGGTCAGCGCGACGAGATGATGGAAGTCACCATCGACCAAAATCGTCTCGAAGCCTACGATTTGACCGCCACGCAGCTGCTCGACGCATTGGCCAAGAACAATATGGTGGTCCCAGGCGGCACGCTCGACACGGGCCGCGGCTCGTTCAACGTGGAAGTGCCGGGCCTGATCAAGAATGTCGAGGACGTCTATACCCTGCCCCTCAAGGCTTCGGGCGACACTGTCGTGACGTTCGGCGACGTGGCGACCATTACCCGCACCTTTGAGGACGCCACCCAATATGCCCATGTGAACGGCCAGACGGCCATCACGCTGGGCGTCTCCAAAAAGCTGGGGACCAACGTCATCAATGTGTCCGACGAAGTGCGGCGCGTGACGGCGGAGTTCACCAAGGACTGGCCGCAGGGCGTGCAGACCTCGTTCCTGATCGACCAGGCCGACTCCACCAAGAACCTGTTCCGCTCGCTGGAAGCAGCGGTGCTGACTGCCGTGGCGCTGGTGCTGATCACCTGCGTCGCCACCCTTGGCGTACGTCCGGCCATCATGATCGGCATGTCGATCCCGATCTCGTTCATGATGGCGTTCCTCGTGGTGCAGATGCTGGGCATGACCATCAACATGATGATCATGTTCGGATTGGTGCTCGCGGTGGGCGTGCTGGTGGACGACCCTATCGTGGTGGTCGAATATGCCGAGCGAAAGCTGCAGGAAGGCGTTTCCAAGCGGGAAGCGTTCATCCTGGCGGCCAAGAAGATGTTCGTGCCGGTGGTTTCGGCCACCTTCACCACGCTGGGTGCCTTCGTGCCCTTGCTGTTCTGGCCGGGCATTATCGGCAAGTTCATGAGCTATCTGCCGATCATCGTGATCGTGGTGATGGTGGCTTCGCTGGTCTCCGCACTGATTTTCATGCCGATCATCGGCGCCTTCATCGCGTCGAGCCATATCGACGAGAAGCACAAGGAAGCCGCCGACGTTGTGATGTATGCCGACAAGTTCGACCCCAAAAAGGTTGGCGGCATTACCGGCTATTATGTGCGGGCGATGGAGCATTTGCTGCATCAACCGATCCTGACGCTGGGCATCGGCTTTGCGCTGGTGGCGGCGATGTTCGTCGCCTACATGTCGAACCCGACCGGCACCGAGGCGTTCCCGGCTTCAGAGCCCGAATTCGGCACGGTCAACGTGATCACGCGCGGCAATTACTCGCCGGCCGAAATCCGCGACCTGCTGATGGAGGTGGAAACCGAAATCCTGCAGGTACAGGGTATCCAGGACGTGGTGATGCGCTTCGTCAATACCGGCAGCGGCGGCGATGGCATGAGTGCGTCGGCACCGCCCGACACTGTGGGCGCGTTCGACCTGCAGCTGATCAACTACAATGAACGCATCAAGGCCGAGGAAATCTTCCAGGCCATCCGCGAGCGCGTGGCCCATATTTCCGGCCTCGAAGTGCAAATCGCGGCGCAGGAAAACGGCCCGCCGGCCGGCAAGGCCATCAACCTGCGGGTGGAAGGCACTGTCTATGCCGATATCGCCCCGACCGTGGCCAAGCTGCGTGACTATATCGAGCACGATCTGGGTGGCGCCATCGACGTGGAAGACGGCCGCCCTGCCCCCGGTATCGACTGGCAGGTCACGATCGATCGCGTCGAAGCGGCCAAGTATGGCATCGGTGTGCGCGAGCTGAGCCCCTATGTGCAGCTCGTGACTTCCGGCGTGACGCTGGGCACCTACCGCCCGGATGACGGCTCGAGCACTGACGAACTCGACATCAAGGTCCGCCTGCCGGAAAGCGAGCGCACTTTCGATGCCCTCGACTCGCTGCGCATCGTGACATCGCAGGGTCTGGTGCCGGTCTCCAACTTCATCGAGCGCACAGCAGTGCCAAAAGTGGCGAATATCTCGCGCCGCAACGGGCTCTATTCGATGAATGTGGCGGCCAATCTGGAGCCGGGCCTCGACACCGCGGCTAAGGTGGCCGAGGTGCAGCAGTGGCAGGCAACGCAGGACTTCCCCTCGAGCGTCAAGATCGTCTATGGCGGTGCGGCGGAGCAGGTTGACGACACCAACGCGTTCATCATCACCGCGTTCGGCGCCGCCATGTTCCTGATCTTCTTCATCCTGCTGCTGGAATATAACAGCTTCTGGCAGGTGCTGGTGACGCTGACCACGGTGATCATGTCGCTGGGCGGGGTGCTGCTCGGCATGCTGGTCACCGGGATGAGCTTCTCGGCGATCATGACGGGCCTCGGCATCGTGGCGCTGGCGGGTATCGTGGTGAAGAACGGCATCGTGCTGATCGACACCTATAACCACTATAACCGCGACGAAAAGGTGGAGCCGATCAAGGCCATGCTGCTGACCATCAGCCAGCGTGTCCGGCCGGTGCTGCTGACGGCAACCGTGACGGCGCTGGGCGTTATTCCGATGGCGCTCAATGTCGAGTTCGACTTCATCCGCCGCGAAATCGTGGTGGGCGGCCTGGCCGGTTCGTGGTTCATCCACCTGTCGGCGGCCTTGGTGTCGGGCCTCTTCGTCTCTACCGCCCTGACCCTGGTCATGGTGCCAGTGATGGTGGTGGCCCCCCATGTGATGAAGGGCCAGATCGGCTGGGTCATCCGCCAGGTTGGTAAGATGATCAACTCGGCGCGCAATGGCGGCAAGCAGACCGCGGTGCCGGCCGGGTTCGATGGCATGGCCGTCGAAATCCCCGCCGACGCCGATGGCGCCAAGCGCTACATCGTCAGCAAGGAAGAAGGGCTGGTCGAGAAGGACAAGAACGGCGTGACCATTGTCAGCCGGCCCGAAGCGGCGGAGTGATGTCCGTTAGGGAATGAGTTGAAAAGGCCCGCAGTAATGCGGGCCTTTTTGTTTTGGGTTATAGTGACGGCTGACAGCAACTTGGCGAGGCCGGACGATGCGACTGACTGCGGAACAGGTCATGGCCGATCTAGACGAGGCCATCGTAGCCACGGTCGACGGCCCGGTGCATATCGAGAGCGACGGCAAGGACGTGGCTGTTCTGCTGTCGCCGGAGCAATATGCGGCGCTTGCCGGCCCTGTCGCACGTATTCCCCGAGCGGAGTTGGAGCGGCTCATGGCGGCGAGTATCGAGCGGCATGGATCGGTCTATCGAGCGCTCGCGAAGTGGGAAGCGGAGAACGAGCCGCCCGAGGCTTGATGATCGCGAGACCATAGCCAGCACGGAGGCATCGCGCCCTACTCACCCAGCGCTGCGCGCATACCTCTCCTCGGACGGGCGAGGTGATCTGGGGCTAGCGGCTGGGGTGGCAAAAGCATTCAGCCGCCAGATGTCGCCTTCGAACTGGATGTCGGTCGTCGCCGCGTTCAGTGGCGCCACGGCCTTTTGCCAGAATGCGATGGCGGCGGTGTTGGCGAGGGGGGTGGCGATGTGCCAGTTGCCCGGATGGTTGGGGAGGATCGTGGCGAGGGCGGCGCGGCCGGTGCCCCTGCCTCGGTAGGCTTTGAGAATGAAGAACTCGGCCATGAAGAAGCATGGTTTGCGGCCGGTCAGGGGCATTCGTCGATGACCAAGGCGAAGCCGGCGATCTCGTTGCCTGCCGTGATTAGATAGGGGAAGCGCCAGAAGCGGTCGAGGAAATAGTAGGCGAAGCGACCATCTGGCTCGACCGGAACGGCATGAACTCGGTCATGTCGTGGAGATAGAGCTGGATCAGATTGGCGATGACCGGTTTTTGGTCCGGCGTGGCGGGGATGACCGATATATCCTGCATGGATGGACTATGGCCGCCGCGTTGCCTGGCGACAAGTGTCGCTACAGCCCTGGCGCAGTAAACAGAAGTTCCTGCTTTCGCGGGAATGACATTGTGGGTGGGCGAGGGACGCGCCACGACCTCGTCCTTCGACAAGCTCAGGATGAGGTCTACTGATTGGCTCCAGGCTTAAGAGTAGACCTCATGGTGCTTGTCGAACCATGAGGTCGTGCCGCCCCTACTCCGCCGCAGGCAGGCCTCGTTTGACGAAGCCGTCGGGGTCGTTGGCGGTGCGCAGGAGTTGTTCTTCGGCTTCGGTGGCTTCGCGCTGGCGATCCCACATCTGGGCGTAGAGGCCGGCTTTTTGCAGCAGGGCGACGTGGTTGCCGCGTTCGGCCACGACGCCGTCGCGCAGGACGAGGATTTCGTCGGCGTTGACGACCGTGGAGAGGCGGTGGGCGATGACGACCGTGGTGCGGTTTTTCGAGACCACATCGAGGGCGGACTGGATATCGCGCTCGGTCTTGGTATCGAGGGCTGACGTCGCCTCGTCGAGGATGAGGAGCGAGGGGGCCTTGAGGATGGTGCGGGCGATGGCGACACGCTGCTTTTCGCCGCCGGAGAGTTTTAGGCCGCGTTCGCCGACCGGGGTGTCATAACCCTTGGGCAGGGTCTCGATGAAGGGGCCGACCTGGGCCATGGCGGCGGCGGCGCGCACTTCCTCCTCGGAGGCGTCGGGGCGGCCGTAGCGGATATTGTAGCCGATCGTGTCGTTAAACAGCACGGTATCCTGGGGGACCATGCCAATGGCCGAGCGCAGGCTTTCCTGGGTGATGTCGCGCAGATCCTGGCCATCGATGGTGATGGCGCCGCCGGTGACGTCGTAGAAGCGGTAGAGCAGCCGGGAAATGGTGGATTTACCAGCGCCGGTGGGGCCGACAATGGCGACCGTCTTGCCGGCGGGGACTTCGAAGCTGACGCCTTTGAGGATGGGGCGATCGGGATCGTAGTGGAAGGTCACGTCGTCGAAGCGGATGACGGGACCGGAAATGACCAATGGCTTGGCGTCGGGCTTGTCCACGATTTCGGGGGCCTGATCGAGCAGCTTGAACATTTCCTCGATATCGGTGAGGCCCTGACGCAACTCGCGATAGACGAAACCGATGAAGTTCAGCGGGCGATAGACCTGCATGAGGAAGGTGTTGAGCAGGACGAAGTCGCCCAGGGTCAGCGTCCGGTTCATGACGCCATTGATGGCCATGACCGAGATAATGAGGAAGCCCGCGTAGAAAATCAGCGCCTGGCCGAAATTGAGGAAGCCCAGCGAGGTCCAGATACGGATGGCGGAGCGCTCATAGCCGGCCATGGAGGCGTCGTAACGCTCGGCTTCCATCTTCTCATTGGCGAAATACTTCACCGTCTCGAAATTGAGCAGGGAATCGATGGCCTTGCCATTGGCATCGGTGTCCGAATTGTTCATGTCGCGGCGGATGGAAATCCGCCAATTCGAGGCCTTGATGGTGAAATAGAGATAGCCCCAGATCATCACCACCAGCACGCCCAGATAGCTGAAGCCGAACATCCAGACGAAGATCACGGCCGTGATGATGAATTCGACCAGCGTGGGGGCGATATTGAGCATGGTGAAACGCACAATGGTTTCAATGCCCTTGGTGCCACGCTCGATGACGCGGCTCAGCCCGCCGGTGCGGCGCGCCAGATGGAAGCGCAGCGACATGGCATGAAGATGGTGGAAGGTGCGCAGAGCGAGCTTGCGTACGGCATTCTGGCCGACGCTGGCAAACAATACGTCGCGCAATTGCTGGAAGCCGGCGTCGAAGATGTTGCCCAGCACATAGGCGATGACCAGGACGATGGGGATGGCGAGGCCCAGCACGATGCCGCTATCGGGCGCGGTGCCATCGAGGCTATCGATGATGCCCTTATAGGCGAAGGGAATGAAGGTGGTAGCGACCTTGCTGAGCAGCAGCGCGCCAATGGCCAGCACGACGCGCAGGCGCAGATCGGGGCGGTCTTCGGGCCACATATAGGACCACAGGTTCTTGACCGTGGAAAATACCGAGCCTTCGTCCGCGCTAACGGACGGCTTCTTGTTCGTGCTGTCTGTGGTCATCAGGCCGGCTCTGCTTCCAGTTTGGGGCTGGCGGGGGTGAGGCCGGCGAGCATGCCGGAATAGGCGGCACCCAGTTCGGCCAGACGATCATGCTGGACAATGTAGCAATTGCGCGTGCCACGCGGCTGGCGCGTGATCAGCCCGGCATCGAGCAGCACCTTGATGTGCTGGGACACGGTGGACTGGGCCAGCGGCAAGGATTCGGTGACATCGGCGCAGCAGCACTGCCCCTGCTGCTGCGTCGCCAGGATGCGCAGGATATTGAGGCGCACCGGATGGCCCAGTGCCCGCAGGAGAGTGGCAATATCGTCGTCGCGCATCCGAGCTCGGCTTTTTTGATCGTTGATTTACGATAGAAGATGGGGTTCGCGGGCGCAAGTTCAATGACCCGCTTTTCAGCGGGCCATTGCGTTTGCTTAGTTCGCCGCGCTTGGCAGATCGAAAACCTGGCCGGGATAGATGCGATCGGGGTCGCGGATCTGGCCATTATTGGCTTCGTAGATGGTGGTGTATTTGATGCCGGCGCCATAGACGCGACGGGCGATGGTCCAGAGGTTGTCACCGGTGCGGATGATGGCCTTGCCGGAGGCGAAGCGTGCGGCTTCGGGGTCACCGACAGCGGTTGCCACCATGGTGGGGACGCTGGTTTCGTCGCTCGCCGTTGGCGGTGCTGGCGTTGCGGGCGCGGTTGGCGATGCGGCGGGCTGGGCCGGGCTGGGCTCGGTAGGGGTCGCCGGCGCGGCGGACTGGCTGGCGGGCGATTGTGCAGGTTCGCTTGGGGCCGCTGCCGGTTGGGAAGGCGCGCTGGCCTCGGCCGCAGGGGCCGGCGTCGCGGGCTGGTCGGCCTGCGCCACGGCAACTGGAGGCTCGACCTTCGGCAGGTCGACGACGAAATCGACTTCGGCGCGCGAGGCAACCTGGGCGGAGCCCAGTTGCAGCATATCGACACGGATGCGCTGGCTGGGCTTGGTCAGCACATTGCCGGCCTCAACGAGCCAGCGGCCATCGGAGACCGTGGCGTCGGCAATGAATGTGTCATCGACATAGAGGCGCATGGTGGCGCCTTCCGGTCCGCCGCCGGCGAAGAAGGTGCGGTCGCCCTCGATTTCGATGGCGTCGATGGTCGGCGGGGCGACGGCGGCGGGTTCCGAGGCTGTCGGGGGTGTCGTCGGCGCAGGCGTGGCAGCGGCGACGGCTGTTTCAGCGTTTGCGGCTGGCGCTTCGGGCGTTGGCGCGGTGGGCTGTTGCGCCGTGGTAGCCGGCTCAGCCGCGGGTTCTGCTGTTGGCTGTGACGTTGCAGGTGGCGTGGTCGCTCCGGGAGCCGGTGTGGGCTGGGTTGGAGCTGGTTCGGCGGTTGGCTGCTTGGTTGGCGCGGTGGCCTCCGGTTGGGCCGGGGCCGGCGCGGGGGTGGCTGTAGCAACGTCGGTGCTTTGGCCGGCCGGCGGGGTTGTCAGGCCCTGCAACACTTCGCTGGCGGCGCCGGGGGTGCTGGCGACGACGAGAGGTTCGCTGGATTTGTCCGGGTTGATGACGACGACGAAGGCTTCGGCCGACTGGCCGGGCTTGCCGGCTTCGCCAAGAGTGATCTCGGTGCCACCGGGCGGGATGGGGGCATCGGGCACCAGGACCCAGTCGCCGCTGGGCTCGACCGTGGTTTGGCCCAGCAGGTCGCCATTGGAGAAAACCTGGACTTCGCTGCCGGGCGTGCCGCTGCCGGCGATGACCACGGAGCCATCGGGCTCGGCGCGGAGCAGGCCGAAGGTTGCGGAGATGAGATCGCTGGGGGCATCGGGGGCCGCTGGCGGGGTCACGTCGGGCTGGGGCGCGGTGGCATCCGGCGCAGGCGTGGCGGCGGTTGGTTCCGGCGCTGTTTGCTCGGGGGTGGCAAGGGCCGTGCTCTGGCTGGGCAGGATGCCGGCATCGGTCATCTTGCCGCGCAGGCACTGGCCCATATTGCCTTCGCCGTTAAAGCAACTGACCACGGAGGGGCCAGCCAACACGCCGATGACAACCACAAGGGTAACCGCCGCTGCACCAAGGGTGAGAGCCAAGGGTTGGTTCGGTGTGGGATCGGCCAGTTTTTCCTCCGGGACGAAATAGGCGGCGCGTTGCGCCACCAGGTTATGCCACCTTTTCTGTTGTCCCCTGCGCCGCTTCAGTCTTCAACAGCTTATATGTGATGGATTCATATAGAGCTTCAAAGGATGCATCAATGATGTTGGGGGAAACCCCGATGGTATACCAGCGCTCGCCAGTGCCGTCGCGGCTTTCGACCAGTACACGGGTGACCGCGCCCGTGCCGCCGTCCAGAATACGAACCTTGAAGTCGACCAGTTCCAAATCCTCGATGCGGGACGAATATTTGCCGAGGTCCTTGCGCATGGCCAGATCGAGCGCGTTGACCGGGCCATTGCCTTCGGCCACCGACATCAGCAATTCACCGGCGACGCGGATCTTGACCACGGCTTCGGTGACGGTGATCTCTTCGCCCTGGGCATTGTGGCGGCGTTCGACGCTGGCGCGGTAGTTTTCGACGGTGAAATAGCTGGGCAATGTGCCGAGCACTTCGTGGGCGAGAACGGCGAAAGAGGCGTCGGCGCCATCGTAGGAATAGCCGCGCGCTTCGCGCTCCTTGACGGTGGCGAGCAGCTTTTCGAGGCGCGGATCGTCCTTGGCGAGGACGATATCGTGGCGGGCCAAGGCGGTCAGCAAGTTGGATTTGCCGGCCTGCTGGCTGACCATGATGGCGCGTTCATTGCCCACGCTTTCGGGCGGCACATGCTCGTAGCTGGAAAAATCCTTAAGCAGGGCGGAGGCGTGGATGCCGGCCTTGGTGGCGAAGGCGGAGGCGCCGACATAGGGCGCCTGGCGCTGGGGCGCGCGGTTGAGCCGGTCGTCGAAAGCCCGGGAAATCTGGGTCAGCCGTTCGAGACGGGCCGCATCGATATTGGTTTCGAAACGGTCGGCGAACAGAGGCTTGAGCACCAGGGTGGGGATGATGGTGATGAGATTTGCATTACCGCAGCGCTCGCCGATGCCGTTGAGCGTGCCCTGGATTTGGCGCACGCCGGCCTCGATGGCCGCCAGCGTGTTGGCGACGGCCTGGCCGGTATCGTCATGGGCGTGGATGCCCAGGTGATCACCGGGGGCGACGGCCAGCACCTTGCCGACAATGTCGCGAACTTCTGACGGCATGGTGCCGCCATTGGTGTCGCAGAGCACGACCCAGCGCGCGCCGGCATCCAGCGCCGTCTTGACGCAGGACAGGGCGTAATCGGGATTGCTCTTGAAGCCGTCGAAGAAATGCTCGCAATCGATCAGGGCTTCCTTGCCCGCCGCGACGGCAGCAGCGACGGTGTCGCGCAGATTTTCGAGGTTATCGTCGAGGCCGATTTCGAGCGCGGTCTTGACCTGGTGATCCCAGGTTTTGGCAACAAAGCAGGTGGCATCGGCGCGCGAATTGAGCAGGGCCTGAATGCCCGGATCATTGGCGGCAGAGCGCCCTGCCCGCTTGGTCATGCCGAAGGCGGTGAACTTGGCGCGCTTGGTGCGCTTGTGCTCGAAGAACTCGGTATCGACCGGATTGGCGCCGGGATAGCCGCCTTCAATATAATCGACACCCAATTGCTCGAGCAGGCCGGCAATGGAAATCTTGTCCTCGAGCGAGAACTCGATTCCGGCCGTCTGGGCGCCGTCGCGCAAGGTGGTGTCGAAGATATAGAGGCGTTCTTTGGGCATTTTAGTACTCAAGAGGGGTCCGGCCAGACCATTGTGTCGTGGTCGGGATGCTGGTGATTGCTGCTGCTGATGCGGTGGAGCATTTCGGGGTTGCCCGCATAGGTGGGCGTGTCGCCGGGAACCTGCGTCAATCCGGCGTACCAGGAGACGCGGCTTTCATTGCCGTATTGGTTTTCCGGTGGCGCGCGGTCTGGCTCATCCAGCGTTCCAACCAGAACACCTAGATCATCGGCGTCGGGATATTCGAAAGTCAGCGGCGTGCCGCAGAGATTGCAAAAGCCGCGACGGGCAATGTCGGAGCTGTTGAAATAGCTGAGCGTGCCGCGGGTGAGCCGGAAGGCGGATTTCTGCACCGGACAGATGATGGCGAACGGGCCGCCGACAGCCTTCTGGCACATGCGGCAGTGGCAGACATGGACATTCTGCGGCTGCTGATCGAGCGCGTAACGCACGGCGCCGCATTGGCAGCCGCCGGTGAGGACGGGCGTGTTCATGGCCAGCGCTCGGTGTCGTGGTCGGGATGCTGGTGATTGGTCTCGCGAATGAAACCGACTTCATCGACCATGTTGGTTTCGGTGGTGCCCACTTCCTCGATGGCAGGCAAGTGCAGCAGAGAGGGATGTCGGCCTTCGATGCCGAACTGGTAGAGTATGGGGATGGTGTGGGGGTCGTCGAAAGCGCCGACAGACATGGAGAGATGTTCACCGCCTATGGCCCGATAATAGAGCGGGGTGCCGCAATCGCGGCAATAGCCGCGCGCGGCCAGGTCCGAGCTCATGAATTCGGCGGGCTCGCCGCGGGTCCAGGTGAGGTGATGGTGGCGCACGCCGACCAGGGCGGCAAAGAGATTGCCCATGGCTTTCTGGCACATGCGGCAATAGCAGACATGGGGATTGTCGCGCAGTTCGGCGGCGTGGAAGCGGATGGCGCCGCATTGGCAGCCGCCGCTACGGGCGAGATAGCGATAGGCTTCGGTCATGAATCTTCCCTCTGCGGTGGCCAATCGGCCGTGTCGTGATCGGGGTGCTGGTTGGAATGGATGCCGGCCAGGAAATCGCGCCACTCGTCGCTTTGATGGGTCGAGACCGGCAGGCTGGTGAGGCCGTCGAAGAAGGGCAATTTATCGGCCAGGTTCACCTGAATTTGCGGAGCAGCGACGCTGGGGTCATCGAATGCGCCGATGGCAAGTTCGAGGCCGAAGCGGGTTTCGTAGCCCAGTGGGGTGCCGCAATCGCCGCAAAAGGCGCGGCGGGCGGCATTGGAGCTCTGGAACCATTTGGGCTCGCCCCGCGTCCAGACGGCATTATGTGCGGTGACCAGCGGGCCAAAAAAGCTGCCAAAGGCCTTCTGGCACATTCGGCAATGGCAGATCGAGGGGCGACCCAGCCGGGTCACGCCGAAGCGCACGGCGCCACACTGGCAGCCGCCGGTATGGGAGCTATTGGGAGGCATGGCTGGTCTCCTCATGCAAGGCAGCCCACACGGCTTCGAGGACGGCGTCGGGATGGGCGAGAATGTCGTTGTTCCAGATGCGGAGGATGTGGAAGCCACGGCGCCGCAACTCGGCGTCTCGCGCTTGATCCCGAACGTTGTCCGCATGCTGGCTACCGTCGAGTTCAACGATCAGCTTAGGAGCAAAGCACAGGAAGTCGGCAATATAGGGCCCCATGGGCACCTGGCGCCGGAACTTGAACTGAGCAAAGCGGCGGTTGCGCAGGAGCACCCACATTTTTGCCTCAGCCTCAGTGGGCTTGCGCCGCATCTGCTTGGCGAACTTGATCAGCCGCTGTGTGCCGCGCGCAAAGGCCCCCTCATCCGCCCTTTGGGCACCTTCTCCCACGAGGGGAGAAGGGAAGATGGAGCTTGCCGCAACATCGGAGCCTTCCTTCTCCCCTCGTGGGAGAAGGTGGCCCGCAGGGCCGGATGAGGGGGCCTTCACCTCTTGCTCTCCCATTTGGTTTTGCGCTCGCCGGTTTCGGGGTCTTTGTAGTCCATCAGGGAGATGCCCTGTTCGGACAGTTCGTTGCGGATGGTGTCGGCTTTGGCGAAGTCGCGGGCGTTGAGGGCGGCGAGGCGGTTTTCTATGGCGGTGGCGATGTGGGGTGGTTCTTCCCAGCCGTCGTCGGAGGTCAGCAGGCTATCGAGGCTGAAGCCGAGGAAGCTAAGGGTAGCGGCGAGGCAATGGCTGGCGCGGGCATCGTCGCGATTGGCTTTTTTGGCGATGGCGTCGAGCACCACGCTGGCGCGGTGGAAATTGAGGTCGTCGGCCAGTTCGGCAATGACCGAGGCGTCGGGGGCGTCGTCATTGGCCAATTCGGCGCCGCGGGCGGCGCGTTGCCAGTCGCGGAGTTTGGTTTCGGCTTCTTCGAGGCGCTTGACCGAGAAATCGATGGGTTCGCGATAATGGGTCATCAGCATGGCCAGGCGCAGCACGTCGCCATGCCAGGCGTGACCGCCCATGGTGCCAGTTTCGAGCAGATCATTGATGGTGACGAAATTGCCCAGGCTCTTGGACATTTTCTGTCCTTCGACCTGGAGGAAGCCATTATGCATCCAGACGCGGGCCATTTCGTGCGTACCATGGGCGCAGCGGGACTGGGCGATTTCGTTTTCATGGTGCGGGAAGATCAGGTCGAGCCCGCCGCCGTGAATGTCGAAGACTTCACCGAGATAGGCCGCGCTCATGGCGGAGCATTCGATATGCCAGCCGGGGCGCCCCCTGCCCCATGGGCTTTCCCAGCCGGGCTCTTCGGCGCTGGATTGTTTCCAGAGCACGAAATCCGCGGGATTCTTCTTGTGGGCATCGACGGCAATGCGGGCACCGGCCAAATTGTCCTCGAGATTGCGGCCGGAGAGCTGGCCGTAATCGGGCATGGATTTGACGTCGAACAGCACTTCGCCATTGGCCGCATAGGCGTGGCCATTGGCGATAAGGCGCTCGATGAGGGAAACCATGTCGGGCTTACCATCGGGCCGGGGCAGCACGAAATCGGTGGCGCGGGGCTGATAGGTGGGCTCGAGCGTGCCGAGCGCCTTGACGTCGGCAGCATATTGCTGGCCGGTTTTTTCGGTGACGCGACGGATCGCTTCGTTCAGCGGCAGCGCGGGGAAATCGCGGGCCGCGCGGGCGTTGATCTTGTCGTCCACGTCCGTGATGTTGCGAACATAGGTGACGTGATTGGCGCCATAGGTGTGGCGCAACAGCCGGAACAGCAGATCGAACACGATGACCGGCCGCGCATTGCCGATATGGGCGAAGTCATAGACCGTGGGGCCGCAGACATACATGCGCACATTTTCCGCATCCAGCGGAACGAAGGGTTCCTTGGTGCGGGTCAGCGTATTGTAAAGATTAAGCGGAGTTCCCGAGGTCATCAAAAGGCTTCCTGGCCATGCGGATTTGCGCTGGCTGACGGCTCTTCGGGTATCAGAAAATCAGGATGAAGAAGACCGCGCCGCCAACGAGTGGTTAGCAGGTAATAATGCAGACGTTAATCTGAATAGCATTGGTCTTCATGGGCGCGACTTTGGCTGTAGTGGTGGCGGCGGTCAAGGGGGAAAGACGATGAAGCTTTAGAGCAGCACTACGGTTTGCAAGATATCGCCGAACACGGATTGGCCGTCGCTGCCGATGGCGCCGATGCGGATGGTGTCGTCGAGCTGAAGGAATGGGGTGCGGGCACGGCCGTATTTGAGCTTTTCGACATTGCGAGCTTCGACAATGCAGGCAAAGCCGATGCCGTTGGGTTTGATGGGTAGGCTTTCCTCATGGGGCACGGAAATGGTGCCGCCGCCGATAATGGTGCCGGCGGCGAGGGCGCGGGTGCGTGCGGCTTCGACGATGAGGGCGGCGAAGTCGAAATACATGTCGGAGCCGGCATTGGGCTGGCCATAAAGCACGCCATTGACCTCGCAACGGACCGGGAGATGCAGGCGATTGTCGCGCCATGCGGCGCCGAGGGCGGCGGGCGTGGTGGCGATGGGGGCAAAGGACGTGGCGGGCTTGGCGTGGAAAAAGCCGAAGCCGTTTTGCAGGTCATTGGCCACCAGGCGCCGCATCGAGATGTCATTGCAGATGGTGACGAGGCGGATGGCGGCGGCGGCCTGTTCCAGGGTGGCGCGCATGGGCACGGCGCCGATGATGACGGCGACTTCAGCTTCGAAATCGAGGGCCAGATCGGGTTCGGGCGTGATGATAGGCGCGGTGGGGGCCGAGAGCGAGTCGGAACTGCCCTGATAGAGCACGGGGCGATTGGCGAGATCGGCGTCGCGGGTGCCCTTGAGGGCGCGGACGCGTTCGGCGTGGTTGAGATAGGCGGCGCCGTCGATCCATTGATAGGCGCGGGGCAAGGGAGCCAGGGCGCGATTGGCGTCGAAGGGTTGGCCGGAAATCTGGCCGGCATCGAGCTGGGCGGCAAGGGCTGAGAGGGCCGGCGCGGCCATGTCCCAATCGTCGAGCGCAGCCTGCAAGGTGGGCGCGACTCGGCCGGCCGAAACATAGCGACCACGGTTCTGCGAGAGGACCACGAGCTGACCATCGGGGCGGCCATTGTTCAGCGTGGCTAGATTCATCGGTGCATTCTCGCTGTTGTGTGGCCGGGCTGCGCTAGCTCGGCGCCGGTGGACATTATACTGTTGCACCCGGCCCTAGCGATGTCTTAAGGGCCGATATTATGCGCGTGTTGCGGCGCGGACGAGTAGGGCTTGATGGTGAATTTGGGCGGAATGGGCATTCGGACGCTATTGTTGCTGGTTCTAGCGACAGTGGTTTTGGCGCTCGATGTCAACATGGCCTATGCCCAATCATCGGCTTGTTCGCGGCTGGACCGGCAATTGCGCCAATTTGACCGCAATGGCGATTTCCAGCAACGGGACGGCAATTCGCAGGCGGCGCGGCAATTGGCCCGCGACGTGCAGAATGCGGAAAGCCGCTATATCCGCGATGGATGTAACGACGCCGCCAAGGCCGGGCAGACGCTCAGCCCGCAATGCCAGCAAGTGGCGCGCGAAGTGCTGCGGCTGCGCCGGGATTATGCTTCGGTATCGCAATCGGTGAATTCGGCGGGTGCGGTATCGCAGCAGCGCGAAGCCATCCTGCAGGAAATGGCGCGCTTTGGCTGCAACGCCAATGGCGGCTCCAACGCTACGTTTTCCAATGAGCGCCAGAACGTGTTCGACCGCATTTTTGGCACCACTACGGAAGGCGATTTTTCCAACGGCGAGGTGGTGAGCGGTGGCGGATATAATACGGGCTATCGGACGGTACGCACGGTGTGTGTACGGCTGAGCGACGGCTATTTCTGGCCGATCAGCTATTCGACCCTGCCCGACTATGTCGGCAATGACATGGGGCAATGCAAAGCCATGTGTCCCAATGAGCAGGTGGAAATCTACTATTACGACAATCCGGGCCAAGAGCCCGAGCAGATGCGCAACATGTTCAACCAGGCCTATACGGACCTGCCGACGGCATTCAAATATCGCAATGCCATCGACATGAATGCCAGCTGCCGGGTGACGCCGCAATCGGACGGCAAGCTGATCACCGCGACGGCCGATGACGGGCAGACGCGGGCCATGATCGAAGTGCAGGGGGCGAGCTTCCCGCTGCCGCTGCGCGATCCGCGCGGGCAGGTTCCAGTGCCGGCTGTGGTCGAAGCGGTACAGACCGCGAGCCTGGTCGATGTGCCCTTGCCCCGGCCGCGGCCTGCGGGCCCGGGCGAAACCGTGGCGCGTGTCGTCGCGCCACCGCCGGGTGAGTCTCAGCTGCGGCTGGTGCAGTTCGGCGACAAGGTGGTCAGGGTAGTCGGTCCAGACACGCCGTACGCCCAACCAGCGGGAGCAGGCTCTTAAGCTCGGGGCCATCGTGACGGCCGGTTAGCGCCAGCCGCAGCGGCAGGAAGAGCGGCTTGCCCTTGCGGCCGGTGGCGGCTTTGAGCGCATTGGTCCACTCGCCCCAGGTTTCGAGCGACCACGGCTCGGGCGGCAGCAGCGCCTTGGCGAGCGCCAGGAAATCGCGATCTTCATCGGCAATGATAGGCTCGACCGGGCCGAGCACCAGCTTGGACCATTCGACGATATCATTGAACTTGTGCAGATTATCGCGCAGCAGCAGCCAGATGGCCTCGCCTTCCAGGCCCAGGCTGGTGAGGCGCGGCAAAGCGGCCTCGTAGGGCATGGCGTGCAGCAGGCGAGCGTTGAGATTGTCGAGTTCGACCGGATCGAAGCGCGCGGCGCCATGCGAGATCATGGAGAAATCGAGCTTGGCGGCGATATCGTCCAGCGAGGCATAGGGTTCGATGGGCAGGCTGGTGCCGGTGAGGCTCGCCATGATGGCAATGGCGAGGGGCTCGTAGCCTTCAGCGCGGAAATCGGACAGCGACTGGGAGCCGAGGCGTTTGGAGAAGCCCTGCCCTTCGGCGTCGGTCAAAAGGTTATGGTGGCCGAAAATCGGCACGGGGCCGCCCAGGGCCTCGAAGATTTCAATCTGGGTGCCGGTGTTGGAAACGTGGTCCTCGCCGCGGATGACATGGGTGATGGCAAGGTCGATATCATCGACCACGGAGGGGAGGGTATAGAGATAGGAGCCGTCTTCGCGCACCAGAACGGGATCGGACATGGAGGCGGTGTTGACGGTCTGGCTGCCCTTGATGAGGTCTTCGAACTGCACCGGGCGGCCATCGAGCTTGAAGCGCCAATGGGGCCTGCGGCCTTCGGCTTCGAGCTTGGCACGATCCTCTTCGGTCAGCTTGAGGGCGGCGCGATCGTAGATCGGCGGCTTGCCCATGGCGCGGGCGCGGGCGCGGCGGCGGCCCAACTCGTCTTCGGTTTCGTAACAGGGATAGAGCCGGCCGGCGGCGATGAGGCGGTCGCGGGCGGCGTCATAGAGCGCGGTGCGGTCGGACTGGCGGACCAGCAGATCCGGCGTAATGCCGAGCCAGGCCAGATCGGCCTCTATGCCATCGGCAAATTCACGGGTGGAGCGGGCCGTATCGGTATCGTCCATGCGCAGCACATAGCGGCCGCCATGGCGCTTGGCGAAGAACCAGTTGAGCATGGCCGGGCGGGCATTGCCCAGGTGAATACGGCCAGTGGGCGATGGCGCCCAGCGCACGATGGTCATCCGATGGTCCGGTCCTTGTAGCCGTTGGTAATGGGATATTTGCGGCCCAGCCCAAACGCCTTGGGCGTGAGCTTGGGACCGGGAGCCGCCTGGCGGCGCTTGTATTCGGCGATATTGAGCAGCCGCTCGATGCGCTGCACCAGAGCCTCGTCATGGCCCAGGGCGACGATCTCAGCGATCGACTTTTCTTCCTCGACCATGGCGGTGAGGATGGCGTCGAGCACCGGATAGGGCGGCAGGCTATCCTGATCGGTCTGGTTGGGGCGCAGCTCGGCCGACGGGGCCTTGGCGATGATGTTTTGCGGGATGACTTCGCCCGCGGGGCCAAGGCAATCGCCGGGGACATGGGCATTGCGCCAGGCGGCCAGGCGATAGACCTCCATTTTGAACATGTCCTTGAGCGGATTGTAGCCGCCGTTCATGTCGCCATAGATGGTGGCGTAGCCGACGCCCATTTCCGACTTGTTGCCGGTGGTGAGGAGCATGGAGCCTAGCTTGTTGGAGACGGCCATGAGGACGACGCCGCGCATGCGGGACTGGATGTTTTCCTCAGCCAGATCGGCGGGGCGATTGCCGAAGACTGGGGCAAGCTGCTCAAGCGCGGCATCGACGGGATCGCCGATGGAGACGATGTCGTAGCGCACGCCGAGGCGGGTGGCGCAGTCCTTGGCGTCCTTGAGGCTATCCTCGGAGGTGTAGCGATAGGGCAGCATAATGGTGTGGACGTTTTCGGCGCCGAAGGCGTCCACGGCCATGGCGGCAACCACGGCGCTGTCAATGCCGCCCGACAGGCCGAGCACGACCTGCTTGAAGCCGTTCTTGTGCACGTAGTCACGCAGGCCGAGCACGCAGGCGAGCCAGGGGGCTTCGTCGGTGGTGGTGAGTTCGGTGACGTGGCCATTGGTGCAGGTCCAGCCGTCTTCGCCGTCGACCCAGTCGGAGACGATGAAATCGGTGGCAAAGGATTTGCCTTGGAACACGAGCTTGTCGCCCGGCTCGATGGCAAAGGATGCACCGTCGAACACCAATTCGTCCTGGCCCCCCACCTGATTGAGATAGAGCAGCGGCACCCGATCCTCGGCCACGCGGGCGCGGACCAGTTCCTTGCGAACATGCTGCTTATTGGTCCAATAGGGCGAACCATTGGGGCAAAGCAGGATTTCGGCGCCGCGCTGGACGAGGTGATCGCAGACCCAGGGGTGCCAGATATCTTCGCAGATCGGGATGCCGACCGAGACGCCCTTGATTGTCACCGGTTCCTGCAGCACGCCGGGGACGAAATAGCGCCGTTCGTAAAAGACATCGTCATTGGGCAATTCGCGCTTGAGGCGCGTGGCGATGATCTCGCCATTTTCGGCGACGACGACGCTGTTGTGCAGGCCCGTCTGGTCGCGCCAGACGGTGGGGAGGATCAGCGCGACACCGGTGCCGGCGGTGTCGGCAACCAGATCGCGGGCGGCCTGCATGGCGTCATCGACGAATTTGGGCTTGAACAGCAAATCGTCGGGGAAATAGCCGGTGAGGAACAGCTCGGAGAGCAGCAAGATATCGGCTTTGGCGGCAGCTGCATCGCTCAGCGCCTGGCGGGCGAGCGCGAGATTGCCGGCGATGTCGCCGACCTTGGGATTGAGCTGGGCAAGCGCAATTCTGAGGCGGTCTGTCACGATGATGCTGGCCCGTGTGCTGGGAAAGAAGGTGACGCAGCGGCGCAAACCGCGCGCGGGCAAGACTTATCCGCTCACCCCGGCAAGGGCAAGCGGATCAAAGGTTGCAGATTGATGGCAGAGGCTAGAAGCGGCCGGTCAACTCGGCGAGGGCGCCGTAACGCAACAGGGAGAAACCGTTGAGGTTCTGATCGCTGTAGATGTAGCTATCCGGCGTGGATGCCTCCCACCATTTCTGACGGGAACTGCTTGGCCCGTCGAGCAGCCAGGCGCGGCCGCCGACGCGGATCGTCAGATTCTCGGTGGGGTGAAAGCCGAGCATGATCTGACCACTGGCGCCGTAGAGGGCGCCGCTGGTTTCGGTGCGGGTGCGGTTAACGGTGACGCCCTGAATGACGGTATCGGCCATTGGAATTTCGCTACTGGCGCCGTAGCCATAAGCATAGGGGATGGCTGCGACTTCGGCGTCGATATCGAACATTTCGTTGATATCGGCGTGGGCTGTTACGCCCAGGCGTAGGGAATGAATATTGAGACCATCGTCGTTCAGCACGTCGTAGCGGTTCCGGTCAGGCGATTCCCGATTGTATTGGTAGCCGACCAGAGCGCCGAGGCGGAAGGTTTCGTTGCCAAACGGGGTATAGCCGAAATCGGCGCCGGCATAACCGATCTGGCCGCCTTCGAATGGAGAAGGGACGCCAACATTGGTTTCGTAGTCGCCGGTTGTGTAGACGGCATAACCGGCCTGACCCTTCACAAAGGTGGATGTGTAGTCATCGTCGATCCGGAAGTGGCCTTCCAGAATATGACTGCGATCCTTGGTATCGTAGGAGGTGCCGCCGACATTGGCGTTCTGCTCACCCAGCGAATACCAGTAGCGCAGGCCCGCTTCCATGCGGAGGGGGTTGTCTTCGCTCTGTCCCCATTCGTTGCCGTAGGAGGGCCGCATATCCGGGAACATTGAATCGGCGCCCAGAGCGGGCATGGCCGTGCCGAGAGCCAATATCGCGGCGATGCTGGACAGGGAGCGGTTCATGACAATCTCCAGAACGTGGACCCTTTCTGGGTCGTTCAGGAAATTTATGGGTCATTAGGGTTAATGTTCCGCTAAACGGCGGATCGGGGTTTGGGCGGGGGCTAGCGCCCCTGCCCTATTCGCCGGCGATGCGGGTTTCGCGGGGTGGTTTTTGGGCGTGGACTTCTTCGGCGACGAGGAAGGCCAGTTCCAGGGCCTGGCTCGCATTGAGGCGAGGATCGCAATAGGTGTGGTAGCGGTCCGAGAGGGAGGCTTCGGTGACGGCCGAGACGCCGCCGACGCATTCGGTGACGTCGTCGCCGGTCATTTCGATATGCACGCCGCCGGCATAGGTGCCCATGTCGCGGTGGATTTCGAAGAAGCTCTTCACTTCCGACAGCACACGCTCGAAGGGGCGCGTCTTGTAGCCGGTCGAGGCCTTGATGGTGTTGCCATGCATCGGATCGGAGCACCAGACGACGGTGCGGCCGGCGCGCTGCACGGTTTCGATCAGGCGCGGCAGGTGATCGTGGATCTTATCGGAGCCGAAGCGGGCGATGAGAGTAATGCGGCCAGCCTCATCGGTGGGATTGAGGCGATCGAGCAGGCGCAGCAGGTCTTCGCTGCTCAGGGTCGGGCCGCATTTGATGCCGATGGGGTTCTTGATGCCGGCGAAATATTCGACATGGGCCGCATCGGGCTGGCGGGTGCGGTCGCCGATCCACAGCATGTGGCCGGACGTGGCGTACCAGTCATTGGTGATGGAATCGCGGCGGGTCAGGGCTTCTTCATAGCCGAGCAGCAGGGCTTCGTGGCTGGTGAAGAAACTGGTCTGGCGCAGGGCCGGCGTGTTGTCAGGATTGAGGCCGAGCGCGGCCATGAAGGTGATGGCATCGTCAATCTTGCGCGCCACTTCCTCGTAGCGCGGATACCAATTGGAGCCCTTCATGAACCCGACGGTCCATTCGTGGATGCGGGTGAGTTCGGCATAGCCGCCCATGGAGAAGGCACGCAGCAGATTGAGCGTGGCGGCCGACTGGCGGTAGGCCTGCAGCATGCGATCGGGATCGGGAACGCGGGAGGCTTCGTTGAACTCGATGGAATTGATGATGTCGCCGCGATAGCTCGGGAGTTCCACGCCATCGATGGTTTCGGTATCGGCCGAACGCGGCTTGGCGAACTGGCCGGCGACGCGGCCGACCTTGACCACGGGCTTACTGGCGCCATGGGTCAGCACCACGGCCATTTGCAGGAAGACGCGGAAGAAGTCGCGGATGTGATCGGCACCGTGCTCGGCAAAGCTCTCGGCGCAGTCACCGCCCTGTAGCAGGAAGGCCTCGCCACGGGCCACTGCGGCGAGCTTGGACTTGAGATCGCGCGCTTCGCCGGCAAAGACCAGTGGCGGGAACGTGCCCAATTGACGCTCGGCCTCGGCCAGAGCCGCGCTGTCCGGATAGGCAGGCACCTGCGAGATGGGCTTGTCGCGCCAGCTATTGGGGGTCCAGGTGGTCATGTCGGGTCTCGCTCGCGCGGGTTACGGATTGTTGCGGGCGGAATACCAAGGGCGGCGGGCCGGGACAAGGATATTCGGGGTGGGCTTTAGTCTAGGACCAATCGACATTCAACTGATGCTGGCCTGCAAATGGAGGTTTTCTGCGCTTCCGGTGCTCACGTACCCAAAAGTACGCTGCGCTCCGGTTCTCGAAAACCACCATTTTCGGCTCAGCCTGAGTGAATGTCGATTGGTCCTAGGGCGCACGGAAGCGCCGCCTGTGCTGCGGTTGTCGGATAGACGGACGGACCCCGAGACCAGATTCGCCTCGTGAGTAAATAAATATGAGGCGCAACTTGCCTCGGGGCGCCGGGCCTTGGTCGGAAGGCAGCATCGCGACCCCAGCAGGTGACCGTAGCCCTCCCGCCCGCTGATCCGTCTGCGCATCCCGGAGCAAGGCGCGACCCCCACTCCCCCGGCTGGCATCCGGACGCCGGTCGCTGCAGCGCCGCCCGTGTTCCGGATGATGGACGGATGATGCCACGGGATTTTGGCAGGGGGATAAGATGGATAAGGCGGGGGATTTGGGGGGGCGCGCGCTCATTCCCTAGCCAGGGGACGTTTTCGCTTTGGCATGTTCTCCCAAACTCAGTTCCGCCGTCATTGTCCGGCTTGTCCGGGCAATCCATGCTTCCGCATTCGCTGAGAGATGGATCACCCGGACTAGCCGGGTGATGACGATGAACGGGGAAATCGAGCAAGCGGCCAAGTCACCCAAGTGAACTCCCCATGATTGGGAGGTACTCTGGGCGCCTTCAAGAATGCGGTGTCATCCCGGCGCAGGCCGGGACCCATCCTGAGCTGTCCAAACTCGCCGCCAGATCGCCTGATAAGCGCCATCCCGGCGCCCCGCTCACACACCTTGCGGCCGCCGCAGCATCTCGGGATGGGCCCCGGCCTGCGCCGGGGTGACACCGTGGGTGGGGCGAGTCCCGAGTAAACACCGCCCCCTCAAAGGGGGCGGGATCAAGGGTGGTGTGGGCCGCGTGTCCGAAGCCGGCGGCGTTGCTTCAGCCGCCGACCTTTTGCCCATCCCGATAGACATAGGTTGGCGCCTTGAAGGTCACCAATTCTTCGGCGGCCGAGGGGTGGAGTGCGATGGCGCGGTCGAAATCGGCTTTGGTGGCGGTCATGCCCATGGGGATGGCGATGAGCTGGATCATTTCGGCGGCGCCCGGTCCCAGGATATGGCAACCCAGCACCTTGCCGCCGTCCTTTTCGGTGATGAGCTTGAGCACCATGCGCTCGGTGCGGGTAGAGAGCGTGTTCATCATCGGGCGGAAGCGGGCGAGGTAGATATCGACATCGCCATGGGTGGCGGCCTCGGCTTCGGTGAGGCCGATGACGCCGATTTCAGGCTCGGCAAAGACCGCCGTAGGGATCTGGGAGTGATCGACGGCGATTTTGTTGTTGTTGAACACGGTCTCGGCGAAATACCAGCCTTCGCGGATGGCGACCGGGGTCAGCGCGGCGCGGCCGGTGACGTCGCCCACTGCGTAGATGGAGGGGCACGAGGTCTGCGAATAGGCATCGACGGCGATGGCGCCGGCCGGGGTGAGCTTGACGCCGGCGGTTTCAAGGCCAAGGCCGCGCACATTTGGATTGCGGCCGGTGGCGAACATGACCGCGCCATAGGGGGCGGTGACGCCGTCGCTGAAGGTGGCGGCAATGTCATCGCCATGCCTGGCCAACGACTTGATGGTGGTCTGATAGATGAGCTTGATGCCGCGGTCGATCAGGCCAGCCTCGAGGCCACGGCGCATGTCCTCGTCGAAGCCGCGCAGGATGCAGTCGCCGCGATAGATGATGGTGGTATCGACACCCAGGCCGGCAAAGATGGTGGCGAATTCAACCGCGATATAGCCGCCGCCCTCGATGAGGATGGAATGGGGCAGCGCCGGCAGATCGAAAGCCTCGTTGGAGGTGATGCCCAATTGATAGCCGGGGATGGGCGGCACGAAGGGGGCCGCGCCAGTGGCGACAAGGATGTATTTGGCGATCAGGTCACGGTTGCCCGCTACGAGATGAACCGTATTGGGACCGGTGACCAGCGCCCGATCTCTAATGATCTCGACGCCGGGCTTTTCGAGGTTCGAGGTATAGGCGTGTTCGAGCCGGGTGATTTCCTTTTCCTTGGCGGCGACCAGGGTCGGCCAATCAAAGGAGGCGTCGACCTGCCAGCCAAAGCTGGAGGCCACATCGAACAGGTCGTTGAAGCGGCTGGCATAGACATAGAGCTTTTTGGGGACGCAGCCCCTGATGACGCAGGTGCCGCCGACGCGGAATTCCTCAACCACTGCAACCTTGGCGCCGTAGGTGGCGGCCATGCGGGCGGCGCGCACGCCCCCCGAGCCAGCGCCAATGACAACGAGATCGTAAGTGTCGGACATGCTGGCTCCGCTGGCTGGTTATATCGGTTGATACCGATGAATATCGGATGGCGCTTCGCATAAAAAAAGACCCCGCACAAGGCGGGGTCCAATTCGGTCGTCGATAAGTGAGCCTAGAGCTGCACGCCCTGGGCGCGCAGTTCGGCGCGGACCTTGGCATAGAATTCCTGCTGCAGGGTATTGGTGAACACGGTCAGCACGCGCTGGATATCGGTATTCACCTCGGCATTGGCCTGGGACAACTTCGAGCCGGTGGGCGATTCATAGAAGGTGACGATTTCCTGCAGTTCAGCCGCGGTGAAGCGAACGGCATAGACGCGAGCGAACTGATCGAGCAGCTCGCTCTTGCGGCCCTTATATTCCTCGAGCGTCTTGGTGATGGCGGCATCGGTCTGCTCGCTCAGCTCGGGATTCTGCTGCACGATCTGGCGCATGGTATCGATCGCGGTCTGCACCAGCGTGATCTCATAGATGGCGGCGCGATCGGTCAGATCGATATATTTGCGCGCCAGCGCCAATTGTTCGGGCGCCACTTCCTGCGCAAAGGCCGGAACCGACAGGCCGAGCATGGAAACGCTCAAAGCAACTGCCACCAGCGCCTTGGAGCGCTTCAACACACCGGTCATCATCGAAATATCCATCCTGTTCGAATCCACCCTCATTTCATACCTGGATGGTTCTTACGCCATCCGGCATCGCGACATAAGCCTTCTTGCACATCTGAAGGAACAGTCCGTGCTGCACGACGCCGGCAATGTCCAGCAAATCCCGTGACAGCGCTTCTGGCTGCGAAATGCGGCCAAAAAATGCATCAAGGATCAAGTGGCCGCCATCGGTGACATAGGGTGCGCCGTCCTTGGTTTGCCGCAGTTTGAGACCGCCTTGTGCACCATGGGCTGCATTCACCTCAGCAATGGTGCGCTGGGTGGCACCCAGGCCAAAGCGATTGACCTCGATGGGCAGCGGAAACTTGCCGAGCGTGTCGACCAGCTTGGAGCCGTCGGCAATCACGATCATGACATCGGAGGCGGCAGCGACGATCTTTTCGCGCAGCAGTGCGCCCCCTGCCCCCTTGATGAGGTTGAGCGCCGGATCGATCTCGTCGGCGCCATCGACGGTGATGTCGAGCCGGTCGAGGGTTTCGAGGTTCGAGAGGGGAATGCCCAGGCTCTCGGCCTGCCGCGCCGTGACTTCGGAGGTGGGCACGCAGATGCAATCGAAACCTGCGGCAACCTTGGCACCGAGCAGATCGACGAAATGCCAGGCCGTCGAGCCGGTGCCCAGGCCCAGCCGCATGCCGGGCCGCACCTGAGTCAGCGCCATGGCTGCGGCCTGGCGCTTGAGATCATCATTCATGGCAGGGCTCTCCTCGTCATTGGCCGCCCAAATGCCGGGCGGACGCGGGCAAGTCAATGCACCGAAAGGGGTGGGATCACGGAACGGTGAGCCATTTTTGTAACTCCCTGGCAACACAATTTAGTGAACATGTCTGGAGTGTGGCGGAAACGGGGCAAGCGCCCTTCCTGCTGTTTTGTAAACCGCGTAAGCAAATCGTCATTGATCCGATGGGCGAATCGCCAGCCCATCTATTTTCAGAGGCCAGTCGTCAGATGTCCAAATTCAGAACAGCCGCGGCAATCGGGCTGTCGATACTTTTGTCGGTGTCATTGACCATGCCCAGCATGGCCGCTCGCGTCTACAATGCCGATACCAATACCTGGGAAGAGCCCAGCGTCGTTAAAACGCGCAATCGCGGCGGCAGCCCGATCAAGCGGGAAACGATCGAATATGCGAGCAATTACAAGCCGGGGACCATCGTGATCGAAACCGGTGAGCGCCGGCTGTATCTGGTGCTCGAAGACGGCAAGGCGATCCGCTATGGCGTGGGCGTGGGCCGCGACGGCTTCACCTGGTCGGGCCAGCACCGCATTACCCGCAAGGCCGAATGGCCGGGCTGGACGCCGCCGCCGCAGATGCGCAAGCGCGTGCCGGACTTGCCCGCCTATATGCCCGGTGGCCCGGACAATCCGCTGGGTGCGCGCGCGCTCTATATCGGCTCGACGCTGTATCGCGTGCATGGCACGTCCGAGCCGTGGTCGATCGGCCAGGCGGTTTCCTCGGGCTGCATTCGCCTGACCAATGAGGACGTGACCGATCTTTATGAACGTGTCCGCGTCGGTGCGCTGATCGTCGTCAAGCACTAGCGGCGAGTGAATTGTCATGAAGCCGTCTCTTCGGAGGCGGCTTTTTTGTTTGGGTGGCTTTGAAAGCACCTCGGAACCAACTAGATTTGTCGCCATGACGACTAATCCAGCACCGGCCCGCCCGCTCGTCGACCGTTTCGGCCGGCATATTTCCTATCTCCGGATTTCGGTGACGGACCGGTGCGACTTCCGTTGCGTCTATTGCATGGCCGAGGACATGCAATTTCTCCCCAAAAAGGAGATTTTGAGCTTTGCCGAAATCGAGACCATTGCCACCGCTTTCGTGACGCGTGGCGTGACGCGGTTGCGGCTGACCGGCGGCGAGCCGCTGGTGCGGCGCGACATTATCGAATTGGTGCGCAGCCTGGGCCGGCATATCGGGCATGGGCTGAATGAGCTGACCATGACCACCAATGGCAGCCAATTGGCCAAGCATGCCGAGGCGCTGGTGGAAGCGGGCATGCGGCGGATCAATGTGTCGCTCGATACGCTGGATGCGGAGCGTTTCCGGGCGATCACGCGGCGCGGGCGGGTCGAGGATGTGCTGGGCGGGATTGATGCGGCGCAGGCGGCGGGTCTCAAGATCAAGATCAACATGGTGGCGATGCGCGGCGTCAATGACGACGAAATCGAGCCAATGATGGCCTGGGCGCATGGGCGCGGCATGGGGCTGACGCTGATCGAGGGCATGCCGCTGGGCGAAGTGGGCATTGACCGGGTCGACAGCTATCTGCCGCTGCGCGAACTGCGTGATCGGCTCGCCAAACGCTATACGCTGGAAAAGCTGGACCACCGCACCGGGGGGCCTGCCCGCTATGCGCGGGTAGCCGAGACCGGCGGCATATTGGGCTTTATCACCCCGATGAGCCACAATTTCTGCGAAAGCTGCAATCGCGTGCGGCTGACGGCGACCGGGCAATTGTTCCTGTGCCTGGGGCAGGAAGATCAGGTGAGCCTGCGCGATGCGCTGCGCGAAGGCGGCGCGGAAGCACTGGACGCAGCGCTCGACCAGGCCATGCTGATCAAGCCCAAGGGGCATGATTTCGTCATCGACCGCGCAAGGCCGGAACCGGCGCTGGGGCGGCATATGAGTGTGACGGGGGGGTAGCGCTCAACGCCCCTCTATGCGCTCGGCCAATTCCACCACGATGCCGTCGGGGTCGCGGCAGAAGGCGACGCGTTTGAACATTTCGGTGTTATGGGCGGCGCGGGGATATTCGACGATTTCGGTGCCGGTCGCTTCGAGCTCGGCGATCAGGGCATCCACATCGGTGACGGCCAGGGTGAGGTGGCGCATGCCGGCTTCGAGCGGGGGCACGTCGCGCGAACGGGCGATGTGGCCGTTGGGGGCGAAGACCTCGAGCATGCCGCCGCCGGCATCGAGAAAGGCCATTTCGCCACGTGGCTGCTGCTTGCGCAGCACGAGCTTGAGGCCGAGCTGGCCGCAATAGAAGGCGATCGTCCGATCAAGATCGGACGAGGTGACGCCGATATGTTCAAAGCCGACCAGCATGGGTCTACTTGTCGTCGTCGACGACGATGGCGAAATCGAGCGGTAGCGCCGTGGTGTATTTGATCTGCCCCATGGCGAAGGCCGAGCTGACATCGGTCAGATTGATCTTGGAAATCAGGCGCTTGTAGAAGGTGTCGTAGGCGCCGATATCGGGCACGACGACGCGCATCAGGTAATCGACATCGCCGCTCATGCGGTAGAATTCCACGACTTCGGGGAATTCGTCGATGACGCCGGCGAATTTGCGCATCCAGCCTTCATTGTGTTCGTTGGTCTTGACCGAGACGAACACGGTGACGCCGACATTGACCTTGGCCGGATCGAGCACGGCAACGCGGCGCTGGATGACGCCGTCTTCTTCCATCTTCTGGATGCGGCGCCAGCATGGGGTGGTCGAAAGGCCCACCTTGCGGCCGATTTCGGCCACCGGCATGGTCGCATCCTTTTGCAGAAGCGTGAGAATTTTCCGGTCGATCTTGTCCAATGCCATAAACGCCCCCGCGAAATGAGATTTCCAGGACAACGCCATTCCGTCCTGAATTTGGCAGATTAACTGCCACACCCGGCCGTCAAACGCAATAATCTTCCGCTTTTAAAGATGATCGTAATGATCATGTTTATGACCACAGACTGCCGAGCCAACCAAACAAACTGCTGGGGCGCGGATGATCGTCGCGCCAATGGCGCGGTGTGTCGAAGCCACCTGCCCATATCCCCTTGCTGGCTGAGCGGGCGGACTGTTCCTCGCCCCAGTAACGACCTGACGAAATCGCCAGCCCTTCGGCGACCATTGTCGCGGCAATATCCTTGCCGCCGACAGTGCAGACGGCCAGCAGGCGCCCATATTGGTCGTGATCTTCAGGGCGGCAATCGACCTTGCCGGATTTGAGCAATTGGGCCATCCGATCGCGCGCGGTGCGGCCACAGGGCCATTGCCAGCCGTTATGATCATCGCAAGTCTGGGCGTATTCGGGCGCATCGATGCCGAGCAGGCGCACGCGCTCATCGCCCAGGCGGAAGCTATCGCCATCGCTGGCGCGGGCATTGCCGGCAATGGGCGGCGGAGCGGGATCGAGCCAGGCTGCGACGGCCGCGGCGCCACCTAAAAGGATGATTGCCAGCACGGCTCCGAAGCGCCCGCGGAAGGGTCGCATCCAACGTTTATATGAAGCCAGGATTTCACCACCCGTTAACTACGCGCCGCTAGTGTTTTGACCGTGAGCGTAGCGAATGCGTTTCTGGTTCGCATCATTTAGTAACGAGTAAAAGTTTCATGCCGCTTCAGTCGGCTGTCATCGACGCTGACGTTCGCTCGCAAATGGGGCGTGACGGCAAGCGCACGGCGCAAAAAACCGTTCTCGACGCGCGGCAACGCTTGATGTCGAGTTCGGGTACACGCGCGTCCTATGATTTCGAGCTGCTGCACGATTATGCGCAATCGCGCATCTCGGCGGCTTTGCCGATGGCCGCCATCGTGGTCATTCTCTCCGTTGTCGCGAGCCTCTGGGTTCCGGTGGTTTTCACCACGTTATGGGCCGCGGCGGTGTTGCTGGGCCTATTGATCGTGGTGATGGTGGCGAGCCGGTTCCGGCGGAGCGATCCGGCCAAGTTCAACGCCACCAACTGGACCACTACATTCATTGCCGGCGAGATGATCCATGGCCTGTCCTGGTCGCTGCTGGCGCTATTTACGCTGGTGGCACCGGCCGAGACGCTGACGCCGGTGATGTTCGCCATGGTGCTGGTCAGCGTGGCCGCCAATGCGGTGACCACCAATACCCTGCCCCCGGCAACGCTGATGAGCACGCTGCCGGTGACGCTGACGGTGTCGGCAAACCTGATCGCAGTGGGCGGCACGCTCAATTATACGCTGGCGGCCGTAGCGATCTGCGGCGAGGTTTTCTTCGTTTACCTGGCGCGGCAATTGCACAAATCGGAGCTGGAAACGATCACGCACCAGGCCGAAAAGGACGCGCTGATCAACGAGCTCGAGGAAGCCCGACAGATGTCGGACGAGGCACGGCGCCATGCCGAGCAGGCCAATATCGCCAAATCGCAATTCCTGGCCACGATGAGCCACGAATTGCGCACGCCGCTCAATGCGATCATCGGGTTTTCCGAAGTGCTGAAATCGGAGTTGCTGGGGACCCATCAGGTGCCGCAGTACAAGGAATATGCCGGCGATATCCACGCCAGCGGCCAGCACCTGCTCAACCTGATCAATGAATTGCTCGACCTCAGCCGGATCGAGGCGGGCAAGTATGACCTCAATGAAGAGGCCGTCTCGCTGGTCGATATTGCCGAGGATTGCCGGCGCATGATGGAATTGCGCGCCAAATCCAAGGGCATCGAGCTGGCCTATAATGTGGGCAATAACCTGCCCAAGCTGTGGGGCGACGAGCGCGCCATCCGCCAGGTGGTGCTGAACCTGTTGAGCAATGCCATCAAGTTCACGCCGCAGAACGGCAAGGTGACGCTGGTGGTGACGCGCAGCGGCGATGGTGGGCAGTTGGTGTCGGTCAAGGACAATGGGCCGGGCATTCCCGAGGACGAAATCGCCACCGTGCTGTCCTCATTCGGCCAGGGCTCGCTGGCGCAGAAGACCGCCGAACAAGGCGCTGGCCTGGGCCTGCCGATCGTGCAGAAGATCATGGAACTGCACCAGGGCCGGTTCGACCTGTTCTCCAAGCTGCGCTTCGGCACCGAGGTGATCGCCACTTTCCCACGCGCGCGGGTGATGGACGCGCTGGCCCCGGTGGTGGAGAAGAAGAACCGGCTGGAGATTTACTCGGAAGCTGGTTAGGCGGCGTCCCCGCTTTGGCACCGTGTATGCGGAAGCATACCCCCACCCTGCTCGATTACGGACTTAGCTGAGCTAAGTCCTATCTCGCTTCCCTCCCCACAAGGGGGAGGGTGGGCCCGGTGGTTGGTTGCGCCTTGAGCGCTAATTCGCCTTGCCGCTGACCGACGCGCTTTCGAAGGTGGCCATGTTGTTGTGCAGGTGCAGGGCGGTCTTGGCCAGCACTGCAGCGAGGGCGGCGCCGCTCCCCTCCCCTAGGCGCATGCCGAGGTCGAGCAGGCCTTTTTGGCCCATGGCGGCGAGGGCGCGGGCGTGGCCGGATTCGGCGGAGATGTGGGCGAAGAGGCAGTGATCGATGGCGGCCGGATTAACCGCGTGGGCGATGGCTGCGGCGGAGGTGGCGACGAAGCCATCGACAATGACCGGCACCTTCTGATGGCGCGCCGCGAGCAAGGCGCCGAGCATGGCGGCGATTTCGCGGCCGCCGAGGCGGGCAAGGATGGCCAGGGGGTGGTCGAGCTCGTCCTTGTGCAGGGCCAGGGCGCGATCGACGGCGTCGGCCTTGCGGGTGAGGCCGGCATCATCGATGCCGGTGCCTCGGCCGACCCAATCGGCGCCGGTGCCGCCATAAAGGGCGGCGAAGATGGCGGCGGCGACTGTGGTGTTGCCGATGCCCATTTCGCCGATGCAGATCAGGTCGGGCTTACCGGCTATGGCTTCCATGCCATAGGCGATGGTGGCGGCGCACATGCGATCGTCGAGCGCTGCTTCCTGGGTGATATCGCCGGTGGGCAATTCCAGCGCCAGTTCGAACACGCGCAGATTGATTTCGTGCAGCGCGCAAATCTGGGAGATGGCGGCGCCGCCATTGGTGAAATTGGCGACCATTTGCGCGGTGACTTCGCGCGGGAAGGCGGAGACGCCCTGATCGGTGACGCCGTGATTGCCGGCGAAAATGGTAACCATGGGATTGTCGAGGCGCGGCTTGGCGCGGCCCTGCCAGCGGGCGAGGAATTCGACCAGAGTTTCAAGCTGGCCGAGCGAGCCGGCGGGCTTGGTGAGCAGGGAATCGCGCGCGCGCACTGCGGCGACGGCCGCTTCGTCGCCATCGGGAACGATGGTCAAAAGTTCGAGGACATCGGCATAGGCAGGGTTGAGGGCGGGCATGACAGGTCCGGCGGCAGGGTGCTAGGAAGGTGCGGACTTGTTGCGCAGAACGGGATGAAAAGCAATTGAACGGCGACGAGCCAGTCCAAGACCCCGCCCCCAGCATTGACGCCGCCGCGCGCGAGGCCAGCGTGCCGCATGAGCCGGCGGCGGGTATCGGGCTGAAGGACGATTTCATCATGGCGCTGCGGTTTTTCTCGCGGCTGCCGACGGGGGATTCGCCACATCAGAAGCCTGATCTGGGGCGAATTGCCATGGCGCTGCCGCTGGCCAGCATTGCCATCGGCATTGGGCCGGTGGTGCTGCTGATTGGCGGGGTACTGGTGGGATTGCCGGCCTATTTTGCGGCGGCGCTGGCGGTTGGGGCCATGGTGCTGGCGAGCGGGGCGATGGCCGAGGATGCGCTGGCCGATGCCGCCGATGGCCTGTTTGGCGGGCACACGCCCGAGCGGCGGCTCGAGATCATGAAGGATAGCCGGCACGGCACTTATGGGGTGGCGGCGCTGTGCCTGTTTCTCGTGCTGCGGGTGATGGCAGTGGGGTCGATGGCCGAGACCAGTCCGCTGGCGGCGGGGGCGGCGTGGCTGGCGGCGAGCATTGTGGGGCGGTCGGCGGCGCTGTGGGTAGCGGTGGCATTGGCCCCGGCGCGGCGGGATGGCGCTTCGGCGACGGCGGGGCAGTTGAGCTGGCGCAATTTTGCGGTGGGCATGGTGTTTGCCGCCGTGCTGCTGTTTTTGCTGGGTGGTCCGGCATCGAGCATAGCGGGGCTGGTGCTGGCTATTGTGTTGAGCGTGGGAACGGCCTGGGGCTGGACGGCTTTGTGCAAGCGGCTGGTTGGCGGGCAGAGCGGAGATCTGATCGGGGCGCTGGCGGCGCTGATCGAGATTGCGGCGTTCACGGGACTTTTGGTTTTCGCACGCGGCTGAGGCCTTGAAATTACCGCATGAAATGACTTTATCGGCTTGAACGCACGAAAAAGGGATAGGCACAGGCATGATCTTTATCGGCATCGCCATCCTGATCGTGGCCGCCATCACCCTGATGATCAATGCCGATGCGGGCACCCTGGTGGGGCTGAGCCAGGAGCAGACGGCGCGGCTCGTGCCATTGGTGGTCATTCTCATCGTCATCGCGGCGGGCGTGTTCTCGCGGCGCCGGAAATTTTCTGAATTGTTTGGCGGCGTGCTGCTGTGGGCGGGCATTTTTGGCGTCGCCATGCTGAGCTATGCCTATCGCGATGAACTGACCGGCATTGCAGGCCGGGTTGCCGGGGAATTGCGGCCGGGCGTGGCGCTGGTGGATGCCGAGCGCGGCACGGCGACATTCCGGCGCGGTATTGGCGGGCATTTCGAGATCGCCGCGAGCATCAATGGGCATAGGACGCCGATGATTTTCGATACGGGCGCCAGCGCGGTGGTGTTGACGCTGGCCGATGCGCGGGAGGCGGGTATCGACACGGCCAATCTGCGCTTCACCATTCCCGTTTCGACCGCCAATGGCATGGGCCAGGCTGCGCGGGTGAAGCTGGATCAGCTTGAGGTTGGCGGCATTGTGCGCCAGGGCGTAGTCGCCTTCGTCACCGAAGCGGCGGCGCTGGAAACCAGCCTATTGGGCATGACGTTCCTGGAAACGCTCAGCCGCTATAGCGTGACGCAGAATTCGCTGGAACTGGTCGACTAGCTGGCGACCGCGAGAGCGGGACGATCCACCGCTTCATAAGCGCGCAGGATGACCGAGGCGTCGGCGCCGGGTTTGCAGGCATCGACGCTCAGAATCTGGCGGAACTGGCGGGCGCCGGGCAGGCCATTGGCGAGGCCGAGCATGTGGCGGGTGATGTTGTTGACGCGGGTGCCGTTGACGGCCTCGCGGCGGGCATAGTCGGCCATAGCCTGCATGATGGCTTCGAGCGTGACCGGCGGAGTGGTTGCGCCGAAGAAGCGGCTATCGACCTGCGCCAACAGCATGGGATTGTGATAGGCGGCGCGGCCCAGCATGACGCCATCCATATGGGCCAATTCGGCCTCGGCGGTTTCCAGCGTTTCGATGCCGCCATTGATCATGACGGGCAGCGGGGCCAGACGCGGGCGCAGGCGATGCACGCGATCATAATCGAGCGGCGGGATGGTGCGATTTTCCTTGGGGCTGAGGCCCTTGAGCCAGGCCTTGCGGGCGTGGACATAGAGCGCGTCGACGCCGGCCGCGACCATGGTATCGGCGAAGCGATCAAGGCTTTCCTCGGTATCCTGATCGTCGATGCCGATGCGGCATTTGACGGTTACGGGACGGTCGGTGGAGTCGCGCATGGCGCGGACGCAGTCGGCCACGAGGTCCGGCTCGGCCATGAGACAGGCGCCGAAACGGCCCGACTGGACGCGATCGGAGGGGCAACCGACATTGAGATTGATCTCGACATAGCCGGCTTCATGGGCGAGGCGCGTGGCGGCGGCGAGTTCGACCGGATCGGAGCCGCCCAGCTGCAGGGCGACGGGCTGTTCGAGCGGGTCGAAGCGCAAATGGCGCTGCGCATCGCCATGCACGATGGCGGCGCTGGTGACCATTTCGGTGAACAGAAGAGCATGGTGCGACAGCTGGCGATGGAGGAACCGGCAATGCCGATCCGTCCAGTCCATCATCGGCGCCACGGAGAATTTTCTGTCTAACCTGTTCATCGCACTATGCTTTTCGATCCACAGCCGCGACAGGCGTCGCATATGGGGTTCAGTTGCCGCCTTGATATAGGGTTTTCGTGGGAGGGAAATACCCGAACATTCAGGCCAGGGCCACGATTATGTGTGCCTGGATCTGTGCAGCGACCGCACCGCTGCCATGCCTGGCCGCCAGCGCGGCTGCGACTGTGTCGGTTACGGCGGCCAGTTCTCCGGGCTTTCTGGCCTCGATTTCGTTGCGCAGCAGCGTGCCCTGGCAATAGGCGATGGCGGGAATGCGCGGGGAGGATGCGCGGCTTTGTTCGGCTCTGGTTTCGATGGCGATATTAGTAAAACCTGCGGCCTCCAGCTCGCCGCGGATCAGAGCGGTATCATGATAACCATGCGGTGTGCGGGCCAGGAAGCGCGGCGGATCGTCGGGGAAAATCTCGGCCAGGGCGTTCGTTACGTCATTGGCAAAGGTGTTTTGCTCGATGCGGTCCCAGACGTTGAAGATGAAATGCCCGCCGGGCTTGAGGACGCGTCTTGCTTGCTGATAGCCGGCGATGCGGTCGGGGAAAAACATGGCGCCGAACTGGCAGCAGACCAGATCGAAGGCCCCGTCTTCAAAGGGGAGCGCCAGGGCATCGGCCTGGCGCCAGGTGATGCGGGGGTCGGCAGGTTGTTGCGAGGCGGCGTAGTCGACCATTGGCTGGTTGAGATCGGTGACAACATAGCTGGCGCCTGGGGGCAGGACCGGCGCCAAAGCGCGGGTGACAACGCCGCTGCCAGCGGCGGTTTCGAGGACGGCGCTGGGCGACAAGGAGGCGGCGCGGCGCGCCATATCGGCGGCGTAAGCCTGGAAAATCAACGGCACCATATAGCGGTCGTAGTTTTCCGGGATCGAGCCGGCAAAGATCTTGTCAGTTTCCAGCACGACCGATCACCCGTTACCCGTTTGATGGCTCGCTTGAAGTCCCGGTGACGATAGCGCCGATCGGGTGGTGGGGCAATGATCTGGTCGGATTGGGCTGGATCAAGCCGGCCAGATAAGCATTATGCTAATAGCCGCCAGGCACCAGGAGAACATGAGATGTATCAGCGCATTGTCGTCGCCATCGATGGGTCGGAACTGTCCGATAAGGCCTTTCGTCACGCGCTGGGGCTGGCGGGCCAGCTCAGCGCCAAGCTGATCGCGGTGACCGTGAGCGATCCGTCGCTGATCCTCACCTCGGGCACGGAGATGATGCAGGTCAATACTACGACCGTGATCAATGAATTGAACCGCGCCAAGGAAGAAGGCGCCGCTCGAATTCTGGGTGCGGCGAAGGAAGCGGCGGCCGCAGCAGGGCAGCCGATCGAGGCATTGCATGTGCCCGATAGCGAAACGGCAGACGGCATATTGGAGACGGCCAAGGGCCAGGGTGCGGACCTGATCGTGATGGGTTCGCATGGCCGGCGGGGGTTGGGGCGACTCTTGCTTGGCAGCCAGGCGGCGGAGGTGCTGGCGCATTCGAGCATTCCGGTTCTGGTCGTCAAATAGTGCAGAGCAGCGGTAGAGCGCTGGACGATCCTTTAGAAGGATCGTGCGCTCTATCTTCTTCTTGTCGCATCGGATTCGGCCGAAAACCGCTGCGCACTTTTCGGTCCGATACTCTAACATGTCAGCGCTGGCGCAAGACGCGGAATTGCAGTATTGCCGCTGCAAATACAAGCGAGCGCCAGCACATGACCACGCCCCGTTTCATCGCCGTCATCGATATCGGCAAGACCAATGCCAAAGTGGTGTTGATCGACCGCGACGACGCGCGACAGATCGGGGCGCGCAGCACGCCCAATACGGTCAAGCGCGACGGGCTTTATCCGCATGCCGATGTGGAGCGGCTGTGGGCGTTCATTCTGCAGAGCCTTGGCGAATTGCATGCCGAACACGGCATTGATGGCATTTCGATCACCACGCATGGCGCGACCGCCGCGCTGATTGGGGATGATGGGCTGGCCCTGCCCGTGCTCGATTATGAGCACGGTGCGCCGGGGGATGTGGCTGGCTATGCCGAGGCACGGCCCGATTTCAGCGAGACCTTGTCGCCACGCCTGCCGAATGGGCTCAATCTTGGGGCGCAGATTTTTTGGCAGAGCCGGGCTTTTCCCGAGCAGTTTGCGCAGGTGCGACAGATTCTGACCTATCCGCAATATTATGCCTGGCGGCTGACCGGGTTGGCGGCGAGCGAAGTGACGTCGCTGGGCTGCCACACGGATTTGTGGGCGCCGGACAAGGCGGATTTTTCCTCGCTGGTGAGCAATGAGGGCTGGCGTGGACTGTTTCCGGCGGTGAAGCCGGCTGCGTCGGTTTTGGGTAATCTGCTGCCGGAACTGGCGGCGGCGACTCGGCTGCCGGCGACGACGCCGGTCACTTGCGGCATTCACGATTCCAATGCGTCGCTGGTGCCGCATCTGGGAACGCGGCAGGCGCCGTTCACGATTTTGTCCACCGGGACCTGGGCCATTGCCATGACGGTGGGCGGGGATACGGGGCGGCTGGATTCCGAGCGGGACAGCCTGGCCAATGTGGACGCCTTTGGCCGGCCGGTGCCGACGGCACGCTTTATGGGCGGGCGGGAATTCGACATGTTGGTGCCGGGGGCGGTCGAGCCATCCGAGGCTGATATTGCCAAGGTCATCGTAGCGGAAATTCAGGCGTTGCCGAGCTTTACGCCCGGTGTGGGGCCCTACCCCCATCATGAGGGGCGCTGGACGCAAGATCCGGCTGGCTTGAGCATTGGCGAGCGCAGTGCGGCGGTGGCGCTGTATCTGGCGCTGGTCACGCGGCAATGCCTCGATTTGAGCGGGCTGGGGCGCGAGATCGTCATCGAGGGGCCGCTGGCGCGCAACACGCTGTTCGGGCGGGCGCTGTCGACACTGGCAGGTGTGCCAGTGACCGCGTCCGGTGACGCGACCGGGACAAGCCTGGGCGCGGCCATGCTGTTTGGTGGGCAGGCCGGAACGGCAAAGGCAGGCGTGATGCTGGAACCACTCGCGACAGACGGCTTTGATGCTTATGCCAGGAGTTGGCTCGCCAAGCTCTGAGCACACGAGCCTTGCAGCAAGCGCTGTTGTGAAGCGGACCTTGTGTGCTTAGCTCAAGAGCAGCACACAAGGAGACTTGATATGAGCGCCGCCAAGCACCGAATTGTCATTATCGGCGGCGGCTTTGGCGGCTTGTCGGCGGCGCAGACGCTGGCCGGCGCCGATGTGGACGTGACGCTGATCGACCGGCGCAATCACCACCTGTTCCAGCCCCTGCTCTATCAGGTGGCGACGGCCTCGCTCAGCACCTCGGAAATCGCCTGGCCGATCCGCAGTATTCTGCGCAAGCGGGATGATGTGCGAACGCTGCTGGCGACGGTGACCGGTGTCGATACCGCGGCCAAGACAGTTGAGATCGAGGACGGAGAGCCTGTTCCCTATGACAGCCTGATCATCGCCACCGGCGCGCGGCATGCCTATTTCGGGCATGACGAATGGGAGCAATTCGCGCCCGGGCTCAAGACGCTGGAAGACGCGACGACCATTCGGCGCAAGCTGTTGCTGGCGTTCGAGGCGGCGGAGCGGGAGAGTGATCCGGCCAAGCGACAGGCCTTGATGACCTTCGTTATCATCGGTGCCGGGCCGACGGGCGTAGAACTGGCTGGCGCCATTATCGAGCTGGCCAAGATCAGCCTCAAAGACAATTTCCGCGTGATTGAGCCGGAAAAAGCGCGCGTGGTGCTGATCGAGGGCGGCCAGAAGGTGTTGGCCAATTTCAAGCCGGAGCTGTCGGAATACACTCTGGGCGCGCTGCGGCGGCTGGGCGTGGAGGTGGAGCTGGGCGCGGCGGTGACCAGTGTCGACGCCAATGGCGTGGTGTATGGCGACAAGCGGATCGAGGCCAATACGATCATCTGGGCCGCCGGTGTGCAGGCGTCGCCGGCCGCCAAGTGGCTGGGCGTCGAGCCTGACCGGGCCGGGCGGGTGCGGGTCGAGCCGGATATGAGCGTGCCGGGGCTGCCGGAGGTGTTCGTGGTGGGCGACACCGCGAGCATTGCCATGCCCGACGGCAAGCCGGTGCCCGGCGTGGGCGACGCAGCCAAGCAGAGCGGGCGGCATGCAGCCAATGTCATCAAGGCGCGGCTGGCGGGTGACAATAGCGCCAAGCCTTTCCGCTATAAGCATGCCGGCGACATCGCCACGATCGGCAAGCGGGCGGCAGTGATCGATTTTGGCTGGATCCGGCTCAAGGGTTGGATCGCCTGGTGGGTATGGGGGCTGGCCCATATCTATTTCCTGATCGACACCAAGAACCGGCTGTTTGTAGCCATGAGCTGGCTGTGGATCTACCTCAGCGGCCAGCGGAGTGCGCGGCTGATTACGCAGGGCGATGCGACCAAAAAGGCGCCGATCGAGGAAATCAAATAGCTTGTATGCGCATTAACATGCGCATATTTTACGCGAAAAGACGGAGGCAGACATGGCCAGTGCGGTTCGGCGGGCAACCAATGTGACGATCAACCAGACGCTGCTGGATGAAGCCAAGGGGCTGGGGCTCAACATCTCGCGGGCGGCAGAAACCGGCATTGAGACAGCTGTCCGTGCGGAGAAGGAACGGCTTTGGCAGGTTGAGAATGCCGAGGCTATTCAAAGCTCCAACGATTATGTCGAGAAGTATGGGCTCCCACTCGCCAAATACCGCGTCTTTTGATGGCGCGGTTTGATATCTGCCGGGACACCGATGGGCAGACCTATCTTGATGTGCAGGCGAGCGTGCTATCCGGCCTCAATACGCGACTGCTGGTGCCGCTCATGCCGCCGGATCAAGCACCAAGCCCGGCGCGCCGGCTCAATCCCATATTTGTTGTCGATGGCGAGCGGCTGGTTATGGTGACGCAGTATCTCGCTGCGGTTCCTACTTCTGAGCTTGGACCATCAATGGGCTCGCTCGTCAGATATGCCGACGAGATCAGCGCCGCACTCGACATGGCATTTTACGGCTTCTAGCCCTCTTCCGCCACCGGCGTGACGGGCTTGGCCAATTGGCGTTCGCGGAGCCAGAGGTAGAAGCCGCTGAGGATCACGACGGGCGCGCCGAGATAAAACCAGAGGTCGGGCGGTTGCTGGAAAACCAGCCAGCTGATGATGGCGACGAAGACAATCTGGACATAGGCGAAGGGAGCGAGCGTGGAGGCCGGAGCGAAGCGGTGGGCGACGGTGATGAATTGATGGCTGGTGAAGCCGATCACGCCGATGCCGATAAAGACCAGCCATTGCAGTGGATTGACCGGCCATTGCCAGGTGAAGAAGGCGAAGGGCAGGAGCACGATGGTCGCGAGGGCCGCGCCATAGAATTGCTGGGTCGCCACTGAATCCACGCCCGCCAGCTTGCGGGTCAGCAGGGCGTAAAGCCCGTAGAAGCAAGCGCCGCCCAGGGAGAGTAGCGTGGCGGGGTGGAAGGTCTCGCTGCCCGGCCGCACGATGATCAAAACGCCAACAAAGCCGACGGCAATCGCGGTCCAGCGGCGCCAGCCGACATGTTCGCGCAAGAGGAACACCGAGAGCGCGCAGATGATCAGCGGCGTGGTGAAGGTGATGGCGCCGGTGACGGTCAGCGGCAGGTAGCGGACGGCGGTGAAGTTACACAGCGTCGAGCCGATCAGCGCGCCGGAGCGGAGAATTTCGATCTTGAGATTGCGGGTGCGCCAAAGCGCGGCGCCCTGGCGCGGCAGGTTGATCGCCGTGACAATGCCGAGATGGATGACGTAGCGCGCGAACATGATCTGCAGCGCTGGCAGGCCGATCAGGCCAAGCCATTTGGCCGAGCTGTCGAGACAGGTGAACAGGAAATAGGCACAGAATACGAGCCCAATACCCAGCAGGCGGCGCTCCTCAATGGGCGCGATATTCGTCGACATGGCAGGTCCAGATGGCGGCGCGGGGAGTGCGCGGCTGCCGCCCAGCGTTGGAAGATCGAGGAGGCGATGTCAATGTCGGCGAGGGATATTTCGCCCGGCCGGATGGTCCAGCCGGGCGCTTTTCGATTTTAGAACGTATCGGCCAGCGTGCGCAGCTTGAGGCTGGCCGAGAGGGTCGACACAGAGGCTGTGGCGCCATGTCGCGGGGTGAAGGTGAGTTCGGTCTTGCGGCCGGGCAGCAGCGTCAGGGCGTTGTCGGAGAAATAGCCCGGCAGATCGACGGAGGCGGTGACGAAGAGCGCCGGCTTGTCGGTTTGCAACGTCAGCAGCGGGGCGCCGTCGCGTTCGGACCATTCGGCGCTAACAGTGGGCGCGACCAGCTCGTAGGCCTTATAGGGCTTGGGGAAGTAGTCGTTTTCGCCGAGCAGTTTGCCCGAGGCGTCCTTCCAGGAGAAAAACAGGAACTCGTCTTCGGCCAGATCGGCAAAGTCCACGCTGGCGAGAGCGAGGGCGGCGTCTGGGCCGATTGCGGCATTGGATGACGAAACCACGCGATCACTACCGCCGATTTTGACGGCGCGGACTTCGAGCGCGACGCTGACCGGGCGCGCGGTATCGTTGATGCCCTTGAAGACGATGCGGTCGGGCGGTGCGCCTTCGACGGGAGTGCCGCGCGAATTCTTGAGCACCGCGTCGTGCTCGGGCACGGCGACGACATTGACCGGCAGGAAGAAGCGCTTGGCCATGTATTGCAGCAGCTTCCACTGCCCGCCGTAATCGAGGCTCGACCAGGAGGCCACCGGCCAGATGTCGTTGATCTGCCAATAGAGCGTGCCCATGCAGCGCGGCTTGGTGGAGCGCCAATATTCGATGGCGGTCTTGATGGCGAGGCCCTGCTGGATTTGGCTGAGGAACACCATCTGGTCGAAATCGCGCGGGAAGCGGAAATAGCGCGTCATGGTTTCGAGGATGCGGGCATTGCCGCCGGCATTGCGCTGGTGGTTTTCCATCACCGGAGAGGATGGATTGCGATCCTTGGGCTCGGTGAAGGTCTCGATGACATTCATCGAGGTGAAGGACTGGAAGCCGAATTCGGAGGCGAAGCGCGGATTGACCGTGCGATAAGCCTCGAAGCTCTTGGCCGAGTGCCAGACGTCCCAATAATGGGTGTCGCCACGGGTATCGGCATGCCAGCCGTCGGAGAAATCGAGATAACCCATGGACGGCGAGGACGGCCAGAAGCGGCGGATGGGGTCTTCGTCCTCGACTATATTGCCGAGCATGGAATTGAGGCGGTCGTAATTGGCGACATAGCGCTCGGGCGCGGCCTTGGTTTCCTCGTACCAGCCGAGCGAGCCGATCACTTCATTGTCGCCGCACCACAGGGCGATGGAGGCGTGGTGGGAGAGGCGGCGGATCTGCTGGGTGATTTCGGTGCGGACATTGTCGAGGAATGGCCGGTCTGACGGATAGCTCATGCAGGCGAACATGAAATCGTGCCAGAGCAGGATGCCCAACTCGTCGCAGAGATCGTAGAAATAGTCGGGTTCATACTGACCGCCGCCCCAGATGCGGAGCATGTTCATATTGGCGGCCTTGGCGCTGTCGAGCAGGTCGCGAATGACGGCGGGGGTGATGCGGGATGGGATGGCGTCGGCCGGAATCCAATTGGCACCCATCATGGTGATGTCGCGGCCATTGATGCGGCATTTGAAGGAATGGTCGATCTCGTCTTTTTCGATGACCCATTCGAGCTGCCTGAGGCCGATCTTGCGGGTGGTTTTTTCGCCTTCGAGATTGGTCACAAGCTCATAAAGCGGCTGGGCGCCTTGCCCGGCTGGCCACCACAGTTTGGGATTGTGGATGGTCAGGTTGTGGGTGACGACATTGTCGCCTTTGTTGACCACGACTTTGTCGGTGATGGTCTGGCCATCGATGGAATGTTCGATCTCGACCTCGCCATGGGCGAAGGCGAAGATGTGGGTCTTGATGGCGAGTTCGACGCTATTTTTGCCATGGGCCTGGTCGACCTGTACGCTATCCTGGCGGGCGAGGCGCGATTTGCGCAGGCTCATGGTGCCATAGACGCCGATGGGCATGAGGCAGATGCCCCAATCCCAACCCGCATGGCACGCGGCCTTGCGGACGAAATTCATGTGGATGCCCTTGAGGCCGTTGGTCTGGTAATTCTTGGTGAAGGGGATCGGGAAGGGGTGCGCGTCGGCGCGGGCCTTGGCGACATCGGAGGTGATGTCGAATTCGATGCGCAATGTATTCTCGCCAACACGGACCTTGCCGGTGACGTCGATATCGTTGCGGACGAAAGAATTCTGGGTTTTGGCGATGATTTCGCCATTGAGCAGGATGGTGGCGATGCAATCGACTTCGGCCAGGGTCAGCGTCAGATAGCCCTCGATATCGGCCGCCGTCGCGGTGAAATCGCGTTCGACATTCCAGGCCGTTTCACCGACCCACATGACGGTTTTTTCGTTCTCACCGTAATAGGGATCGGGCAGCCGATCGGCGGCCAGCAGGGCCGAATGCACATCGCCGGGCAGCGTGATCGGCACCGCGATATCGCTGGTCGGTGAGGACAGGTTGAAGACGCCGCCCAGATCGAGGGCGGAATAGGCCGGTGCTGACATTGAGATCTCCTCCAAGACGCCGCGAGCGGGCATCTGTCCTTGCGAAGTGCTTATGCAATCGATTTCGGAAACGGTTTTTAGCCTGTTCGGGCCGAATCGCCAATGGGCGAAAGCAGATTTTTGCAACGTTGCGGAAGCCGGCAACTAGGTCAGCACGGGTTACCGATGTATTAGGGGTTGATTGCGTAATATGCCCCGACGAGGGGGCTCGTAGACCATGTCGCTATTTGACAGATTGGCCGGGCGCTATGCCCCGCGGCCGAAAAACCAGGAGCTTGCGCTGGCCCAGGCGCGCTCCTTCATCCGCCAGGCTCCCGTGCTTTATGCCATCCTCGTGGCCAACAGCATTTTGCTGGCCCTAACACAGAGCACGGCGCCGGCCATGTTGCGCTATGGCGTGCCCTGCCTGCTCATACTGGCGTGCCTTGCACGGCTGGGCATGTGGTGGAGCAAACGACATCGCGATCTCACGGGCGAGCAAGCCGCTGCCTTGCTCACCAGCACAACCTATGTGGCCATTTCGCTGTCGCTGGCGTTCTCGGCCTGGGCGCTGGCGCTGTTTCCGCATGGCGATGCCTTTCAGCAGGCGCATGTGGTGTTCTACATGGCCATTACCAGCATTTGCTGTCTGTTCTGCCTCAGCTATCTGCGGGTCGCAGCGGCTTTGTCGGCACTGGGCGTGCTGGTGCCGTTCTTTGGCTTTTTCGCCTTTAGCGGCAATCCGGTACTGTTGGTGCTGGCGATCAATCTGCTGCTGATCACCCTGGCCTTGCTGGTGGTGGTGGCGGGCAATTCGCGTGATTTCGCAGCTCTTGTCGCTTCCCGTTCGGAGACGGCGCGGCAGCAGGATGAGGCGCAAAACCTCTATGCGGAAAACGAGCGGCTGGCGCATCTGGATAGCCTGACCGGATTGCCCAACAGGCACACTTTTCACCGCGAATTGCAGGCGCGGCTGGATGCGGCTGCCGCCGCTGGCAAACGGCTGAGCGTGGCGCGGCTCGATCTCGACAAGTTCAAATCGGTCAACGAGATTTTCGGCCACGCCGCGGGTGATCGTGTGCTGCAGGAAGTCGCCAACCGCACCCGCGCGCTGGGCGCCTATGTGGCCCGGCTCGACAATGCCCAGTTCGGATTGATCTGCGACGAACCGCGTACCGAGACGCAGGCCGCCGCATGGGGCGAGACATTGTGCACGGTGGTGCGCCGCCCTTTCGTCTTTGCCGAGGCGAGCTTGCATGTCACGGCGTCGGCCGGGGTGGCGCTGTCGCAGCCGGGGGACCGGGCCGAAATCCTGTTCGATCGAGCCGACTACGTGACGTCGGTCGCCAAGCGAGAGGCGCGGGGCGGCGCGGTGGTGTTCTCCGCTCGGCACGAGGAGGAAATCAGCCGGGTGCGCGCGATGGAGCACGCCTTACACACGGCCGATCTCGATGAAGAAATCTATGTGCTGTTCCAGCCGCAATTCGATATCTCGCTCGACCGCGTGACCGGCTACGAAGTGCTGGCGCGCTGGCGCAGTCCGGTATTGGGTGAGGTATCGCCAGCCGACTTCATTCCGATGGCCGAGCATTCCGGCATCGTGCCCAAGATCACGCAGGCGGTGGTGCGCAAGGCCCTGGCGGTGATCGACCAATTGCCGCCGCCGATGCGGCTCTCGGTCAACCTCTCGGCGCATGATGTCAGCTCGATGACCGCCATCGAGGGCATCGTGTCCCTGATCGGGAAGGCGGGAACGCCCTGCCGGATCGATTTTGAAATCACCGAAACGGCGGTGATGGGCGATATGCAACAGGCCAATGCGGCGCTGCTGGCGCTGTTGGCGCTGGGGTCGCGGATTGCGCTGGATGATTTCGGCACCGGCCATTCGAGCCTGACGCATGTGCAGAAGCTGCCGCTGGACCGCATCAAGATCGACCGCAGCTTCGTGGCCGTGGTCAATAGCGACGCGACCAGCCGCGCCATCATCAAGACCACGATCGATCTGTGCCGCAATCTGGGTGTGTCCTGCGTGTTCGAAGGGATCGAGACGGAGGAACAGCTTGAGGCCTTGCTGGGCTTGGGCGGCTCGGTGATGCAGGGCTATCTGTTTGGCCGGCCGATGACCCAGCAGATGATGCTGGAAAAGCTGTCGAGCCCGCAGCCGGGCTGGCAGGCCAGCCGTAACCGCCTGTTTGGCGCCGGAAAGTAAACGAGCCCCGCCATATTGGCGGGGCCCATCTGGATTATTGCGCTGCTTCTTCAGGCTGGTCGGCATCGATGAAGCCGCCGGACTGGCGGTGCCAGAGGCTGGCATAAATGCCGCCGGTTTCGAGCAATTGGGCATGGGTGCCCTGTTCGACCACGACGCCCTTATCGAGGACCACCAGCCGGTCCATCATGGCGATGGTGGAGAGGCGGTGGGCAATGGCGATCACCGTCTTGCCCTTCATCAGCAATTGCAGCTGGCCCTGGATCGCCGCTTCGACCTCGCTGTCGAGGGCGGAGGTGGCTTCGTCGAGCACCAGGATCGGCGCATTCTTGAGCAGGACGCGGGCGATGGCGATACGCTGGCGCTGTCCGCCCGAAAGCTTGACGCCCCGCTCGCCGACATGGGCATCGAAGCCCTTGCGGCCTTGCAGATCGCTCAGCCCCTCGATGAAGCTTGTGGCCTCGGCAAGGTCAGCGGCTTCGCGCATCATCTCCTCGGTCGCGTCGGGGCGACCATAGACGATGTTGTCGCGCACCGAGCGGTGCAGCAGAGACGTATCCTGCGTCACCACGCCGATATTGGCGCGCAGGCTATCCTGCGTGACCTTGGCGATGTCCTGCCCATCCACGAAGATATGGCCATCGGCGCGATCGTAGAAGCGGAGCAGCAGGTTGACGATGGTCGACTTGCCGGCGCCGGAGCGACCAACCAGGCCGATCTTTTCGCCCGGACGGATATGCAGGTTGAGATGGTCGATCACGCCGGTTTTCTTGCCGTAGTGGAACGAGACATTCTCGAACTTGATATCGCCCTTGACGGTGCCGATGGGCTGGGCGCCCGGAGCATCGGAGACGACGCGGGGAAGCGAGAAGGACGCAATGCCATCCTTGACCGTGCCGATATTTTCGAACAGGGCCGACATTTCCCACATCACCCATTGGCTCATGCCCTGGAAGCGCATGACGAGGCCCAGCGAAACGGCCAGGGCGCCCGGGCTCATCAAGCCCTGCATCCACAGCCAGATGCCGGTTGCCCCTACCGCAAAGAGCAGTAGCGCATTGGACCACAGCACCAGCATGTTGAGCACGGTGAACAGGCGCATCTGCCGGTAGACGGTGTCGAGGAACTCGTCCATCGCCTCCTTGGCATAGCCCTCCTCGCGATTGGAATGGCTGAAGAGCTTCACCGTGGCGATATTGGTGTAGCTGTCGACGATGCGGCCGGTCATCATCGAGCGGGCATCAGCCTGCGCCTGGGAAATCTTGCCCATGCGCGGGATGAAATAGAACATCATCGAGACATAGGCGGCGAGCCAGACCAGGAAGGGAATGGCCAGCCTCCAATCGGCCGAAGCCGCCAGGATCACCGCGCCGGTGAAGTACACGACGACATAGACCAGCATGTCGAGCAGCTTCATGACCACTTCGCGCACCGCGAGCGAGGTCTGCATCAACTTGGCGCCAATGCGGCCGGCAAACTCATCCTGGAAATAGCTCATCGACTGGCGGATGAGGTAACGATGGCTCATCCAGCGGATGCGCTGCGGGAAATTGCCCAGCAAGGTCTGGTGCATGGTCAGCGTCGACACCAGCGCGAATGCTGGCAGGACGAAGATGACCATCGCGCCCATAAGGGCGAGCTTCCAGCCGTCGGTTTGCAGGAAGGTGTCGGGATTTGCCCCGGCCAGCCAGTTCACCACATCGCCGATAAAGCCGAAGATGATGATTTCGCCAATGGCCACGGCCGCGGCAGCAAACGCCATCAGCGCCAGCCACTTCTTGGCGCCCTGGCTGTAATAGAGGCAGAACGCCAGCAAGCCCTTGGGCGGCTCGGTTGGTTCCGTCGAGGGGTAGGCTTCCAGGCGCCGTTCAAACCAACGCAACATTGTTATTCACCATAGTTTCTGGCCCGCGGGCCCAGCGTTCATGGCCAGAGCCTCTAAGACCTCAAGCATGGTTGAGGTCAAGGCAGAACTGACCGATGGCGCGTAAAGCCGGACGGGAAATTTGGATACCGCGCTCGATACGCCCGCAATTGGCCAGAGGAGCAGCGTGTCGCAACCAACGGTAGCGTCTTCTCCCCTATGCCTCCACCCTGGCGAGAAAGAAAGAACCGATGCAGTCGCGAGCCCGTTAAGATACACCAAAGAACCGAGTCTGCTGTAGCCGGGCAGACACACTTATTTTCAGACTGTCAGTGACTGGATGTAGCCATGCGCACGGAAACCGAGCACACGATCTATCTCAAGGATTATGCCCCCAGCCCCTACAAAATCACGGCGGTCGATCTCGATTTCCGCATTCTGGCCGACACGACCCGGGTGCGCGCGCTGCTGACCATAGAGCCGCAGGCCGAGACTGCGCCGGGCACGCCGCTGGTGTTGGACGGGGATGGGCTCAAGCTCAGTTCGGTGGCCATCGATGGCGCGCCGCTGGCGCTTGTTGCCTATGCGGCCGATGACAATGGCCTGACCATTATCGAGCCGCCGCTGCGCCGCTTCGTGCTGGAAACCGAAGTCACGCTCAAGCCTGAGGGCAATCTCAAGCTGATGGGGCTCTACCGCTCGAGCGGCACCTGGTGCACGCAATGCGAGCCCGAGGGGTTCCGTCGCATCACCTATTATCTCGACCGGCCGGATAATCTGGCAACGTTCAAGGTGACGATGACAGCGCCGCGCGACCTTGCGCCGGTGCTGCTGGCCAATGGCAATCTGGTGGGTCAGGGCGATGCGGGCGACGGCATGCATTTTGCCGTGTGGGAAGACCCGTTCCCCAAGCCGGCTTATCTCTTCGCGCTGGTGGCGGGGGATCTCGGCTCGATCACCGACAGCTTCACCACCGCCTCCGGCCGCAAGGTGGACCTGGCGATCTATTGCGAGCATGGCAAGGAAGACCAATGCCTGTGGGCGATGGACAGCCTCAAGCGCTCGATGGCCTGGGACGAAAAGCGCTTCGGGCGCGAATATGACCTCGACATCTTCAACATCGTCGCTGTCTCCGATTTCAATTTCGGCGCGATGGAAAACAAGGGCCTCAATATCTTCAACGACAAGCTGGTCTTCGCCCAGCCGGCAACGGCGACCGATGCCGATTATGAGAATATCGAGCGCGTCATCGCACATGAATATTTCCACAATTGGACTGGCAACAGAATCACTTGCCGGGACTGGTTCCAGCTCTGCCTCAAGGAAGGGCTGACGGTTTATCGCGACCAGGAATTCACCAGCGACGAGCGCAGCCGGGCGGTGAAGCGCATTTCGGATGTGGTGACGTTGCGCTCGGCGCAGTTCCCCGAGGATGGCGGCCCGCTGGCCCATCCGGCGCGGCCGGACCAGTATCGCGAGATCAACAATTTCTATACGCCCACCGTCTACGAAAAGGGCGCCGAGATCGTGCGCATGCTGGCGACGCTGTTGGGCGAAGCCGGTTTCCGCAAGGGAATGGACCTCTATTTCGAGCGCCATGATGGCGAGGCGACCACGATCGAGGCCTTTCTTGCCGTGTTTGCCGAAGCCAATGGCGTGGACCTTGAGCAGTTCAAGACCTGGTATCTGCAGGCCGGCACGCCGCGCCTGACCATGAGCGACAGCTATGATGCAGTCAGCCAGACCTATACGCTCAAGCTGAGCCAGGAGACGCTGCCGACGCCGGGCCAGCTGACAAAGCAGGCGCTGGTGCTGCCTATCAAGTTCGGGCTGATCGGCCCCAATGGCAGCCCGATGGGCTGGAGCGCGGTGAGCGGCGGCGAGGTGCGGGACGACATGATCGTGCTGCGCGAGGCCAGCGCGGAGATCACCTTCAAGGGCATTGCCAACAAACCGGTGCCATCGCTGCTGCGCGAGTTCTCGGCGCCGGTGAACCTCGACACCAATCTGACGCAGGACGACCGCCTGTTCCTCGCCCAGCATGACAGTGATCCCTATGGGCGCTGGCAGGCTTTGCAGGATGTGGCGACCGCGCTGGCGGTGGACGCAGCGACGGGCAAGCCTTGGTCCGATGCGGCGGTTGCAGGCTTGAGCCGGGCCATGGCCGATACGCTGGCCAACAAGGACCTCGACGACGCGTTCAAGGCACTGGCCCTCGGCCTGCCGGGCGAGGCGGTGATTGGGCGCACTATCGGCAAGGATATCGACCCGGCACGCATTCACGAGGTCCGGAACGCCTTGACCAAGGCGGTGTTTGGCCCGCTGGGCCGCGATTTGCTGATTGCCTATACCAACCTGTCGAGCACCCTGCCCTATCAGCCGGATGCGGCGAGCACCGGCCGGCGCGCGCTGCGCAATCGGGTTCTGGCGCTGCTGGTCGGTAGCGAGGCGGCGGGGGCGTCAGCTCTGGCCGCCTCGCAATATGCCGAAGCGACCAATATGACGGACCGCTATGCGGCGCTGACCATTTTGGGCAGCGCCTGGACGGCGGAAGCGCCGACCGTGCTGGCCGATTTCCGCACCCGCTTCACTGCCAATCCGCTGGTGTTCGACAAGTGGCTGATGGTGTCGGCACTGGCGCAGGATGAGGGTGTGCTGGAGCGCATCAAGGCAATCCTGGCGGCGCCCGACTTCCCCAAGTCCAATCCGAACCGGCTACGCTCACTGCTCGGCTCGTTCGTGATGAGCAATCCGGCGCAATTCACCCGCCCTGATGGCACGGCGTTCCGCTTCATTACTGACGTCGTGGCCGATATCGACACCCGCAATCCGCAGGTCGCGGCACGGGTGCTGACCGGCTTCCGTATCTGGCAAATGCTGGAGCCGCAGCGTCGCGAAGCAGCCCGTTCCGCGCTTACCGCGCTGCAGGCCGGCGGCAAGCTCAGCCGCAACACGGCCGATATCCTGGCGCGCATGCTGGCGGAGTAACGCAAGCGCAAAATAGAAGAATTTTTCTTCTGCCGCTAAGTGATTCAAACGACTCTCGAATTTGCCTAACGGCGTCCAGGCCCCGATTGAGGGGTCTGGACAAGGCACCCCGGCTTGATTCATGCTTTGTTAAGGGCAAATCGGGTTAGGGCAAACCCATATCATTTACAGGAGAATTCCATGCGGTCGGCGGAGCAATCCGGCGCCGGCGCCGAAGGATTCGGCGCGGGCCAAGTACAGTCCGAGTTTGACCGCCCCAAGGACCGCGTGGCCGCTCCCTCTTCTCTGGCCGCTCGTTTCCGGGTCTCTCCCATCACGGCTGCCGTGGCGCTGACCTCGCTGCTCGCGGCAACCCTGTTTTTCATCTATGACAGCGCTCGAACCCTTGATGACGTGCAGCGCGAGCTGGCCATGATCGGCACCGCCATTGCCGCTGACATTGCCGAGGTTTCCCCGGAATCCGCAGAAGTGGCGCTCAAGGACTCAGCGGGCCGTTATGCCAGCATCATCAAGGCCAGCCTGACCGGCGCTGACGCCGCCGCACCGACCCTGTTCGGCCAGGCCGTGCCCCTGGGCTCGCATGGCACGCTGGCTCTCGAAGCCGCGCAAATGCCGGCTTTGACGGGCATGGCCACCCGCAGCGGCGTTGCCTTCGGGCTGGCCGCACTCATCACCCTGCTCGTTGCATTCAGGCGCCGTCGAGCAGGCATGCCTGACCTGCTACAGCGCCAGAATTACCAGACGCTGGCCGCCGCCATCCCCATGGGCGTGGCCTGCTGGACGCGGATGGGCGAACTGATCGTCTGCAATGACCGCTATCGCGATCGGCTGAACCTGGCAGGCGTCAAAGTCAGCTATCATGATGCGGTCAAACGCCTGATCGCTCGGGGCTATATGAAACCGATCAGCGAGGACGAGCATAGCCGCCTGCTCGAGCTGCATGGCGAAGACGGCTCATGCCTGCTGATCGACGAGCGCCCGCTGGACGATGGCGCGTTCATGACGCTGGTCAGCGACATTACCGAACGCAAGCGCACCGATACCCTGCTCGCCGCGATCCGCGAGGAGCAACGCCATCTGGCACGGCGCTATCACGAGGAAAAGCTGCGGGCCGAGGCCGCCAGCCACGCCAAGACCAATTTCCTCGCCCATCTCAGCCACGACATTCGCACGCCGCTCAACCACATCATCGGCTTTGCCGAGTTGATGCGGCACCAGACCTATGGGCCGCTGGGCGATGCGCGCTATGCCGATTATGTCAATTCCATCAAAAGCTCGGGCGAGCATCTGCTGGCTTCGTTCGCCACCATTCTTGATCTGGCGGAGCTTGAGGGCGGCCGCAAGGAATTGCGCAGCGAGCCCGTCTCGGTCGATGCCCTGCTCGATAGCGTGGTGCAGCGCTTCCGCGGCCAGGCGCAGCGGGCCGGGGTGAGTTTTGCCCTGCGCCAAGGCTGCGGCGCCATCGTCACCGGCGACCGGCTGGGGCTGCAGCGCATGGTTGGCAATATCGTTGAGAACGCCATCCGCTTCACCCCGGCGCGGGGCCGGATCACGCTGGCCGCCTTCGCCGCCACCGATGGCGTGGTGATTGAAATCACCGATACCGGCATCGGCATGGATGAGGAGCGGCTGGCTTCGCTGTCGCAGCCCTTCGCGCTGGGCGATGCCACCTTTACGCGTGACGGCGTGGGTCCGGGACTGGGCATTTCGATTGCGCGCGCCATTGCCGAACTGAGCGGGGGCCGACTGGCGATTGATTCCAGCCCGTCGCTGGGGACCACTGTGGCGATATCGCTGCCGGCGCAGCTCGCCAGCCAGGCGCTGGAGGTCGCGGCCTGATGCTCAACCGGGATTGGCATAAGACCTACCGCATGCCTGAGCACCCGACGCTCGACCAGAGAGTGGACTGGCATCTGGCACATGCCATCGCCTGTGGCTGCCGGGAAATGCCTGACACGATCAAGCGTGAGATCGAGAAGCGCGGCCTTGCCGTTCCGGAGCGGAACCGGCCGAACTAGCTACAGCCCCTTGGCCTTCTCATACCAGGCATCGGCCGCGTCCTGCACTTCAGCACGCATGGCTGCCAGATCCAGTTCCAGGCGCCCGAAATCGGGGTAATGGGTCAGGCCAGCCAGCAATTCCTTGAAGGCTGCGGTCCACGCCTCCTCCTTGAACGGGCTGACCAGGGCCGAACTCATTACCTGTAGCACGGTGGAATAGACCTCGTGGATTTCGGCCAGTCGCATGCCCTGCGGCACCAGTCCCGTCTGGCCGAGCCGGGCGAGGACTTGCGCCGTCAAAGCCTGCGGCAGCGCCACGGTCGCGCCGGCAACCAATTGGGCGGATTGGGCGATGAATTCGAGATCGACCAGGCCACCCTTGGCGAGCTTGAGATCGAAGGGATGTCGTGCGGGGCGCTCCTTGGCCATCAGCGCCCGCATGGCGACGACATCAGCAATCGTGGTGGCCGCGTCGCGCGGCTGGGCCATGACCTGCCCTACTGCCGCATCGACCTGAGAACCGAAATCGCCATCGGCGGCGACCACGCGGGCGCGGCTGAGCGCCAGATGCTCCCAGGTCCAGGCATTGTCGCGGTGATAGGCGCGGAAACCAGCAATGGCCGTGGCGAGTGGGCCGGCATTGCCGGAGGGCCGCAGCCGCATATCGGCCTCATAGAGCACGCCTTCGGCGGTGGGCGCGGTGATGGCGCTGACAAGGCGCTGGGTGAGGCGAGTATAGTAATGATTGGTGCTCAGCGGCTTGTCGCCGGTGGATTCCCCATCGGGCGCGTCATAGAGCAGGATGAAATCGAGGTCCGACGTCACCGTCATTTCGCGGCTGGCCATTTTGCCGAAGGCGAGCAGCGCCACGCGACCGCCGGGCATGGCGCCATGGCGGCGTTCGAATTCGGTGCGCACGCTGCCGAACAGGCGATTGAGCAGGGTTTCCGCAAGGGCGGTAAACTGCTCCCCGGCCCCGCTGGCGCTGACGGTGCCGGAGAGCAGGCCTGCCGCGATGAGGAATTTTTGCTCCTGCCCAATGATACGGGCGCGATCGATGATCTCCTCATAGGAGCGCGCTTCGGCCAGGAACGCGTCGACCTTGGCGACCAGCACGTCGCGATGGGTCACGTCATTGGCGAAGGCGGGATCGATCAGGCCATCCATGACATGGGCGCGGTGGATCACCGCTTCGGCCATACGCGGCGCCGAGGCCAGCAGTTGCACTAGCAGCGTGCGCAGATGCGGATGGCTGCGCAGCAGCGCGAAGAGTTGGACGCCGGTCGGCAGGCGCGAGAGGAAATTGTCGAAGCGGGCCAAAGCCTCGTCCGCGTTGCCAGCATTGCCCAGGGTCACCAACAGGGCCGGCAGCAATTCGGTGAGGTGCGCGCGGGCGGCAGAGGCGCGGGTGGCAGGATAGCTGCCATAGTGCCATTTGCGCACGGTTTCGATGGCCTGGTGCGGATCGGCAAAGCCCATGGCGGCCAAGGTTTCGAGCGTACCCGGATCGTCGTCACTGCCGGTAAAGACCAGATTGCCTTCGCCGCTGCCCAGCGTTTCGCCTTCGGTGAAGAGTTCCGAATAATAGCCGACGACGCGTTCCAGCGCGGCGCGATAGCCGTTTTCAAACTGGATCAGGTCGGGCTCGCCCATCAGCCGGCCGATGATGGCAACCTCCTCCGCCGTCGCGGGCATGACATGGGTCTGCTCGTCGCGCAGCATCTGCAGGCGATTTTCCACGGCGCGCAGGTACCAATAGGTCTGGGTCAGCTCGGTGGAGGCCTTGGGCGTGATCCAATTGGCGTCAGCCAAAGCGGCCAAAGCATGCGCAGTCGGCTTGACGCGCAGGGCCTTATCGCGGCCGCCGGCGATCAATTGCTGGGTCTGGGTGAAGAATTCGATCTCGCGAATGCCGCCGCGCCCGAGCTTCACATTGTGCGCCTCGACGCGGATATCGCCGACATTCTTGGCGATATTGATCTGGCGCTTCATGGCCTGGATATCGGCAATGGTCGCGAAATCCAGATGCTTGCGCCAGACATAGGGCGCCAGCTCCTTGAGGAAGGCTTCGCCCACCTGCTTGTCGCCGGCGCAGGCGCGCGCCTTGATCCAGGCGGCGCGTTCCCAATTCTGGCCGCGGCTTTCGTAATAGGCCAAAGCCGCGTCGAAGGAGATGGCGACGGGTGTCGAGCCCGGATCGGGACGCAGGCGCAGATCGGTGCGGAAGACATAGCCATGCTCGCGCCGCTCCTCCATCAGCCCGACCAGCTTCTGGATCATGCGCGAATAGACCTTGGTCGCCTCCGCGGGATTGGCAAGCACACCCTTGTCGGGATCGTAGAAGACGACGATGTCGATATCGGAGGAATAGTTCAGCTCCTGCCCGCCATGCTTGCCCAGGGCGAAAATGGCGAGACCCGATTGCGCGGCGGTGGCCTGCTCCGGCGGGATGGCCAACAGCCCCTTGGTGCTGGCCTGGCGCATCAGGAAATCCAGCGCTGCATCGAGGGCGGCGTCGGCAAGGTCGGACAGTGCGGCGGTGGCTTGCGCCGTGGTCCAGACGCCGCCGGTTTCGGCCACCGCCGCCAGCAGCGCCGTACGGCCTTTGGCAATGCGCAGGACGGGCGAGAGCGCAGCCTCGTCAGCGGCCTCACGGCCCGCCGTTTCGACGGCGGCGGTGATATCGGCAAAGGCGCCATCGGCGGTGTCGGAGAGGGCTCCGGCCAGCCAATCGGCATTGGTCTGTGCCAGGTCGAGCAGATAGGGCGCTGATTCAAGTAACGGCCCCAGCGTCTTGGCAGCGTTGGCAATTATACCGCGTTGGTCGGCCGGGAGCTCAGCGAGCCAGGCATCAAAACGGGGATGAGCGATCGGCGGCAGGGAGCGGAGCGAAATGACCATGAAAAAGGGATAGCTTGGCGGGTGGGGCAGAGCAAGCTGTGGGCAGGTGAGTTGCTTGCTTCGCCCCAACAAACACGGTGTCATCCCCGCGAAAGCGGGGACCTCTGTTTTGGTGGGCAAGGGAGGGAAACGGAGGACATTGGGGTGAAATGGGCATTGAAGCATGGGCGGGCGCAGCACCCCTCACCCTGTCATTTCTGCTGAACGCAGAAATGCCGTCCCTCTCCCTCAAGGGGCGAGGGGAAGAAAGGGCTAGGCGCCTGGTAGATCGATCACGGCGCGGACGCCAGGGGCATTGTCTTCGATCCGGAAGGTCCCGCCATGCAGCCGCGTCACCGCGTCCACCAGCGAGAGCCCCAAGCCGGACCCCGTTTCTGACCGGCTTTTTTCCAGCCGGACGAAGCGTTCCAGCACCCGTTTGCGGTCTTCCTCGGGAATGCCGGGCCCGTTATCGGCGACGTCGATCAGAACGCGTCCGCCATCGGTGCGCAAGCCCACATTGATGCGGCCCGTGCCTTCGCCTTCGGGCTTGGCGTATTTGACGGCATTTTCGAGCAGGTTGACCATGGCCTGGCCGATCAGTTCGCGATTGGCCCGCAGGTGGACGCCTTCGGCAATGGCGGTTTCGACCACAATGCCCTCGTCCTCGGCCACCGGCCCATAAAGCTCGGCCACATCGGCCACGACGGCGCTGACATCGACATCGCTGAAAGCGCCGGAGGGGGCACCGGCTTCGGCGCGGGCGATCATCAGCAGGGCATTGAAGGTCTGGATCAGGCGGTCGCTCTCGGCGATGGTGGTTTCGAGCGCGGCCTGCCGCGACTGGTCGCTGGCGCCGTCGCGCAATGCCGACTCGGCCTGGTTGCGCAGGCGCGTCAGGGGCGTCTTGAGGTCGTGGGCGACATTGTCGGTGACTTCCTTGAGGCCCTGCAGCAGCGCCTCGATACGGTCGAGCATGGCATTGAGATTGGTGGCCAGGCCATCGAACTCGTCCTGCCGCTTGGTGATCGGGATGCGCTCGGAGAGATTGCCCGACATGATCTTGGTGGAGGTGTCGCGGATGGTGTCGATGCGGCGCAGCACGCGGCGCGCGGTGACCCCGCCCGCGATCAGGGAGAACAGGATAATGCCCAGCACGCCGAACATGAAGCTCTGGATGATGATGGCCGAATAGCCGCGCCGCTCCACCACGTCGCGCCCCACCACGAGGCGCAGGCCATTGCTCAGTTCCACCGAGCGAACCAGGGCATAGCCCGAACGCGGCGGGCGGATATCGGGCAGGCCGGATCCGGCGAGCGGATTGGACCGCTCATAGGCAAAGCTGTAGACGCCCGGCGTGATCAGCACTTCGGGCGGTACATCGGTCATGTTGCCGAGCAGGTATTGCCCGGTTGCGTCGCCCAGATAGTAGACCCCGGGGCCGGGCTGGCGGGAGATCCGCTCCACCGCGAAGGCCAGGGCGCGAATGCTCTGATTGGCATCCATGCGCTGGAACAGCCGCACTTCGCGGTCGATGTCATCGCTTTGCTGGCGCTGGATCTGCACGCTGGACTGCCAGCCGATAAAGGCCAGCAGCATAATGGCAAAGATGACGAAGATCAGGATGAACGTCGCCGTCAGCCGGACCGTCGATGTACGCCAGAGTTGGACGAAGCGGTTCAATATCTACTCGCGGATCATGTAGCCGGCGCCGCGCACGGTATGCAGCAGCGGGGAGGCATGGCCCTTGTCGATCTTGGAACGCAGGCGCGACATGTGCACGTCGATGACATTGGTC